>JAAVDD010000034.1:154800-182325 GCA_014801985.1 Bacteroides sp.
AGGATTTTATCGGATGAGATTTTATTATTCTTTTCAAATTATTTATCCTTCCTCGCCGTTGTAATTATTCTCCATCGGCTCGGCAGAGTTCTGGCGCCCGGTATTCTTAGGCTTCATATTACCGAAAGAATATTTTATTGTCAGGCTTACAGTGCGTCCGCCACGCCAACGTTTGTTATATTGCGTGTAGTCATCCGTGATTGTGGAAGATTTGAACTTGCGCGAATCAAATATGTCACGTGCATTNAGTGAGAACGACCAGTCGCCGGCGATNTTTCTCAGACCCGCATCCACNCTCCAGCCNCCCTGATGAGTACCCATCGCTTCCTTATGCTCGGAAGAATATCTTCCGGTGGCCTGGAAAGCAAGGCCCCAGGGGAGTTTCACATTAGCCATCAGGCGTGCATCCCAGGCGAAGGAGTTCTGACTTCCGCGAGAGAGGGAGAAAGTGCGGTTATCGGTAAATTCCTGAGGGTTGGGATTATATGCAGTGCCGGTGTAGCTCCATGCGCCGATATGATTGTTATAAAGATTGACAGTAGTGGTCAGATCAAGTGCTTTTTTNAANAAAGANTTTTTTAGAACCAGTTCCACACCTGTATTTATCTCATTAGCTACATTCACCGTAGTGGAGTAGATGATACCGTCGTAAGGATTAAGATAACTGATGCGGTTCATCTTATTATCTGCTGTGCGCACGTATGCCGATACAGAAATCAAATGCCACGTGAAACTCTTCAGATAATTAAGCTCGAAGGCATTCGAATATTGAGGTTCCAGCTCTTCGTTCCCGTAAGAATAGTTGGTGGGATCGGAAGTATTGAGGAATGAATTCAGCTGTCCTCCCCAGGGACGCCGTATGCGNCGGGTATAGTTGAGCTGAATCTCATTGTCATGCGGAAGTGCGTATGAGAGATAAAGCGANGGGAAGAGTGCGAATTTATTNGATTTGAATGTGCGCGCATCCTCGCGTGAGGTCCAGTAGTCAAGACTCTGGGAGCGAATCTGCCAGGATTCAGCACGCAATCCTGCTGAAAAACTGAAATCTTTCACCTTTCCACCAAGCGTGAAATATAGGGCAGATACATTGTTTGTATAAATGAAATGGTTGAAAAGGTTCTCGGCCAGTTTCATATCAGATTGGGAAGTGCCTTGCCATGTGGTGTTAGGAGTATTCTCATGGCTATAGTTCCCCTGATAACCCGCTTCAAGTTTCAGCCATTCCGCGAGCTGCTGAGTATAATCCACCTTAGCCTCCCAGGTGTTGGAATGTATCGGCATCTCCTGCTCGCGGTATTCCCTGAGGGTTGTTCCGGTCTCGTCGAAATGCTGTTCTTCTGTATAGGAATCCCATGAAGGCCCTCCCCAGAAGTTATATCCGACCATTGCATCAATGGTCTGGGTATCGCTCCATTTGTGAGAATAACCCCACTCGGCATGTGCCCCGCAATTGTCGCTGCGGTTACGCGATACTTCAAAGTTGGTGTTCCACATATTGGGGACCGTAGAGAGATAATGAGTGTCGGAATGTCCCCAACGATGTCCGAACATACCGAATGCATTGACATAGAAATCATCTTTTTCAGTGAGATGATAAGTGGCTCCTGCGCGTATGAAAAGGTTGTTGCCATGGCGCGGACTGCGTGCATCAGAATTTGTGAATGTCCCGTCGTTGAAAATCCGCTGCATCTCGCTTCCCCCCGTGTTGTGACGCATACGGAAGCCGATGCTTGCGTAGGTGTCCCATTTGGATGAATTATAGTTTATATTGAAAGATGCATTTCCACCGCCCCGTGAATTGCCTGAAAGTTCGGCACTTCCGAAATATCCTCCTCGTCGATCCTTCTTGAGGATGATGTTTATTATTCCCGATGTCCCTTCAGGGCTGTATTTGGCCGAGGGATTGGTGATGACTTCTATTCTGTCGATACTTTCTCCCGGTATCTGCTCAAGGATTTGGGCACGGTTATCTGCGGTAAGGCCTGAATCCTTTCCATTGATCCAGATAGTGACAGATGTGTCGCCGCGCAATGAGACCTCTCCATCCTGATCCACTTCCACCGAGGGGATGGATTCAAGCAGTTCGGAAGCTGATTGTCCTGCTGCAGCAATATTTGCATCTACGGAAAAGACCTTCTTATCCAGCTCAAAACGCATCTGACTCTTGATTCCTTCGACCACAACTTCCTGAAGCACCTTAGTGTCGTCTGCAAGCTGCACTCTTCCTATGGATACATCACTTCCGGCAATTTTCACCCGACGTTCCTGATCCACAGACCCTACATTCATAACCTTGACGATATAGGAGCCATCGGGCACATTCTTCAGAGAGAATTGCCCTTGATCGTCGGTTGTGGCTGTGATTTGAAGAGGTTTTCCGGTGGAAGCGTTGAATATTTGGACATTGACGAAATCCATTGGCTCGCCAGTCTCCTTATTGGCCACTGTGCCGCTCACATTTCCCTTCGCAAATAATATGGCGGGAAGGGAAAACATTCCCATTACCAAAAGAGATTTTATCTTCATAACATTTCCCTCCGGGCGTGTGCTGTGGAGGAGAGGCCCGGCGGCTGATTTAGGTTAAAAATTAATTACTGATTGAAACTGTATTGACGTGTGTCATCGTCATAAATGCGACAATACGGTCTCGCAAAAGTTTAAAACGTATCTCTTATTTAAATTATTTTTGCAATTCTTCCTTTCGATGATGATATATTAAAGTATTTTTGTTAAATTCGCAAATCGAACTTCAAATAAAGCTACTTATTAAACAACAATAAAAATACATTATGAAACAAGACGAAGAGGTTTATACCACCGACACCGGTCTTCCTGAAAACGCTTTCCGGGAACTGGCAGCCGATGAGAAGTATGTGCCTGTGATGCATCCGACCCATGAGCAGGAGGAGGTTACGCTCTATTCCGTGTCTATGGGTCTGTTGATGGCAATAGTGTTTAGTGCGGCTGCCGCCTACCTTGGTCTGAAGGTAGGGCAGGTTTTTGAAGCTGCTATTCCGATTGCAATTATTGCCGTCGGACTCAGCGGGGCTTTAAAGAAGAAAAATTCTTTGGGGCAAAATGTTATTATCCAGTCTATCGGCTCCTGCTCAGGTGTGATTGTGGCAGGTGCGATCTTCACTCTTCCCGCCTTGTATATCCTCAAGGCTAAGTATCCGGAAATTACGGTGGAATTTTACCAGATTTTCCTATCCTCCCTTTTGGGTGGTATCTTGGGTATTCTTTTCTTCATCCCGTTCCGTAAGTATTTTGTGAAGGATATGCACGGTAAATACCCCTTCCCCGAAGCCACTGCAACTACTCAGGTGCTCGTTTCGGGACAAGCGGCCGCAAAATCCGGCGATAGCGGACAAGCAAAAACCCTCATTATTGCTTCACTTATCGGAGGTATCTACGATTATATCGTGGCCACATTCGGATGGTGGGCCGAAACTATCCAGACCACTGCCGCCTCCTGGGGCAACACCATAGCTGAGAAAACCAAACTCGTGCTCTCCTGCAATACGGGTGCCGCACTTCTCGGTCTCGGATATATCGTGGGTCTTAAATATGCATTTGTCATTTTCGCCGGTTCGATATTCGTGTGGTGGATTATCATTCCATTGATGGGAACATACGGTTCTCCGGAATTTCAGGCTATGGTTCCCGATGCACTCTTCGGTGAATATGCACGCAAGATGGGTATCGGCGGTATCGCTATGGCCGGTGTGATCGGTATAGTGAAATCATGGCCTATTATATGTCAGGCTGTCGGACTTGCCGGCCGTGAATTCAAGGGTGGGGCAAAGGCTGTCACTGAAATGCGTTGGCAGCTCGATATCTCCATGAAGCAGGTGGTGTTCTTCATCCTCATTGCTCTCGTGGCTGTGTTCCTATTCTTCTGGTTTGGCGTTATCCACACTCTCTGGCAGGCGGCCATCGCATGGCTTGTTGTCACCGTGATCGCTTTCCTCTTCACCACTGTCGCAGCTAATGCAATTGCAATTGTGGGAAGCAACCCGGTGTCCGGTATGACCCTTATGACTCTTATCATCGCTTCAGCTATCTTCGTGGGTATCGGACTTAAGGGACAGCAGGGTATAGTTGCCTCTATGGTAATCGGAGGCGTGGTCTGCACCGCGCTCTCAATGGCCGGCGGTTTTGTCACTGACCTTAAGATTGGTTATTGGCTCGGAACCACTCCCAAGAAGCAGGAGACTTGGAAATTCCTCGGAACTCTTGTGTCGGCTGCAACCGTGGGCGGTGTGATCATCGTGCTTAACAAAGTCTATGGTTTTACAGGTGAGAATGCCCTTGTGGCTCCTCAGGCGAATGCTATGGCAGGCGTGATCGAGCCTCTTATGATGGGTGGTGAGACTCCGTGGATTCTTTATATGACAGGAGCTATCCTCGCTCTTCTTCTCAACTGGCTCGGCGTTCCGGCTCTTGCCTTCTGCCTCGGTATGTTCATCCCCTTGTCGCTCAACACCCCGATGCTTGTTGGTGGTGCTGTTGCCCATTTCGTAGGCAATTCCTCCAAGGATAAGAAGACCAACGATGCGCGTCGCGACCGAGGCACGCTTATCTCTTCCGGTCTGATTGCCGGTGGTGCACTTTTCGGAGTTTTCGCAGCAATCACCCGTTTTGCCGGATATGAATATCAGAATCCTCTCGGTGAAGGTACCACTCAGATTCTTGGCTGTGCAGCATACGCTCTCCTTATCTGCTACCTGATGTGGGATAGCAAGCGCGCTAAATAAATGGATCTACCACTATAAAATGATTGCGGTATTGGAGGGACATCCAATACCGCGATTGCTTTTTTGCTGATTGATGGATTTTAACCAAATTATTATTCAAAAATAGAGTGAATTGTGGGAAACCTGATGAACTTGCATCTGGAGAGCAAAGATATGCGTATGAAGGGTACGTATACAATATGAATTTATCTGGTTGGCCAGATTATAAACCACTTAAATAAGTCATTTATAATGACAATTTGATGAATCTACATCAAGTAAACATTAGCTCCTTGTGATAGAGTAATTTAATACTTTAAATTATGGTATATATAACGCCCCATAGATATTTTTATCTACTCTTAAGTATATTCTTGGGAATTATTTCTTGTGGTCATAAGAGTAGTGTAGGATTGTTGTCATTATCAGAGGCAGAACGGAAATTAGCTGCTGATGCAGATGAAATTTTAGGCTTGTCAAGAATGAATGATAGAGTGTCGAAGGTTTCAATTGCAGCTAAAGAGGAAAAAATATCAAAAGATGAGGCAAAAAAGACACTTTCAGCAAGAAAAGAACATGCTACGGCATCTGTAGATAATACGATCGCTTCGTTTAGGATTGATGGTGCAAGTATTAAACAGTATAATAGGTTTGCATACGGTTTTCTGGCCTCTACTCTCGACGACTCAAAGGAGCCAAATAGGGTTGTATGTCCACTTAGTTTGGAAATGCTGCTTTCCGTTGTTGCAAATGGAGCCGATTCGGTTGCCCTGGAAGAAATACTTCGTTATCTGAAATCATCATCTCTTGAAGAATTGAATGAAATGAATAGAAGTTGGTTGTGGTTATGTAGACATCCCGGTAAAAATTCTGACTTCTCTTTAGCCAACTCTATATGGGTCGCCGATGATATAAAGATTGAGAGAAAATTTAAAAAAGCGGTCGAAGAAGATTGTGATGGGTCTTTTTACACTTTAGATTATGATCCTATACAATCACAAAAGGAGATTAATTTATGGGCAGAGAAAAAGACACATGGATTGATAGCTGATTTTTGAAAGAACCGTTGAAAAAAACTATAAAATTAGCAATCTACAACGCGAGTTATTTTGAAGGTGTGTGGTGGAATCAGTTTTGGAAGGAGGATACTTCTCGTTCTCCCTTTAAAACATCTAAGGGTATAATTGAAGTGGAAACAATGCATAATCATTTTGTGGAGGCTAATTATTTTCAAGCAGAGGGATACAAAGGTATGGATATAGATTATGCAGATGAAATCTTCTGTATGCGTATCATTCTCCCACACGAAGGACATACAATATCAGAGGTGATTCAAAGTCTTTCAAATGGAATCGTAAAATCCCGTAAATGTTCCATATTTCTCTCTATGCCCAAATTTAAGATACGTTATAGGATAGAAAGTCTTAAGAATATCTTACAGGCATCCGGATTAGGACTAATCTTCAATGATCCTTCGTGTCTCACCTCTATCACCTCTTATCCCGGTTTATTCAAGGAGACTGAACTTTCGCAGGAAACTGTGATTGAGTGTGATGAATATGGAACAAAGGCGGCTGCGGTCACAGGAATGCTTATGGCCACGTCGACGGGTGAAAGAATAGAGTATACTGAATTTAAAGTGGACCATCCATTCATTTTTTCAATCTTGGAGAAGAAAAGTGGTGCAGTAATGTTTGCGGGTATAGTCAATGACCCGACTTAAATTAAAGAATTATTTCCGTAATTGAATATAAATGCTTAACTTTGCAGCGGATTAGCTTCTTATGGAGCTTATTCGCTGCAATATTTGTAAATAATATTATCAACATAGGAATATAAAGGTAAAGAAGTATGAAAGCGTACGTATTCCCCGGTCAGGGCGCACAGTTCGTAGGAATGGGCAAGGACCTCTACGATAACAATCCTGAAGCAAAAGAACTTTTTGAGAAGGCCAATGATATCCTCGGTTTCCGTATTACAGACCTTATGTTTAACGGCACTGAAGAGGATTTGAAGCAGACGAAGGTGACACAGCCGGCAATCTTCCTTCATAGTGTTCTTCTTGCCAAAAGTCTTGGTGAGGACTTCAAGCCCGACATGGTGGCCGGTCACTCCCTCGGTGAGTTCTCAGCCCTTGTAGCTGCCGGTGCCCTCAGTTTTGAGGACGGCCTGAAGCTCGTTTCAAAACGTGCACATGCCATGCAGAAAGCTTGCGAGGCTCAACCTTCAACAATGGCCGCAGTGCTCGCACTTCCCGACGAGAAAGTAGAGGAGCTTTGTGCAGAGGTTGATGATGTGGTGGCTCCCGCCAACTACAACTGCCCCGGTCAGGTTGTTATCTCAGGTACTGTTCCCGGTATTGACGCCGCTTGCGAGAAAATGCTTGCCGCCGGTGCGAAACGCGCTCTCAAGTTAAAGGTGGGCGGTGCTTTCCATAGTCCTCTTATGCAACCTGCCCATGATGAATTGGCTGAGGCTATCGCTACTGTAGAATTCAAGGCACCCGTTTGTCCCGTTTATCAGAATGTAGACGGTAAGCCCCACACTGATCCGGAGGAGATCAAGGCGAACCTCGTGAAGCAGCTCACAGCTCCCGTGCGCTGGACTTACGATGTAGAGGCTATGATAGCCGACGGTGCAGATGAGTTCATTGAGCTTGGTCCCGGTTCTGTGCTTCAAGGTCTCGTGAAGAAAATCAACCGCAAAGTCGCTACAAGCGGAATGCAGTAATAACCCCCAATCATTTACCCTATGAATATAGCAATTGTAGGCGCCAGCGGCGCCGTAGGCCAGGAGTTTCTCCGTGTGCTCGACGAACAGAATTTCCCTATCGATAACCTTCGTCTTTTCGGGTCGAAGCGTAGTGCGGGGGAGAGACGTACTTTCCGTGGAAAGGAGATTGTGATTGAGGAGCTCACACATGATTCCGATTTCTCCGGCGTGGATATCGCTTTCACTTCCGCCGGAGCGGGCACCTCAAAGGAGTTTGCCGACACCATCACTCGACATGGAGCTTTGATGATCGATAATAGCTCCGCATTTCGTATGGATACCGACGTGCCTCTTGTGGTTCCGGAGGTCAATGGAGAGGATGCACTTGATCGTCCGCGCAACATCATCGGAAATCCCAATTGCACCACTATCCAGATGGTAGTGGCGCTAAAGCCGATTGAGAATCTTTCGCATATAAAGCGTGTGCGTGTAGCCACTTATCAGGCTGCCAGCGGCGCAGGTGCGGCGGCTATGGATGAGCTTCGCAACCAATATGTTCAGATTGCCAACGGAGAGGAGCCTACTGTGGAGAAATTCAAGTATCAGCTCGCCTACAATGTGATACCTCATGTGGATGTCTTCACCGATAACGACTATACGAAGGAGGAGATGAAGATGTTTAACGAGACTCGCAAGATTATGCATTCCGACATTCGTGTCTCGGCAACATGCGTGCGAGTTCCCGTATTGCGTGCCCACAGCGAGGCTATATGGGTGGAGACTGAAAAACCTCTTTCTCTGGAGGAGGTTTCCGATGCGTTTGCCAAGGCTCCGGGTCTGGTGGTATGTGAAGAGAAGGATGGTGAAAAATTCTATCCGATGCCTCTCAATGTGGCCGATCAGGATCCCGTATATGTAGGGCGTCTGCGCAAGGATCTCAGTGATGATAATGGGCTTTCGTTCTGGGTAGTGGGTGATCAGATTAAGAAGGGTGCAGCCCTTAACGCTGTTCAGATTGCCCAGTGGCTACTTGAACACGATCCTAAATTCAAGAAATAATCAGATCTGATATTTTAACTTTTTCCGAGGGCATTCCGATTAGATTCGGAATGCTCTTTTTGCATCTTCTACCGGAACGTTGTAGATTGTAGATGGTTAGATCTGTTCAATTTCAACATAAAGGAGTGTAATGGCGTTATATTAAGTAGCTGTTCAAATTAAACACATACAATATGCGCAGTTAATTTTGAGGGATTTTGCTTATGTGAAGATGGAGCATAGCGGGCTATGCGACTGATGAACGAAAGCAAAAGCGCCAAAAAGAACAAGCAGATAGTATGTGAGCAGCTTATTAATTTAACAAAATATAGTAGCGGTTTAATTTGAACAGCTACTTACCATAAAAAGAATAATTATGGAAAATGATGGATTGTTTGATCTCACCGGTAAGGTGGCCGTAGTCACAGGTGGCGGAGACGGCATCGGTAAGGGTGCTTGTGAAATTTTGGCATTAGCCGGTGCCGCAGTTGTGGTGAGTGATATTTCGTTTGAAAAAGCCAGGGCCGTAGCCGACTCCATTATCGCCTCCGGAGGGAAAAGTGCAGCGGTGGCCTGTAATGTGTTGGATCCGGATGATTTAACCCGTTTGATTGACTTCACTGTGAATACTTTTGACACAGTGAATATTCTCGTAAATAATGCAGGAATCGGCGGAGGTGGACGAGAGAATCCCTTCAACATAGATCGTGCTTATGTAGAGCGTATCTATGCAATAAATGTTTTTGCACCATGGCAACTATGTAAGCTCGCGGCCCCACATATGCAGAAATCCGGATACGGGAGCATTATTAATATCACCTCCATGAGCAGTATCAACAATAGTCCGGCCATGGCAATTTACGGATCGTCGAAAGCCGCTCTAAACCATTTGGCTTCCAATCTGGCTTTTGATTATGGTCCTATGGGTATTCGCATAAATAATGTAGGTCCGGGTGCAACGCGCACTCATGCGTTGTCCACTGTTCTCACTCCTGAAATTGAGGCGAAGATGCTGGCGCATACCCCCATTCATCGACTCGGTGAAGTTTCCGATATTGCAGGAGCAGTCTTATATTTTGCATCGCCCATTTCTGCATGGGTCAGCGGACAGACCTTGATGGTGAACGGTGGAGGTATACAGACGCTTGATTGATCATACAGAATTATTAATATGTATCGGATATGGCAGACACAATGACAACGGAGCAGCGTAGCCGCTGTATGGCTGCTATAAAGGGGAAGGATACAAAGCCGGAAATGATTGTCCGGAAATATCTTTTCTCCCGTGGCTTACGTTATCGAGTCAATGACCGTAAGTTATCCGGTTCTCCGGATATAGTGCTAAAGAAATATAAGACAGTCGTTTTCATAGACGGCTGTTTCTGGCATGGTCATGAGGGATGTAAATACTTTAAACTTCCCAAGTCTAATATCGATTTCTGGCGACATAAGATAGCCATGAATATGGCTCGCGACTATGCAACCACCGTGGATCTTGAACTTGCCGGTGGGAGGGTGATCCGTATATGGGAATGTGAAATAAAGACAAAGATTCAACAGAAGAAGGTGCTTGATGAGTTATATGATAGGATTACAGGTCCGTCACAGGTACCATTTTCTTATCTCACAACCGATGATACGGAGTCAATTGCTGCCGAACCCGAAACCGGCTACGGCGAGGGATAGATACGGCTTTGGTTAATCTATTTCAAGTCTATGGGTTGGCCGATTATTCCTTTCAATAAATGGAAGGTAGTATCAGTGGCAGCCGTTTCTCTGATTTTATCGATTGGCTCGTACCACGGATGACGTGCTAATGCATATTTCGAATTATGNACGGAAAATACATTTTTAGCTCCAAGATCATGTATAACGGAATCATGTTGAGAAGGCAATGTATGAATATACCGCCAGTCTTCGTTATATTGACCATTTTCAATTATGGCATAGTTGACCACCGGATAGCGTCGGGCAATCTCAGCATAATGTNTCCCATAACCGCTGTCACCCCCGATATAAACGGTTGTGTTATCGGGTAGCGAAATCATAAACGATGCCCATAGCGTGTTTCGGCGTTTGAAAAGACGCCCTGAGAAATGGCGGGTAGGTAGACATTCAATTTTCAGCGGAGAATCTATTGTTGTCTGATACCAGTCGAGTTCCCGGATCTTATCTTTTTCAATGCCCCAGTATTCCAAATGTTCACCCACACCTAAAGGGCAAATTATCAATTTTACACGATCCCGTATATTCTTAATCGTAGCATAATCGAGATGATCGTAATGGTCGTGGGTGATGATAAGAATATCTATCTCCGGAATATCGTCAGGAGAATATATGTCGCTTCCGGGAAAAGGCTTCATCATAAGCGAGACCGGAAATTCCGATGTCAATACGGGATCNACCAAGACTCTTCTCCCTGCCAATATCATGAAATAGGAAGAATGTCCAAGCCATACCAATTTGTTCTCAGTCAACGATAGACTACTGAGATCTGTTTTTATGGTTTTAATAGGGGAGGANGGAGTGAGATCTGCCGGGCGAACAAANGCCGCATCCCAGAGAGCACGCAGTAATCCTTTGTCGGATGTGATTTCCGGTGTTTTCTCCAGGTTATGAAACTGTCCCTCTCTGAAGTTGGGCGATGCCGATATGCGTTTAAGACGTTCTCCACGTGGCGACCGTCCGAAAGCAGGATGCAGCCATATAACCATAATGACTGCAACTNCTNAAAGTATNAAAACAGAAATGAGAATCATAATAAAGTCAATTCCGAAAGCATTTGGTCTTATTTTCCATGATAATATAACGTATGANGGTTCCTTACGGTTAAGGATTCTGCCATATTATCCATTTTTTGATCAAATAAAGAATTGTANCGGCTAACATCTNTTCGCGTTTCGTATAGACATTGNCTTTTGACCAAGCTATATTGCTTTGAGCATATCAACAATTTTTTGCTCCTCACTATGCCCCACTGTTGAGAGTCGCAGTAGTGGCAGACCGTATAATTCNAGGATTCTCTCTTTCATCCGGTCTCTTTGAAACTGTTCNGTCTTTTCATTATGAAAATTATACCCATCTGTCTCAATCGCTAATAGTGGCTCTTTGGTCACGCGATTGATTATTAAGAAATCAATATGGGTGAGATGATTTAAAGCATATTGCGCTTCGCGTTCTGATAGTTCGGAAATATCCCTAATGAGATACCGCATNGGGTAGTGGCAGATTGGCTTGATATGTGANAAGTAGGGATACGTTTTACGAATCTTTTCAATCAATTCAAATGTCAGATTCTCTGATTCAAATTTAGAGACGGTATTGACTTTACGATCATATTCACTTATTTGAGTAAAAAGATAGTCAAAGATCGAGCGTAGCTTACTTTGAATTACGATTCCTTGCTGATATTTTATGTATTCGATAAGGTCATGAATATTACCTTTAAGTTCNTGGGGGTTGCTGGTTACAACAAGGCAGAACTTATTTTTAGCCCTTGATACAGCAACATTCAGAAGATTGGCATCGTCTGTGAATTCATCGATGAGGTCTTTTGTTACGCTCATAATAATNGTGTCTTTCTCTCTTCCTTGGAATTTATGTACNGTTGCTATCTCCATCCCCGGAATCTGGTTGTTGAATTNATCTACTTGATTGTTATAAGGTGCGATGATTCCTATATCGTCAGAATTATCCATATTTGGCAGCACCTCTAACTTTATCGCATCGATTTCTCGTTGATTATAGTTGTTCCTGCAATGATGTCCGGCAANAGTGNTAAGCATCATCAGCGGCTTATCATCATCATCTCTTTTTGTCATGATGAGTAAGTCGCCTTCATAAAACTTCTGGTTGCAGAANTTTATTATATCAGGATGACAACGGTAATGCTCTCGGAGACGAGTTTTCGAAACCCTTGGAATAGTTTCCATAATAGAACTAAGAAAACTGTGATGGGCCGTATTATAAGAGTCTGGGATGTTTGAGCTTCTCCATATCTCCTCCAGTTGATTTCTTTCATCTTCTTTTCTGACATTAGGCAGTTGCTTGGTNTCTCCGACTATAACCGCATTTTTTGCACACATAAGTGCGAGCAGTCCCGTTTCGATAGAGACCTGCGACGCTTCATCCATAATGACATAATCAAAGAGAGTGTCATCTTTGAAACATGATTTGGAGGAGAATGTTGTGCTTAGAACAATAGGGTAGTCCTCTAATACGGATTCTCCGTTATTTGATAGATNTTCAATAGAAGGTATCTTGATTCTATCTTTCTTATATCTTTCTGCTATGACAGCCTTAAGGATAATCATGGATTTGTTTGTAAGCGTTTCCATGAGTTCATTGGCATCAAGTTGGGAGAGGCTGTTTTCGATAGTCTCTATTTCTGANGTTAACTCCAGTATTTTACGCTCATAGAAAAGTCTGTCAAGGATTGAGATGATCCGCGAAATAGATTCTGTGGTNAATTCTTCCTTTATCTCCATTATGAAACGAAGACGTAGTTCGAGATTAAGTTTNTCGAAATAACGCNTTAGACGTTTTATGAGACCTTTTGTATCTTTCTGATATCTGTTAGCGTAATCCNTAATTTGGCTTGAAACCTTAAGGATTTTATCGGAGGAGGTCTTGATATCTTTATGGCCGGACTTGAAATTGATGGCTTGTTCGAAATGTGCCATTTCAATTTTCACTTCAGCTAATTCCTGACGGCATACGGCAAGCCTTGCTTGATTCATGAAAAGTGTTTCAACTTTTTCAAGACTCTCTTTTACTTCCCTGTAGGCACTATCCACCTCTGATGGCGATTTGCGCCAAGATGGAAGTTCCGGATTCAATGGCGGTTGGTTAGCTATGAATGTCTCCTTGTTTCTCTTGTTTCCTAACGGAGCCACAAGAAAGCCCATACCATTCTTTGATAATTTTTCCAACACATTCTCAGTAGCTGAATTATTGTTGGAGACAACCAATACCGATTTTTTCTCTCTTATGAGCTTGGCGATAATATTAAGGATTGTCTGAGTCTTGCCTGTTCCGGGAGGGCCTTGGATCACACTTAATTGGTTGGTTAGTGCAGCCTTGACACCCTTTTCCTGACTGGCATTGCATCCAAATGGAAATAAGGGAGGATTAATGTTTCGACGTTTTATTTCACGATCTGGATTCATGTAAACCGCGGCTATCGTTTTCTCATCGACAAACTTTATTTTGTCATATATTGCTAATAGCAGCTTTCTCGAAGAGTCATCATCTTTTCTGAGTCCAAGGGTATTTATTTCCGCGCAGCGTCGCATATAATCAAACAAATCACTCGCACGACCGGTCAAACAGGAACGACGAATTTCAACATCGTTTTCAGAGTAATGTTTGACAAAACCGCTACCATAGGTTATAGCATAATATTTGATGGCGTTTTTAGCAAACAAATGAACCTCCTGAATCTTCATTTCCTTTTTGCCATTGACAAAAATATGGCATTTCTCAACATCGATTGTAGCAGGGTTAGTTAGCCAAACAACATTATCTCTTGAATAAGAATATATTTTATCAGTATTCTGAAATTTGATTGCATATTTATAACCGTCAAGTCGAATGGACTCAACCTGAAAAGTCTTATCTACGCCATTAATTATTATAATATTATCCTGAAGATTCATCTGCTATCTGCAAAAATAATTATTCTGTCTGCAATGTCTTAACTTCCTTGTTGGCGGTATCAAACAGTTCATCTCAGTCATCAATATTATGGAAATGTTTTTGATATTCATTCGGATTGTCAAGCATGTATATCGTTTGATTCTCCCTTCGCATTGATCAAGATTCTGCGGATTGGACGGCCTATTCAAAACCGACAACAATGATTCAATGCAAAATTAGTGATAATCTCCCGATTATCAAAGTAATATCATGATTTAATGATATTAAATCCTTAAAATACGGGTTAAAATTCAGTTAAATGACACTTACTAACGAACTTAAAAATCCATAATTAAAATATTTTATAAGCATAGACTACTGTTTAATGGATTTTGATTTAAGAATACTTTCGCAGACCAGACGGCAACCAGCTGCCAGAAAAAATTGTCTTACAAGATTTTGATCCACGATTGTTTCTTTCTCGGATAATCCATCTTTCCAACAATCACCAATACCATATATGTCGCAACCATCATATAGATGACGTTCAGCATCTTCATAAGTAGAATATACGTCAAAAGCGATTATATCAAGTTTTGATGCAATCTCCGGAGTGTATTCTGACGATAGTTTGACATACGGGTCGGCTCCAAGAGCCAATAGACGTTCGAATTCCTTAAAATTAAATTTCAGTCCGGCCTCATAGAGCAGACAGTCAATTTTACGATACCCCATTTTCTCAAGATGCTCCAGAGATCCATCAAGCATAAATTCGAAATCATCTTCTTTATCAAACCATGCAAATGACTGAAGTGACATCTTAAAATCGTCTATGAAATTTTCAGGTATCGGGATTATGGAAGCGAGATAATCAATTATACGTTGATTCTCTCCACGCGCTTTCTCGACAACGGGAATAAAATTTACAGACCAGTCGTCATCCCGGAGGATAATTTTATTTGCGTACGCCACACGATAAAGAGAATATATTCCCATGAAGCATCTGTTGTTTTGTGCTTCAAATACGCGGATGAAGTCATTTGCTCTGTTTTGAAGCAGATACATCAGAAGATGATTATTTCCTGAAGTTCTTTCGTTCTTTTCCATCCCTTAAATTTTTGAAGATTGTTGTTTCTAATATACACACTCAAAGGCATGATTTAAATTCTATTTTAGACATTGCCTCTATCAATCCCTTATAGTCCATGCTTCTCAGAGGCTCTTTCCCTTGAGCAAAACTACAAAAATTTACTCTTTTATCCCACGAAACTGAAACAAAATTACCCGGAACCTTACATTTCAATAAGCAAGACGGACTCTGAAAGGGTTGTCCGGCTGTGATTTCCGAGAGTTGTTTAGGGGTGGGAGTCTGGGAAAATCTTTGCGGCACCAGGATTATTTGCTCTGGGGAAATATATTTTAAAGCCATCCTGTATGCCAATTTCGACGCATTGATTTTATCAGCCGCAACCAGAAGATTGATACCCGGTTTAACTCCAATATCTTTAAGACAGTCAAGACGATTAAGAACTCTTTTTATCTCCGATTCATCATCGGGATTATGGATTGTGAGGTGAATTTTATCGGGTTTTGTTTTAATCAGTTTATGCCAGATCAATTCGTTCTCCAAAGGCAATCCATTTGAAGTGACGGAAAGATAGCAAAGAGGATAAATCGCTTCGATTATCTGAAAGATACCATCGTATTCAAATGGCTCTCCACCCCCGAGGGATACCGCTTTGATTCCATTAGCAATGCAGTCCTTCAGAAATTCTATTACTTCCTCAAGCTTCCATGCTGTTTCTCCTATGGAATTGCTATTATTATAACAGAAAGGACAACCCTTGCTACAATAATTACTCAGATCTATGGAAAGCATTTCAATCATGGCGAATAGGTTGAAAGATAATACAAAGATTAATACGGTTCAAAGGTCCCACCGGTTCGTTTCAATTCCTCCACCTCTTGTTCGGTATAGGACATCCTGAAAATTTGGCCTCTATAAGGTTGTTGAGCAAGAGATTTGATGTAGTGTTCATGATCCATTACATCACTTTCAGGGGAAATTGGATATTTAGAATTATTAATCGTCACTTCATTGTTTGATATAGGAAAGACTTCAGCAAAAACCGGTAAAGCCTCATTATCAATAATAATAACATGAGGATTTATAACCTTTACAACATTCTCGAACCAACCTTTAGATAAAGCCAATAATTGGGTAAGGCTCTCAACCGTCATCATATGCGCTACTCCATCGATGGACATAAAATATTTCGGATCTTTATGAGGAAAAGAGGGAATATAGCTGAATAGGGCCATTTTTGCTTTTAAATATTCAGGCAAATTGAGCCGTTTAAAGTAACGATAATCTTTTGTTGGAGCCTTTATATAAAGGATAGTTGGCGTAAGAGTGTTTATCTCAGTTAGAATCCTTGCGCAGTCCAGGTTACATCTTTGGCATTTATAACTCTTCTGTTTAGGACAATATTCAAAAAAGTCAATGAGAAAAGGCTCCGTGAGACAATATTTTTTAGTATGCTTGTTAATGGGGAAAAGCGAATATCCCGCGTTATTAATGCCCAGAACCTTAACGTTAGATCCACAAACATACCATTCAGCTATCTGTAGGTCTTCTGCGTCCTGGAATCTGATAGGCACATGTAGGATTTTTCTGCGGAAACGTTCATCTATTTGAGAAATATTTACCGGCGTAGAGGGGACATTCATTCGATGTTGAGGAGTTGATGACCAATAAGACTGACAATAGATGTAGTATGGAGCATTTTCAAAATTCTTAGTAAATACTACCGATTCGGCGGATTGGTCATATTCAGAATTGACATCCCATTCGGGTACTTGATAGATGGCCTTGATCATACCAGCATTAAGCATCATGGCCAAAGAAGACCCGGCAATGATGTTATGATTTGAGTCAATGCACTCAAAAGCATCAACATAAAAAAGATTCATTTCCGGCAATATACATCCATAATTGGTAATATCCTCATTTTCACACAATAAAAGGAATTCCGGGATATATGCCGGATCAATGGCCAGGATGACCTTAAACCATAAATTAACCTCATTTAGATTTCTCGGCTCACCACATATTTCATAAATTTGGGCTGGAGTCAGATGAATACCTACGCACATACCATCTTCTGAGAATCCTTGCCCAAAAGCCATATCAGAAATACACAAATCAGGTTCGACATGATTAAATTCGGGGACAGGACCATTATCGTCAAAGGCCATCAGGCCAACATTACCATCTGCATCTACCATATACCATGCTGTTGACATGGAATGGGTTGCCGGATATTCCTTATCTGTTATCATATTAAAGTTAGATTATATAGATTGTTGATCAGACTATAGAGCCGCTTCTTTCCATAGTGTCGACTGCCAGGCGTCAGCCTTCTCCTTCTGTCCCGGTTCTCCGTGAACTATATACTCGTCAAATTAGCTCATAACTTTTATTTAAGAATAATCCACCGACCGGTTTTATCAGAACCTTCCCTTTTGATAAAACCTAATTTCTTTAGTTCTCGTGTTGACCGGGTAACGGTTGATTCGGAAATATTAAGAAGAGACATGAGTTCGGAAGATATGATTTCCGGTTTGTTGACAATAGCCTGATAAACCCTTATGAGGGTCTTATTGAGTTGCGTTACACCGTCACCTTTACTGTTTACACCGTCATTTACACCGTCATTATTACCTTTTACAGTGTCATTTTCTTGATACAGTAAAGTTCGGAGGTTGAGATTTGCGATATGATGACGGAGCATAACATCTTGAGCTATGGTTGAATCTTCATTCTCACGGCTGTCAACCAAAGACTGGATATATTCTCCCTTGTCTTCTTTTCTGATGATAGAGTAGAGGTAGAACTTCTGATAGTCCACCTGATCCTCAACCCCCGAAGCCAAATAAGCTTTCATAGCTTCCTCAATATGTATATTAAGATTCTTTTCCATCATTAAAAAATTTTTTTCTTTGATGTTAGTATTTTCCACTGGCACTTACCGTTGTGATGACCGTTCAAAATGATTATGATGCCTTTTTCAACGAGGTTGAGGCTAATGCATGTAGGTTATTTCCCTATCATTTGACGATGCTTCTTCAATAATGCTTTTGGATTATTTCTTTCAACATTTAGAAATAATGTCAGAATTTCATCTTTCGTAAGGGATACATCATGACTATGTGTTTTCCACCACTTATAGAAATTCACGGGATCTGTGTTATAAGGTACGCTGGCTGTTACCATTCCATATTTGGGAAAATCAATACGAAGTCTGAGACCCATGAAGTCTCGATAATACTCCTTATGGTTTACCATAAGTTTTGACATCAGCACCTTATAATATTCTTTATCAATCTGTATTCCATGCATGACAATATTCCGATGCAATAGAACAGGATCTGCAGTAACCCATTTGCTAAGTTTCATTGTCCGTTGTCCTAGAGTAATTAAATTATCAGGAGTATAATATTCTCCCGGACGGATCTTAAACTCTTGAAGATACTCTAAACTGTTTATTTCCATTGAAGGGTCTTGATACAAATTGATGTTATCAGTTATGTACTTGAGTATGTCAATACGATTCTGTGTCCCTCCTTCATATTTTGATAGAAGATCATCAGTAGACGCACCGAGGAAGAAATCTTCTATCATATCCCAACGATTTTCATTATCAAGATACCGAGTGAAGAAATGCTCGAAGATTTGACAGCTTGATTTGTGGCGGTTCTTTACAGATTCGAGAATAAAATTACTATAATTTTTATCTTCGGAGTCTTTTTTTATTCTTCGGGGATCATTGATACGAATGAAAACCTTTGGGTCTTCACCGCCCTGTGAAACAAAAGTACCTACGTTGAGAATCTCGAATAAAGCGCCAAGACGCATATAGTTTAATAAAGACGTTTCCCGAAGGCTGACATATCGATGTGCTTCGGACTCATCTCCTTTAAACAATTTGGAAAGTCGGTTTCGCAGTTGTGCGAATTTAGCCTCATAGTTTGCATTGAATACTTGGTATTCTTCATTAAAACCAACTTTTCTTCTTTGAAGGAAAGCGTCTCCTTCAAGCACTCCATTACCAATTACCTTGCCACTATATGTCGCTAAGATAAAAGATGCAAGCTTTTCTACATTAGTTGATTTACCGAGTTTTTCATCAAGTTTCCCACGAAAATCCTTCTCACTGAAAAAAGTATGCTGTTTATTATATGAAGACAACACTGATGCTACAGCGTTTAGGACTTTATCAATAATAGTTCGAACTTCAACTAATGTTTTTTCAAGATAGAAAGTCATCTTTAAAAGTGGAGTGAGATCAATCCCTTGATTGCTTAGGAATGTCTGCTTATAAAACTCAGATTTGATTCGAGGGAAACTTATATCCGAGAAGTGTCTTGTCCAAATATGGTCGAGATTTAGCTGAATGTAATGAAACTCTCCCTTTACCCAAAGTTCTTTCACACAATCTGCATATTGTTCCTTGAGTCGCTCCAAGCCAATGCTGGTCAGACGAGCGAAAACTTGTGAAAAAAGACTCTTAGGGCGTGCTATTAAGACATTGAATCGTGTTTTGACAAGATAATCTTTCTCGATCATCATCAAAGCAGTGGAAACTTTCTGGTTCACGTCCCCATTCATATCAAAGATATAGGCAAAGTCATTGGCAGAAATTAACATGTTGCGTTTCCGTCCGTTGGCGACAAAATAATTGTAAATCTTTTGTAGAACGGCGCGTAACTGGAATGTTTTTAATGATGACATTCCAAATAGTTGCTTGCTATAACGCAAATCTGCTGGAGAAAAGGTTAAGGCCGCAAATCCATGAACATCTTTCTTACGTGCGGCACGTCCAATTTCTTGAACATAGTCCGGAAGCAATCCTGATGGGGCATGATGATATACACATTGAATATCCGGAATGTCAATCCCCATTCCAAATGCCTTAGTACAAACCATAATCTTAGACTGATTTGTTCGGAATGCCAAATACATCCCTTTCTGTTCGTCTGCTGTCATACGACCATGGTAAGTTACCACTGTATCTGGAACTTCATTTGCCTTAGCGGAAAGTCGGTCAATATGTCTTGTATAAGGTGCGTACACAATAGTTTTACAATCCAGCTCTTTAATCCCGCGAATAAATTTTACAGTTTCATCCTCTTTATTTGAGTCATATGAACCGGAAGAATAGTCCTTGTGTGTATCAATGACAAATTCAATGTCGTTGCGACGCACCTCTCCAATATATTTATGTGGGTCATGCATGTATAAGCTGCTGATACTGTCAAATACCATATCATTTATCCCACCGTATACGGCAGTTGCAGTAAGTGCTACTAATGGGAAAGTATAATTCCCGTATTTCCGTATTTTATTGATGTGATTGCCTAAGAACCAATAATCAACTCGGAAATCTCGTCCCCATGTAGTTATAAGATGAGCTTCATCAATAATAAGGAGACCTAATTTGCGTTCACCGATAAAGAATCGAATATCATACGATAATAGCGATTCTGGCGATAGATATAAAATATCTATTTCACCGACTTTACATTGCTTAATGATGCTCTCCCTATCAATGAAATTCAAGTCACTATTGATGAAGGCGACTTTGCTATATCCGCGTTCCCCTTTAAGATTTGCAACCTGATCGGTCATCAAAGCTTTTAACGGAGAAACAACTATGGTAATATCACCCTTTTCTGCAGCGTAGAAAGCTGGAATCTGAAACAAAAGAGATTTACCGGCTCCAGTCGGTGCAGTAATGAAGATGTCGCGAGGAGTTAAACCACTATGTCCGATTTTGAACTCATGAATTATCGTGTCAACTATGTGACCCTGCGAAATCGGTGTGACATGATTTCCATAATCAGGATTATCATATACGTTTATATGCCGGAAAACTGCTTTGTCTCCCCAATATTGCTTTAATAACCTCAAAGCGTCTTGCGATGGGGTATAATCTTTCTTTAGTGATTCCTCTTGCTGAAAGAATATTCCACCTCCGGAAATTGACAAAAGATTGTTTGCCAATCTCAATTCATATTCAATTTCCTGACTCAAAGGCTGCTTGGAGTATGTTTTAATAACATACTTGCCTGAAAAATCTTTCTCGGCTATGCAATTGTTTATAAAATAGTCTATTGCGTAGGGGTTCGTTGCAATATCTACTACTGATTCATTGGCGTACTCGAAGTTTGCTAATGAAATTTGTTTTTCGGTCTTGAAGAAAGGTATTTTCTTAACTCCCTCATCGATACCTTTGATTGAATAATAATACTTGTCGCCAATCTTAAACTGCTCAGTTTGATAAACCGGCATTTTCTCCGAGCGAAGCTCTAATCCATCTTCCGATGTTCTCTCTACATAATCATCTTTTAAAAGAGGATATAACGACCGAAGATTGTCATACACCATTATTGCCCTCTCAGCGAAGAACTCAACGCTAAGATTCTCTATTATATACGCATACTGCTGATGCGATACAATCAAATAATCTGTCGCTGAGCCTAATCTTGTGAAGATTTGGAAGAACCATTGTTTATCGAAAAAGTCTGAATTCCCATCTTCATCAAATGTATTTATATCTGCGATGTGATCCTTATACTTGAAAAAATCAATATAGTCTGACAAACCCGATACTATAAATATCGGATTCTTAACTTTCTTACATTGTGAATCCACAATGTCCTCAAAGTCGTGGGATAAATGACAGTTAATATTTTCCATGCTTATCTAGATTTACAGTAATTGGGGTTTATGACTTCATCATTCTCATAGATTGAAGAAATAGTGCCTATTTTTAAGAGCATTCAATAAATTATAGAAGAGGGATGTTTTCTGAAATTTAGGTTGTTTACGCCTCTCAGAGAGTTTTAAAAACTTATCATCTTGCAGCAACTGTAGTATTTGAGATACATCCTCATCATTCAATTCAATTGAAGGAAGGTCGTGTTTCACTGAGTGTGTCTGAGGCTGGTTGATTCAAGCCTGTAGACTTCAGGTGATGGTGCAAATTTAATATTTATTTCTCATTATTTCTTTATACGAAGTAAAAATTGTAATTTAGGAGTGCATCCGGACGAGGAAACAGGCTCTTCTTAGGAGTAACCCGCCAGCAACCTGGTTGCGCCAAGACTGGATACAGTTGAATACTGGAGCCGTTCCTTATGGGGCGGCTTCAACTTCACCAGGATGGCCATTCCTCTAAGAAAACCTTTACCGTCAGTCCGGAAACAGTTTTTTGTCTACGGTAATGATACTGTTTCTTTGTCGCATCTTTACGACAAAGAAATATGCCTTTTTATTCAAGTTGCTTACGTTGATAGCGTATTTGATCTATGGTCAAACCTAATTTTGATGAGAGAACATGGAGGGTCACCGATGGATTTGCTATAATGGCTTTCAGTAAATTAACTTGAATTTTAGATATATTTCTTGACCTTGCTATCTCAAGTAGTTCTTCGGGATTTTCTTTGGTAATTTCTTTGTCGTTAAACAAAGCTTACGATATACCTTCTTCACCTTTGTGGCAGGGAATGCGGACAAGGAAGGAGAGGCGATCTTCGTCCGTCTCGAAAGTAGCTGTAGGGGAACCGTTGCGCGCTAACTCACGTTGTATTGTTGGTATGTCGGTATTACATCCCTCTGTCAAAGACAGTTCTTTCAGGAACTCACCGAGGCGGCGGTTACGATAGTAACGGCTTACCATACGCTGACCTTTCTGAATACCGGACGGACACCATATGACGATAATATCCTTTCTGTCAACCTCCAATGGTTCTGTGCGAGGAAGATAGTATGGATTGATCTTGTTGTTGAGATTGGTGATCTCTTTCAAGATAGTATCAATTTGTTCAGTCGGCATACCGCACACAGGACGTTTTGCGACCCCATTCTCCTCCTCAACACCGATGAGGATATATCCACCACCGATATTGTCGAAGTCATTGGCAAACGCACAGATAGAGTGGTAGATCCTCTATATTCAGGATGTTCAGCAATCCAAGTAGTATAATAAAAGGTTTCATTAAGCCGGGAACAATTAAGATTATGTTTTTGTTTTGGGGTTTCGAGCTGGATAGTGTTATACTCTTAAGTTGTAAATATCACTTTCCGGAAATAAGAGTGCGCGAGCTGCACTTTTAATTTTAAAGCTATATGTGTCTCCACCAGAACGACGGCAAAGAAGAAAATCGACTGTAATTTGACCTTGGTCGAGTAAAACGTCAAACTGCGATGGTATAGGATTTTTGGTGTGGAGTATTTTGCTACAACGAAAATATTCTCGGCCATTATCAATCTTTGTCTCTGCGTCAATCCAAAAGGTTTCACGGTGCTTGGTGAGAAGCCTCTCATGTAATTTTATGAGGTGCCAAGCGGCTACATCATCTATTTTCCTAAAAGTCCCGTCCTCCAATGGAATCATTGAAAATTCATCGGCTTCGAGTCTGCCAATCTGAGGATGAATCAAAAGTCCAAGGCCCTGCGGATTTGGGCGATTGGCAGAAAGAGTGACATGAAGCGACTTATGGTCGTATCCCTCCGGAATATAGCCATATTTATCAACAATGGCTCGACCGCTTTTAAGTTTGCTGATTTCCCATTCAGGGGATTGGGTAAATAATGTATTACGGACTCGAGAAGCTTCTCGGTGGCTTTTAAGTTCAATACCTTTATAATCGGGAGCTTGAGAGGCGTTCATCTCAATACCGAGGACGGTTTCAACAGTACGACCTATGCCGGTGTCTGCAAGAATTTCGGCAGGCATCCAATCTGTCATCTTCTCCCTTATCAAGCCAAGCAGTTCATCACTGACAGAAGTCTTGGTTTGTGATATTTCGAGAATTAAATCTTTCAGAGGAGTGTCAATAGGGGATTGAAAAACTCTCTGAATATTTACCGTTGAAAGATTTATCGCATAAAGTAACCCATTGTGTGCGATTAGTGCAAATATATCATTAACTCGAAGAAATTCAACATTACGCACTTTGTTGACCCAAAGGCGAGGATCGCCTTTCTTGGTAACCGGACGGTAAAGCGAAGTCTTGGTTAGATGTTGAGAACCTTCAGTCAAGATATAAGTGTCAACCACTCGCTTATGTTCGGGACCTTGAAGTTGTAAATCGTAGTCATGTACTCTTTTTTCCTTGAAATAAGCACGAACGGGAGCTGTAGCGTCCAAAATGCTTTTCTTCAAACCGGTTTCGGTAATTTGTATGGTGGTAAACTCCACTTGCTTATCAACCAGAAATTTTACGTTATTGGTTTCAAAAGCATTGTATGGGCGCATATGTATCATAGCCTATTATTTAATATGGGATAGAATTGTATTTGCGATTGCACGTGCCATCAATGGAGGTACAGCATTGCCAACAAGAGTGTATTGTGGAATTTCAGATTTACGCTTATTACCACCTGTTTGACGCTTTCCTTGAAAAACAAAAGAGTCATCAAACGATTGCAGGCGTGCCATTTCTCTAACTGTCATAGCCCGATGAGCTGCGTAATGAATGAAATCATCGGGCATTGTTACAACCGTTGGACTTTGTCCTTCGGGGTTTAATACGGTATAATTTCTTTTATTTGATTCAAGGCCAAGTTTGGATAACTCATCTTTACAATCTGAATCATATACGCCATGTTTGGCGATTATGGACAGTCTGTGCTTGACATCTTCACTTTGTGAACTTGTTTGATGATTATATAATACTATTGGCTCACTGAAAAGGTTGTTGTTCAAATCATCAAGAGAGCGAACATAAAATGGCTCGCAATTGAAAGAGAAACGGTGTCTAAAACGGCCAAATTTAGACCAGTCAGCGAAAGTTTGAGCCTCCTTAGAGTCAGAAATATGACCTTGAACTTCACGGGTACGAATTAATGGCTCAAATTCTTTTATAATACGGCGTTTACCGTATTCACTTTCAACACACCCATTACCTATGAAGTCAAGGTCATGGATTGCTTCATACACCGTAACTTTTTCTTCAGGTTTAACGGTCGCAGGAATATCATCGATCAATTCTTGATCTTTACGACAACCGATAAATAATACTCTTTCGCGATTTTGAGGTACTCCATAATTAGCAGAGTGAACTACTATTGGTCTAGCAATTCTGTAAAGCCGTATAGCTTCAAGATGCTCGTCTAATTCCTTTTCGCTCTTATGCTTCTTGGAATAATGTCGTATGATGTCAAAGGTCTCGTCAAGCGTGCAAGAATATAACTTAATCATCTCGCGGAACTCACTTACCTCTAATGAAGAATTATCAAAATCCTCAAATGTATCTATTGCCGAGAGAATGGTATTGATAATCGTAGAGTCATCAATAAGAGAGAGAAAACTGTTAAATCCGTTTACGAAAAAGTCATTGTCAATATCTGCATTAGTTTTTTCGTTTATGATAGCAGCTGTAATGGAGGCTCGTTCATCAGTACGTCTTAAAAGATTAAGGCCATGTCTGATTGTGGCAATATTGATGTTCGATTTACTGAGTCTATAATCAATTTTGCGGGTCATTACTTTAAACTGTGTCTCAAGAATAGCAAAGTAGTTGTCTCTTGACACTACAGCTTCTTTATCATCTTCAACTTCGAAATGGACTTTTGTTAAAATACAGTTTTTTACAAAAGTAGAAGCAGATTTTTCAAGCATACCGTTAAGATATACCAAGAAAGCCGGAATATTAGAATCATCAATTATAGAACGAATTTCACGTAAAATTGCATCTTTGAATTTTCCTTTGTCTTTGGTAAGCAGTCCCTTAACGTTTTCCATGACAAAATACTTGGGACGCAGTTTACGTATGACATTTAGATAATGAAGAAAAAGATTATCTCTTTTATCAAATCGTTTACGACGCCCTGAAAGGCTGAAAGATTGACAACTCGGCCCACCTGTTACTACTTCAATTTTCGTTCCGTTAAGTTCCTGAAGAAGTCGAGGAATGAAATTGGGAGACATAATATCTTCAGTTATGAACTTGGTGTCAAGTCCAAATTGATGATTGTAACGGACAGTGTGCGTCAATTCGCAGTTCTCGTTAATATCACTGGCAAGTACGAATTTGAAATACTTGTCATCGGTAAAGGCTTGAAGAAAACCTTCACTGATACCCCCAGCTCCTGCAAATAGATCAAGGAATGTTACTGCTTTTCTACCCTTGAGAAAATCTTTTCTCTCAGCCATTGCTAAAAAACAAGGGATCTCCGAGTAGGCAGACCGGCGACCAAACCTTTTGCGACTACTTGGAAGTTCCTAATATATGTTTTATAAGTTGTTACTTACATTGATTGGTCTTTTGTCTGCGCACGCGCGTAATAGCCTGCAAAGATAGTTAAAAAAATCGAGATTTAAGCTATTGTAGGGCAAGAATCAGCTTTGGTAGTTCTCAATGGCTACGATGAATGTCAGGTCAGACTCATCGCAAGAGCGGAGAGGATAGCGTCCAGGCATAGCTCTTTCGTCTTTTCCATAACCGATGCCGGAGCAAAACGCGAGTGCTTCGGCTTCGGTGTCGAAATACTCGGGTTCAGGGAATTCGAGCGTATCGTAAGATGCGAGATATTCTGTGAAGCCGTCAATGTCATCGTTTACAAGATAATTGATAGCGTCGGGGTCGGTGATTACATAGACTTTGATTGACATATCGGTAGGTATATTTGGAATGTTAGAGGTAAAATGGGTTATTTCGGATGCGAGGACTTTCAGAGATGTTCTGAGTTTCAACAGTTCTTCAGGAGTAAACGACACCGGCTTTCCGTTTACGATGTTGTTGTTTAGTCGCTGAATAAACCATGCGCGTGAGCGATTAAAGAATCTCTCTGAGATGGCAGCGCAGTTCATTGTGTCGAGGATCTGCGCTCCCTTTATTTTGCGTAAGTTTATAATCTTATCGTTCATACAATATCTCTGAAATAATCCATTGTTTATTGATTTAGTAATGCAAAGATAATAAACATTCGTTAATTATGCAAGCTTTTGATGCTGAATTTATAGCATTAATTGTAAGTTAAAACAGTAGCTCTGTACGGGTCAAGGGGGAGGCTTGCCGGGTGCAGAGCTAACCGGAAAACTGATTACAGAGGTTTAGAACTCGAAGGGGGGAGGTTGGATTTGTCGATTTTACAGAGGCAGAGGGTGGAGGGGACGAAGCCTTTACGTCCTTCGATTTTGACGAAGGCTTCGCCCCATTGCCAGCAGTAGGAGAGGTCGAGACGAATGGTGTCCTTGTCGTTGTATGGTTCAAGGTTCCATTTGCCTCGTTTATGGGTCCATGCTCGTTGAGCTTCATCGAATATCGCTACATGTTCAACTTCTCCATATCCGCTTTGCTGAAGTTTCACGGCTTTGTCGGGATCTATTTC
>JAAVDD010000035.1 GCA_014801985.1 Bacteroides sp.
AACGTCAGGGATATCGAATGGTCCCTGCGGAGCATGCCAATCGGCCATAAGCAGATGGTTTATTTTTGTTTAACCTGATGTTTAATACTCCACTTCACATTCCACATTCATTCCGGCGCGTAGTTTCTTCATCTCTTCCGGTAGGTTATCTTTTGAGAATACTATTCTCACAGGCACACGTTGGCGGACCTTTACGAAATTACCTGCGGAATTATCCTGGGGAAGAATGGAGAGAGAACTTCCTGTGGCCTTTGAGATTGCCTGCACTTCGCCATTGAACATCACCCCCGGCACGGCATCCACCTTTATCTTCACCTTGCTTCCGGGATGGATGTTGGGAAGCTGAGTCTCCTTATAGTTCGCATTCACCCATATATCTGCGGAATCCACAATGTCGAGCAACGTCTGTCCCGGCTGCACGAGCTGACCCACCTGAATCTCCTTGCGCGAAGTGTATCCGTCGCAGGGAGCGGTAATCACGCAGTAGGAGAGATTAAGCTCGGCGGTCTCGATCATGGTCTGTGCAAGTTGGATGCCGGCATCATTCTGAGAGATGCGCTCACGACTTACAGCAACAGCAGTCGTGGTGGCTGATTTCTGGCGTGAAAGAGTCTCATAGCGTGCCTTCTTAGCCTCATAGTCAGTCTTGGCAAGATCGTATTGTTGGCGTGTCACGGCCTCTTGGTCAAGTAGCTTCCGGTAGCGGTCAAAATCCGCTTTGGCCATATCCATCATGACCTTGGCCTCCGCTATAGAAGCTTCCGATACAGCCACATTTGCCGAAGCAGATTCAACACTGCGCCCTGTCACATTCTTCCCTGCCACTGCATTTTGATAATCAGCCCTGGCCTGCGCCAGACGAAGACGCATATCGGCATCATCGATGATAACGAGTGTGTCGCCTTTCTTCACCGGCTGGTATTCGGAAAAACGAATCTCCTTTATGAATCCCTGTACGCGGCTGTTGACAGGGACTATTTGTTGTTTCACCTGGGCATTGTCGGTGAATTCAACATTCCCCGGATGTGCGAATTTGATATATACCCAGTAGGCAGCCAAGGCTACTACTGCCAAAGTGACGATATATGAGAGGATTTTTTTTGTACGATGTTTCATATCTTTCCGGAAGTGAATAGAAGTTTATAATAATAGTATATGATATTGATTTTTGCATTGACCAGTTGTTGCTCGGCATCGAGCTTGGCATTGACTGCATCGAGCATATCGGTGATAAGTGCCATGTCTGCCGAATAGCGAGTGGCGGTGGTGCGATAGTTGCGGTCAGCAAGCTCCACGCTCTTCTGCTGTGTCTTCAGCTCCTCGTATGCCTCAAGATATTTGATGTAATCAGCTCTTACAGCGAGCGAAATATTTTCACGAGTTGCTTCGAGTTCCTCTTCTGCCTTGTGTATCTCGGCGCGGCTTTTTGCCAATGCCTTGTTGCTTTTATATAAGGATGCGAGGTTATAGCTCACGCCGACTCCTACATACCAATAACTCAGATTGCGGTCGATAGGCGGCACTTCCACAAGAATAGGGCCATCGATGGTCCAGGCTGCCTGAAGGCCGACTTTAGGGAGTTTTTCGCTCTTTACTATCTTCTCGGCTGTGCGGGTCATATCAAGTCCGGATTGTGCGAGCTTTATGGCCGGTGAATTGTCGGTTGCCTCTGTTTGCCATACGCTTTCTCCGGCCGATGGAAGTGAACGTGTTAGAATGGCGGAATCCGGAATGATATGTGTATCTTCCGGAAATCCTGCTGTCACCACAAGGTTTGTGTTCAGGATGTTGATGGTGTTATCGATTTTTATGAGCTGAAGCTCAAGATTGGATATCAGGAGCTCATATCGGGTTATGTCGTTGCGGAGTGCCACCCCCTGTTCGAATTTGGATTCCATCTCGGCGAGCATCTTTCGGGCTTGCGTGAGATTGTTTTCCACCACTTTGCGTAGATTGGTGCATTTGTATATATCGAGATAGAATCCCGTAAGAGTGAAGCGAAGATTATCCCGTTTCAGGTCTGTGGCATATCGGGCGGCCGTCGACTTAAGTTCGGCCATCTCTATCCCTGCAGTGAGGGCTCCGCCGGTATAGACGGGTTGTGTGACATTGATGCCCAATCCATTACCGAAGTGGGGTATGGGGGCTTTCTGATAATCTGCGAAATTGCGTTTGGTAGTGAATCCGTCGCCGATATAACTCAATGATAGGTTTGCCTCGATGTCGGGAAGAAGGTTCGATTTGGCCACTCGCTGTTCCTCCTCCGCCACTTTCTCGGCAGAAAATGATGGGCGCATCTGTACGCTGTTTGTCTCGGCGGTAAGGAATATCTCTTCAAGAGAAACCACTCTTTCCGTCGCGACAACCGGACATAACGCCACGCTCGACAAGGCTATGCAGCATAGCCCTGTGAGCAATCGTTGATTGTTCATGGGAATGAAATGTATTGTGAAAAATGAATATGCTGATACTTACCGATACTGCCAATTATCTGGAAGCGGTGCTCTTCCAGTTTTCCATGTGACTCCAGTTAAAATGAATTCCCGGAGATGTTTTTACGGGTGTAGAGATGATGTTTCTGAAAAAAAGTGTATCGTTCATTTGCAGGCGGCTCTTTGTGAACCGCACTGCAAAATTACAAAAAAAGAGGGTTCTTTCCAAAAATAAATAAGACTACACATTACAATTTACACACAGAGGCTTATGAATATCAACATTATGAAAAAATAGAAATTTTATATTAAATATATTTGTGGAATAATATATAACTTATTATATTTGCAGATTAAATCAATTAATTTCGTATACGAGGAGAATATATGGGAAGTATTTTAAAATCTATCTCAAGAAAGAAAAATCGGACCGCTTCCTATTCTTTAGGTAAACAAGTGGGGTGGCATCTTGTGACCGATGTGGCCACTCTCCCTGAACCCCGCCCCTTGGGAAAGGCAGAAAGAGTGGAGGCATCGGAGTATTGTCATCGTGACATTACAGCGATGGTTATTCCATGAAGCATCTTGCGCGATTCAGATTTGTACAAAAGGAACTATCTTGTGATGGTTCTTTTGATTTGGCCTATGTTTATGTATTCTTTATTGAATTTATTGACCGACGCACTGGAAAATTTTGTAGGTTAAAGTATATCGCGCGTGCGGAAATAATAGATGAAACGATAGCTGTGAAATTTTATGCCAGCAGAGACCGAAAGAGTCCGCATGACAAATATTCTCTTGCTCACGGTCAGTTGGGGGTAAAAGCAGTTATGGAGATATTTAATTATTGTCTAAAGGTGATTTCGGAGATGATTGTAAAGTTCCCAAAACACTCCTTTGTATTTAAGGGTGCGGAAGGTTATGATCCGTCAACCTCTCGCTGGGAGGATGAATTTGAAAATCAAAGATTCCGTATATATCGCAGTTTTCTATCTAAAAGGATAGGTAATAGTCTGTTTGAACATTTTCATATCCCTGCCAATAGTATATATATGTTGGTTAGAAAAGATTCTGAACCAATTGAAATCAAACAACGCCGTTTAATAACATCTTTATATTCCAGATATGGACTAAGTTAAGAAGTATGAAAAGTAAAGGAATATGAGAGTTTGGTGATTAAACGATAAACCGGGGAATTAAGGATTATAGTTTATGTATAGAATTTGAATAATCATGCAGCAATTTTTACAACAATATAATTTGGAAGGACTGGCAATAGGGCTGGCCACATTCTTGATAATCGGAATCTTTCATCCCCTTGTGATAAAAGGGGAATACTATATGGGTCAGAAATGTAATTGGCTTTTTCTAATAGGAGGCATTGCGACCCTTGTCCTATCTCTATTCACTCAGGGAGTATGGTCAATTCTGCTTGGTGTCACATCCTTTTCATGCTTCTGGTCAATACTCGAAGTCAAGGAACAGCGTGAGCGCGTTAGAAAAGGATGGTTTCCGGGAAATCCTAAAAGAAAAGACTGAATAGTAAATATATAAGTAAGGCGTAATTTCATCTCTGCGTAATTTTGTGGAAAACAAAAACTATCAGGAGATGAAAGAATATATAGAGAAAAGAGAGGAGGCATGGCGTCCCGACCTGATTGAGCGCGCCCAAAGATGTTGGAATGGAATGAGCGGCTTCCGCAAGGAACGCGCTCGGTGCAAGCGATTCACATACGGCGATCAATGGGGCGATGAAGTGCCAAACTTAGGTGGGAGTCAGACAGAAGCTCAGTATCTTCTCGCGCAAGGGAATATGCCGCTGACAAATAATCTCATAAGGAGGTTGGTCAGGAATGTGCTCGGAGTATTCCGTAATCAATGGACTCTTCCTCGCTGTCGCCCGCGCGACGACGCTGAGCGTAAGGAAGCCGATGTTATGGATTGCCTCCTTGCCTACAATATAGAGCGTAACCGGCTTGAAGAGCTATACGCCCGCACAATGGAGGAATTCCTTATCAGCGGCCTTGCCGTCCATAGGAAATATTTCGGCATGGAGGGTGGCGACAGCGAATGCCTCACCGATTTCGTTGCTCCTGAAAGATTCTTCATCGATATGGGTACTCAAGATTTTCGTGCGCTTGATATCTCCATAATAGGGGAGGTGCATGATATGGAGTTGCCCGATCTCTGTGCAGCCTTTGCCCGCACTGAAGAGGAATGTCGGGAGATGGTAGCTCATTACGGCAACGGCAATATTTCCGGATTCTGTGCTTCCTCCCATGAATCGGGTAGCGAGAAGAGATGCCGGGTTATCGAGATCTGGAACAAGGAATATGCCGCCGGATATATCGGTGATCGATGGGTTATGGAGGAACGTTGGCGTTACTATTTCCTTACTCCGGAAGGACGGGTGCTTGCAAACGGCGATACTCCCTATGCCCATGGCAGTCATCCATACGCTGTGAAAGCCTATCCTTTTATCGATGGCGAGATACATTCATTCGTGAGCGATATAATCGACCAACAGAAATTTACCAACCGTCTGATAAGTATGTACGACTGGATTTTGCGCTCCTCAGCCAAGGGGGTGCTTCTATTTCCTCAGGAGTCTGTGCCGGATGGAATGAATGTAGCGGATCTGGCGCGTGAATGGAATCGTTTCAATGGAATAATAACATATAGATCGCTGGATAAGGAGAACAACAAGATAGGCTCGCCCGAACAGATCCATTCCAACCTTTCAAATCTCGGCATCACAGACCTGCTTAACATCCAGCTCAAGATGATGGAGGATATCAGCGGAGTGAACGGGGCATTGCAAGGTAAACTTGAGAGCAATTCAATGAGCGGAACTCTATATAGCCAACAGACCCGCAATTCTCTGATCGCACTTGCCGACCTGCTCAAGACCTTCAATGATTTCATAGGGGAATGCACGGCAAAAGATGTGTCCAATATTCGGCAATTCTATTCCCCTGAAAAGATTGCATCGATAGTGGGGGAGAATCCGGGTCTGCACGATAAAGATAATTTTCATGACTCCTGCGAGGATTTTTCCATAGAGATAAGAGAAAAAACTTCAGATAAGACGTAAAGAAAAGGAGGCGGAAAACGTTATAAGCATAGAGACATTACCAACTATCAGGCTATTTGCAAGGCTGAATAAGTAGCTACTTATATAAAAACAGAAATTATGACAGTAGAGGAACATAGCCATCCTTCAGAGAAAGGAGCTATAAAACTTATAAGAATCGAGAATGCATCGGGGGCATACGTTATGCTCTCCTCTTTTGGTGCGGGTATAGTGGAGGTCGGGGTGCCCGATCGTAAAGGTAAGATTGAGAATGTCGTTCTCCGTTATGCCGATCCGGGAGCATATATCTACGATGGCCCCTGTATGGGAAAAATCCCCGGCCGTTATGCCAACCGCATTGCAGAGGGAAAGATAAAGGTGGCAGGAAGGGAGTATCAGCTCGACTGCAATCTTCCTCCTCATCATCTGCATGGAGGAAAAGATGGCTTCTCCAACCGAAATTGGGATGCTGAGATATTCGAGAACGGCGTCCGCTTCAGCTATACCTCGGCCGATGGAGAGGAGGCTTATCCGGGTAATCTCAAAGTGACAGCTACATATCGCTGGAGCGATGACAACCGTCTTTCGCTCGATATCCATGCGGAAAGCGATGGTGAGACGGTGGTGAATCTCACCAATCATACTTATTGGAATCTCGAAGGAGCCGATGCAGGCACAGCCCTTCATCATGAAATGAAGATGAAGGCTTCCGGATGGCTACCCACCGACAAGACCCAGATTCCTTTGGGAGAGATAGCACCGGTGAAGGGCACACCTATGGATTTCACAGAATGGAAGGAACTCGGCAAGGATATCAATGAGGATTTCGAGGCCCTGAAAATTGGTAAGGGATATGACCATTGCTGGGCTATCGACGGATGGGTGGAAGGTAAATTGATAGAGGATGCCGTGGAACTCCGCGACAATAAGAGCGGCAGGGTGATGAAAATCTCCAGCGACCAACCCGGAGTGCAGGTATACACCGGGAATTGGCTGAAGGGTTCTGCAGAAAATTGTTCCGGTCGAGGCTATGAGGATTACGACGGGGTGGCGATCGAGATGCAGGGGTTCCCCGATGCTCCTAACCAACCGCAGTTCCCATCCCAGACCTTGCGTAAGGGAGAGTGCTACGACCGCAATATCACATTTTCCTTCTCAGTGGAAAAATAAACAGGAATAATGGAGAATTTTCTAATAGGTAGACGCGCCGCCCTGATAGATATGGACGGCGTGCTCTACGATTCGATGAAATATCATACTCTTGCATGGCAAAGGATGATGTCGGAACTTGGAGTGGAGTGTTCACGCGATGAATTTTATCTATATGAAGGGATGACAGGCGCAGCCACCATCGATCTTCTTTATCAACGCGCATTCGGACATGGTTGCGACCCGGAGGAGGCAAAACGCTTATATGCCATTAAAAGCGAGTATTTCAAAGAGTTTGGCGAGCGCGAACCCATGTCTGGAGCCGATATGATGCTTGCAGCCTTGGGTGAGGCCGGTTTACAGAGGATTCTTGTGACGGGTTCGTCGCAGCTCTCACTTCTGGATAGTCTTGAAGCTGATTATCCGGGTGTGTTCGTGCCCGGCAACCGTGTCACAGGAGGGGATGTTACGCATGGGAAGCCACATCCGGAACCCTATCTTCGTGGTCTTGAGATAGCAGGTGTACCTGCGTCGGAAGCAATCGTTATAGAGAATGCGCCGTTGGGCGTGCGTGCCGGTAAAGCTGCCGGCATTTTCACGGTAGCCATAACCACAGGCCCCATACCTCGTGGGGAATTTGAGAAAGAGAGAGCTGATGTCATATTTTCCTCCATGCCTGAAGCCGCGGAGGTTATGATGAAGATGGCGAAGGAGATTTGAATTTCAAATCTCTGTTCATGAATCACTCTCTTCCGTAGGATGGTCTTGCCGGTAGTGGGGATGATGAGCAAGGAGTTCGCTGCGGAGTCGGGAGCGGTCAAGATGAACATAGATCTCCGTTGTCGCAATCGATTCGTGACCCAGCATCTCCTGTATTGCGCGTAGATTTGCCCCCCCTTCAAGAAGGTGGGTGGCGAATGAATGGCGCAGCGTATGCGGGGAGACCGTTTTGTCTATCCCTGCCGCTGCTGCTAAGTTGCGCACCACATAGAATATCATCACTCGTGTCATTGCCGCTCCCCGACGATTGAGGAATAGGATATCCTCATTGCCGGGCTTGATGTTCTGGTGGGAGCGTTGCTCCATATATTCACGTATAAGGGTCGTGGCCCTTGGAGAGAGGGGAACAAGCCGCTGCTTGTTTCCCTTTCCTTCTATACGCATATATCCCTCTTCGAGATATAGACGTGAGATGCGAAGATCCGTGAGTTCACTCACTCGGAGCCCGCTTCCATAGAGCGTCTCTATTATAGTTTCGTTTCGCAAGGCTTCATTCTTGGAATAGTCTATTGCAGCAATCATATTGTCTATTTCCTCAGTGGATAGCACGTCGGGCAGAGAGCGGCCGAGATATGGAAATTCTATAAGAGCCGTGGGGTCGGCTTCAATATATCCCTCGATACGCATGAACTTGAAGAAGGCTCGTATTCCTGAGATCAGTCGTGCCTGGGAACGTGGTTGGATTCCCATGTCGCGCAACGAAGCGAGAAGCTGATGCAAGTCCTCCTCGCATATCTCGTTGAGAGGAGTGGAATTGTTTTCGGCGTATGATACAAGATGCCCCACATCAATGGAATAATTCTCCAATGTATGGGCCGAAAGCCCTCGTTCCAGCCCTAAGTAGGTCTGGAAATCCCGTAGTATCAAATCGGTATCTTTAAGTGGACGTGACATAGTGATAACTTGGATATTCTTCCTTCTGGAATAATTCTAAAGAACAATACACATATATAGTCGATCCCGATCCATAATGCTAATTATCACAAGAATATGCTATAATGTAGCTTCATCATGCCGAGGCGATTGATAATTATGGCGTTGTGGCGGCTATAAAGCATGAGACCTTGCGGAAGGGTTTCGAAAAGATTCTCAAGCCACCCATCCGGGTAATCTAAAATCACGATGCTTTTCCCCGGTTGACTTATATGCTCTTTCAGGATTTTAAGTGATATGAAATCATTATGTGTGGCTATCATATCGCATTCGTCCGCATTCTTGGGCTTACGCTCGATACGTTTCAATCCTGTACAGGCAGAAGCAGCCACATGATAGAGGGGGTCAGATCCAAGAGGTAGGAATAGCGACTTGGGATTCAGGAAGGCAAGAAGCCGGAGAAACATCTTTGCTTGCCTTTCCACCCTGATCCCGGTCCGGCGGGAATTTACTGCCGCATCAATATCCTCATATCCATACCAAGAATAAGCACGACCGGGGCGCACCACATCCTTCACCAATCGAAAGGCGAAGGGAGAGTGCACCCCGAATCCGTAGGTATGCCGCAGTCGGCGGTAGCTTAATCTTCCAAAAGAGAATTTATTCATCTCCATTTCCCTTGACAGGAGACTTTTCCTTTTTATCACCCTTATAGAGTCGGAACGCCACAAGGCCGAGAGCACCGGCACATAGGAGATATATCAGCACCACAGCTATAACGGAGATGTTGTTGGTCACATGCAGACTCTGCGGGTCGAAGCTGAACTCAATCTTATGTTTTCCTGCAGGAATGCGCAAGGCTCGTAACACATAATCCACACGTCCTATTTCTGCCGGTTTGCCGTCTATGGTGGCATGCCAACCCCATGGGAAGAATATCTCGCTGAATACAGCTACTCCACCCTTTGCTGTGGAGGCATGATAGGTTAGACGGTTAGGGGCATAGGTGGTCTCATAGATAGTGTCGCCGGGAGCGACAGGGGAGGCGTTGCCTAATGTCTCGCGGAATTTTATATCCGCCACGGCCTCCACTGCAGTATCGATCGTATCGAGAGCCGCCATTTCTTTGTCGGGATTAGACACATATTCAATTTTGTCGACGAACCATGCATTCCCCAATGCCCCCGGATTCTGCACGAAACCGAGTGAGTCGCCGGTGATGATATACTTTGCATTGAGCATATTTATCACTGCGGGGTTATTACGCATGATCTGTCGGTCGATAAGGTCATTATAGCGGGTGAGCTTGGCTGCATGATAACCTCCGATGGTCTTGTGGAAGTAAGAGGATCGTGCGGAGCTGAAGCCCGGAATATCCAACACGCGATAGTTTATGGCCGTATCTTTCAGTATCGCCTCATCGATGGGAGTCTTGTTGAGAGCCTGCTCATTATCCATGCGGTCTGTGAAATTCTCGGAATTTACGTAACGCTTATTCACAGAGAAGAGGTCGAGGAGCACCACGGTGGTGAGCATACACACGAACACTGCCTTGTTTCTCACCACTCCCTTGAAATAGAGGAAGCATACCAGAGCGCCAAGAATGATGAACATGAGGCTTCGTGCGCAATCGGCCGCTACAAGGGATAGACGTGTCTCCCGGATGCCGTTGAGAAGATTCTGAAATGCGGGGTTGGCAAAGACACCTTGCTGCTGAAGGGCTTCCGTTTCGCCGACACTGAAGGGCTGCCCGAAGATGGAGGGAGAGATCCAACCGAGAAGACAGATGCCGGCGGCTACTCCGGTCACGGTATAGACAACTCCACGATAACGCGCCATGAACTCCGGAGTATCGAGTATTTTCTTGATGCACATAACAGCAAGCAGGGGAATGGTGAATTCCACCACCACAAGAATACTTGAGACAGCCCGGAACTTATTATATAGCGGGAAATTATCAATAAAGAAATCAGTCAGTCCTGAGAAATTATGACCCCAGGATAGCATCAGGGCAAGAACCGAAACGGCGAAGAGCGCCCATTTCATGGGACCCTGCACCACGAACAGTGCGATTATAGCAAGAATCAGAACCACGATACCGGCATATACCGGACCGTTAGTCATGGGTTGGTCACCAAAATACTGAGGGAACTGATACATCAGCTGCATCTCCTCCGGAGCAAGGTTCAGTTGGTCGGCTTTCGGGGTATCCACCACCGACATAAGCTGATTTTCACCACCGACAGGCTTGATGGTAGCACCTCCCTTTACATTAGGTACAAGGAAGGTGAACGTCTCGTCGATGCCATAGCTCCAGGCTGTGATTGCAGCACGGTCCATCCCTCCGGTTTCAGAAGAATTGGCTGAGGTGAGTTCTGTGGCAGTGCCGCGAACTGTTTCCTTTGAATATTCGAATGTGTTATAGAGCGAGGAGGAGTTGGCGGCTACTGCAAGGATTCCTGCAAGGATCATACAGCCTGTGGCAGCTCCCCACTGACCGATTTCCTTCTTACGAATCGCCGTGCACAGCCATGCGATCACCATCGCTATTATGACGAATATGAAATAATAAGTCATCTGAGGATGGTTGCTGTTGAGCTGCAAAGCACCGAAGAGTGAGGCAAGTGCTGTTCCGGAAAGGTATTTGCCACGGTAACACAACACGAGTCCTCCTATGGTCGGAGGGATATAGGATAGAGTCACGAATTTCCATATATGTCCGGCACCGATGATGATAATGAAATAGGTGGAGAATCCCCATGCCACAGAAGCAAATAGAGCGTTATACCATTTCATCTTCATACATAGGCACATGATGAAGAATCCCAACATCATTGCGAAAAGCAGGTTGGCGGGATCGGGTAGCCATAGGGAGTAAACCTTGCCTATCCATGTCAGGGCATCGGTGGCAGGGTAGGAGGGTGCGATTTGGAAATTAGGCATTCCTCCGAATAGGGAATCGGTCCAGCGTGTGGTCTCGCCTGTGGCTTCCTTGAAGGCTATTCCTTCCTGACCGTTAGCTGTCCCTTGCAGCATGTCGTGCTGCTGAAGAGTGCGTCCCTCGAAGTCGTCGGGGGCGAAAAATAAGACGGCAATCACTGCAAGGCAGAGTGCCGTCAGAACTGAGAAGATGATATTTTTTCGCATTAGTCCTGGTCGTTGTCGACGTCAATCTTTATCTGTCGGTTCATGCTTTGTTCGAGAGAGATAAGGGTTTCAGTCTCGGTGACTCCGGGGATATGCTGTATCTTGTCGTTGAGGAGTTCCATGAGATGCTGGTTATCTCGTGCGTAGAGTTTTATTAGAAGAGAGTAGGGGCCGGTGGTGAAGTGGCATTCAACCACTTCGGGGATGGTTTCGAGTTGTAACACTGCCTCGCGGTACATAGATCCTTTTTCAAGACGGATGCCTATGTAGGTGCAGGTATTGAAACCGAGTTTGTGAGGGTTGACATTGTATCCCGATCCGGTGATGACTTTCATGTCGATCAGTCGCTGTATTCTCTGATGAATTGCTGCGCGTGAAACGCCGCACTGAACGGCTACATCTTTTGAGGGGATACGTGCGTTGCACATAATAATGTTCAAAATCTTCTTATCAAGTTCGTCAATCTTATCCATGTTTCAATTTGATATAATTTTGAACAAAATTACTTATTTTTTTATGTTTTTGCAAGAAAAATGCTGTAAATTTGATAAAAGTGACAGATTTGGGGCTGATATGTAGAGCTAAAGAGGAAATTTTGCACTGATAAAAAGAGAGTCGGCCCATGGAGCCGACTCTCTTAATTATTCTATTCCTCAATGTTCTTAAAATAGGAAGCAAGGAAATTTCATGGGTTTATTTCACCATTACCTTACGTGCNGTACCATCTGACATACGGATGATGTTGATACCCTTTACAGGAGAATTCACCTGTTTACCATCTATAGTATAGATTGATACAGGGGTTGCCTCTGTAGATTCGGAAGCAATTTCATTCACTCCGCTGAGATCATATTCCTCTCCGCGATCAATCACGTAAGAAATATAATANNCATCCGAAGCTGCATCCATATAGTCGCCGGCATAGAAGCCGTAACCTGTGAGGTAACGTCCCGTGGCGGAGATACCGGTCGGTACATAGAAACCGTAGGAATCACCCTCTCCTAACACTTCGGCATACTCAGGGAAGACGGAGTTATAGGTCTTTGCCACGCTCTCTCCCTTTTCCATTATGAAGGAACCTGCCGAGTTGGTCATAGGCTGTCCAATTGTTCCGATGAATGTTCCATCGTTGGAGATGGCCGTAGGATATAGACCCCAGGCGCTCTCGTCGATAGGCTGATCCCCTTCGTAGATTGTCAGTTCCTTGTTTTCTATGTCATACATCATCGGAACNGCTTGGTTATTGTCGATGCTCTCACCGATCACGCCTCTCAGAGTGAGATATTTTCCATTGTTGCTCAGGCTGAGAGAATACATTGCCATCTTTGTCGCGTTCCAAAGTGGCTTGCTCTCGTCGGCGATATCATCTTCGGTGAATTTGGTGTATGGCTTGAGGAACATCTCCGGTTCATATTCACCCTCCTCGTTCATTATCCAGAGCATAGGGATGGAAAGGTTTCCGAGGAATCCGTAGATTACTTTTCCGTCACCGCTGATACACTGCACACCCGAACCATACACAGCCTCGGCCGCATACGCTGCTCCTAATTCCTCATCCGAGGGGATAGGAAGAAGCTGCCAGTCGGCGTCTCCCTTCTTTACTGCCGCTAAAGTCTTGAAGGATTCGGCCACGATTGATCCGGCGATTATGCTGCCGTCATTTGTCAGAGCCTGGCCGATTACATATTCCATCCCTTCGGGAGCATTGAGTTCTGTCTGTTGGCCGGTGGAGAAGGAATATATGATGCCGGGACCATCGAATCCGACAGCATCTCCGTTATTATTGACATTGCGGAGCTCGGCACCGCTGTCATCATTGGCGAGCATCCATTTTGTGGAATTGTTCTTCCAGTCGCTGATGAAAATGCCTGCTGCATTCTCTATCACACCGCATAGATATTTCCCGTCAGGAGAAATGGCGAGGGCATTTGTACCTATATGCATCTCCTCCGGTGCGCCGGGCATATCTTTTCCGGTGAGGCCTACAAGTGTTAGCTCTTCAGCCGATGCTGAAATACCCAAGAGAAGGGCCATTGAAAGAGCATACGATCTTTTCATTTTTCAAAAATATAATTTGTGTTGTGTTTACTTTACGTTTACTTTTACTGCCTTACCATTGGAAACCTTCACGAATACACCATTCTCTGGATTCTTCACTTCCACGCCCTGCGGATTGAAGAAGCGGGCGACTGCGTCGGCCCACGCCCTGGAGGTTGAAGTAGCGGGCGTCTGCGTCGGCAGCCTCAATAGATGAGATACCGGAGTCTTCCCCTTTTGTGAGGGTTACATTGATCTGTATAGGAGCATCGCAGAACATATCATCCTTCACGAGATAGCACATTGCGTAATGATCATAGCCATCCACGGGGAAGGTGAAATCAGTGACAGGATGAACGGGGTATTCTCCATCTTCAAGGTATGAGAGGGGATACATATTGAATACGGCGTCAGATCGGGTTGCGGGGAAAGAGAGGGGCTCCACTTCTCCTTCAAGCTCAATATCTGAAATACCTACATATCCATCCCAACCCTCAGGTACGCCGAGAGTCATTGTCACATTGTCGGCATTGGTTTCGCCGGTAACGATGATATAGTGTGCTGTATAGTCGCCATATACCTCCTGCGTCTGGTTCACGTCCAGATTCTGCACACTGAATGTTACATCGAAAGTCTCGGGATAGGTGAGGTCGAGACCTGAGAGATCTCTTGTGATTACAGCATCAAGGCTTACGGAATTGGCCTCATCAGCCTGTCCATCCTTTACAAGAAGGATATCATAGTGATGATACATTCCATCGGCTGCAATTTCAAATACATTCCCCTCCTTGAATCCCCATTCGAGGAGTTCGTCGGTGGGAACCCATTCAGCCTTCACTTTTTTCTTGCTGCTGTAAGGAGTGATGCTGTTGTCCATATAGACGAAGCCATCCCATCCTTCGGGCACCTCAATGGTAATAGTGGCGGTGGATTCCTCTATTTCACCTTGAATCATGATTGTGTATGGTTCCACGCCATATTCATCCTCCTCTCCCGGGAACTGCATCACTTCAAGACTTGCCGGATCGGTGGTCACGGTAAATTCAGTCGGGAATTCCGGATCGTTGTTCTCACCGGGAACGATATATTCGATCGGTGCCAGCCATTCATACACAGTGGTGTTGTGGAGAGCATATCTTACTACTACTTTCACATCGTATGTGCCGGCTGCAGGATTGAGAGCGTTATAAGTGTTCTCAAACTTATAGCTTGTACCATCGGGGGTAGTGCCGTAGAAATACTCTGTTTTTCCGGGATCTTCGGTGAAAGTCACCTCTTTGAGAATCATAACTTTGTCGGCATCCTCTTTATATGATATGGAGGTTACATCCGGGAAGATAACGATATCAGTCTCGGTTACATCGGCGGGCTGACCCTTGAATCCGAGCTGATCGCTGTAAGTGGCCATCCATCCGGCCGGAATCACATCACCCTCCTTATATATTGTACCGGTTGCGCTTGTGGCACCATCGTTCTTAGAGTTCCAGATCATAGTGGCATTGTCGCGGGAGTCGATCACGAAAGCCGCGCTGCCGCTGGCGAATGTCACTGTCATCGGGAATTTCACATATATCTTTTTGCTGTTCTCGGCAAATTGTTTGAGCTGCTGTATGTTGGAGGCAGCGGGGATTACGGTGAGCACATACTGTGCATTGCCGGCTGCGTATGAGTCGTTACCCTTTGTTTCGGCCTTGATTGTGGTCTTTCCCGGACCGAGAATAGAGATATTCCCCTCTGAATCCACGCTTGCCACATCTGTGTCGGAGGAGTCCCATGAGATCGGGAGTTTGTTGGGATTTAGAAGGATAGGTGCGCTGAAAGCCGAACCCATCACAGCCTCGGCATCGTCCACACTGAAGGAGAGACCGGAAGCCTCCTTGCCACCCAGATCCTGAGTGTAGGTGAGTTCTATGGAGTGGATATAGCGAGCCATGAAGGTAGAAGGCCATGTCATGGTTAGTGTCTCCGGTCCTTCGGCATTCCCCCATGTCCAGGTATAAAATGTTCCATCCGACTCTGAAGAGACTTCCTTCCCGTTGCAGTTCACCTCAAGGGCGTTCAATGCATATCCGCTCATGATTAGCTTCGCATTGGTGATGTTCCCTCCGGGGACAGTCAGTTCGAGTTTGTTAGCCACGCCCGATGATACATAAATACCCTGGATATTGGGATCTTTGGCGGTGGGGGCATATACAAGGGCATACCCTTTCCCTGTACCGTCGGTCACATTGAGCTGTAAATCAACTCCATCCTGAGAGTATGATACTTCATTTACGAAAGTCATGTCGTTGACCTGTGTCGTTGTCTGTCGTGTTAACCCTGCCATATCGTCTTGACCATCAAAGACGATTGTGGTCTGGTCGGCCCATGCAGCGACAGATGTCAGAGCCGCAGCTGTGAGAGTCAGTAAAGTTTTTTTCATAGAAATATAATATGGTTGGTGAATTATTGCAATTTGTAGCTAACTTGCCAAAGTTAGATAAAAAAATGCTACTGTGCAAGCGAATTTGCAAAAAAAATGAATTTAAAATGTATAAAAGGAAAAAATAACTGAAATATGTGACACTGAAATGAAAATTTAACCCCGAGCCAGATAACTGATTCGGGGTTAAAAGAGTGTATGTGATTGTGATTATCACAATCATAAATGATTATTTCACAGTCACCTTAGATACTTTTCCATTGGAAACCTTAACATAGATACCGGGTTCAGGATTCTTGATTTCCACACCCTGAAGGTTGAAGAAACGTGCATCTGCATCTTCGGCATTGATTCCGTCGATACCAGTAGTGATTTATATCACAGAGCTAACGATTGTCATGATGATGTGGCAAATTTATATGAAATATTCGGGAAATGCCAATTTTGTATAGAAAATTCGTTGATGGATAGCGCAAAAACCTAAAATCAGGTTAACAAAAAGAGGAATCATACAGTATAATATACTTAAAAAACGACCGCTCCGGTAGAGGAACGGTCGCAGAAAGATATATTATAATTACCAATTAAGCGGCAAGGCAAAGGTTTGTGATCCAAATCCAAAGAGGACAGAATCCGATGAAGAGAATCACAGAAAGAGTCAATGATGACGTACCTGTTGCAACGTATGTATTATACTCATCGGCAATAATGATTCCGGAGAAAGCCGGTGGCAAAGCGGCAGCCACCACGAGCATCTTAAGATTGAAGGGATCCATCTTGAATAGAAGACCTAATGCCAGAATCACAGCAGGCATGACAATCATCTTCATAATAGAACCAAGGATAGCCTGCCAGTTGATCTGAATCTTGATTGCTGAAAGAGTGATACCTGCAGAAAATACGGCCATTGATGCATTGGCCTTTGCGATAAGGTCGAATGAGGGAGAAAGCTCTTTAGGCCATGGAATTCCAACGAGTACCCACACTACGGCCAAGATAGGAGCCCAGGCCACAGGCTGGGCCAAGGCATGAAGCACAGGCTTCCATGCACTCTCCTTTTTTGTTGAGCCTGGATTTTGCTTCTCAAGAGAAGCATTCATAAGGGAGAGGCCGACAGGGATACCGATGGCATTGACCACGATACCGACGATTGCAACTACAAGAGCCACTGCGGGGGATGTTCCGAAAATAGGTTCCAAAACGGCAAAACCAAGGAAACCGATTGTCGGTGAACCGCTGATCAATGCTGAAACTGCAGCATCCGCACCGGTGTTCTTTTTAAAACAATATCTAAATATAAAATATACTGCCATGAAGACAGCCATTATACCGACAGCTGAAACGATGGTAAGTTTGATATCCTTTGCCAGATCCTCACGTGAGGCCTGAACGATGGATACGAACAGAGCGGCAGGAAGGGCGAAGTCGAGCACAACCTTGTTGAACTTCTTGGAATCCTCGCCTGTGAAAGCGCCTTTCTTCCCGGCAATGAAACCGGCAAGCATCACTACGATGATCGGCACTATGGCGTATAAAATTACATGAGAAATGCCCATAAAAATTTCTTTATAATAAAGCGGCCCGCCTTCTGCAAAGCAGTGGGGGCCGCTTCGTTGATTATCTATGTTTTGAATATTAGAGATAGCAGGACTGAGCCGGGAGGTTATAATATTAACTCCAGCGCCCAAGGCTATCTTGCTTGCTGAACGTCTTATACCGTATAATCGATCAGCGGGGTTGGGTTAAGATATCCGATATGACCGGATTCCTTGCCTGAATCGGCAGCGAGCTGAACATCGATGATGGTCGGTTTCTTGGAGGCGATAGCTGTCTCAAGAGCCTTCTTCAAATCATCAACATTGTCAACATAGAAGTTTTCTGCGCCGAATGCCTTTCCGAGAAGGTCATAACGGGCGTGGATGTCGAGAGTGGTCGGGGCCGGAGCCTCACCGCCACCGGGATTTACACCGATACCATTGTAGATACCACCGTTATTAAAGATAACCACTGTCACGGGAAGTTTGTAGCGACAGGCTGTTGCGAAATCCATTCCGGAGAAACCGAAGGCTGAATCTCCCTCTACAGCCACGACACTCTTTCCGGTGGCGACTGCTGCACCGATCATTGATCCCATACCCATACCCATGATTGACCAAGTGGCGCAATCGATACGATGACGAGGCAAGAACATATCCACGGCATCGCGAGTATCGTCGAGTGTGTTCGCACCCTCGTTGACAAGGATAACATCAGGATTTGATTCAAGAACGGGTTTGATTGCAGAAAGCGCGCTCCAGTGGTTCATAGGCGATGCCTTGGCAGCGTCTGTAAGACGAGCCTGGAACTTAGCGTTCTTCTCTGCGCTCTCCTTCTGGAGAGAAGGTATCCATGTGGGATCTGTGCTCATGCTCTTACCCTTCATGGCCTCCAGGATGCAATCGAGAGATTCATTGATATCTCCGACCACAGGAGCGGCGATAGGCACATTACGGTCGATTTCCTCAGGCTCTACATCAAGCTGTATGAATTTTCCATTGGGGTTCCATTTTCCCTTTCCGAAAGAGAGCATCCAGTTGATTCGTGCACCAATCACCATAACTACATCTGCATCCTCCATAATAGTGGAACGGCAGGATAGAGCGCTTAGCTTACCATTGTCAGGGAGAAGACCCTTGGCCATCGACATTGAAAGATAAGGAATCTTATAAGTCTCCACAAGTTCCTTGATCTTATCGTCGGCCTGTGCGTAGGCCGCACCTTTACCAAGAAGGATTGCAGGTTTCTTTGCAGAAAGGAGAAGCTCGACAGCCTTATCCACGGAAGCCTTGTTGGGGACAACAGGAGCTGCCGGATCAACCGGAGTGAAGAAAAGTTTCTCAGCCTCGGCGCGATCCATCACTTCACCAAGCGCAGGAGTAGTCATGTCGATATATACACCACCAGGACGGCCACTTACCGCTGCACGATAAGCTCTGGCCACAGCCGCAGGGATATCCTTTGCGTGACTGCATCGGAAGGCGGCCTTCACGAGAGGACGCGCTGTGTTGAGCTGATCAAGCTGCTCGTAGGTACCCATATCCATATCCACCATCTGAGGGTCGCTTGCACCGGAAATCTGAATCATAGGATAGCAGTTCACGGTTGCATTTGTGGTGGCTGTGAGGCCGTTGAGAAAGCCAAGGGAAGATACGGTCAGAAGAACACCTGGGGTCTTGGTTAGAAATCCATGGGTTGCAGCTGCCATACCGGCCTGCTGTTCGAAGCGGAAACCATAGAAATTCATTCCGATTTTCTGCATTGCATAAGCAGCTTCTGTTACAGGGATTCCGACAAGGCCGTAGACATCCATTATTCCGAGTCGTTTAAGTGACTCTGCGAGTATATACATTCCCGTTACCTGTTCCGGAAATTCCGGAGTGGCGGGTTTATTTGCGTTTTCCATAGTTTTTGTAAGAAGAGTTAAAAATTTGGAGAGCCTGATGGATAAGCTCATCAAGCTCTCCTGAGTTTATTACATCTGGCCGTCGGCGAGGGGTTTGGTTGTACCATTCTTGGCAAATTCAGCCATCTGTTCCTGAGTATAACCGAGAGATGCGAGCACTTCTTCAGTATTCTGACCGAGTGCAGGCGCAGGACCGTAAGTAGGCTGGTAATTAGACATGGTGAACGGACATCCAACGGTGACAAATTCACCGATTTCACCACCCTGGTTGATTTTTACGAGTGTGTTGCCATCGTAAAGCGACTCATCACTCATGATCTCCTTTGTAGAGAGAACCGGACCGACAGGCACACCGGCCTTACTGAGAATCTCGGTAACTTCGAATTTAGTCTTATCGGCAGTCCATTCGCCGATACGCTGGTAGATTTCCTGTTTGTGACGGTCGCGGGCGTCGGCAGTGTTGAAGTCAGGATTGGTGAGCCAATCAGTGAAGCCGGTGGCATTGCAGAAGAGCTCGAAATCTTTTGCACCGCGCTGAAGGATCACATATACATAGTTGTTTGCATCCTCAGCGGAATCCATATCACCGGCAGGTTTACACTTGTAGGTCCAACCAAGGACACCACCACCTTCGATATTACCGGAACGAGGAACGCAATCACCGAACTTACCGTTAGGATACTGCGGGAACTGTGTCAGATAACCGAGCTTGTCAAGTGTGAGCTGGTCACGTGTCTTGATACGACAGAGGTTAAGACAAGCATTGTGCATTGACTGATATACATATACGCCTTCGCCTGTTTTCTCACGCTGACAAAGGGCGGCAAGCAGACCGATCAGAAGGTGCATACCGGTGTTTGAGTCGCCAAGGGCTGCACCCGACTGAGTAGGAATGTTATACTCGCCTGAGAACCAACCTGTGGTTGAGGCTGCAGCGGCAGTCACCTGAGCGATAGGCTCGTATGCTTTAAGATTGGCATATTTTGAAGAAACAGGGAAACCCTTGATTGTTCCGTAGATACATTTAGGATTGAGTTTGTGAACCTCTTCCCAAGAGAAGCCAAGCTTATCCATTGCTCCCGGATGAAGGTTTTCTACAAATATATCAGCTTCCTTGATGAGCTTGGTAAGAATCTCCTTTCCGTCAGGAGTCTTTGCATCAAGGGTAAGCGACTTCTTGTCGGAGTTGAGCTGAAGATAATAATATGATGGGAGATCGGGATTGAACTGAAGTTCCTTACGGGTGGCGTCTCCCACGCCGGGACGCTCGATTTTTATAACGTCTGCTCCAAGCCAAGCGAGCATCTGTGTGCATGAAGGACCTGACTGGACTTCTGTGAAATCTACTACTTTTATTCCACTTAATGGTGCTGTGTTCATAATAAATTAAGATTTTAATAATTAGTAATTCTTCGTGTATGTGCGACTCTTTCATCGCGTTCGGTATTAAAACAATAGTAATAAAAAGAATGTTAGATAGAGGCATAGAACTTTAAACATTAATTAACAATAGCCTCGATATATGATTCACCAAGTAGATGAAAGAATCTTGAACGCTAAAAATCGTTCTTTTTGACTCGTCATTATTCTTTTTAAAGGAAACTCGTCGATTTTCAATTGGCATCTGTTGTCTTATCATTAAGTCGCATACGAAAGTATGCTCCTTCTGCGGCAAAAGCACAAAAAATAACTTCGTTTTATCTGTTCATTAATTTTTAGTAGCTACTTAAGAAAAAGATGGTATGTTAATTTGACACACCATCTTTTGGGATTAATCCGGATGAAACAGGATTACGATATTCTTATTTCTGTATAGTTTTATATCCTTGATTTAGCAAATGCACCGGTGATCCATGCGGTGATAGCTCCGATTATGAAGAGCGGTATGAGGGTTATTATTATATCGCTCGGATCGACCACCACGGGATAAGCCTGAACCACGAGCGACTGCGGGTCGCCCTGAAGTTTAATGAGTCCGAATCGCTGCTGGAGGAGTGAGAGCAATAATCCGATAACGATGCCCGATAACGAACCGACCAGAGTGACAAACACACTTTCCCAACGGAATACTGCCGCTATTCTGCGCCGTGACATTCCCAGAGCTTTAAGAGTGGACATAGAGCGTTCCTTCTCAATGACCAGCATCGACAGCGAGGATATGACATTGAAGGAGGCTATGACCAATATAAAGAAAAGGAGGAGGAAGGTGACCCACTTTTCAATGGAAATCATACGGAAATTCATCTCCTGCTGCTGCAGACGATCTTTCACTATAAATGTTGAGGTGGCGACAGAATCTTTCTGTGCCGCTCTTCCCAATCTTTCCCTTACGATTTCGGCAAGGCGTCCCGATTCCACTCCGGCTTTTGCCTTTAATTCCACAGCGGAGGCCTCAAGATCATATTGTAGAAGATCACGGGCAATATTTATATCCACAATCACGCGATTCTCATCATATTCCGATTGATTGGATCGATAGACACTCTCCACTCTTACGGAGTCACGCAGAAAAGAGGCGGAGGGGTTGGCGAGGTTTACACGTCCCTCGCGTCGAGGAGTGAAGAGAAGGAGGTCACTCCCCGGATTGGCGCCGAGTCGGGCAGCCGTACCCACAGCAATTACCGTCTCCGGGAGGTCTCCCCGGACTGTGGAAGAGGGGAGGCGGTCGATGAGAAGGGAATTGAGCGAGGTGAGGGAATTATAGGATTTTAAATCCACTCCCTTAAGGGAGACGGGTGTTTCCCTGCCATTGTATATGGCCAGGGCATTCTCAAGAATGGAGGGCACAGCCAGCTCCACTTCCGGAATTTTCCGCAGGACATCTGCAAGTGAATCCCCGTCGGTAATCACTTTTCCCTTTGAGGGGAGTACGATTACGTCGGGAGTGAGCGTATCAATTCTGTCGGCGATCACAGACTTGAATCCATTGAACACCGACAGAACGCAGATAATTGCTGCCGTGGCTACAGCGATGCCACATATTGACACCACCGAAATTGCTCCCACGGCGCTATGTGATTTCTTGGCGCGCAGATAGCGCCATGCTATCCGGGCGGAAAGAGGTAGTTTCATAAATTAGGGATTTTCCTCTCCTTCGGCAGGAGCCGCTTCTTCGCTCTTGCGTGCCGGGTCGGCGGCGAGCAGACGGTCGATATTGTCGATATAATCGAGAGAGTCGTCGAGATAAAATTGCAGGTCGGGACATTTGCGAAGCACCATCTTCACAGCCTGTGCCAGTTCGTAACGCACGGTTTTCGATTGCTTCTTGATATTTTCCAGAATCTCCTTTGATTTTTCAGGTGGGAAGATCGAGAGGTATGCTTTGGCAATGCTTAGGTCGGGCGATACGCGCACACCGCTTACGGATACCAATACATTTCCCATAGCCGCAGTCTGGCGACGGAATATTTCACTGAGTTCTTTCTGAATGAGTCTCGATATCTTTGCTTGACGTTTTCCTTCCATAGTCTTTCTTTAATTCATAATTCTACAACTGCCAATTTATGATCGCGAATCATGAAGGATTGCACGATCGGGAATGGCTTTTATAAGATAAACAATGAATGGGCGAATTCGTTTATAGTTTTCGAATAAGGGTTAGGCCGTCGCGAAGCGGCAGAATCACTTTCTCCACTCTCGTATCGGCAGCCACCATATCGTTGAAGGCAATTATCTCGCGTGTCTGTGCCGACTGCTTCTCAGGAGGTTCGGTGACGTGACCGTCCCAAAGCGTGTTGTCCGCAATCATATATCCTCCCTTTCTGATCAAAGGGAAGCAGAGATCATAATATTTTCGATATTCCCTTTTATCGGCATCGATGAATACGAGATCTACTGATTCCGGTTCCCATCCGGTAAGTTCCGTTGAGGCATCTCCGATATGAAGAGTGATTTTTTTGCCGTGAGGGGAAGTTGAAAATCCCTCGCGGATGAAATCTTCAAGTTCATCGTCGATTTCGAAAGTATGAAGCTGCGCATCCTCTCGGAGTCCTTCCGCTATGCATAGGGCGGAATAACCGGAAAAGGTCCCTAATTCCAATACCATCCCCGGATCTATCATCTCCACGAGCATCTTTAGAAGTCGACCTTGGATATGACCCGAACACATCCTACCGTTGATTAGCCGGAGGTTTGTCCGCCGGTCAAGCTGGCGAAGATATTCAGGTTCCGGATCGATATGATGTCTTATATATGAATCGAGTGAATATTCCATTGTAAGTGGGAGTGAGGATCAGATATGTGATGGGTTGATTTCTGCAAGATAAGCCACGTGCATTGCGCCAAGAAGGTATCCTCGAGTTCCGGCTCCGGCCACCACAGCGTCGACGCAGGCTGCCGTGACTGAATGTGAACGAAATTCCTCGCGCGCATGGATATTGGATATATGGACTTCCACCACGGGCTTGATTCCTTTGATGTCGCGTAGCGCATCTGCGATTGCGTATGAATAATGTGCGTAAGCTCCCGGATTGATAACTATTCCATCCACCGAAGGATTGCGACGTATTGCCTGAATATGGTCGATGATTTCTCCTTCGTGATTTGATTGAAAATGCGTGAATTCGATTTTAGGTAGATTCTCGCAAAGCATTTTCATTATGTCGTCGAGGGTTTCTGTTCCATATATTTTCGGGTCTCTCTCTCCGAGAAGATTGAGGTTGGGCCCGTTTATTACGGCTATATTCATTTTTATCTTATTTATGTTGAGGGGTTATGGGGTTATGTTATAATAGGGTTAGGATATTCGCCTGAACAGAATTCTGAATTCATGTTCAGATCGAATAACGAAAAAAGAGCAGCAGGTAACCTAAGTTAACACTACTGCTCTTCCTCTCTCCTCAGCGGTGCGGACGGGACTCGAACCCGCGACCCCATGCGTGACAGGCATGTATTCTAACCAACTGAACTACCGCACCAAACTGCGCCTAATCAATTTCAACCGGCAGCCCGAAGACTGTGATTTGACATCAAAAGAGAACTGAAGAATCAGTTGCTTCCCGATTGCGGATGCAAAGTTAAGATAAAAAAATGAACCGACCAAATAAAAATGCGGAAAAATACGAAAAAAGATTAAAAATAATTTTTTTGAAAAATTTTTACTAAAAAATTTGGTGGCTTAAAAAATAAGTTGTAACTTTGCACTCGCAATCGGGAAGCAAACGATAAGCGAGATTCCTGAAAGCTTCATTCGGGGTGTAGCTCAGCCCGGTTTAGAGTACGCGTCTGGGGGGCGTGTGGTCGCAAGTTCGAATCTTGTCACCCCGACTGAGTAAAAAAGGCTTTGAGAATTTCTCAAAGCCTTTTTCTTTTTATATCGAACTAAGGAGCCTTTCCTGAGAGGCTCATGACATTGCAATATAAAAAGCGGAAGAACTATCATGACCTCATGCCTGTTCTTCCGCTTAAAAATATGTGGATATTCTCTCTATATAATCTGTTCTCGATGGGACTCTTTAGTAGGATTCCGATTCATTGGGGAAATCGCCTGATTTCACATCCTCTATGTAGCGGCTCACGGCATCCGTCATGATTCCGGCCAAATCTGCATAGCGACGCAGGAACCGGGGAGAGAATCCCTGATTTATGCCTAACATATCGTGCATCACGAGAACCTGTCCGTCGCAGCCTCCTCCGGCTCCGATACCTATGACAGGAATGGTTAGCTCTTCAGCTACACGTTTTGCGAGTTCGGCTGGAATTTTCTCCAGCACTATGGCAAAGCATCCCAATTCTTCAAGCAGCTTTGCATCCTCGATAAGCTTATTTGCCTCCTCCTCCTGACGGGCACGGACAGCGTATGTCCCGAATTTATTTATGCTTTGCGGAGTCAGACCGAGATGACCCATCACCGGGATTCCGGCGCTCAAGATACGTTCCACAGACTCGCGTATTTCAGATCCCCCTTCGATTTTTACGGCCTCGGCATGACTCTCCTTCATTATTCTGATGGCTGAGGCAAGTGCTTCCATCGGATTCCCCTGATATGAACCAAATGGAAGATCGACCACAACCAAAGCGCGGCTGACACCTTTTATCACAGATTTGCCATGATAGATCATCTGATCGAGGGTGATAGGGAGGGTGGTTACATTTCCTGCCATCACATTGGAAGCAGAATCACCAACCAGAATGACATCGATTCCGGCAGCGTCGATAATCTTTGCCGAAGAATAGTCGTAGGCTGTAAGCATTGAGATTCTTTCGCCACGCTGCTTCATCTCCGTCAGACGGCGAGTGGTGACTTTACGGGCATTGTCGGTGGTATTTGTTGACATAATCGTAATATTTGATACTTAAATTTGGCTGCAAATTTACTATTTTTTATCTATCCGCACCACATAAAGTTGTGAATTTTTATGAATGTGGATAGGTGGAAAAACGGGAATTTCATGTAAAAAACAGTGTTATGCTTGATTCATACAGAAAATAATTGTAATTTTGCATTATTTCCCGATAGGGACAGGGTGTCGCGGAAGCGCATCCGCAGGAAAACCATTCCCTCAACCTGACCTTCAGTCATGAGCTATTGGATATTTAACTATATAATAATAATAGTGGCGGCCACGCTGCTGGCCTCGCTTATCATACCGAAAATACTGCTGATTGCCTTCCGCTGCAATCTCTATGACGCGATCGACGACCGCAAGATTCATACAGGAGTGATACCCCGACTCGGTGGTATCTCCTTCCTCCCATCCATAGGGGTGGCTTTCTGTCTGGCAGTCGGTGTAAATCTTCGCTTCTTCGAGACCGGAGCTCCCTTTATGAGTCTGATCGAAGAGGCGCAACTATTGTTTCTTGCCGCTGCTCTCCTGATGATTTATCTCCTTGGAATCGCCGATGACTTGATTGGAGTGCGCTATCGTGCAAAATTTCTGTTCCAGATAGCAGGAGGCATATTCTTTGTTGTATCCGGACTTTGGGTTTGGAATCTATATGGTTTCCTTTGGATAGGAGAAATGCCTTCGTGGGTGGGTTGGTTGCTGACCATATTTTTTGTGGTATATGTGCTCAATGCCATTAATTTCATCGACGGCATCGACGGCCTTGCTTCGGGACTGAGCATTGTGGCCCTTGCTTTCTATTCCTTTATCTTTTATCTTGCAGGGGAGTTTGTTCCCATGCTTCTTGCCGGTGCCTCGCTTGGCACTCTTCTGCCTTTCTACTATTACAATGTATTCGGTAAGGCTTCCACGCATAACAAGATATTCATGGGCGATACCGGTTCTCTGACCATAGGTATTATCCTGTGCTTCCTCTCAATCAAGGTTGCCGACCTCCCTGCAAGGGGATTCGAACCCGATTTCAATCTTTTCATAATTGCTATAGCCCCAATCATCATCCCTTGTTTCGATGTGGTGAGGGTGGTGCTTCATCGTCTCCGCAAAGGGACTCATCCATTTCTCCCCGACAAGAGTCATATCCATCACAAACTTCTCGCTCTGGGACTGGGACAGACCCGTTCTCTCGTGCTGATACTAATGGCCGATGCAATTATAATAGCATTGAACTTCGTAGCCTCCGCTCACTTCGGAGCCACATGGATTGTGGCTGCCGACGTGGTGATATGGACCTGCGGTAACATTTACTTAACCTCCTTGATAAGAAAACGGGAAAAAAGAATCGGGCAGACCCTTTACAAATAAATTCAGAAATTCTTCGTTAAGAGAATAGAAATAACCTGAAATATGAAATTTAGATACATCAACAAGATAGTTGCCGGAGTTATGCTCGCGGTGGTTATGACGGGATGCAAGGTGCCCGATAAAGTGGCCTATTTCCAAGATACCGACACCAACACCATTGTTGAGCTTGCAGCTGCCAAGCAGATAACAGTGCAGCCCGGAGACAAACTTTCTATAGTGGTCAAATCCAAGGACCCCGCCATCTCCGACTTGTTTAATCTTCCTGTGTATTCAAGCCGAGTCGGAGTGGGAAAATCCGCTGCCAGCAACGATGTTTCGTTACGAGGTTACAGCACTTCCAATGCCGAGAGCGTGGCCACCTATACCGTCACTCCCACCGGAGATATCGATTTCCCGATTTTGGGTGTGCTCCATATCGCCGGCATGACACGCGCCGAACTTTCCGGATACATAAAAGGAGAACTTATGGGACGCAACCTCGTGAAGGATCCCACGGTGATTGTGGATTTCCTCAGCACCGGAGTCGATGTGCTCGGAGAGGTGAAGAATCCCGGTCGTTATGATATCAATAAGGATAAACTCACTCTTCTTGAAGCCCTCTCCCTTGCCGGGGACCTTCAGATCACGGGTCAGCGTGAGAACGTGAAGGTGATACGTCAGGAAGGGAATCAACTTCACACCTATACGTTGGATCTCACCAATACCGCCTCACTTGCCAAATCTCCTGCCTATTATCTTCAGCAGGGCGACGTGATATATGTAGAGCCGACAACAATGCAGAAGCGCGCCACAACCGTCAATGGTAACAATGCGCTCAACGTGGGCTTCTGGATTTCAGTGGGATCGCTCCTTACCTCCGTGGTCACGACATTGGCCGTCTTCATCAAAAAATAATCCGAAGAAGAAAAGAATGGAAGAAACGACAAATAAAACGCAGACATTAGGGGCAAGCGACGGCTTCTCCTTTAAGGAATATCTCAAACAGTGTGGTCGGAAATGGTATTGGTTTCTAATCTCTCTGGTGGTGATATGTGGCCTCGGCATGCTCTATGTGCTCCGTCAGCAGCCAAAATACAGCCGTTCAATGGAAATCCTCATAAAGGATGAGGATAATTCTGCAGGCGGAGCATTGGGTGAACTCACCAGCGCTTTCTCCTCTTTCGGATTAGGGGGAATGAAGGCTAACGTCTACAATGAAATCATAGCCCTCTCTTCGCCGGCCGTGATGCTTGAGGTGGTGGAGAAACTCGATCTAAGTATGAATTATACAAAGAAGGGTCTTTTTCACGGCACCACTCTGTTTGGCACTGATCTTCCTTTCACTGCGCTCCTTGCAGATGTCGATAAGGAAACAGGCGCGGGGTTCCGTGTGGAATGCTTGCCTAACGGAGATGTTCGCCTTTTCCGTTTCACCAAGACTAATTCGGAAGGTAAAAGGGAGAAAATCGACGAAGAGGTGCGCGGACGCATCGACGGGCGCGCGATTCGCACTCCGATAGGACGTGTGGTTCTTTCGCCAAATCCCGAATATGTGAAGCCCAAGAAGAAAAAAGGGGATGAAAATCCTGTCATTATAGTGACACACATGGGGGTGATGAACGCAGTGGAATACTACGGACAGCAACTCCATGTCGATCTTGCCGACACAGATGCCGATGTTATCGAACTCTCTGTAAAGGATACATCCACCGAACGTGCTGTAGCTCTTCTTGAGACAGTCCTTCAGGTCTATAATCAGAATTGGATGGACGACAAGAACCGTATTGCCGTAGCCACCTCCGACTTTATCGACGAGCGTCTGAAAATCATCGAGAGCGAGTTGGGAGTGGTCGACAGTGACATATCCAAATATAAGTCGGAGCATCTTGTGCCCGACCTAAAGGAGGCCGCCAAGCTCAACATGGAGCAGAATGCCAAGCTCGACAATGAGATTCTGAAGATGACCAATGAGATCACAATGGCCGGCTTCGTGAAGGATTATGTGGTGAATCCGACTAACGTAAACAACGTGATTCCGGTGAATACGGGAATTGGAAGCAATCAGCTTGAAGCGCAGATCGCATCCTATAACTCCCTTCTTCTGAACCGCAACACTCTTGCACAGAGTTCTTCAGATACCAACCCTCTCGTCCTTGACTACGATGCACAGCTACGTGGCCTGCGCGAGGCTATTGTAAGGGGTATCTCTTTCCATGTGTCCGCTCTACAGGCATCTCTCAATAATATGCGAGGGGCGAAAAACTCTACAGAGGGACAACTCTCATCGGGACCGACTCAGGCCAAATACCTTCTCAGCGTGGAGCGTCAACAGAAAGTGAAGGAATCGCTCTATCTTTTCCTTCTCGAAAAGAGAGAGGAAAATGAACTGACGCAGACTTTCACTGCCTATAACACCCGTATCCTCACTCCACCGATGGGGTCACTCCGTCCTGTCTCTCCAAAGAAAACCATAATATTGGCTTCCGCATTCCTTCTCAGCCTTATTATTCCTGCACTCTGGGTTTACTTTGCCCTTTATCTTGACGATAAGGTGCGCAGCCGCCGCGATATGGAACGTATGGCCACACCTTTTGCCGGAGAAATTCCAATGGTTTCGAAAGGAAAACGCAAGGGACTCCGCGATGGAAAAGCCGGGAAGATTTCCAAAAAAGGGAAGGAACTCGAAAATGTGGTGGTGGCCGTCAAGCAAGGCAGCCGCGATATTGTCAGCGAATCTTTCCGCATCATACGAGGCAATATCGACTTCATGGTGAAAAACCAGAGGACCAATATAATCATGCTCACCTCCTTCAATCCGGGGAGTGGAAAATCCTTCATTGCTTTCAACCTTGCAGCCTCCTTTGCGCTTAAAGGAAAGAAAGTGCTTATAATTGACGGTGACCTTCGTCATGGATCCACATCCCAGTTTGTCGGAATGCCTCCAAAGGGAGTCAGCGATTATCTCACCGGTGCCACCGACGACTGGCGAAAGACCGTCAGGGAAGTGGAGGCTCATCCGGGAGTGTATGTGCTTCCCATCGGTAACCGTCCGCCAAACCCCTCCGAGCTCCTTGACAACGGTCGAATAGGTATTCTCCTTGAAGAAGCACGTGCCGATTATGATTATGTGTTCATCGACTGTCCGCCTGTGGACATTGTGGTCGACACCCAGATACTTGAGAAATATGTAGACCGCACGCTCTTCGTGGTGCGTGCCGGACTTCTCACAAAACATGCACTCTTCGAGATCGATGAGATCTATAAGACAAAACGTTTCAAGAACATGAGTCTTATCCTTAATGGAACTGACTCCCAGCATAGCCGCACCCGTAGCTACGGCAGCTATGGCTATTACGGGGGAGAGTGACGGAATCCGTGCATGAGCAGCTCATGCGGAGGAGAAGTGTAATTTATCAAATGATCGAAAGATAATGTGGCTTTTCAATAAAGTAGACAATTTAGAGAAATCGGGAATGTTTCAAGGATTCACCGACTGGCATTCCCATATTCTTCCCGGCGTTGACGATGGAGTCAGGGATATGGAAGAATCCCTCGCAATCTTGAAACGTTATGAAGATGCCGGGATAAAGAGAGTCTGGCTCACTCCCCATATAATGGAGGATTATCCCAATACCACCGACTCTTTGCGTGCACGTTTCAAAGAGCTTCAGCAGGCATATACCGGTCCGGTAGAGCTTAGACTTGCCGCCGAGAATATGCTCGATTCACTCTTCGAGGAGCGTCTGGCAGCCCATGATTTTCTTCCAATCGGAGAGGAGGGGAAGCATCTTCTCGTCGAGACCAGTTATATGAATCCTCCCTACGGATTTAAAGATATGATTCAGCGCACAATGGCGGCAGGCTATTTTATTGTGCTCGCCCATCCGGAACGCTATCGTTATATGGATGAGGAGGATTATCGCGAACTGAAATCTAAGGGAGTGCTTTTTCAGACTAATTTTGCCTCTCTTGTCGGAGGCTATGGCGAGACGGCACGTAAAAAGGCCGAATGGCTATTGAAAGAGGGAATGATAGATCTTACGGGTAGTGATCTTCACAGACTCGGATTCTTTAATGAAACACTTAAAGAATCTCCAAAAAAGAAACAGTCGCTCCAGCATATAATGAATGTGGCCGCCAATCCGGGTCTGAAATAATCGGGTTCTATTCAAGAGTATGGTGAAGATCGGCAATCTGCTTAAAGGAGACGCACGAACAGTGAAGGCAAGAAAGAATGTTCTTGCCTCTTTTCTGCTTAAAGGAATAGATGGAATAGTCTATCTTCTTTTCGTTCCTGTCACTTTGGGCTATCTGAAGCCATACGAATATGGTGTCTGGCTCACCCTCAACTCCATCCTCCTCTGGATTGATTCCTTCGATATTGGGTTAGGTAATGGTTTACGCAACAAACTTGCCGAGGCCATGGCTGCCGGCGACCACGAGAGGGCACGATGTTATGTCAGCACCGCCTTCTTCATGCTTATCCTGCTGATGGGGGCAATGGTGGCGTTGGGTTCCATCGCCGCACCGTGGATAGACTGGTATGGCATTCTTCACACATCTCCGGATGAGGTGGGATCGCTCGGAAAAATTGTCTATCTATCATTCCTTATCTATTGCCTGAATTTCATCTTCAAATTCATAGGGAATGTCTATCTGGCGGCACAACTACCTGCTGTGAACAACTTCTTTGTGACCACAGGACATCTGGTGGCGTTGATAGTGATATACATACTTACCAAGACTTCCCCCGGTTCCCTGCTTGCAGTGGCAGTGGTCTATTGTGCTTCGCCGCTTGCAATATATCTGCTTGCATATCCCGTCACATTCTTTCGGATATTCCCATATCTACGGCCCGGACTGAAAAGTTTCCGTAGTAAATATCTAAAGGATCTTTTCAATATCGGAGTGCTCTTTTTTATTCTTCAGCTTTCAGGAATACTCCTATTTTCTTTGGCCAATATCCTTATTTCCCATCTCTTCGGTCCGGAAAGGGTGACGCCATATAATATAGCTTACCGCTATTATAGCCTTGTTCCTATGGTGATGGCGATAATTGTAGGACCTATGTGGTCGGCCACGACCGATGCCTACTCACGAGGCGAGATGGAATGGATAGGGATGGCAATGAAGCGAGTCAGGAAAATACTGATTCTTGCGAGCGTCGGGTTGTTGGTTATGACAGCGGTTTCTGAATGGGTCTACCGTATATGGATTGGTAGCGATGAAGTGAAGATAGGGTTCCCAATATCATGTTGGATGGGGTTATATACCATGATTCTTGTGTGGAGCCTTGCCTATTCCCATTTTTTAAATGGCATGGGGAAATTGCGCCTTCAGACCATAAATACTCTTATTGTGGCCTTACTCTTCTATCCCGTGTGCAGTTTCCTGGGAAATCATATGGAAATTCCGGGAGTGCTTGCCGGTATGTGTCTGCTTAATTTTTCAGGTCTTGTGCTCAATATGATACAGTTTAATAAACTGATGAGGGGATCTGCACATGGAATCTGGGAAAAATAGAATGGAAATGGAACGAAAAAGCGACATATTAGTGGTAGCTGTGCTTTACAAGGAGCGACTCAACGATAGCAAGGCGTATCAGACGTTGCTTCGTGACTGCCCTCATGTCTATATCCACGACAATAGTCCTCAAGAGGAGTGCCCGCATAATCTTCCGGAGGGGTGGATTTATAGTAGTGATCCCACTAATCCCGGCCTGAGCGCCGCCTATAATGCCGCTGCCAGGTATGCTAAGGAGAATGGTTTCCGCTGGCTGCTCCTTACCGACCATGACACGACATATCAGCCCGGAGCTTTCCTTCGTATGGAGAAATTTATCAAGAGATGGCCCGACGAGGCAATCTTAATTCCGAAGGTAAAGATTCCGGATGGCCGCTATCTCTCCCCGGTGCCGCTTCTTGGATTTTTCACCCGTCTGGAGAGACTTCCTCTCACCGGGGAGGTGGAATTAAAAGACACGGCAGTTATCAATAGCGGGATGCTTGTGAATGTGGATGCTTTTCTCAAATGCGGCGGATATAATGAGAATGTCTTTCTTGATTTTTCCGATTTTCAATTTATCGAGAGGTTAAGTTCTGTTGCCGGTAGAGGTCGGGTCATTGATGAAGAATTGCTTCAGGCTTTCAGTGGAGTGGAAGATAATGAAGAGAGTGCCATGAGGAGGTTCGGAATGTTCTGTCGCTCGTTGAAAGGATATGAAAAAAGGAACCTTCGAACGAGACTCGCGCTATTTGCAGTCGTGATGAAACGATCACTATCGCTTTCTATCCGACAGCGCAAGCTATCGCCTCTGGGAATAATGATGAAGAACTACTTCTGATTATAATAAATCACCGGATATTCAAGTTAGGAATAATAGAAGATATAGAAACGATATGGAATATTTAGGTCCGATTCTGCTGACCATAATAGGCATCATATTCAAGCCGAGATTCAAATCCGAGGCTCCGGTGAAGGTGTGGATGGGAGTGATCTGCATCTACATCATTCTTATCATAGGGTTGCGCTATAGAGTGGGAACCGATACGTTCATCTACATGGACCGTTTTGAGCGCATTCCGCCCCTCGACGAAATCTTCAGCCGCCGGAAAATCGAAATGATATATGAGCCCGGCTACTTCCTTATAAACTCGATATGCAAATGCTTCAGTCGGGAATTCTGGCCGGTGCAGATAGTGATGGCCACTATCACCAGCACATGTATTTTCACATTCCTGTATCGCACCTGTAAGAATGTGTTTGTGGGTATTTTCCTCTACCTCATCTTTCAGTGGCTTTTTTTCGGCACTGAAGTGATGCGTGAGAGTGCTGCCGTCGGTATATTTCTTGTAGGATATAAATATATAGATGAAAGGAAAACACTGTGGAAATACTTCATTTTCTGCGGTATTGCAGTTACCATACATTACTCGGCGCTTATCACATTCTTCTTCCCTTTGATAAGGAATTGGAAGTTCAATTATTGGTTTATAGGGGTGTGTCTGGTGATGCTGATGATCACCCCTCTTGTGGAGACACTCAATAAGTTGATGGTGTTAGGCACTATAACGAGTAAAATTGCGTTTTATATTAAGGATTCCATCAATCTTAACATGAATTTCCGTATTATGGAGTTCATAAGAAATGGAATCTCTGCTCTCTTCATCCTATGGGTTTACCGTTATTCGAAAATGGATTGTAAATACAGGGCTCTTCTTCTTCTTCAGATAGCAATGAGCTGCGGAGCCTTTGCATTGCCGATTATTTTCAGTAGGTTCTCGGATTATACCACGCTCTTTATGAATGTAGCGTTGGCTAACTATATCTGTACTAAGGCAGTCGACCTGAGGATGCGGGTCTTTGCGGTTCTGTTTGTAATTCTGACCCAGGGTTATCATTATTACAAACTTTATCCGGAAAGATGTTTTCCGTATGTTTCGATTTTCGATCCCTACAAGGTGCCGGAACGTGAGGAGCTATTCCGTGAAATCTGGAAGGCACATTAATAGGATGATACGGAGAAGTGATTTATCCGACTTCGTAGAGAGGGCAAAAATAGTTTATATCGTAAAAAATAGCTAATTTTGTAGATATATTTTCATTTATTGGAAAAAAGTAAGGAAGAATAAAGAAGTAGCGACGATGGTGTCAGTGTGTATGGCCACATATAATGGCGAGCGGTATCTCCGCCAGCAGGTGGATTCGATTCTCCGTCAGCTTGGCGACAACGACGAGCTGATTGTATCCGACGACGGCTCCGATGATGCCACTCTGGATATCCTTCGAAGCTATTCCGATCCTCGCCTTAAACTCTATTCCAATGAAATGGGTCGAGGAGTGAACGGTAATTTCGAGACAGCCGTCAGCCATGCTTCCGGAGACTATCTATTTCTCTCCGATCAGGATGATGTCTGGCTTGAGGGTAAGGTGAGGGAATGCGTATCCGCCCTGAAGGATGCAGACTGTGTGGTGCACGACTGTATTGTCACCGACGGGGAGGGAAATGTGACCTCTGATTCATTTTTCAGACTCCGTGGTTCAGGACCGGGATTTTGGAAAAACCTTTACCGCAACAGCTATCTGGGTTGTTGTATGGCTTTCCGCAGGGAGGTGTTGCAATATGCATTGCCTTATCCCAAACCATTGCCTGTGTTTCAGGAGGGTTGGATTGCCTCGTTAGCCGAGATAAAGGGTAGGGTGAGGTTTATCCCGTTCAAGGGGATTTTTTTTCGCCGTCATGACGGAAATGCCTCATTCACGGCTAATAAAAGCCGGTTCACTCTACGCAAGCAGATAAGCTACCGCGTGTCGCTTCTGTGGCTCGTGGCGAAAAGACTGATGAAGATAGGATAATATGGGAAACAGAATAGAAAGGGAGATGGGCTTTTTCGAGGGTATAAGGCTTGGATTCGCACTCTTGCGAAGCAAGCTGCATTTCCCTGCCGCCCGGCTGGTTCGTTTCCCGATTTATATAAGGGGAAGAAAATATATTGACTTCGGACACGCACTCACCACAGGCGTAGGCTGTCGTATCGAGGCATTCCGTTTATCGAGAGAAGAGGCTCCGAGGCTGACATTCGGAAACAAGGTGCAGCTCAACGACTATGTCCATATATGCGCGTTGCGCTCCATAGAGATAGGCGACGATGTACTGATGGCCTCACACGTCTATATCTCCGACAACAGCCATGGAGAATACAAAGGGTGTGATTCCGACTCCTCTCCGGAGGAGCCTCCTATCGAGAGAAGTTATCTCACGGCGCCTGTGAAGATCGGTGCTCGCGTATGGATAGGGGAGGGGGTAATGATTCTACCGGGAGTGGAGATTGGGGCCGGTGCGGTGATTGGCGCCCATAGCGTCGTCAACCGTGACGTTCCCGCCGATTGCATAGCTGTCGGCGTGCCGGCAAGAGTAATAAAGAAATATAATCGTTCATCTAAAAGATGGGAGAGAGTCTCCCGTGATTGAGGATATGGCAAAGATATTGATTACCGGAGGAGCGGGATTCATTGGGTCGAAAACAGCACACAAGCTCATTTCCTTAGGACATGAGGTTGTGGTGCTTGATGCGCTTACACCTCAGATTCATGGAGAGAATCCGGAGGTGACTTCTCCGTTATACAGGAGCATCATCGGCAAGGTGGAGTTTATCAGAGGCTCCGTCACCTCCCGTGATGACTGGCGTAAGGCTTTGAAAGGAGTCGATGCTGTGCTTCATCTTGCGGCCGAGACCGGTACCGGTCAATCTATGTACGAGATTGAGAGGTATGTCAATGTCAATATCGGAGGCACAGCCCTCCTCCTCGACATTCTTGCTAATGAGAAGACCGACGTGAAGCGTGTGGTGGTGGCGGAATCAAGGGCTATATATGGAGAAGGACGCTACTGGAGCGACGAACTGCAGAGCTTCGTCTATCCCGATAGCCGTCCTGATGAGACCATGTCGCAGGGAGATTTTGAGGTGAAATATCCCGGTTGCAAGGAGAATCTGAAGTTAGTCGGCACCACAGAAGATTCCAAGATTCATCCCGGCTCTATATATGGTATCACCAAGCAGGTCCAGGGTGAGATGGTTCATCTCGTGTGCCGTTCTATAGGTGTGGAATCTGTCTCGATGCGCTATCAGAATGTATATGGTCCCGGTCAGTCGCTCAGTAATCCCTATACCGGTATCCTCTCTATTTTTTCCACCCGGATAAAGAATGGTAACGGAATCAATATCTTTGAAGATGGGAAGGAGACACGCGATTTCGTTTATATAGATGATGTTGTTGATTCCAACATTTTGGCTCTCACGGTGTCCGGTATCAGCGGAGAAGCCTTCAATATCGGCACAGGAGTGGCTACTGATGTCCTTACTGTGGCCAATACCTTGAAGAAGTATTATGGAACGGAAGTGCCAACCACAATATCGGGTAATTACCGTATTGGTGATATTCGTCATAACTATGCCGATATATCCAAGGCCAAAAGAATGCTTGGATTCACACCTAAATGGGAGTTTGCCCGTGGAATAGAGAATTTCTGTCGTTGGGTCGATGGTCAGCCGGTTCAGGAAGACAACTACGAAAAGTCGATTCAGGAGATGAAAGAGAAAGGACTCTACAAATGAGAAGTATGGAAGGGAAGAGAGTTCTGTTCATCTCCAACCGCAATTTCGGAATCCAGCAGATGATTCAGCAGACTCTTGAAAAGAAGGGGGCTGTCGTTGAATTTTTCGACGAACGCCCTGCTAATACTTTCTTTGTTAAAGCTGCTATAAGGCTCAACCGCCATCTGCTCGGTTTCTATGTGAATCGCTATCACCGCGACATAATAGCCCGCAACGCCGGAAAGAGATTTGATTATATATTCTTCATCCGGGGGGAATGTTTCTCATATAAAAATCTTCAGGCCCTTCTTGCCTCCCATCCGGAGGCGAAGTCAATTGTATATCATTGGGACTCAATAGCCAATAATGGCAATGCTCTGAATCTCCTGCCGCTTTTTGACGCCAAATTCACCTTCGACCGTACAGACAGCCGGAATCTCGGAATTAATTTCCTACCCCTATTCTATTACGACCATTATTCGCTGCTTAACGACGGAAGAAAGGAGTTCAAGCATGATCTGCTTTTTGTCGGCACAGCCCATAGTGACCGTTATCGTATCATCAAGGAGGTGGAAGCTCGATTCAAGAGCCTTGGAAAAAAATGCTACATCTATTTCTTCTTCCAAGGAAAGCTGATGTTCTATAAATATTACCTCCAGCATAAGGAGGCGCGTTCAATAAAGCCATCGGAAGTGCATTACGAATCTATAAGTAACGACGCTCTTCTTGATTTATATCGCAATTCGCGTATTATTGTCGACGTCTCTCATCCTAAGCAGACCGGATTGACTTTGCGGTGTATGGAAGCATTGGGCTCTGCAAGAAAACTCATAACAACTAATCGTGACATCGTGAACTATGATTTCTATGATGATAGGAATATCCTTGTCATTGATGGGCATAATATTGAAGTGCCTATTGAATTCATAAACTCGGATTATCATCCTGTGGCGAAGGAGATATATGAGAAATATAGTCTAAGCAGTTGGTGCGATACTTTGTTTAGGGATTGGTTAATAGAAAAAGAATGAAATTGTTGAAAACGCTTGCGTTGCTCGCTATTATGTTGATTTCGGGCAATGTAATGGGTATGGCTGAAACCACCTGCCTCTGAATATCTGACATCTATGGAAATACTTCATACTTCATAGCTGATGAAACCCTGCATCTGGAGAAAGAGGGAGATGATATTCTGATAATTTCCAAGAGCAGCAATGTAAGGTTGGGAGCAAGTCAATTGAAAGATTTTAGTTATGAGCAACGTGGATTGAGTGAAATACGTGAGGTAACCCCTGATGCCTCATATATCCGTCTTGATGGAGAGATGCTAAGGATTTCTGCTTCTGACGAGGGCTTTTCTCTCTGTACGATATATGATATGAATGGTATTGGGTAGAGGCAATTCTACATGGGGTATGCCAAAGAAGCCGATGCGTCTTAAATTTTCAAAGAAAACGTCGATCTGTGGTTTCAAGAAAGCAAAGAATTATGTATTGCTTAATAATTACCTTGACCCCACGATGATGCGTAATGTGCTGGCGATGTGGCTTGCCAAGAGGTTAGGGGTACCATATGCCAACACTATGGTGCCTTGCCACGTGTTTATAAACGGTCATTATTCCGGTGCATACACCCTTACAGAAAAGGTCGGCATCAACAGTGGAAGCGTTGAGATCGAGGAAACTGAGGGGATACTTTTTGAACTCAGCACAGAATATGATGAAAAATATAAGTTCCGTTCCGAAGTGTGGGATTTACCTGTCATGGTCAAGGATCCGGATTTTGACGAGCTTTATGAAGATGATCCGGAAGGGCTGACTCCTGAGGAACGTCTTGCATTATGGCAAGAGGATTTTAATCGTGCCGAGGCTGCTGTGAAAGAGGGGAGAGCTGATGAGGCATTCGATATGGAGAGCGCGGTGAATTATTTTATTCTGTATGAATTTGTCAAAAATTCGGAGATTGGATATCCCAAGAGCTTCTATCTCCATAAAAATTCTTTAGCGGAAGGGGAGAAATATTATTTCGGCCCTGCCTGGGATTTCGACGTTGCATTCAATCTGTTAGTTGTGCGTGATGGCGTGGCTAACCCTGCTTCTCCTGAAGGTGATATATGGGTGAATGCATTGATAGGAGAAATGACTGATTCAGAAGCTTTCCAAAATCTATATAAGGAGAGAAGAAAAATATTTCAAGAAGAGTTTTTCCCGGAAATGCTTGGATATCTTGACACCTACGCTGCCCTTATTGAGCCTTCAGCCAAACTTAACGGGTTTCGTTGGCCTGATAGCGGATTCTATAGCAGTTGGACGTTTGTGGAGCCGTCGTTTGATACGAAGCGCCATGTAGCGGAGCTGCGGGAATGGCTGATACAGCGTGCTGAATATCTCCGCAAACGTGATATATGATTGGAAATTTCCTTGACACAATTGTATCTTAAATAAAGATTTTATATATTTGCAGATGCGAAATGGTCAGTTCCGAACTGGTCATTTCGCATCTGCATTGTTTTTAATTTGCATTGGGTTATGAAATTTTTTGATCGTATAAAAGAGATGGAGATTCTCAGGGAATCTAAGAAAAGAGCGGACAGAGAATCACAGTTCGTGGTTGTTACAGGACGACGACGCATAGGTAAAACACAGTTGGTGATCCATACTTTTGGAGAAGAGAACCTGATCTACTTCTTTGTAGCAAGAAAAACTGAAAAAGAGCTTTGCAAAGGTTACATACGAGAGTTAGAAGAAAAGATGGGAATCCCGATATTAGGGAATGTGGAGAACTTTGCAGAAATCTTTGAATATGTATTGAAATACTCAAAGACACGCCCTCTCACCCTTTTTATAGATGAGTTTCAAGATTTCATGAGGGTTAACCCTTCAGTCTATAGCGATATGCAGAGGCTGTGGGATCTTTACCATGCAGAGTCTAAGCTTACATTGATTGTGGCAGGATCTATCAATACTCTAATGAATAAAATATTCCGTGATTTGAAGGAACCTCTTTACAACCGTCAGACGCGATTCCTTAATCTAAAGCCTTTCAGTCCGGAAGTGATGAAAGAGATAATGAAATATTATTCTCCATCATATGCAAAGTCAGATCTTTTGGCATTATACACTTTCACGGGTGGAGTGCCGAAGTATATTGACATCCTGGTGGGGGCGGACGCCCTCCGAGAAGATAAGATGATAGATGAAATTATAAGTCAGGGTTCCTCTTTTGTGGATGAAGGGAAAGCTATGCTTATAGAGGAGTTTGGAAAGGATTATTCAACCTATTTCTCAATATTGACCGCCATTGCTTCCGGATACACGGTAAGGAGTGAAATAGAAACTCAGGTAGGGAAGGAAATTGGGGGGTATCTCACCCGGTTAGAAGATATATATGGCCTGATTTCCAAGATTCAACCTATGTTTGAAAAGACAAGCAATAAAAATGTAAGGTACGGGATAGAAGATAGTTTTTTGAGGTTCTGGTTCCGGTTCTTTTATAAGTATTCATATATAATCCAGTTGGATGCATATTCTCGGCTTCGCGACATAGTTAGGCGTGATTATGCCACCTTTTCGGGCGTTGCTCTTGAAAGGTATTTCCGGGCCAAGCTTATGGAGCGGGAAGAATATACCCGCATATCCGGGTGGTGGGATCGGAGAGGAGAAAATGAAATTGATATTATAGCGGAAAATGAACTTGAAAAAACAGTCGCCTTTTTTGAAGTGAAGAGGAAAGAGCGTAATATAGATTTGTCTATTCTCCGCAGTAAGGCGGATGCGTTTATGAAAGTCACCCATCGTTTTGCAGATTATAAAAAGACATTCCGGGGGCTGTGTATAGAAGATATGTGAATCCTTATGCCAACGTTATTGATACAGATTGCTGATATTTGCAGTTTTTTAGCTAACTTTGCAACTCATAAAGAAAAGCAAAAGAAGCATGGACTATAACCATAAAGAAATAGAAAGGCGCTGGCAGGAGTTCTGGCGCGAAAATGAAGTCTACAAAGTGACTGAAGACGATAGCCGTAAGAAATTCTATGTGCTCGACATGTTCCCATATCCCTCCGGAGCGGGTCTGCACGTCGGTCATCCTTTGGGCTATATAGCAAGCGACATATATGCGCGTTTCAAACGTCAGCAGGGTTTCAATGTGCTCCATCCGATGGGTTATGATGCTTACGGACTGCCTGCCGAGCAGTATGCCATACAGACCGGACAGCACCCTGAGAAAACAACTGAGGATAATATTGCGCGTTATCGCGCACAGCTTGACAAGATAGGATTCTCGTTCGACTGGAGCCGTGAAGTCCGCACCTGCGACCCCAAATATTACAAGTGGACGCAATGGGCTTTCATGCAGATGTTCAATTCCTACTATGACCTTGACCTGCAGAAAGCTGAACCGATAGATAAACTGATAAAGCATTTCTCTGAGAAGGGGACTGACGGCATTCACGCTGCCTGCGGTAAGGAACTTCATTTCTCGGCTGAAGAGTGGAATGCCATGTCCGAGAAGGAACAGCGCGAGATATTGATGAACTATCGTATCGCCTATCAGGGGGAGACGATGGTCAACTGGTGTCCCGAACTCGGAACGGTGCTTGCCAACGATGAGGTGAGCGAAGGATTGAGTGTCCGCGGAGGGTTCCCGGTAGAGCAGAAACTAATGAATCAATGGTGTCTCCGCGTTTCCGCATACGCACCCCGTCTTCTCGACGATCTGGCTAAAGTGGAATGGAGCGATTCGCTTAAGGAGACTCAGCGAAATTGGATTGGACGTTCAGAGGGTGCCGAAATGCGTTTCCCCGTGGCCGGTAAGGATATCGAACTTGAAATCTTCACCACACGTGCCGATACAATTTTCGGTGTCACTTTCATGGTGCTCGCTCCTGAATCGAAATATGTGGAGATGCTGACCACTCCTGAGCAGGCGGAGGCTGTGAAGGCTTACCTCGATGAGGTTAAACACAAGACGGAGCGTGAACGTCAGATAGATAAAAAAGTATCGGGCGTCTTCACCGGAAGCTATGCCGTGAATCCCTTGACAGGTAAGGAGATTCCTATATGGGTGAGCGACTATGTGCTTGCCGGATACGGAACAGGCGCAATTATGGCGGTTCCGGCCCACGACTCTCGCGACTATGCTTTCGCGCGTCATTTCGATCTTCCTATCGTGCCGCTTATTGAAGGGGCCGACGTATCGGAAGAGAGCTTCGATGCAAAGGAGGGTAAAATGATAAATTCATGTGGTCCGAAGCTCGATCTCAATGGTCTTGAAGTGAAGGATGCCATTGCAAAGACAAAGAGATTCATTGAAGAGGAGGGTCTTGGCAAGGTAAAGACCAACTACCGCCTTCGCGATGCCATCTTCTCCCGTCAGAGATATTGGGGTGAACCGTTCCCTGTATATTACAAAGATGGGGTGGCATATCTTATGGATGACAGTGCTCTGCCTCTCCTTCTTCCCCCCGTGTCGAGCTACCTCCCGACCGAAGATGGTCAACCGCCGCTCGGTCGTGCTGAAAACTGGACCACTCCTGAAGGGTATCCAATAGAGGTATGCACTATGCCCGGGTTTGCCGGATCTTCGGCATATTATCTCCGATATATGGATCCTCACAACCAGAATGCCCTTGTAGGGAAGGAGGCTGATGAATATTGGCGCAATGTCGACCTCTATGTCGGAGGCGCGGAACATGCCACAGGACACCTCATTTATTCTCGTTTCTGGAATAAGTTCCTATACGATCTCGGTCTTGTATGCGAATCGGAACCTTTCAAGAAACTTGTGAATCAGGGTATGATTCAGGGTCGTACCAATTTTGTTTACCGTATCAAGAACACCAATACTTTCGTAAGCCACGGCTTGAGAAAGGAATATGACACGACTCCTATACGAGTGGATGTGAACATCGTCAGCAACGATATTCTTGACACAGATGCCTTCCGCAAGTGGCGTCCTGAATATGCTGATGCAGAGTTTGTTCTTGAAGATGGCAAATATATCTGCGGGTATGCTGTTGAGAAGATGTCAAAGTCGATGTTCAATGTGGTGAATCCCGATGATATCGTGGAGCGTTATGGAGCCGATACTCTCCGTCTTTACGAGATGTTCCTAGGACCGGTGGAGCAATCCAAACCATGGGATACCAATGGTATTGATGGTGTTAACCGATTCCTTAAAAAGCTCTGGGGCCTATTCGAGAAGGCAGAGAATGAGCCGATAAAGGAGATGACAAAGGAGGAGAAGAAAGCGGTCCATAAACTCATCAAGAAGATTACTGAGGATATCGAGAATTTCTCGTTTAATACATCAGTGGCTGCCTTCATGATTGCTGTCAACGAGTTGACGTCTCTAAAATCGACCAATCGTGAGGCAATGGAGGTCATCACTCGTCTGATAGCCCCCTTTGCTCCCCATATCGCTGAAGAATTCTGGCATCGTCTGGGTCATACAGGAAGTGTGGCGGATGCTGCATGGCCTGCATACGATCCTGAGGCGTTGGTGGAGGATACCGTGAAATATCCGGTTAGCTTCAATGGTAAGACACGATTCATGATAGAGGCTCCGGCAGGAATGTCGAAGGAGGAGGTTGAGAAACTTGCCCTCTCCGATGCCGCCGCTGAGAAATGGCTTGCCGGAAAGACTCCACGAAAGGTGATCGTGGTTCCCGGAAAGATTGTAAATATCGTGGTGTAAGTCTCACGACGATAATATAGTGGATATTGAATCCCTGTCACGCTTTAGCCGATGGCAGGGATTTTCTTTTTCTACGGAGAACTGAAATTTAAACCTATACGTTGAATTTTTTATTAATTTTGTAGACAACCAATAAATCTACTACTGATATGACTCGTATTAATACAATTTTCTTCGCTATTCTGTTACTCTTTTCCCTCAATCTCCATGTCAAAGCGGAGACACGATATGCAGGGGGCGACATATCCCTTCTTCCTCTCTATGAAGAGGCCGGTGCTAAGTATTACGACCACGACGGGAAGCCGATTAAAGATGTTATCTCGTTCCTGAAGGATGAGGGGATGAATGCTATGCGTGTGCGTATGTTCGTAAATCCGGATAATTATACCGGAGCCGACAAAGATCCAAATGCTTGTCAGACCATTGAAAATGTCATACCTCTTTGTCAACGTATTAAGGAGGCTGGAATGGCCCTTATGATTGATTTCCATTATTCCGATACATGGGCCGATCCCGCTCAGCAATACACACCTAAAGATTGGGGGAACTTAACTGATGAAGAGCTGTATGACAAAATATATTCCTATACCCGAAAATCCTTGCTCACTCTAAAGGAAAACGGTGTAGTGCCTGACTTCATTCAGCCGGGGAATGAAATCAGCTACGGTATGCTCTGGGGGCCGGAGGGAACGGCAGAATCCGACTTGAAAAAAACTTTCATAGGAAACGATGCCAATTGGGATCGTCTTGGAAACCTCCTGAAAAATGCTATCCGCGCATGTCGCGAAATAGCGCCGGATGCAAAGATTGTGCTGCATACTGAGCGTACTGCTGATATCACGGTTCAGGATAATTTTTATTCAAATATGGAGAGAATGGGTATCGAATACGACATAATCGGACTAAGCTATTATCCATATTTTCATGGTAAGATAAATTCTCTTGATAAAGCCATTACCTCTCTTGAATCGAAATTCCAGGATAAACGTATAATGGTGGTAGAGACAGGGTATTCGTATAAGTGGGAAGTTCCCGGGACAAGTTGTCCCGTGGATTATCCATATACAGAGGAGGGGCAAAAAGTGTTTGCCGACGAACTTGTAAGCCTTCTTCTCCGTCATCCATCCGTCAATGGTCTCTTCTGGTGGTGGCTCGAATATAATGCTTTCAATACCACGCTATCAGGATGGTATAATGCTCCGCTTTTTGATTCTACAAATGGTCGCGCTCTGGATGCACTCAAGATTATCTCACGCTTCGCTACCTATGATAGCCGTGTGATGGAAATGGAGTATAAGCACTGCAATGAAGAATATCTCTATGATCTTTCGGGAAAGAGAATAGGGGCCGGAGCCAAGGGAGTGGTTATCACATCTCAGGGAAAGATGCTGCGATGAAAACAATACTCTCTATCGATATGTTATGAAATTGAGTAAAAACATTATTATGAAAAATTTTAAATCTAATGCATGGCTGCTCCCTCAGCCCGTGCTGATTATAGGCACATATAATGAAGATGGCACACCCAATGCTATGAACGCCGCATGGGGCGGGCAGTGGGATTATCATGAATTATTCATTTCGCTTGGTTCGCACGCTACTACCGAAAATCTCAAACGTAATCCGGAGTTCACCGTGGCTTTCGCAACTGTCGACTCTCTTCCTGCCGCCGACTTCGTAGGAATAGTGAGTGCGAAGAAGGATCCTGATAAAATGAAGAAAACAGGATGGAGCTCCGAGAAGGGAGAGACTGTGGACGCGCCTGTTTTCTCCTGCTTCCCGATGACTATGGAATGCCGTATAAAGGAGAAATTATATGAATCTGAAAGTGGATTCTATATGGTGGCGGAAATTTTGAACATACAATGCGATGAGAAATATCTTGGAGCTGATGGGCGACCCGATGTAGAAAAGATGCATCTTATCACATTCGATCCAATAAATAATAGTTATATTGAACTTGGCTCCCGCGTAGGATCTGCCTTCCGGGATGGCCTTCAATTGAAATAAGTCAATATTTCGCAATTTGTAGATGGCTCGCATGGGGTATGATTATTGCTAAGTAGCTGCTAAGAATTAATGAACAGCTAAAACGAAGTTATTTTTGTGTAGCTTTTGCCGCAGAATGAAGGAGCATACTTTCGTATGCGGCTGAATGATAAGGCAAAAGATACCAATTGAAAATCGACGAGTTTCCTTTAAAAAGAATAATGACGAGTCAAAAAGAACGAGTTTTAGCGTTCAAGATTCTTTCATTTAGTTGGTGAATCATATATCGATTAATTTTTAGTAGCTACTTATATGTGAGGCTCTTTTCATCATTAAGTTTTGGCTATGTTGGAAAGTTTTGATAAATTTGGGAAAAGTTTTCATTAAAACTTTTCCCAAATTTATCAAATGTTTTCAGTATGGAAGAAACTTCTGGAATAATCGAAAGACCTCTATATATGCAGAGGATTCTCCTTTTGTAGGGAAAAATATAATAAAGATACTGACAGGGCAAAGGCGGGTAGGAAAAAGGGTCGTGAAATAGATTTCGTAGCTGAGAAGGATGGGGAAAGTCTTTATGTGCAAGTGGCTTTGACAGTCGCCATATTTCCCTGTCACTGCTTCGCATCGTTTGGTGCAGCCTTTGAGATGGTGACAAGATACACTCCGGAGAAGATAAGGAGCACGGCCATTGCTTTGGCGAGATTGAAAGTATCCAAACCGAGACAGATTCCCACGAGAGTAGCTACAATCGGTTGCACATAATTATACATTCCCACGATTGTCGGCCGTAGGTTCTTCTGTCCTATCATGATGCATATGTAGGCCACGAATGTACCAAAGACCACCACATAACCTATCCCTAACCATTCCGGTAATGATATTGCACTCCAATCGGTGGAAGCAATTTGCGGAATGGTGGCCGGGAGAGAGACGATGGCAGCGGAGAGAAACATCCATTTCATCAGAGTAACGAGAGAATATTTCCGGATGAAATTACGATATATGGTAAGATAAGTGGCATAACTCAACTGCGCCATCAACACAATGAAATCACCTAAGGCCGGGGATGTTCCGCCGGCTGTTTTCGCTCCATTACCGAAGATGAGTATCAATGCGCCTGTGGCACCAAGAATTATTCCTCCCGCCTTTTTAAGAGTGATAGGCTCGCGAAGGAATACCCAGGCAAGTAGCATCACCCACATCGGCATAGTGGTAGTGACAAGTGAAGCCTCTCCGGGAGATGTGAGGCTGACTCCGATTATGAAACAACCCTGATTAAGAAGGATACCCAGCATTCCGGCTCCGAACAAACGGAGAGCATCAGCCGCCGGCATATTTTCGTGTGGTAGGAAAAGGGAAGTAAGCCAGAAGAGCGCTGCTGCTCCTGCCACTCGGAAATCCACCATAATCAGCGGGGCGATTAATCCGGAAGCGAAAACCAGTTTTACAACAGGCGACATCAGCCCCCAACACACATTGGCTCCAAGCATGGCCAAATGTCCCTTCGGATTGAAATCTTTCATTGCATCATCAGTTTAAGGATGCAAAATTAGTAAAATTATTGTTTTGTGGCTGCCTTTTTGTATACAAAATATAATATGGTTATCCTGCGTTTGAAAATATGGTCATAAAGATTTAACTTTGCAAAATGAAACCCGCTGAAAAATTAAAAATCTGCAACTGGTCATTGTTGGTCTCCGGCATCCTGATATTGGCATCAAGTATCCAGCTTGAAGCAACCGGGAGCGAAGGTATATTCCCTATATGGCTTCATGTGGCTCTCGGCATTATTTTCTCTGCTTTAGTATTCACTCATGTCTATCTCCATTTTAAGTGGAATAATTGGTTTAAGAGATTTCAAAAGCTCAAGAAGCCCGTAACGAGGCTTTTATGGTATCTTTTTTTGCTGACCCTTGCGCTTGGCATAGCCGCTTTTGTGCATTGGACAACAACGTATGATCATTCACCTCTGGGTGGTGTGCATGGCAAGATTGGTTTCTTAATGATGGCAGTCGCGATTGCCCACACCATAAAACGCATAAAATTTTTTAAATCTTCAAAAAGATAATCCCAAAGGATAGACGTTTTGAAGGATTTGTATGCATAGCCGATATTTAGTATCTTTGCAGATTTATCTAATCAATATAAAGGATGAATCAGAAAGAGATTAACGCATTGGCAGCGGCTAAACAGCGCGAAGCACTTAAAGTTTATGCAGCATCCGGCATCCCGGAGATATGGGAGACGGCCGGTTGCATGGTCAATATCATTGGATCCCTTAAAATGGGTCTGTTGATCACACATAATGATATCGATTTGCATGTATATTCCAAAAATATAACGGAAGAATCTACTTTTAGAATTGCCTCCGGAATGTCGGCACTACCGGGTGTGGTTGATATGACATGCATAAATGGTCTACATACAGATGAGCATTGCATGGCCTGGCATGTAAAATATCGCGCCGATGATGGGGAGATATGGAAATTCGACATTATTCATATTGAGGAGGGTTCCCAATATGATGGCTTCTTTGAGAACATGGCTAAAAGAATCAGTGAAACACTCACCGAAAGACAGCGCGAAACCATATTACGCCTAAAGTTTGAGACTCCACAGAATGAAGAGATTCATGGCGTGGAATATTACGAAGGAGTCATCGCCGATAATGTTAATACGATTGATGAGTTAAGGAAATGGGTGGTGGCCCACCGGAAGAAACCTCCATATTATTGGATTCCGTGAATCGAAGATTTACGGAAAAACTTATTCAGTCCCTGTGGGTTTGCAACCCACAGGGCAGTAGGGGCCACACTGAAAGAAAGATCTCAGCCCACCCTTGGGTTGCATCAAATAAAAATCAACATTAATAAGTAGCTACTAAGAATTAATGAACAGATAAAACGCAGTTAATTTTGAGCATATTAGTTCGCGGAGTGAAGGAGTAGAGCGGGCTATGCGACTGAACGACAAGGGCTAAGATGCCAATTGAAAATCGACGAGTTTCCTTTAAAAAGAATAATGACGAGTCAAAAGTAACAAGTTTTAGCGTTCAAGATCTTTCAACTGCTTTGTAAAAAATATATCGATTAATTCTTAGTAGCTACTTATTAACCATAGAAAAAACTAATCATTATTATTAAGCTTTTACACGACTTCGGACAAAAGATCCGATCATGACATTCTTCCGGCCATGGAAGCGTGGTTTGCAAACCCACGCTGACTGCGAGGGAGTTCGTCCGGACAGACCGCCACGGTGAGGCCTGTCTCAATCTCGAGAGTGGTAACGCCAGTTCTAATAACTTGCGGGTTACAAACCCACAGGGACTGAGTAAGACCCACCTTCCGATGTGGAATGCTATCCACATCATCATAGGTCTTTCCGGAAACATTCTTACTGACAAAAATATCACACACTGATATGAGAGTAGTGATTGCTGCTATAATTGCAATACTCCAAATGATAATTTTACGCTTTTTCATCGATTATTTGATTGATAAAGGATGTTATCTTCTGATGATACATGGCTCGGTTATTCAGATTTTCAATATAATATCCAGGAATAGAGGAATAACCAAACTTTGCACCGAGAATAGCGCACGCAATCGCTCCATTTGTATCAGCATCGCCACCTTC
>JAAVDD010000036.1 GCA_014801985.1 Bacteroides sp.
GCGCCGGAATGAATGTGGAATGTGAAGTGGAGTATTAAACATCAGGTTAAACAAAAATAAACCATCTGCTTATGGCCGATTGGCATGCTCCGCAGGGACCATTCGATATCCCTGACGTTCCGAATTTCATCCCCCGCCGGATGAAACCTTGGATATTCATTTTCTTTGTTCTGATCATACAGTTTTCCGGAGGGGTTTACCTTGCGGCAGCCTCCGATATGGTAGGCTCTTCCGGGCTCATGCAGGAAGATATTTTGATGGCAGGATATGCTTCCTTGATCGGACTTGCTGTGAATTTTGCTGTTATGTTCCGGATCAAGTTCCGATTCTCCAACCGAACCCAGCTACTTGTATGCTGCATGGTACTGATGGCCGCGAATTACATCTGTGCCAATACTGATTCGGTGCCCCTACTCGTAGCCACATGTTTTGTGGCGGGATGGTTCAGGATGCAGGCCACATTAGCCTGCAACTCAACCATACAGCTATGGCTCACCCCCACACGTGATATGTCGGTCTTCTTCTGCTATGTCTACATAGTGGTCGACAGCGTGATTCAGCTTAGTGGAATCGCCACCATCTATACCGCTTTCTTCTCGCAATGGGAATATATGCAGTGGATAATGATCGGACTTCTGGGACTGATGATGGTCCTGGTGCTGATTCTCGTCAAACCGGTAAGAGGCCCGATGTTCATACCCCTGCGCGGCATCGACTGGATAGGTGGCTTCCTATGGGCCGGATTTATGTTGGCTTTCACATTCATCTGCGTCTACGGCAATTACTTCGATTGGTGGGAAAGCAATGAGATATGGGAAGCCACGGTAATCGGCACGGCATGCCTGTTGATAAACCTTTGGCGAGCAACATTCCTCCATCATCCCTATATCTCCTTCCAGGCGATGAAAAACCGTAACGTGATACGTGCAACTTGTATATATCTTGTTTTCTTTACTCTCCTGGCCACAGAACATGTATTCGAACATTCATACGCTGCCGCCATCCTCGGATTCGATGAGACAAATCTAATCGACCTCAACTGGTATGTCTTTGCAGGTATAATCGTCGGATGCGGCTTTACATACTTCACTTTCGCCTTGCGGAAATGGAGATACAAGACCATGACAGCAATCGCATTTGCACTTGCTATCGTGTATCTCGCCTATTTCTATTTCCTTATCGACTATGGCGTTGAGAAAGAAATGCTGTTCATTCCTCTCTTTTTCCGAGGGGCTGCGGCAGTGATCATATCAATTGTGTTCCTCACCTCCATTGTGCAGAGCGGCCTCCCATTCCAGGTGTTTCCACAGGCATTGACCATCAACGGATTCACGGGAGCGGTGATGAGTGCTACATTCGGGCCGGCTGTCATTGGGGAGTTGCTGCGGCATACCGTAGCAAAAAATGCAGCGCTTCTGAGTGCAGCTTTCACCGATTCCAATACTGCAATCGCCCATATCCCATTTGGTGAAATGATCGGTATGGTGCAGTTACAGGCATTAGTGGTATCGATGAAAGAGATTTATGGTTGGCTTTTGATTGTCGGGATTGCCTCATGGCTAATTATAGTTCTTAGCTACAGCTCAATACGCCCATGGGCCATCTTCCCGAAATGGCGCACGATACGCCATTCCATACGTCATTTGGTGCGTAGTGAGGAGCGCGGAAGAGCCCGGGCTGTTGGTAGAATCGAATAATTTCGTTATCTTCGCAGTGTAAACCACTTCTTTATACCAAATGCCCGAGCTATCAGCTGAAGTAAAACAAGCAAAACAGCGTTTCTCAATCATCGGAAACGCCCCTTCTCTACTCAATGCCATCAGCCGCGCCATCCGCGTGGCCCCTATCGACCTGTCGGTGCTCGTCACAGGCGAAAGCGGCTCCGGTAAGGAGTTTTTTCCGAAGATTATTCACCAATATGGTGCGCGTAAACATAAGAAATATATAGCAGTCAACTGCGGCGCTATTCCGGAAGGCACAATCGACAGCGAGCTTTTCGGCCACGAGAAAGGATCCTTTACGGGCGCAATCGCGACCCGTAAAGGATATTTTGAGGAAGCCGACGGAGGAACGGTGTTTCTTGACGAGGTAGCCGAATTGCCCCTGACCACACAGGCACGCCTTCTCCGTGTGCTTGAGACCGGGGAATTCCTGAAGGTGGGATCATCCACGGTGCAGAAGACGAATGTCAGAATCGTGGCCGCCACCAATGTGGATCTTATAGAGGCCGTGAAGCAGGGAAAATTCCGTGAAGATTTATATTACCGTCTCTCCACAGTGCGCATCGAAGTCCCGAATCTGCATGACCGTGGCGATGACATTCAGCTTCTCGCCCGCAAGTTTGCCTCAGATTTTGCCGAAAGATATATGACTCAGCCTATCTCCTTCTCCGAGGAGGCAGTGAAGGCCATGCGTCTATATAGATGGCCCGGCAATGTGCGCCAGCTCAAGAACATCGTGGAACAGCTTGCCCTCTTCCAGGCCGGAGAGACAATATCCCGCGAACAGGTGCTTGAAACCCTCCCCATCGATCATTCGGGACTCTCCACACCTGTCGCTTCAAAGAATCCTTATCAGAGCTACGACCAGGAGCGCGAGATGCTGTGGAAGATGATTTTCTCACTGAAAGGTGAGATTGCGGAGCTACGCGCAGAGATGAAAGGGACACATGAAAAAAATGCAGACACCTTCTTTCATCATGAAAGAGAGGAGAAAGGGAGCCGCTTCAATGCTCTTATGAAGCTCCCCCAGGAGGATATATTCAAGGAGACTACTGTGCCGGCGCCCGATGTGCCGCTGTCGCAATCCGTCGACGCTACAGAAAAAGAGGCCATAAAAGGCGCTCTGGAGCGTAACAACGGCAATAAGAAAGCCGCTGCTGAAGAATTGGGAATCTCTCTGAGAACAATCTATCGGAAAATAAGTGAGTTCAATCTTGACTAACCAACCCCCTAACTAATGAATACGAAAGCGAAACTTATTATCTTTCTTCTTCTCTCCCCGCTCTTTTTCCTGACGGGGTGCAAGCCGGTGTTCACTTTCAACGGCTCAATACTTAACTATGACATCTACAAGACCATTTATGTGTCGGAATTTCCAATCCGCGCCTCTCTGGTCTATCCCCCTCTGCAACAGACTTTCGAAAATGAGATTCTGAATTATGTGACACGGCAGACCAAACTTCAGGTCAGCGACAACCCGAATAACGCAGACATAAACCTTTCAGGGGAAATCACAGGCTATTCACTTTCACCGCAGGCTGTCGGCACAGATGCTTACGCCACTGAAACACGTCTTACAATCTCAGTGAGAGTGAAATATACCGACAATCAGAACTCGGCCAATAATATAGACCAGACATTCTCCGCCTATCGGCAATTCTCCTCCTCGCTTATGCTCACAGATGTGCAGGACGAGTTATGTCAGCAGATTTCGGAAGAACTGGCAACACTCATCTTTAACGCAACCCTCGGAAACTGGTAGAATTATGGAATATCCTTATTATGTGATTCCCGATATAGAGGCCCTCCCCGATGCCTCCGGAGAGGAACGTCAACGCATCATCCGACGCATCGCCGCCCTCATCGGCGATCCTGAGGCTCTGCGGGAGATTCTCGGAATGGATCCCTATACTCCGGCAGACTTCTATCCCGACGGCATGAAACCCGACCTTTCCACGGCAGATGCCATTGATTCATTCCTCGATAATTTCGGCGACCCGAAGGCGGCGCAGTCGAAGGAGGTGAAAGAACTTGACGAACTTGTCCCTCTACCTCCCGCCGATTATGATCTCTCATCAATCGAATCCGACCCTCTCATCACTCCTGAAGAGATGGAGGGAGAGCCGGATGCCACGGCCGCTGCGCTCGATGCCTTCCTACCCCAACAGCAGGCTCCATTATCGGAATCTCTTGCACGAGCAATGATAAAAAACGGCAATTATAGCAAGGCTCTTGAAATTATTACCGATTTAAGTTTGAATAATCCGAAAAAAAGTATTTACTTTGCAGACCAAATACGATTTCTTAAGAAATTGATTCTTAACCAATCAAAACAGATGAAACAGTAGACTCCCTCTTCAGGGGCGCCAGCTGACGGCTCCAACGCCTGCGCAACGCTTCGGAAAAGGATCGTATTTATATGATATTTAAATAATTAACACTAAGAAATGTATATTTTCATCGCAATCCTCATCGTCTTGGCCAGCCTTCTTCTTATAGGCGTGGTCCTGATTCAGAAATCCAAGGGAGGCGGCCTCGCTTCCGATTATTCTGGCGGAAACCAGTATCTGGGCTACCGTAAGACCACCGATTTTATTGAAAAGGCCACTTGGAGCCTTGCAATCTTCATCTGCGTGCTCAGCATCTGCGCAGCATTCACTGTGAAGACCCCCATCACAAGCTCCAGCATTCAGCCCGCAGCTCCCGCTGCAACTACTGCCGCCCCGGCTCCTGTGAATGCTCCCGCTCCTGCTAAGACTCCTGCGGCAGCTCCCGCTAAGCCCGCTGCTGCTCCGGCTCCCGCCCAGCAGGGTGAGTAATTTGGATTTTTTGCATAGAAATATTTAAACAGAAACAGACCACTATTCGGTTATAACCGAATAGTGGTCTGTACTTTTTTATAACTATAAAGTCTTTATACAGTCTTAATCTTCCATCCCTACTGATGAGGACTGGTGGCCCATCCAAGTTTATTACGAAGGAGTCTGGAGAAATTGCCGTCGGGACGACGCACCACACTCACCTTGAATGACGCCTCCTTAAGCATAAGCGATTCACCTGAATTTATAAGAAAGGAACGTCCATCGAGGCTCACACGACATTCCCGAGCCCGCGACCGTGGGGAAAGGACTATCCTCGAATCTCCGGCTACAACCAATGGACGCATTGTCAAGGAATGAGCAGCAATGGGCGACAGCACAAGACAGCTCAATGTGGGTTGGAGTATCGGCCCTCCAAGCGACAGATTATAGGCTGTGGAGCCCGTAGGGGTCGATACCACAAGCCCGTCGCTCATATAGTCGGCAAGAAAATAGCCGTCAATCTCAGCATGGACATTGACCATCGAGGCGGAGTCTCCCTTAAGCACAGCCACTTCATTCAGAGCGTAGGGCCAGAATCCTTCAGGCATGGCACTGCAGGATACCTCTATCACGGCACGGCGTTCAAGACGCCATCGCCCCTCGGCAACCACGTTCAACAGCTCGTCAGTATCATCAAGAGAATAGCTCGCCAAAAATCCCAAATGGCCGGTATTTATTCCTAAAATAGGTGTCTCGCGACGTCCCACCCATTGCGCGGCCTGAAGAAATGTGCCGTCGCCACCGATACTGACCACGCAGTCGACACCGCGCGGAAAATCTTCCACAATGAAGGCATCCCCCATCTCTATCCCGACAGAAGACAGGTAGAAGGCGAAATCTTTCTCCACATAGACCTTGAAGCCTTTCTCCGGAAGATTGGCGAAGAAATTCTGAAGGCCTGATAAATGACCCTGTTGATAATGATTTCCGTATATGGCAAGCGACGGCATAAGGCTCAGACGTTTAATAGAGTGTTAAGCGCAAGAAGGCGCTCAAAGGCTATCTCCACATCCTGATTGCCGACTCCGGATGAATCGACCACTTCATAACCATAACGTTCAAGATTATGGATGGTGGATGTCGGATCTGAACGTCGCACACGAAGCGTGACACGTATCTTTCCATTCTCGGCCGGTGCAGTCCAGAGGTCGACGATATGAGCATCGGAGTCCTCCACGGCGTGCGACAATCTCGATGCACTGTAATCGGCCGGCACACACTCCACGGTGACCAGACTCGAATCGTCGCGAGCCGGTATCATTCTTCCCAATCCTTCCAGAAGCGAAGTCTGATCGATCACGCCCATCCGCTCGCCATCCTCCTCCACGCCCACTATGCGTCCCGGAGCGTCAAGAAGACGCGGAAGAACGTCGACAACGGGCATTTCTCCCGATACGACCACCTCCGACCATACTTCCTGATGAGGTTGAACTCGTGATATTACATCTTTCGCTTTTATCATATTCTTTTTTTTCTTAAATTTGCAGATGATTTATATTGTAACGCCTGCAGAGAGGGTTGCGTTTTATCTAAACATCCTTTTTTCGCAGAGCCAATGAGTGTTTTCTGATAAAACCCACCCCGGCTCCTCACTCTGCAAAGTTACAAAAATTATGCCAATTTTCAATAATGACAAGATTAAGTGTAAATATCAATAAGGTGGCCACTCTCCGCAACGCTCGCGGCGAGAATGTGCCCGATGTAGTGGAATTCGCCCTCGCCTGTGAACGTGCCGGCGCACAGGGTATCACAGTCCATCCCCGTCCGGATGAACGTCACATCACACGCAATGATGTATATGAGCTGCGCCGTGCGGTCACAACTGAATTCAATATCGAGGGATATCCCTCCCCGGAGTTCATGAAACTCGTTATTGAGGTTAACCCCGATCAGGTCACCCTCGTGCCTGACGCTCCTGATGCAATCACCTCCTCGGCAGGATGGAACGCCAAGGGTGAAGCCGATTTCCTCGCTCCAATAATCGAGCGTCTCCGATCTGCGGGTATCCGTACTTCCGTTTTTGTCGATCCGGATCCCGACCAGGTAAAGGCGGCCGCACATTTAGGGGCCGACCGCGTGGAGCTTTACACCAAGCCATACGCCGACCTCTTCCCTCTCGATCCCGATAAGGCCGTGGAGCCATATATCCCGGCTGCCAAGGCGGCTGTGGATTCAGGAATAGGGCTTAACGCAGGACACGATCTAAACACCCACAATCTGAATTTCCTTCATCGTCGACTTCCCCGACTTGATGAGGTGAGCATCGGGCATGCCCTGATTTCGGATTGTCTTTACTGGGGTCTCGACGAAACCATAAAACGTTATCTCAACTGTATCAGATAAATCTGACAAGTCCGACAAGTCTGACAGGTCCGAAATTTCCAATTCTCCAACAACCTCAAAAAAATTAAAATGCAGACACTCAATTTTTGGTCGCTCGTAATGGATGGCGGTTACATCATGATTCCGCTCGCCATATTGCTTATCGTGACAATCTATATCTTCACCGAGCGGACCATCGTGATTTCCAGAGCGTCGAAAGATGACCGCCAATTCATGAACCGTATCCGCGACTACGTGCATGAAGGGGATATCGAATCGGCATATAACCTCTGCAAGAAAACCAATACCCCTTATTCCCGACTCATTCAGAAGGGTCTCTCAAGGATCGGACGCCCGATGAATGATGTGCTCGTGGCTATCGAGAACACCGGCAATATCGAGGTGGCAAATCTCGGAAAGGGCTTCCCCTGGCTCTCCACAACAGCGGCGGGTGCGCCGATGCTTGGATTCCTCGGTACGGTGGTCGGTATGATACAGGCTTTCTTCTCTCTTGCTTCTGCCGGAACATCAGCCAACATCACCGTCCTCTCAAGCGGTATTTATCAGGCCTTGGTAACGACAGTTGCCGGTCTGGTGGTAGGTATTGCCGCCCTCTTCGCCTACAACTACCTTGTGGCACGTGTGAACCGCGTGATGAACGGTCTGGAGACTAAGACCATGGAATTCATGGATCTTCTCAACGAACCTGCCAAATAAATAAGGAATAATGGCACTCAAACGAAATTTCCAATCGCTCGAAACTTTTTCCATGTCGTCGATGACAGACGTGATCTTCCTTCTGCTCATCTTCTTCATGGTGACCTCCACAATTATTTTCCCGGCGGCTATCGACGTAAATCTTCCGCAGAGCAGCGAGCAGACTTCGGAGAAGCCGGTGACGGAGGTATATATCGACAGCGAGAGCAAGTATTATCTCGTGGTTGACCGCAACGATTCGGTGGTGGAGGCCAATACTTCCCCACGCGAGATATCCCTCGACGAACTGACCGCAGAGCTTGTGCAGATTCATAGTGCCGATTCCACCCGTTCGATAGCCCTATATGCCGATTCAGTGGTGGATTACGGACAAGTGGTGAACGTGCTCGATATGGCGGCGAAAAATGATATGCACATCGTACTCGCTACAAAAGCCAAATCTGTGAAAAAATAAAACCCTCCCCTATTTAATTGCAAGTGACTACTGAAATAAAAGATAGAGCCATAGCCGCAGGAGTGACCTTTGTAGCCGTGCTCCTCATCCTTCTCTTCCTTTTTACGGGAGGGATGGACTTTCAGCGCGTCGAGTTGGCGGAGGCTTCCACTCCCGAAATAATGCTCCCGGAAGATGAGGAAGAAACTTTCATCGAACCGGAAATCCTAAAAGAGCAGGGTGAACCGGATGCTGTGGAGCATGATAAGCCCGCACCCGTGGAGCAAGGGGAGCCGGTGAAAGCTCCGGTAGAGAACACCAAGATCGTGGAGCCGGGAGAGAATCCCCAACCTGCCCCGCAGGTGGAGAAGAAAATCACCCAGAAGAAGGAATCGCCGGTGAAAGCCACCGAGCCACCAGCTACCAAAGAGGAACCTTCCAAGATCTCCTCTGCCATGGCCGATAAATTTTCAGGAAAGAACGGCGCCACCGACGGAAAAACCGGCAGTAATGGGTCGGGAGGAACCGGTATCGGTGTGACGGGCACCGCGAATGGACGTACATTCATCGGTTGTACGCCTCCTAACGTCACCCTACGCCATAAGACCACCGTAAAGGTATCGGTGGTCATCGATGCCGAGGGGAAGGTGATTTCAGCCACAGCCTCCGGTTCGGCAGATGCCTCCATACGGCGTGCCTGTGAGCAGGCGGCCCGTTCGGCCCGTTGGTCGGCAAAGAAGGGNGCAGGTGAGACCNGAGGATCCATNACATTCACAATTACCCCTAAATAAGACAATCAATAAGAAGGAATAGAATCCATAATAATCTCCATGGAATAAGGATTATAATTTTCATAATAGACAGCTTCGCCAATCGGCAAAGCTGTCTATTATTTTAAGCTTATGTGATTTTTGAGCCGCCATTGNAATTGCAAGCCTAATGGCCTCAAATGCCGCTATATCCGCGCGAAGCCGTTTCCGCCGGCGCCCGTGCCGCAAATCTCCTTTGAATTGGCAGCCTAATCGCCTCAAGTGCCCCTACATCAGCGCGAAGCCGTTTCCGCCGGCGCCCGTGCCGCAAATCTCCTGTCTCGCCAGCAAAGAAAGCCAATGATTATCAACAATCCNTAATCTTCACTTGTTGAAATAGCATATAACCATTAAAACACATTCTTATATGACNATTTCCAATCGCATCCGACATTTCTTCCACGTTATTTCCAACGTGCGCCCTATAGTATGGATATGCCTNTATATAGGCCTCACCCCGGTCTTCGCCCTTATCTATTGGGCATTGCCCGACGGACAGTTCCGTATTCCTGACGGTGCAGGTACTGATTTCGGTTCCTGGCTTTATTACAGTATCGTGACCATCACNACACTCGGTTTCGGAGACTANACCCCGGCNCACGGCTGGGCACAGGCAGTCACTGCAGTGGAAGTGATGTGTGGATTGACAATTCTTGGTTTCTTTCTGAATGCCGTTGGCTCTATGAAATCAGAAATCGATGTTACTGCAGAGATTGAGAAACAGCGTAAACTACACGAGGCTACGATGAAAGATAAATTGATGAAGTCTGTGCCTCAGCTGCTTCATAGTCTCAACACCTTCCTCACCTACTGCTACGCAGCCACTACTCCGCTGGCAAAGCGTGGAAAAGTGGAACCGCGTTTCAATCCCGATTTCTCAATCGAGGATATGACAGACATNTATAAGCCCACGAAGCTGAGCATCGANCGCACGGAAGCTTCTGCCGTGCATCGCCTGATGAAAGCGGCNTCNGCCACGAGTCTGGTGCTTGATTCCCTTCAGACGCGAGTGGATCTNACCCAATGGCCTGACCTCCTTGAAGACTGCTTCACATTTGTGGCCGACTGCCAGATGTTTACAGAAAACGACATACCTTCTGAGAATATGGTGAAGNAGAATGCCAACGCCACTCCTCATCCTCTACTCTCGCTCTCCAATTTTATTAAGGATAACGCCGCTCTCGCACGAAAAATCGAAACAGAGCTTACCAAGATTGCTTCGCAGGAATCTTAATGTAAATAATATAGAAAGAGAACAGGAGCACAATAGTAATATTAACTAATGTCCTCCTGTTCTCNTATCTATTTACAAACAGGATTGCAAATCATCTACAGCTGAATCCTGTTGTTTTGTCTATATTCTATCACACGAATTTAGCGAAATCTGCCTGAAGCATATCACCCTTCTCCTGGAATGCCTGATGAAGAGCGAAGGCAGCGCCGAGAGTGTGAGGAGTATGACCTCCTGATTTCTCAGCAAGCTTCAGATAATCCCACATCAGCTCCTTATACATCGGATGAACGCAATTCTCGATGATNGTCTGTGCACGCTGACGAGGATCCTTACCGCGAAGATCGGCCACACCCTGCTCTGTCGCAAGGATCTTAACAGAATGTTCGCTATGGTCGAGATGCGACACCATCGGAACGATTGTTGAAATCTTTCCACCCTTCTGTATGGAAGGACAAGAGAAGATCGAGAGATATGCGTTGCGGCTGAAGTCGGCTGATCCACCGATACCNTTCATCATCTTGGTGCCAAGCACATGAGTGGAGTTGACATTTCCGAAAATATCTGCCTCCAGGGCGGTGTTCATCGCGATNAGNCCGAGTCGGCGAACCACCTCCGGACTATTGGAGATCTCACCGGGGCGCATCAGCACCTTGTCGCGGAAGAAATCGATGTTATCCATGAAGCGCAGCATGGCATCGTCGGAGAATGTAAGGGCACAAGTGGAGGCAAAACGACATTTACCCTCCTCCATGAGCGTCATAACNGCATCCTGAATCACCTCAGTGTACATTTCAAACTGCGGGATATCGGGATTCTCGCCAAGACCATAGAGCACTGCATTGGCCACGTTGCCCACACCACTCTGGATTGGGAGGAATTCCTTTGGAATCTTACCCGTGCGCAACTGGTCGGCAAGGAAGTGTGTGATGTTGTCGCCGATACGTTGTGTCAGTTCGTCGGGTGCTGTGAAAGGTTTGATGCTCTCCGAAAGATTAGAGGGAACCACACCCACAATCTTCTTGGGATCCACCTTGAGCACTGTGCTGCCGATACGGTCAGAAGGCTTGTAGATGGGAATTTCACGACGGTGAGGGGGATCCAGAGGAACGTAATTGTCGTGGAAACCGCGGAAGGAATTGCGGTAATAAGATGAATACTCGATGATCACCTTCTTCGCCATCTGGGCGATGGTCGGTGTCATTCCAAGGCCGGCACCAAGGATAAGTTCTCCGTTGGGGCTCATCTCGGTCACCTCGATGATAGCCACGTCGATGTCGCCGTAGAATCCGTAGCGAAGGTCCTGCGACAGATGGCTCAGATGCAGGTCGAAATAGCTCATGTCGCCCTTGTTGAGCGAATTTCGAGTGTCTTTGTGGCTCTGGTAAGGTGTGCGCATGTTGATTGCATTCGCACGTGAAAGCTCTCCATCGACATGATCGTTAGTTGAGGCACCGGTGAAGACGTTAATCTTGAACGGCTCGCCTTTTTCATGGAGTGCCTTTGCGCGGGCGGCCAAGGCACCCGTTACTACCTTGGGAGTACCAGAGGCGGTGAAGCCTGAGAAGGCAACATTATCGCCGTTTTTAATATAACTTGCAGCCTCTTCAGCTGAAATAAATGGGATACTCATTTGTAACGTTTAGATTTAAATGGTAATTTTGCACAAAAATAACGAATTTCTGCAATTTATTACAATAATGGAACCATTTTTTTTACCAAATACCGATAAAAATTGCGCAGAGAGCAAGAAAGTGCGCATTGAGACCTATGGATGCCAGATGAATGTGGCGGATTCCGAGGTCGTGGCTGCCATGATGGAGATGGCCGGCTATGAAACCACCGAGACCGATACAGAGGCTGCCGCTGTGCTCCTCAACACCTGCTCCATCCGNGACAACGCCGANCAGAAGATACATTCGCGCCTCGCTTATTGGAATGCGCTCCGACGTAAATCGGGAAGAAACATTATAATCGGAGTGATCGGCTGCATGGCCGAGCGTCTCAAGGATGAACTGATTGAGANGCATGGGGTGGATGTAGTTGCTGGCCCCGACTCCTATCTNGATATTCCTAATCTCATCGCGGCNGCNGANACNGGTCAGTCGGCAATAAATACCGTNCTTTCGGAGACGGAGACCTATCGCGATATCGTGCCGAAACGTATCGGNGCCGGTGTAGGTGGATTCATTTCCATCATGCGCGGCTGCAACAATTTCTGCTCCTACTGCATCGTGCCATACACCCGTGGACGCGAACGCTCACGTGAACCGGAATCCATCCTTCGTGAACTTGAAGACCTTCGCAGGCGTGGGTTCAAAGAAGCAACGCTTTTAGGACAGAACGTAAACAGCTACCTTTATAAATATGAGGATGGGCGCATAGTGGATTTCCCNGCACTCCTCGCTATGGTGGCGGAAGCGGCTCCCGATATGCGCATACGTTTCACCACCTCGCATCCCAAGGATATGAGCGATGAGACTCTTCACACNATCGCGCGTTACCCTAATCTTGCGCGCCATATACATCTTCCGGTGCAAAGCGGATCAAACAGCGTGCTGAAGGATATGAACCGTAAGTACACGCGCGAGTGGTATCTCGACAGAGTGGCTGCCATCAGACGCATCCTTCCCGATGCCGGCCTTTCAACAGATATGTTCACCGGCTTCTATAATGAATCGGAGGAGGATTTCGAGCAGACTCTTGCGCTCATGCGCGAAGCCGGATTTGACTCGGCATTCATGTTCAAATATTCGGAGCGTCCCGGCACATTAGCTTCAAAGACAATGAAAGATAATGTGCCGGAAGAGGTGAAGATCGACCGCCTGAACCGCATGATAGCCCTCCAGAATGAATTATCGCTTGAGAGCAACCTGCGTGATGTCGGAAAAGAATTTGAGGTGCTTGTGGAAGGGACCTCGAAGCGAAGCAAGGAGGAGATGTTCGGCCGCACATCGCAGAACAAGGTCGTGGTCTTCCCCAGAGGAGAGAACAAGCCCGGCGACTTCATCCGGGTTAAGGTGCTTTCCGCATCATCAGCGACCCTTAAAGGGGAACAAGTTTAAATAAGAATATGCCGTAATTTTAATGAAGAATCATGTTCAATAAAGACAAAACATGATTCTTCATTTTTTAAGTAAGTAGCTGTTAAAAATTAGTAAACAGGTAAAACGAAGTAACTATCGTGTAGATACCACCATAGAATTAAAAATCGATTAATCCCCGTAAAATAAAGACAGCTATAACATTCTTTATTTTTCTCAAAACTTTTCCACATCTTTAGCGTTATAATAGATGAAAAGTAAATCGTTTCATGATGTTAGGTTAGTTTAGATAAAGTATTATGGAAAACATGCGAATGCGGCGAGTCGTGAGACCCGCCGCATTCGCGTTTAAAAAGTTTATCAACATTCCAATTTATTTGATCACAGTCTTTCCTCCTACTACATACACCCCTTTTGGAAGCTCGGCAAGAGGATTGGAGAAAGTGTATAAGAAGACTAACTATCCCGGGGGAACACTACCATATCGATTTTAGAGTGCGGTATTCAACATTGTCCACCCCGCGTATCATATTGTATGGTTCCTTAGGAAATACAAGGTTAGTTAAAGAGACTGCCCCATCCCCACAAATAATCTCCATAGAAGATGCGTCCACAACAATACGCATATCCATCTCACCCGCATCGCAATTAATCGGAGCCTGAATGCTCGGGAGCGCAAAAAGGCTGTTAAAATCTATTCTTCCTGACGAAGAACTTCTCTTCACAACTATAGCCTTAGTCGATGGCCTTATTTCAATGTCCACATACTCTCCAAAAGTATTCTCAAGTCTTATAGTTGAGTTTTTAGAAAGGTTCGCCTTCATTTTTGCTTCGTAGGCGGATCCATCCTTCATTTTATCTGTAAGCAGCTGCCATTCCCCGGCGATTCCGTCAAGTTCAGCAACAATAGGAGCCACCAAAACGGGAGAACCATTTATATCCCTTAATGAAAGTTCACGTGGCAGAGTCATGGCAGAACGCCACGGCGCACACGGCACGTCTCCTGCATAATTCCAGTTGTTCATCCAACCTATAAATAGAGTGCGGTTGCCGGGAACATTAGACCATGTCACGCCGGCATAATTATCAGCGCCATAGTCAAGCCATAACGGATAATCAAGATCCATCGCCTTAAACTCCTTACCATCAAAATCGCCTACGAAATACTCCGTTCCTGACCCTCCTACAGGCCCCCCGGGATTATTGCTTACAATCAGCACCCATTTCTCGCCACCTTTATACGGCAAGCGGATAAGGTCCGGACATTCCCACTGTCCGATATTGCATCTTGCCACATCAGTAGTGAATGTAGAAAGTTTCTCCCAGTGCTTGAGATCGGAAGATCCCCAAAACTCAATCTGAGTTGACCAGCCGAGGGCCAGACACATTATCCATTTGCCTGACTCCTTATGCCAAACAACCTTCGGATCACGAAAATCAGGCAAGGTGGTATTGGGAACCACAGGATTTCCCTCATATTGAGTATAGGTTAAGCCTCCGTCCGTGCTGTAAGCCAAACATTGCTGCTGATGTTCCCCGGAGGCCGTATAGAATGCCAAGATAGCATTTTTGCCGAAACCGGCTTTGTTTTCAGTATCTACAATAGCGCTTCCTGAAAAAATATCACCCCATTCGTTGCGCACCATCGCAACCGGTTTCTCTTCCCAGTGCACAAGGTCGGAGGACACTGCATGCCCCCAGCTCATATTTCCCCAATTGTTCCCCTGAGGGTTGTATTGGTAATAGAGATGGTACACCCCATCAGCATATACCATTCCATTGGGGTCGTTCATCCAGTTCTTAGCCGGAGTGAAATGAATCTGCGGACGATACAGTTCATTTCGTGATGAAGCAGCAGGTTGATTTCCCGTGCCTCCATTATTTTCCGGTTGCTCAGAATCCGGACCATTTACAAATGCCGGCGTATTGTTCTTATCGCAAGCCCCTGTCATCAGCGCTAAAGCAGCGAAAATAAATAATTTATTCTTTTTCATAAAATTTATGGCAATTAATAAATAACCTCCATCCCATGGTGTGCCNGGAATGGAGGTTACTGATATAACCTGATGTTCTCTTTTACCTTGTCTTAAGATACTCAATGGAATTCTTGGCAAGTGTCAGCACGTTCACCTGATATGGATTATTCTTAGGATAAGCTGAGATATCCGGTGTTCCGTCGGCATTCTTCATGGAGAATTCACAGCCGCCGTTTCCGATACAAAGCACCGTACCCTTGAAATCAGTGTTGCCCTGACGTGCCTCCCATACATTCAGCTGCGATACCCAGTCAATCTGAGAATCCCATGTTCCGAGAGGAACAATGCCGTATGTAGTGGTCAATGAATTATAACATGCCTCCTCCTGATTGCCAAGACCGGTAAGCACACTTGGAATATTGAAGTACAGACAGTTATGATCCTCAGTCCAGCCAGCACCTTTGAACGCTATTAACTTGGTGCCGTCTTTTTCCTCTATATCCAATCCCTTGAAGATCGGATGAGTGGANGCATCCTTCTTGAACTTCCCTCCGGGATTAAGCTGAACTGCCATTTTCCAGGTGTCGTCATTCCAACCNCCGACACCGATTCCGATAGCATGGTCGTTGCTGCGTAGCATGTCGGTCTCGATTCTTCCCAGAGTGCCTATGTAAGCAGTGGCATGGCTCCAAAGAAGNAGACTTCCTCCTTCTTTATACCATTCTCTTACGATAGGAGTAGCCTCATTAACNACTTCCGGCATATTGAATACATCATCCTCAGTCTTTTCCTCAAGGTCACGCATCCAGAACAATACTCTATAAGGTTCAAGATCCTTGATAGAAGCGATGTCGCCGAAATAAANATAGGCTGCATTAGGATATTCCGCCTTCATCCAAAGCCAAGCNCAAGCCTCGTCATCATCTCCGTTNGCNAACAGNTCTGCCTCAGTGGGATACTCNCTTAAGAAACCTACCGCTGTCTTTCCTATTTTCAGGGAACCGTTGGCAGGAAGCGACTTGCCNTCAGAATTTGACGCAACAATTGTTACGTTCCACTCCTCTCCGTAAGTAACATTCGGAATGGTATATGAGCTTGTCTTCCCATCCAGCGTTTCACTCACAGTGCGAGAGCCGGAAGTGGCTGTGAATGAAACCTGAGTTGCATCCTTAGAAGGAACCCATTCAACAANGGCATCATAACCTGCTCCCTTCTCCACCTGCGACATCATGATGTCGCTCACAGGATCAGCTCCGTTACGAAGAAACTGTTTGATAACTCCGGTAGAATAGTTGGTGCCGTCAGTAAGCTTGAATACGTATGAATAGGGCACTTTTGTTTCCACATTTGAGTGTACGTATTTACCATCAGTAGCAACTGACTTGCCCATCGCAACACCATCACGAAGAACNGTAACTTCCATGGANAGATTGCCGGTATTGCTCCACGACCATACATAATCGTCTCCTACCATCTCACCGGTTATACTCTCAGCNGAAGCCGGAGCGATAATGGGGTCAATCACATCATAGCTTTTGTCCTGACACGCCGCCAACCCAAGAAGGGAGGCNGCGCAGAGGACCAGTGTGTAAGTTGTTTTCATTTTGTTGGCTGTTGTTTAAAAATTAGAATAAATTAATTATAACCCTTATTCTGCTTATATAGTCCGGGGACGTAATAAAGCTGGTTATAAGGAACAGGATAGAATTCATTCTTTCCGGCAGTGTAATGAGCATCCTCATAATACTGGCCATACTGTACGCCATCGTAAGAGGAATTTTTCTCTTTTACGAAATAGCTGTTAAGCACCTCCGAAGCGATACCCCATCGACGCAAGTCAAAGTAACGGCTGCTTTCCATCGCCATTTCCAGACGACGCTCCCAACGCAGACACTTTCTTGCCTGCTCCTTATTNCCGAAGTATGATGACGGATAAAGGGCAATCTCACAGAAATCTTTGGCATAATCGATATGTTTTTCAATAGAGTTGGCAGCACGCTGACGTATATCGTTGATGATGGTCCTGGCCTCCTCAAGGCGGTCAAGCTCTATTAGAGCCTCAGCTCTCATAAGCATCACATCAGTATAGCGGAAAACATAGTCATTCATTGCGAAAGCCTGCCAAGATCCTTCAAATGTTTCTCCCTGGCTGCGCTGAGGCACATCTTTAAGCGATGTATAGAAACCATATGTATTCGGTGTACGGGAATTGTCCGTGGTCATCATATACTCCTCCTCATACTTGTATGGGAATGTCGGCATACCCACAGTGTGGAACAAACGGGGATCCCATTTCTGAGAATTAAGGTTACCCATNACAGGATAGGCGTCTGCCTTGTCATAATCATCGAACATTGGAAGACCATCTTTAGTCTTATAAGCGTTCACGAGATTCTGCGAAGGTTTATGGAAATCCCAACCGCATGACCAGAAGCCCCAGCAGCCGTTCAGCATATTAGACCAGTTAGCACGTCCGAAACGAGTGTTGTCCTCAGTATATTGCGAAGTCTGGACTGCAAACACAGATTCCTTGCTGTTCTTATATTCGGGAAGGAATATNTCTCCGAAATCTTCNAGATANCCATACTGTGANCCNGCTACNACAGNNGTGTATTCCTCTACTTTCTTCATATATTCNGGNTTNATGAAGTTCACTCCGTCNGTNGCNTCATANCCATCGCCCCANGCTATTGTAAGNTAACATTTNGCNAGGTAAGNNGCNGCNGCAATTTTNTTNGCNCGNCCNCCNCCNTCNGGATTNTCNTNNGGCANNCCNTTATANGCCATNTCNAATTCACCGATCACTTTCTCCCATAGCTGATTGTATGTTAACGCATCATTGGGAGTCTGCTCCTGAAGGTTGTTTCTGAATTCCTCCACACCTATCCAGGGAATCTGGCGGAACATGGTCAGAAGTTTGAAATAGCTGTGGCCACGCAGGAAGTGAACCTCGGCTGTACGACGTTTTGCAACATCCTCCCCAAGTTTTTCCACACCATAATCCTCAAGAGCGACCAATGCGCGGTTACAACGCGAAATATTGCAGTATAAGCGGTACCATAGTTCGTCGAGCTCTCCGGGAGTGGATGTAAGCGTTGACCAAATCTCCATTGGATGATAGCCGGTGTCNGTTGTGCCGCCGCCTCCTTTAAGGCAGTCATCCGACCCAAGATCTCCGTAAGGCCAGAGGTTGAACGGATAAGTGTACCAGCAGTCGCCAAGAGAGGCATATGCGGAATTCACCATCTTGTCTGGCTGTGAATAAGCGAGCTGACCGTCAATAACTCCTGTGGGAGGCACATCGATGAAATCATTGCACGATGTGAGGCTCAGAGCCGCAAAAAGTGATAAAAATAATTTATATGGTTTCATTGTTTTAATTTTTAAGGGAATAAGAATTTTACGGTTAACTATCAGTTATCAGAAATCAACCTGAAGACCAAATGAGAATGAGGTTGGGATAGGATATGCCCAGTTGGGGTTCTCAGGATCGGTACATGTCAGCTTACTGCTCTTGATGGTAAAGAGATTGTTGCCGGCTACATATACCCTTGCCCTTGACATNCGGAGTTTTGAAATCACTTTGTCAGGAAGGTTATANCCTAACTGCAAAGTGCGCAACTTACAGTAAGATCCGTTCTCCACGAAATAGGAGGATGTACGACCCTCATCGCCNGTNTTGTTTGTNGTNAGCATNGGNATANTNGAAGAGGTGTTNACTTCAGGAAGCCATGCATCNAGNACNCGGANNCCCTTNTTGCTGCCGGCATCNGTAACGCTCCAGAAGTCATTCTGGAATTTNTGGTTNTTATANANATCCTGTCCAANCACACCCTGGAANAACATTGAGAGATCAAAATTCTTATAGTCNAATTCAAGGTTCANACCNAATGAGAGATCGGGAACCGGGTTAAAGATCCAGGTCTGGTCGTCTGCTGTGATCTTGCCGTCTCCGTTAATGTCCTTATATTTCATACCACCGACACGTGCATTGTCCTGACCGTAAGCNAGCACCTCTTCTTGCGTCTGGAATAGGCCATCAAACACATATCCTACAATTGAGCCATAAGGCTGACGTGCTTCCACAAGATTTTCCTTTGTTGTGTGAGGATAGGATCCTGTAGTTGTAGAAGGAAGATAAGTCACTCGGTTGCGGAAGAAGTCAAGATTGAGGTTAGCCTTATAGCCAAGTCCGCAGGCAAGTCGATCTCTCCAACCGATCATAAATTCCATACCCCAGTTGCGGAGTGAAGGACCATTGAGCCAGCTTGCACCTCCNTCACCCATAGATCCGAGATACGCAGGGATAATGAGCATATCCTTTACATCTTTGATATAGAAATCAAGGGTTCCTAAAAGTCTATTATTGAAGAAGCCATAATCAAGACCGACGTTAAACTGTTCAGTTGTCTCCCATTTCAAATTGTCATTAGCTGTCTGGCTCGCATAATAACCTGAGGGGAAGATGCCGCTCTGCTGGAGAAGGAGGTCATAGGCGGTAGAAGTCACGCGGTCATTACCGTAGTCAGCCACATAGAGGGCATAGCGTGCAGTATTGGAGATTGCCTGATTACCTGTCCTACCCCAAGACAAACGGAGCTTAAGTTCGTTGAGCCAGGGCTCCTTGAAATGTTCTGACAAGCGGTAACCCAGTGAAGCTGCAGGGAATGTACCGTAACGGTTGTTAGCACCGAAGCGGCTTGAACCGTCGCGACGGATAGTGAAAGAAGCGAGAAGAAGGTCTTTCCAGTTATAATCCACTTTTCCGAAGAAGGAGATNAGTGAATAAGCGGATTTATTACCTGTTGCACGCTCAACACCTGAGGATGCATCCGGATACATATAGTTCTCATCCTCGATATCATAATTTTCGTTGTATGCAGCGAAGTCAATGCGGCTCTGACGGAACATCTCCATACCGAGGAAGGCGGTAAAGTAATGCTGGTCGTTTAGAGTAAAATTATAGTTAGCTGAGTTTGTCCATGTCCATTTGGTATCATTTGCCTGGGAGAGTGTTGTAGAGTTNGTATCGTTGTTGACGATATCGCTATGGAAAGTATAATTATAGGAATGGATAAATGCAGCATCATAGTCAAGACCGAAGTTGGAGCGGAGCACAAGACCCTCAATCGGTTTGATATCGATATATGCGTTTCCGAAGATACGCCATACGTTCAAGGCATTGTCCTTGTTGAAGGCAAGTTCACGGAGGGGGTTTTGACGGTCGGCCATACTTCCAACAGGACCTGCATAAGTCACGCCGTCTGTCTCGAATACAGGAATTGTGGAAGGCATTTTAAGCGCATTCTCAAGAGGCTGGCAATCCACTTGATCGGTATATGTCAAGGTCAGGTTCTCTCCGACACTTAAAACCTTGGAGATGTCGTAGGTCGTGTTGACACGCATCGCGAGATTCTCAAAATTCGTATATTTCAAGATACCTGAAGTTTTCTTATATCCCAACGAGAAGAAGGCTGTGCTTCTGTCAGAAGAGGAAGAGACCGCCGCATCATAATTCTGAGAAAAACCGGTGCGAGAAATCTCATCAAGCCAGTCTGTATTTGACATCAGCATTGTTTTCTTTGCATTGATATAGCCGTCATACTGGCCGTTAACCATATAATTCCTATACTGGTTAGTTGCTATATCATATACGCTGATGGGATAGCCTGAGGCCGCATTTAAGTTAAGGCCATAGCTTGAAGCATACGCAACCGGATCCAAACCGTCATTGAGGGCAGCCTGTGCCATTGCTGTAGCATAGCCGGGAGTGTTAAGCAGTTTCATCTTCGACTGAGAAGAATAGAACTGCGCTGAAAAGTTGGCGCTGAAGCTTACATTGACCTTATCCTTGCTCTTGCCTTTCTTGGTTGTAATCACGATGACACCATTGGCTGCACGCGAACCATAGATAGAAGCGGAAGCCGCATCCTTAAGCACCTGCATACTCTCGATGTCATTCATATTAAGAGAATTCAGTGTGGCAGTGGTTGGAACGCCGTCAATGATGAAAAGAGGATCCTGCGAAGCATTGAAAGAGCCGATACCACGGATACGTACTGAACCGGTTCCTGACGGGGAGCCGTTGGCAGTAACCGTCATTCCTGGAATCTTTCCTTGAAGTGCCCTCATCGGGTCGCTATCGGAAGAGGTCTCAAGTTCTTTAGTTGATACCACTGACACAGATCCTGTTAAGTCAGCCTTACGAACAGTCTGATAACCGACAACAACAAGTTCGTCAAGGAGCTCGTTATTCTCATCCATATAAATTGTCATGGATGATTCAGCGCCGGCTTCTACATCCTGATAACCCACGTATGAGAATTTCAAGGTTGCATCTTGGGGCACTGTGATGCTGAATGCACCATCAATATCAGTGGTGGTTCCCTGATTGGACACCGGACAAAAGACTGTTACACCGATCAGCGGCTCGTTATCTATACGGGAATAGACACTGCCGTTCACGGTAACATTCTGAGCATGCGCACAAATTGCGGCGAAGAGCATCAGAAATGCGGTGAGCATTGTTTTTTTCATGATCTAATAATTGGTTGGTTTTAAAAGTTATCTGGCGCAAAATTATATATAACCAATAGGATAGCATATAAAAAATGTTGCATTGACTATCAAAAACAGCTCAATGCAACATCTCTTACAGCGTTTGCAACATCTTCTAAATTTTATTCACTCTTTTTAATAATTTCTCCTTTCCCATCACTTATCAGGCATCTGAAGAAAGCGATTTGATACTTACATCTTCTCTATCAGAGGAGGGTCAAGCCTTTTGGTCTTAGTATTGAAATTGGCTCCGATGAGATATATGACTTTTCCGGATCCTCCATATTTAAGCCAATACCTCTTCCGATGGATCTGTTCCATAGCTGCCTCCGCAGTGGAGTCAACCTTGAACTCAAAAATATAAACATATTGTGACGTCTCTACCGTCAAGTCTATGCGACCGTCAGAGGTTCTATCCTCTAAAAGCACGTAATGACCCATCAAAGTGAAAAGAATATAAGCCGCATTTTGAAAATGATCCTCGACTGACCCTTTTTCGGAATAAGGTATGCCGGCAATCATACTTTCCAGTAACTCCATAAATTCCATGGGGCGCCCTATCTGAACCGCAATAACAAATTCCTTAATGGAGAATCGTTCACCCCTCCTTTCCGGCTTAATATAATATGGTATAAGAAAGGAGACAAAACCATCCCTGACCTCCTCATTTGGATAGTCGAGCGTATAGGTCTTGAAAAGAGGGTCGTAAGCTTTGATGGTAAGATAACCTGTCTGATAGAATGCCGGAACCGGGTCTCGTGACAAAAGTCCACTCGCTTCTAATTGCTTTGCTTCAATCTCAGTAGGTGCCAATCTCCTTAGAGGCCACTCCTCTCGTTCTACCAAGCGAACAAGATAACTTGGGGTACCGGTTTCAAACCAATAGCTACCGAATTCCTGCTTACCGAAAACATTTATAAGGCTGAAAGGATTGAAAATATCAGGCGAGACCTTAGCAAAATGATAGCCATCGTAAGCGCGCTTCAACTGCACACGCACCTCTTCATAACTTACTCCCTCTTTCTCAGCCATAGCTTGGACCCCGGAATGAAAAAAGCGGTCTAATTCATCGGAGGTTATGCCGCAGATGGCAGCAAAACGCTCCTCAAAGCTTATATCCCTCAGGTTATTCAAATCAGAGAATATGGAGACCTTGCTGAAACGTGCCACTCCTGTCAGCATCGCAAACCTTATATACCTATCCATGGATTTCAGCACTCCATAAAAGCTTTTGAGAAGAGCCTGATTCTCCTTAAAAAGTTCGGAATCAACATCAAGGGAGAAAAGAGGCTTATCATATTCATCAATCAAAATGACGCAAGACGCTTCGTTTCCTTCCGAGGCATACCTTATTATATCTTCAAATCTGAGAGCCGGAGTCTTTTTTATGGCTTGAATTCCATATTTTTCTTCATAGATTTTAAGACTTGCATCCAATCGGTTTTCAAGTCCATCTTCCTTAGTATAGTTCTCGGAATTCAGATCTATATGAATAACCGGTCTCGGAGTCCAGTCAACATCCATCGAGTCTATGGCAAGACCTCTGAACAATTCCCTATCTCCTTCAAAATATGAATGAAGCATCGACAGAAGAAGACTCTTACCAAATCTGCGAGGGCGGCTCAGAAAAATATACTGCCCACTTTCCAAAAGAACAGGAATGAAACTCGTTTTGTCAACGTAGGCATAACCTCCCCTTATTATTTTGGAAAAAGTCTGAATCCCAATCGGATACTTAATATGACACATGATACTCGGATTTTACATTTATCTGTTTAATTTGAACAGCTACTTACAAAGATAGTAAAATAAATCGACATCTATCCTCCCAGATATTCCCTGAGCTCGGTCGGAGTCTTACCGAAAGCATCGCGAAAACACTTTGTGAAATATGCGGGAGTGGAGAAACCGACCTCGTAGGCAATTTCGGACACAGTCTTCTCAGTTGTGGTCAGCAGGTCGCGTGCACGCTGGAGTCGCAGCCGACGAAGAAGTTCCACAGGAGAATAGTTGGTGAGAGCCTTAATCTTGCGATAGAACTGTGAACGGCCAAGTCCGAGATCGGCTGCCAAAGTATCAACATTTAGTTCGGAATTCCCCATCCCCTCTTCCACTTTTTCAAGGAAACGGTTGTAGAACTCACTGTCGATAGGCCCGGCCTCGCGGCGTGCTTTCGGCGTGTTCTCCTTCTTGGGTTTGGCATCAGCAGCAGGTGTGGACTTATTGACCTGCGTCACCTTTTCCTCCATCCTTGCTTCCGCAGTCATCAACGGATTCTCTTTCCATAGATTGCGTATACGGCGACGATTGTTTATCAGGCTGCGGCAACGTGCCTTTAGCACTTCCGCATTGAAGGGTTTCGAAAGATAGCCGTCAGCTCCGTTCTCAAATCCTTCCGCCTGCTGTTCATCCATGGCACAGGCCGTGAGCAAAAGGACAGGTATATGCGACGTGCTGACCTCCTCCTTGATATGGCGACAACACTCCATACCATCCATGACAGGCATCATGACATCCGAAATCACAAGGTCCGGGACATACTTGGCCGCCATCCTGAGTCCCTCCTTACCGTCGGGAGCCAGGACCACATTATATTCATCATCCAGCAGGGAAGCCACCATCTGACGCATATCGCGGTTATCATCAATGAACAGAACCATCGGTTTCCCTTCATCAAATTCAGGCTGTACGCTATCGACCGGAGCAACCTCAGCCATTACATCCTTCTCATTATATATGACCTCCGGCTCAGCAGCGTTCTCGACATGTTTCACAGGAATCTCTACCTTGAACACTGCCCCCTTTCCCTCTTCACTCTCCACGAAAATCTTACCGCCGTGAAGCTCCACGAAGGCCTTTGTCAATGCAAGACCTATGCCGGAGCCTTTAGGCTTAACACTCTCGACTTGAAAGAAACGTTCAAAAATTAGTTCTAAATCCTTCCCCGGAATCCCTTCTCCGGTATCGGCAACCGAGAAGCGTAGCATCTTTCCATCGCAGGAGCAGGATATATCTATGCTGCCGTTGCCGGGGGTGTGCTTAAAAGCATTGGACACAAGATTGAAGAAAATGCGTTCCATCTTTTCCGAATCAATGGCGATATGAAAGTCTTCTCCCGGTGTGATGTCGATATTGAAATGAATGTCTCGTTCACGCGCAAGCGCACGGAATGCACTCGCCCATTCCTTAAGGAGCGACCCGAAATCCACCTCAGAAAGATGGAGATCAAGTTTACCGTTCTCATATTTTCGGAAATCAAGTATCTGATTTATGAGTCGTTGAAGAATCTTCACATTCTTATATGCAATATTCATCAGCTCATGCTGCTGCTCGGTAAGATTTCGGGCATCCTTCACCTCCTCCACGGGTTGTGAGATAAGAGTTAAGGGAGTACGCAGGTCATGAGAGACATTGGTGAAGAATATCAACTTCGATTGGGTTGCCTTCTCCAGCTCCTGATTTAGCACCTCCTGTTTGTCGCGTTCCTGCTCCACAATACGGTTATGATCCTCAAGCTGACGCTGATGGCGACGGTTGATCCAGAAAAGACGAAGGATGAAGAAGAGAAGGATGGAAACAAGAATGAGAATCACAATTAAGGCGTAGAAGAATGAGGTTTGCACGGAATGCATATCCCAGAAATCATCAATCTGCCTCTTAAGCGCTTTCAATTTGGAGGTCTCCTCACTGAGGGCTTCATTCTGTATCAGGAGAATATCGGCATTACTATGATCCACAGCGGAAGAGGATGGTAACTTGGCGATACGATCATATTCTTCTCCGTTAAGAATGGCAAGGGCAGTCCGTATAAGTCTATATCCATCAGTAGGATATAGGAAAGTAGCATCAATAACAGAATCGGTCACGGCTTTTATTCCAATTCCCGGAGCTGCGTCAACTCCTATTATTCGGGGATGAATCCCCCTTTTTCTGGCTGCATCGGAGGCTGCGATTGCCATGCGGTCGTTATGGGCATAGACGATATCCACATCAGGATGGATATCATATAGGGAATCTATCACGGGGAGCGCGCCCTCATAGGTCCAATTACCCACGGCAGAACCTACTATCTTCAGTTCGGGATGAATCGTGAGTTCCTCCACGAACCCGGAATGCCTTTCAAGGGCAGGAGTGGATCCGGGTCGCCCTTTCAGTTCGAGAATCTTTCCGGTGCCTTCTCTCTCCTCCTCCATTTTGGCGGCATATCCGGCGGCCGCACGCCCTATCTGGGCATTGTCGGCTCCCTGCCAGGCAGTGAAAGAGTCACCATTGATATTACGATCGAATACCACCACAGGGGTTCCACCGTCGTATGCCTCCTTTATTATAGGAGTCACGGCATCCGCCTCGTTGGGAGCGGCTATTATGATATCGAAATCATTATCTATAAAATATCTGATATCCTCGACCTGCTTACGGTTGCTGTCGTCGGCCGAACGTATCTCAACCTCGACTCCGGGATGCATCATGACCTCGCGTTCTATCTCTTCGTTCATTTTCTTACGCCAGTCGTCATCGCTACATTGGGAAACTCCAATGCGATAAGACTTCTCATTTTGCTCCCTTCCGCAGCCACAGAAAAGAAACATCAGAGTGAGGAGAAGATAGGTAATTGGATGTGGAATCTTGAGTAAATTCATTGGTTAGATTTGATTTTCAGCAAAATTAATAAAATTTCCCTATTAATTTCAATTCATCGAATGTAAATTTTGATGCCATGCAACATTTTTGATAGTCTCTGCACGGTTTTTACTAACACTCACATCCCTTTAGTTGTTATCTTTGCAGTGTCATTAGGAAAAATGATTGTAAGAATGAAATAAATTAGCATAGGTTAATAAAGTTAGGTTTGTTAGTAGATTTCCCCTCTCCCCCTGCGACAGTGAGAGAGGGGTCTTAAAAACTACCCAACAGCATTGATCTCTGCTGATCTTAAAAAGAAAACCAACAATAGCCAACGATAAAATAAAAAATCTGATATGATGGAAATAAAGAGATATATGCTTATGGCCCCCACATTATTGGCCGCTTCTCTCGGCTCTCTTGCCGGAGATGGAGTTAAAGTGGAGCATCTGGGTGTGAACAATACGCTCGTGCGTGTGGAAGGAGATGGCCGATATCTTATGATGCCGGTGCAGGAATCCGTTGATGATGCCAAGGTTAATCTTCTTGTGGATGGCAAGCTCGAACGCACTTTTTACGTGCGTCTTGCAAAATCCAAGATAGATTACAGTGTACCTCTGGATCTTGAACCATACAAAGGACATAACGTGGTTCTGGAAATCAATGCCAATAACGAGTACTCTCCTCTTGGGGAGGTAAAGGAACAGGCATCCTGGAATTCTTTCACACTCGCCGATTCTTTCGATACTACAAACAGTGAGAAGTTCCGCCCCGCATTCCACCATACACCCCTTTACGGATGGATGAACGACCCCAACGGAATGTTCTACAAAGATGGTGTGTGGCATCTTTATTACCAATGGAACCCCTACGGATCAAAATGGCAGAATATGACATGGGGACATTCCTCCTCCACCGACCTGGTGAACTGGAAACATGAACCCACCGCCATAGAGCCGGATGGCATCGGCACTATCTTCTCCGGCTCCTGCGCCATCGATACCGAAAACAGCACGGGCTTCGGAAAAGATGCTGTGGTGGCACTCTATACATCTGCAGCGGCAAGTCAGATGCAGAGTCTTGCTCACAGCGAAAACAATGGCGAATCTTTCATTAAATATCCGGGCAATCCTGTATTCACCCTTGAGACCGAGGCCCGCGACCCGAACATGTATTGGAATCCCGATACAAAGAAATGGACCATCGTTCTGGCCCACGCCCTTGAAAAGGAGATTCTCTTCCTCTCTTCTCCCGATCTGAAGGAATGGACCGTAGAGTCGGCTTTCGGCAAGGGCGAGGGCGCTCAGGATGGAGTGTGGGAATGCCCGGACCTCTTCCCTCTTGAAATCAATGGCAAGAAGAAATGGGTGCTTCTTGTGAATCTAAATCCCGGAGGGCCCTTCGGAGGAAGTGCAACCCAATATTTCATCGGCGATTTCGATGGCAAGACTTTCACCGCAGATACTGACGCTTCAGGCAAGATTCCTACTAAATGGATGGACTTCGGAAAGGACCATTATGCCACAGTGACATGGAGCGATGCTCCCGACGGCCGACGCACGGCAATAGGCTGGATGAGCAACTGGCAGTATGCAGCCGATGTTCCTACACAGCAATACCGCAGCGCCAACACTCTTCCCCGTGAGCTCTCACTCTTCACTGCTCCTGATGGTGAGATATACCTTGCCTCAGTGCCTTCTCCTGAAGTAAAAAACCTACGCGCCAAGACTATCATGAATGGTCGCACTCTCAATGTGGGCAAGAAAGCCTCATCCGTATCTCTTCCCTCTGCCAACGATGGTCTTTGCGAAGTGGCTTTCGACATAGAGTCGAAAAAGAATGCAAATGTCAACATCACTCTTTCCAATTCCAAGAATGAGAAAGTTGTAATTACATATAACTCTACTGACAACACCATCGCATTCGACCGCAGGGAGGCCGGCATCTCCAACTTCAGTGTAGACTTCCCGGCAGTTACCGTCAGCCCGACATTCTCCATTAATGGGAAGACAAGCGTTCATCTCTTCATCGACCGATCCTCTGTGGAGATGTTTGCAAAGGATGGGAAGTATGTCATGACCAACCTCGTATTCCCCAACGAGCCATATTCCTCAATATCGTTCAGCAGCGAGGGAAGTGCAAAAATCTCAAATCTTGAGATGTATTCACTTAAAGCCAACAATTGAATAAACCTTAACCGTAACAACAAGATATGGATTCAACAATAAAACCCAATAGCGCCCCCAAAAGCCTGATAATGCAGTTCATTCCTGTGATGCTCTGCTTCTTCTCAATGGGCTTCGTAGACCTTGTAGGCTCAGCCACCAACTTTGTGAAAGCTGACCTCAACCTCTCGTCAGCACAAGCGGGCTTCATCCCTTCGTTGGTATTCTTCTGGTTTCTCATCTTTGCTGTTCCCACCGGAATGCTGATGAATAAGATCGGCCGTAAGAAGACTGTCATGTTCTCTCTTCTCCTCACATTAGTATCGCTTATCATTCCGATATTCCATTCCGGCTACTACACCATGCTGATAGCATTCTCTCTGCTTGGAATCGGTAATGCTGTGATGCAGACCTCCCTCAATCCTCTCGTTTCAGGTCTCATCAATCCCGCGCGTCTTGCCTCGACCTTGACCTTCGGTCAGTTTGTAAAGGCTCTCGCCTCTCTTCTTGCCCCCTATCTGATGGCTTGGGGAGCAATGGCACTGATGCCTACTCTCGGACTCGGCTGGCGCATCCTTTTCCCAATCTTCGGGGCCGTCTGCCTCCTCTCAATCGCTGCCCTGGGTGCAACCCCCATCGAGGAGGAACAGCCCGACAAGGTGACCGGTGTAAAGGAATGTATCGTATTGCTCAAAATACCCTTCGTGCTGCTCTGCTTCCTCGGAATCATGTGTCATGTGGGTATTGACGTCGGCACCAACACCTTCGCCCCCCAGATTCTGAGCGAGAAATTTGGTCTCAGTGTAGAGGAGGCCGTAATCGGAACCCAGATTTATTTCTACTTCCGCACAGGCGGCTGTCTGTTAGGATCATTCATCCTTGCCAAGATGTCGGCTAAATCCTTCTTCGCATTCAGCGTATTCTGTATGCTTCTTGGAATGATAGGCCTCTTCATAGCCACATCGACCACTCTCGTGCTCTGCGCTATAGCCTGCATCGGTTTCGGCAACTCCAATATCTTCTCCGTTGTGTTCGCTCAGGCACTCAACCGTCAGCCAAACGAGAAGAACGAGGTTTCGGGTCTCATGATCATGGGTCTCTTCGGCGGAACAGTGTTCCCCCTCTGCATGGGTTATGCACAGGATGCAGTAGGTGTGGCAGGTGCTGTTGCAGTGATGACACTCGGAGTGATCTACCTTGCATTCTATACTCTTAAAATCAAAAACGCAAAATAAAACTAACAACTCAATACCTCCATGAAGAATAATATGAAAGTAGTCGGTATGGGCGAGGCTCTCTGGGATGTCCTCCCCGAAGGAAAGAAAATAGGCGGTGCACCCGCAAACTTCGCATACCATGTGTCGCAGTTCGGTCTCGATAGCCGTGCATGCAGTGCCATAGGCGATGATCCCCTCGGCCATGAGCTTAAGGAAAACTTCGACCGTCAGAATGTGAAATATATCCTTCAAACCGTACCTTATCCCACGGGCACAGTACAGGTGGAACTCGATCCCAACGGTGTGCCTGTGTATGATATAAAAGAGAATGTGGCATGGGATAACATCGCCCTTACTCCCGAACTTGAAGAGCTTGCAAAAGAAACCTCCGCTATATGCTTCGGTTCGCTCGCTCAGAGAAATGTGGTGACAAGAGAGACAATCAATAAATTCCTCGATGCGATTCCGGAGGAGAATGAGCCTCTTATCGTGTTTGATGTCAACCTCCGTCAGGGCTTCTATACCAAGGAGATTCTCGAAACTTCCATGGAACGTTGCAACATCCTTAAGATTAACGATGAAGAGTTGGTTATTGTAAGTCGCATGTTCGGTTATCCCGGCATCGACCTTCAGGATAAGTGCTGGATCCTTCTTGGCAAATATAACCTCAAGATGCTTATTCTCACCTGCGGCGTGAACGGCAGCTATGTATTCACACCCGGTAATGTCAGCTTCCTCCCGACTCCGAAGGTTGAAGTGGCCGACACGGTAGGCGCAGGAGACTCCTTTACTGCCGCTTTCATAGCCTCCATTCTCCAAGGGAAAAGCGTGAAGGAGGCTCACGACAAGGCTGTCCGCACCTCTGCATACGTCTGCACCCAGAAAGGCGCGATGCCTGTTCTCCCTCCTGAGATTGTGGGAGCATAAGCGAAAATTTCACTATCGCATTTCGATTTTAAATTATAAACCGGAGATAAGGATAATCCCTACATCTCCGGTTTTAGTTTTTTTGCCATCCGCACAAATTACAAAATAAGCCCAACTTCTAATTTTAAAGAAGTTGGGCCCATCTAATTATGGCTTAACCTAAATAATAATATCTAAACTCGCTTAGAGTGTCATCTTCGTTCCTGCTATGATGAAGATTCCGGAACCGGGTGTCTCAAGGATATTCTTGCCGGGTTGAAGTCTTACCACGCGAGCTAATGTGCCATTCAGACGGTACACGGGAAGAAGACGGTTTTCTGCCGACCACACAACGATCTCTCCTTCCTCCATTCCGACACGTAGTGCCGAACCTGACACAGAAATCTCCTTTACGCCTGTCGTATTCTCATCATTATCGAAATCGAAACCGAGATCAATATCCCCTTCCCAATCTTCACCGCTAAAGTCCGCCCCATGTGTGCCATCATCCTGTGCAGTTGCAAAGGTGGGGAACCAAAGGCTCATCAGAGCCACGATGCTCATTAGTATGATGTTTCTTTTCATATCCTCTATCTTTATTATGCGGAGCTGCTTAGGCTCCTGAATTAGATTCTTGTTATCCCTTCTTTTTATCAGAAGTCTTTAACCTCTTTGATTAATGCTCGCTTAATTATCCTTCACACCACGAGTGGGAACGAAACCGTTATAATTCCATCTGTTCTGGCCCTGTGCCGATGTAAGTACACCATTCTCCTCTGCAACTGTGAAATACCATAGATATCTATCCTCTGCAACCCAATAGCCTGCGAAGTCGTGTATCTTATTCTTGCCGTAGCCCGGATAGAGATCCCATGAATTAGATTTCAGACCGCAGATAGGGATGATAAGTACATTGCCGGTATCCAAAGACTCGAAACGATAGCAACGTTTGCGGAGATTAGCGGCGTTGGCAGTCTCACAAGGAGAATCAGTGATTGTTCCGGGATATTCCACTATCTCAACTTTGATAGTCTCCTTGTTTCCGGCTGTATAGGTTGAGGGGATTTGGGTACCTGCAGGAAGAAGAGCCAGCCATTCAGCGGCCTTGGCCACATGATAACCTTCGGGGACAGGCATACAGTCGGGATTGGTCCAGGGAATGTTACGCTCAGTATCTTCATTCCCATTAGGATCATTCTTTTCCCAAGGACTATATCCTTTCTGACGACCGAACTGGAAGAAGTTTCCGATAGTTGATACCCACGCCTCTTTATAAGTATCCTCTACACTCTTACCGGGAAGAGAGAAAATCTGGTCGCCGAGGTCGGAGTTGGTTGCATTGTAGGCCATCCAGTTTACACCTGCCATCATTACGGTCTCAATCTGATAGGGAGACTCTGCCACACGTATCGTCACATCATCACAGCTGATTGACAGATTGGGCTTGCGGAGTTCGAGACGGATTTCGTAGCCAGGGCGTGCCTTGAGCTGCTCAGCAATATTAACATTGAACTTTGTGACTACTCCTGTCGGAGTGTTAATGGGATTCTGCTTCGCTATCTTTACATATTTCTGACGCACGGAGTCTTTCTCCACTCTTTCACCGGTTAAATATACCGTGTCGAGCTCAATCTTGAGATCGGAATTGAAAGCGAGAGTCATTCCGCTCACACCCGATGCCGGCACCTCAACAATATTGCGTGTGTAATCAACCTTCACTCCTGCAGGAATCACGGATGAATCCTCGTCAATCAGAAGAGCGGCCGCTGTGTCGGGACCACCGGAGATGTTGGTGCCCTCCTCCCAATCGGAAACACTGAAAGAGGCATCAAGCACAACATTGCGGTCGTAAACACGGAGAGTGTAGACCTTACCACGCTCCACAGAGGAGAGAGTGGCGGGAATTTCGATTTCTGTTCCTCTTGCCATTCCTTTAACAGTGACATGGAGTTCATCAGAAGATTCGAAGATGGTGAAGAGGCCTTCCTCAAGAGTATCGGGAGCGGAGTCAAAAGTGTGAGTTATTGTTGTAGTCGGTGCATCAAGCTCCCCAACGGTCATGGGAAAAACGTATGAGGCTGTCGGAACGTTCTCTACAACTATTTCTGAAATTTCCATCTCTGCGTCGCGTGCGTCGAGGTCAATACGTGCCACCCCCCGGCGCATTGTCATCTCGCATCCTTTCTGCTCCTCCCCTATCTCGGCAACCCCTGAGAAGAATATCGGAGCGAAAGAGGATCCTACTTCCAGAGTGACCATACTGCGGCCGAATTCCGCGCTGGAAAGATTGGAGGGATCCCTCATCTCTATTCCCGACACACAATAGAGGGTGCGGGTGTCGCCCTTTGTCAGATTAATCGATGCCGCGTCATACTGACGGAGAGCGGAATGCTCGATAAGACGGTCGGCATTGAACTGGTAGATATGAAGAGCATCCTGACCGGTGGCGGAGAAGCCTTTTATCTTGAGCTGTATTCCTCCGGGTGTGGTTTCATTGGAAGGAAACTCCTCATTATCGGAGCAAGCTGTGAGACCTGCAATGGAAAGGAGGGAGAGGAATCCGAAGGAGAGACGGTATATTTGTTTGTTCATCGTGTTTTCTGTTATTGTGTGATAGAATTAATCGTAAAGTTCTCTTTTTATCTTACATCGGGAGGTCGGTCACATCTGTGATATTGCTTACAGGAAGTTTACCGGCTCGACCAAGCTCCACAAACATCTTGGCGCAAATCACGGTCCAACAGTCACCGTAGGTCATGTTACTGCTATGTCCATATCCAAGGCAGTGACCGTATTCATGGAACATCGCCTGACGCGCATAGTTATGAGGGTTGGATCCTTCAGGAGTGGAATTGTGATATACTCCTGTGTAGCAGTAATCGGCGAGTCCGTAAGTCTGACCTCCTCCGAGACCGCCCACACCTACTACGCGCCCCATTTTGAGACCACCGTGATTGCGGATAGTTCTACGCAGAGCTTCAAGATCGATAGCGTTACCATTGTTGTCATGAAGAATTCCATCATACTTCTGAAGTTCCTCGTTGAATTCCGGAGAGGAGAACATATATGCCATATTCAGGGCGAGCGCAACCGCGTGGCGGCAGAGAAGAGGATCCATGTGGCGCCAGTAAGCATGTCCCTGATCGGCCTGATATGCGGAGAAGCGTATGTGCCAGTGGCTGTCGATGGTGGCTATCTTTTTCATAAATGGATCATCGCATTCAAATTTGATTGTATAATCAAGATTTGAAAGGTCGGGCATGGCAGGAATGGTCACCTTACGTCCGGATTCGGTTTCATAAACGCAATCATGAGTTCTTACCGGAAGATCGAAAGTACAATCCAGGAAAGGTACCACTTCATCAATCACTGCGAGATCCACCCATTCGGTGGTGATTTTATTGAAGAGACCCTTTATCTTTACATTTTTAATTGGTATCGGAGAATAGAATTTCAGGTTTAATTTCCCTTCATCAGTCACACTGAGCATCAACGGACGTTCGGCATAGAAATAGCGCAGAGTATTGTCGTAGAATATCTCTTGCGGCTCGCTGGCCAAGAACATTGTATCGGGTTCGAATCGCCATAGCTCTTCGGGAGTGACGTGGAGCAGACCGGCCTTTGTATCAGGGTGGCGGTATTCGAGATTGATACGTGCCACTTTCCCTGCCTCCAGCTTAAGATCAGAGAACTCATAGCGCTGGGTGAAATCATCACCACCCTCACGGGAAGACTCGATGTCGACATATCCGCTGACAGGACGATCGGAGGGGAATGTAGTGAAAGTGAATGTCCCGTCAGGGCGATATATTTCATAGCTGTCCACAGTCTTCAATCCGCTGTAGCTACCGTCGGCATTGATTGCTGCCGGAATCTTTTCGTTGAGAGTGACAGCGACTTTCTTCACGTTGCGCCAGAGGGAGGGGTTCGGCATCTGAAGATCGACAAACACTCGCGCTATGCAATGGTCAAGTTCTATGTTGGCAGTCGGCACTCCAGAACCCACGCTGAAAGTTGTGGTCTTGTAGCAGTAGAGTCCGTCGAGTGGTTCTCCGTCTGCCTCATTCACGAGCCAAGGATCGGATCCTTCCGAGGGTGTGCCGTAGGATGTCTGACGCGCATCGGCGAGAGAAGCAAGGAAGGAGATTTTGTAATCACCGGGCTTAAGACCATCGATTGTCAGTTTAGTGAACTGATTTTCAAATCTTCCATAGTGATGGTCGATAACGTTTCCGTCAAGGTCGGAGAGCAGGAAACGCATATCATTGATAACTGTGGGATTCTCCACTTCTCCGGCGCGTGTCACTACACCTACTTCCGAACCGGCTGCGGAGATATTGAAAGTGGCCGAGCCGTTGGATGCTCCGTAGTCTTCATCGAAGAGATCATCGCTGCTGCAGGAGCCGAGAGCAAGAAGGGTGAGAAGAGGGAGAAGAGATGTGCTTTTATATATTTTGCTTATGAATTTCATAATGGGAATGTGTGTGAAATGTTTTTACTCATGATCCTTAACTCCACGCACGGGCATGAATCCGTCATAGTTCCATTTGCTGGAACCCTGCGTTGCAGTGAGGGCATCTTCTGTTCCGCTTATCTGGAGAAGCCACAGACAACGGTCTTCGGCAATCCAGTAGCCCGACCATGCGTGCATCGCGCGTCCTCCGCCGGGATATTCATCCCAATTATTAGACTTCATCGCACAGATTGGGATAATAAGCACGTTTCCTGTCTTCTGCGATTCGAAGCGGATATAGCGGTTGAGAAGTTTGGCATTATTGGCGGCCGCACTGGGAGAATTCGTCATTGTGCCGGGAAGAGTGATGATCTCTGCTTTTATCATCTCACCATTCCCCGCTGCATAAGTTGAGGGGAAGGTGGTCCCTGCGGGCATCAGCTGCTGCCATTCGGCCTGAGTTGAAACATGATATCCTTCGGGAAGAGGCATTGTGGAGTAATCTTTCCAAGGAGCATTACGGGGTGTATCAGCGTTTCCATTGGGGTCGTTCTTGGTCCAGGGAGAGTAACCTTTCTTGCGACCGTACTGGAAGAAATTTCCGATTGCCATAGGCCAGTTTTTCTGATACATCTCCTCGACGCTCAATCCATCGAGAGGGAATACCTGATCCGCAGGATCGGAGGATACTGCATTGAAAGCCATCCATGTGAGACCTGCAATCTCCACTGTATCGAATTGTTTCTGAGTATTTTCAAGAACTTTGAAGTCTACGAAGTTGTAACGTCCCTCCTCATCCTTTACATTCACTGTGAAAGTGTATTCTATACGTGAATTTGCCGCTACTGTTGCGTTGAATGAGGATACATATCCGCCGTCAATCTTCACCGGCGCGTTGGGAGTGACTTCAACACCCTCCCCTGCTCCTTCAACGGAAACGATTGTCACAGGAGTCGGGGTTGTGAAAGCAACCTTCATATTGGAGGCTCCACCGTGGGGAACGGTCACGAGATTGGCAGCATAATCAACAGTCACATCCTTTGGGAAGGAGGAATTAAGCTGATCGATGAATAGGCCTTTTCCCATGGAGGGAACGGCTGTTGTGGAATCACCCTCTTTCCAGTCGCTGATTGTGAATGCGCCTTCAACCTTTGAGTTGGCCTTCACCATCTGAAGGGTATAGATTTTGTTGCGCTCCACGGTAGGAATAGTGGTGAGAAGATTGAGGGGGGAATCATCGAAGCTACCGATTATTCTGACATTCACCGGGCGAGCGGATTCAAAAATGGTAAACATTCCGCGTTCCTCGCCATAGAAAGGTTCTGAGAATTGACGGGAGAAGCTGACTGTACCATTATCAGCTATGCTGTCGTGAGGGAATATAAAAGTCGTTGCCGGAGCATTCTCAACCACTATTTTTTCTATCTCAATGCGTGAATCGATTTCATTAATGAAGTCGATACGGGCAACACTACGCTTCATAGCTACCTCTATATGGCGGCTGCTTATAGACTGATGTGTAAAGTCGGCAGATGCGCTATAAAAAAGAGGGGCGGAGGTTGCATTTTTGGAGCACAAGGCTGTCTGATTGAGCAGTTCAGATTCCTTTGTGCCTTCACCGGCTTTTACATCGATACCGGCAACGCAATGTATACGGGTAGTCCCTGCTGTGGGAAGGGAGATTTCATCTGCGGAAGGATCGGTGATATCCGTACGCAGGAGGAATTCGGTTCCTTTGAAATGAAATACAGAGATTGCGGAGAGGTTTTCTTCGTTGCCATCCTCGGAATTGGAGTATGGTATTCCGGAGAAGCGTGTCATGATTCGATCTTCGTCGCCCTCAACGCTGCTGATGTTCTGATCCAGGTCCGAACAGGAAGCCATAGGAATAAGGGAGAGGGCCAAAGCCCAAAGGTGTGATTTGTAAAGTTCCTTATTCATGTTGTGATTGTTGATAAAATTAATTGAAACTAACGATTTCTGTTTGAAGTTAAAATTAGTTAAGTTTATTATCGATTTTTAATGTTTTCCTAATTTTAAATTCATTTTTTAAACAACATTAACATTATTTTGTTTTTGAAAACAATATTTTTTTCGAAAAAATTTTTCTTGATCCCACCTAATTGCATGGATTTCAAAAGGGATGACAAGAAAAAATTTTATTATAACTAATAAATTAGTTGTATAACTAAAAAATTAGTTATATCTTTGCTGATGAACTTAAACAATTTACTTATGAATCTAAAACGAGGAGGCCGTAAGCCTCTTGCCATAACAGAAAAGGAGATGGAGATAATGAAACTACTCTGGCAACATGGGCCAATGTTCGTCAGGGAGATGTTGCAATATTATCCCGATCCCAAACCACATTTCAACACAGTCTCAACTACAGTCAGAAATCTGGAGGAAAAGGGCTACATCGGCCATGAGTCTGTGGGCAGCTCATACCGTTACCGGGCTTTGGCGGCCGAACAACAGTTTCGCGACAGGTCTCTGAAAAATCTTATCGCTACATTCTTCAATAATTCCTACCGTTCGGCCGTCTCAGCACTGGTGGAAGAGGAGAAAATAAGTGTCGATGAACTTAAAGAAATCATCAGACTGGTGGAAAAGAGATCCCAGACACCGCCAACCGATTAAACGATGAATGATTATGGGTGAAATTTTGACATATTCATTGAGCTCTTCTCTGATTCTGATGCTCCTTTACCTTGTATATCTATGGGTGAAGGCTCCGGAGAACTGTGCTGCTTTCAATCGGTGCCTCTTATGGGTCATATATGTGGTCACACTGCTTGCGCCGCCCTTATATGTACTCATCGACGGAATGATCGGATTTTCGGGAGGATCAGGGGAATTATTGATGCAACTCGAACCTGCTGAATTAGGCCGTGTGGCCATAGAAACTGAAAAGCCAGCTTCAACATTATCCTTTTTATTATGGATATATCTTGCCGGAGTGACAGGAACGGCGGTTTTGACTGTAATAAACTTTGTCAGAATCCTCCGGATAATACACACTGGAGAGCTATTTGAAATTGAAGGACACAGAGTCATACTCATCGACAGAAGGGATGTCGCACCTTTCAGTTTCGGAAAGTATATAGTGATTCCCTCCGAAGAGTCCACAGAGAAGCTGCGGCTCATTCTTCTTCATGAACAGTCGCATATCGCGCTCGGCCATTGGCTGGACCTGCTGATTGCGCAGGCGTTCTGCATCTTCCAATGGTATAACCCGGCTGCATGGATGATGCAGGTGGAGCTTAAGAACGTGCATGAGTATCAGGCCGACCATAGGGTGGTCAATTCAGGAGCGGATATCCGACAATATCAGTTACTGCTAATAGAAAAGACTGTCGGCACGAGATTCCCGTCACTTGCCAACAGCCTCAATCATAGTAAACTTAAAAAACGTATCACCATGATGTGCAATCAAAGAAGACCACGCGGCGGCCGTTTGCTTCGTCCGCTGCTGTTGCTGCCCGCATTAGGAGCAGCCTTATGGATGGTTCACCTGCCGGCAGTGGCCTCGGCAATGAATTCTATCGCTGAATCTTCGCTCGTAGCCCCTTCGGCTGAAACATCCGCCAAAATTACAAAATTCATTTCAGATCCTGAACAGATTTCGTCGGAAAAATCCACCACACCCTCTTCGATGGAGGCTCCAAGGAAAGAAAAATCCAAGTCGCAGAAGGAATCCAAAATTTTTATGGCGGTAGATAAAGTGGCGGAATTTCCGGGAGGAATGAAAGCTATGATGAGTTTCATCAAGGATAAAATCATATATCCGGAGGATTTAGATGTTACCGGAAGGGTAATCGTGCGTTTCGTAGTTGAGACTGATGGTTCGATCGGCGACGTGTCAATCATCAAATCCCTATCCCCCGAACTTGATGCTGAGGCTGAGAGAGTGGTTAAAATGATGCCCCGCTGGATCCCCGGTGAGATTAATGGTAAACCGGTAGCTTCTTATTTCAACCTCCCATTCAGCTTCAAGAAACCTTCAGAACCGTCGGCGAATTCTTCCAATTCAGTGAACAATGAGAACGAGGGAGAATCCAAATCCGTCTCCACATCCATATCGACCACCACGAACTCCGACGGCCAAAAGGAGACAACGATTACTGTGACGTCGGATTATGACGGTAATTCTAACTCGGTTTCCGTGACATCCTCCGGAATACGTCAGAATGAATATGTGGTGTATCTCGACGGCAAGAAATTTGAGGGTGACCTATCGGAGATTCCCTCCTCCAAGGTAGAATCAATGAGTATAGAGAAACATGACGATACCCCCTCAATCATCCACATCACCCTAAAGAAATAGGTAGATTGAATAGATATTCTATTTCTCATTTAATAAAGGGGCGCCACCGGATTTCATTCCTTGCGACGCCCCTTTATCATTTTTATGTTGCGATTCGTTTACTTGGCTGTTTTCCCTGCAATCTCTCCAAGCTCGGCTGCTGAAAACTCAACCACTATCGTCTTGCCTGAAGGCTTCCCTACATAATTATATTGGAAACCCTTGTTGAGTGATGCAAGGATTTCGGCCTGCTTACGCATGGCGCGGTCTTTGAGCATATCCTCCATATTCTTCTTCAACTCATCCTTACCCTCGGCCATATTGTCAATTTCATACAAATCCTCATCCACTTCGCAGATGTAGACCAGATTAGTGCCGTTATCCTGTATATCGGTAACCTTAAGTCCTCGGTCAATGCTGTAAGGGAGACGATTACGCTCACTCTTAACCTGATTGTCAAGCATCATCTTGTTGACGGCCGACTCATCCATCGGATTGTCATAGATATCCTTCAATTCGGAAGCGGGGAAATCAAGAGTCAGTTCATCCTTGGATCCACGATTCTTATAGGTCACCTTCAACGATGCCTCGGCATCCACCATCATCTTGAGAAGCTTATTCATATCTCCCTTCGAGAGAGCAAGACGCATCGCCTCCTTTGCAGAAGAGGGATCCTTCTTCAGATCGTCGACATTCGCCAGCTGCTTATTGAGCGAGATTACAAACTCCACCACCTTATCCTTCTCGTCATAATTCATGGAAGTCAGTTTACCTGCCATTCCGAGATTCATCGGACAGTGTTTCTTCCCCGATTCTATCTGCATCTTGAGTGCGCTATCGCCGCCACAGGAGGCCAGAGTGACAGCCATCACAAGAAACAGAAGAAGATTGATACATTTCTTCATGTGTAAGAATGAATTTAGTTAATTAGCGATATATTTCTTTCAAGTTGCAAAATTAATCCGTTTTCCGCTTCTCTCATTCCATTATACGACAAAAGCCCCCGGAAATGCGACAAACTCATTTCCGGGGACCAATTATCTTAATCGAGATTATTCCTTACCTACGATACCTTTCGACTTGCGACCGTTGATGGCTATCATCAGAGGCTCATCGAACCTCACCACCTTCACTCGCTCACTCTCCGAAGAAGCCGGAAGCGATGCAAGATATTCATTGTCGATGTATCCGTTGCCGCCGGCAGGATCCACGGTGAAATAACCGACTCCGAAGCTCGTCAGATTCTGGAAGAAATGCGTGCCCTGAGAAGGCTCGATACGATAGCCCGGAAGGGCTGTCTCCACAATCAGACGGGCACCCGAAATCTGGGGCCATCTCACAGGCACTCCCAGTGCAGAATCGGAGGAACCCCAACGGCCGGGACCTATGAGGATATAAGGCTCACCATTCTTAACCATCTCGGCATTAATCTTCTCAATCTCCTGTGCCACTTCCGGATTATATGCCGAATTGAAATTCTCAGGTTTCACATAGACAAGGGTCTTGACATTATCCATTATGCCATGCCCCAAGGCTGTGTCGCTTCGAAGCATCAGCTTGTCGTCGGGCACATCCATTATCTTGTCGTCGAGCATCTCCTTCTTGTCGACAATCGGTCGTATCTGAAGCCAATAGACTGTGCCTTTCTCTCCATTCTTACCTTTAACGGGGTTGATATTTCCGGCAAACTCTATCTCTACAGGACGTCCCATCTCATATTGTCCGGTGGAAAGCATGAAGTCGAGCACCTCCGCCAACGGGAAAACACCATGCTTGAGCACATTTGCAAACGTGACGAGCTTGCGTCCCCTTCCCGTGTCGCTGTCGCGGATAAGTCCGTCAGCAAGATCGAAGGTGGAGATGAGGTATTTGAGTGCGCCTGTCTTTACAGCATCCGCGACGGGGAGTTTCACGATGTTGAAACTGTCGTCTACCTTGAATTCATAATCATCCCCCACTGTCGAGGGGAGCGCGAATAGATTTCTCTGCGTGTCGCGCAGGGCGGTCTCTATGGTCGAGGTCTGGATTATCTTTGTAGGATGCTTGGGAGAGAATCGAAGGGCAAGACCACCGTCGACAATATATTTTCCGAGGCCTACCGCCACCTCCACAACACCCTCTTCCGATTTCTCATCGTTGACGGGATAATAATTGAGCGAGCGCCCCACACCTGAGAAGCTCGGATAATAGAAGCCGTCATGGTATTCTCCTACCACCTCCTGAAGAATCACCGCCATCTTCTCCTGATCGATGACATTGCTTGTGGCATTCATATATGCCTTGGAATCCTTGAAGAACACCGAGGCGTAGACACCCTTCACAGCATCACAGATGATTCGGCGACGTTGGACCTCATCATCCACGTATGGAATCATGTAGGTGGAATAAATGCCGGCGAAAGGTTGATAATGGGAGTCCTCAAGCAGGGAGCTACTTCTGACGGCGAGCGGACGCTTCACCACCTCGAAGAAGGCCATGAGATCGGACACCACCTCCTCCGAGAGCTTGGCCTCCAGGAAATGATGTAGTATCTCCTCATCGGGAGCATCGGAAAGCGCCACGGGATAAAGGTTGTTGGAATCCATGAATTCATCGAAGATATCGGTGCAGACCACCACCGTATGGGGAATCGTGATTTGCACGCCGTCGAAGTCGTCACAGACGGGATGACGCTTTATGATGGAGTCTATGAAGGCCAGGCCGCGCCCTTTCCCGCCAAGAGATCCTTCACCGATACGTGCGAAGTTACTGTAATTATCATATAAATCCTTATCGAAGATAGCCACTACCCCTCGGTTTTTCATACGGCGGTATTTCACGATGGATTCAAATATGAGTTTCCTCACCCTTGTGGCCTCATCAAGACTGTTGAACTTGAAATCCCTGAGCACATTGGCAATCGGGAATAATGCGCGTGAATAGAGCCAACGCGAAATGCTGTTGTTTCCACAATAATAATAGAGGGCACCGGGGGGTATGCGGTCGATATTCTTCTGAAGATCCTTGAGATTGCGGATGCGCATAAGCTCATTCCCGCTTTCAGGATCGCGCACTATGAAATCTCCAAACCCGAATTTCTTTGATACGGCCTCCCGGAGATCGAGGGCAAGAGTCTTTGAATTTTTGTCGATGAAAGTATATCCGCGTGCCTCGGCAGGGAAACGGTTGGCGCTTTCCTGACTCTCCATTATCACCGGCATATATGGATATTTCTTATGAACCTCCTCGCAGAACTTTATGCCGGCGTGGGGATCCTTCTCACCGTTGATGGGGAATCGGGAGTCGGTGATCACTCCAAGTATATTCTTTCCATATTTATCCATCAAGGCCATTGCTTCCTCATAGTCACGGGCGAGAAGCACCTTCGAGCGTCCGCGCATACGCATCATCTGCTCATGTTCGTTCAGCGCTTCCGTGGCGAAACGCTTCGACTGCTTAAGAAGGAACTTGAACAGGTTGGGAAGAATGGAAGAATAGAAACGTATGGAGTCTTCCACGAGAATAATGGCCTGCACTCCGACCTCGTTGATGTCGTTCTCGGCATTCATACGATCCTCGATGAGCTTGATGATTGCCAGAATGAGGTCGACATTTCCAAGCCATGAAAAGACATAGTCCACTCCGCGCATATCCTCATTCGCTATCTTGCGACGCACCTCCTTCGAGAAGGGAGTAAGCACCACGAAGGGGATGTCGGGATACAAGGCATCTATCTCCACAGCCTCGCGGAATGTCTCGCTGATGTCGACACCGGGCATGGCGATTATCAGGTCGAAAGGTTTCGATTCCAAAGCCTCGCGTGCCTCCTGATAATTCGCCACCATCGTGAAGCGGGGCGGCGATGAAAGATTGAGTCCCACATATTCGAAATAGACTTGCTCGTCGACCCGGCCGTCTTCCTCAAGCATGAAGGCATCGTATGGTGTGGCGATAAGAAGCACATTGAAGATGCGTCGCTGCATCAGGTCTTTGAAAGCCGTATCCTTAAGATAGAGCCGGCTCAGCATATTCTCATCGAAGTTTTTCATGTCGGTAAGGGTATGAAATTAAAGATGCCCGCTTGAATAAGCGGGCATCTCAGAATTTTTAATCTTTATTGTTCTCCGCCAAAAACGCCTCTATTGCATCAGGCATAGAGCGATATTGCGGGGTGGGAGCCTGAATGTCGAGACGCAGACCTGCATCCTCGACAGCCTTGGCTGTGGTGCCTCCGAATGTGGCGATGTAGATCCCCTCCTTGTCTTGATCGAAGTCGGGGAAGTTTTTCTTGAGACTTGCTATTCCGGCCGGACTGAAGAACACGAGCATATCATAGTCGAGCTTTTCATCAGGCTGGAAATCATTGCTGACGGTGCGATACATCACGGCCTTGGTCACATCAAGCCCTTTTGCACTCAGACTCTTGATATCATCCTTATGCACATCAGAGATCGGGAACAGGAATTTCTCCTTGCCGTTCTTCACCATGGCAGCCATGAGCTGATCATCGTCGAGTTTCCCGGTCTTTCCGAATGAGATCTTGCGTTTGCGATAGACAATGTATTTCTGCAGGTATAGAGCTATCGACTCCGTGGTGCAGAAATATCGCATAGTGTCGGGCACTTTCACACGCATCTCTTCGCAAAGGCGGAAAAAATGGTCGACGGCAGTGCGACTCGTGAAAATCACTGCAGTGTAATCGGCCAAGTTGATTTTCGACTGGCGGAACTCCTTTGCAGTCAGCCCCTCGACCTTTATGAAGGGACGAAACACCATCTCCACGCCATATTTGGCACAGATGTCAAAATAAGGAGACTTTTCCGAGGAGGGCTGAGGCTGGGATACTAAAATCTTCTTAACTTTCATGCGCTAATAATTTCTGTCGTTGCAGAGATTCTGCTGATATTTATGGCATTTTTCACAACAAAACCGAACAGAGCTGCAACGTAGCAAGGTAGGTAAGTATCAATGGAACTATTTCTACACTGCAAAGGTAGTACAAAAATAGCATCCACGACGAAAATTGGTTGAAAAAAATGCGAAATCCTTTATAAATAAATATAATTTTGCCCAAAATGACCACTCCGGCAGCAATTTCGAGCAATTGTAACATCCAATCACCATAGCTCAGGGAGAGGGCGGCAAGAGGAAGTAGGAGCACGGTCTCAAGCCCTTGGGATGCCCCGGCGCCCTTGAGCCATAAGGCGGCGCGGCTACTGTCGGTGAAGACAAAACCAATCACCCAATAAGCCAGAGCCATGAGGATGGTGTAGATGGAGGTGGTCCCTATGCAGAGGGCTATTCCCAAACCGGGACGGTCGGGAATCGAGAAGCTGTAGCCTATCGGAGGATGACCGACCGTGAGCATTATTGTCTGCCATAGCAATATACCGATGGAGCATACCCACAGCACATTCAGTAGAATCAGGAAGGAGGTCTCCTTCACTGTTTCGTCGAAAGCATTCTGGCGAGTACGCACATCTGTAAGGTCGCTGATGATTGCTTTCAGATAACGGGCATTGTTCTTGAACTTCAAGGCCACCGCACAGAAAAGCCCCAAAAGAAGAAGCCATACGAAGGAGACTCCAATCTCCTCCTTATCCGCCACCGGAGGATCCTCCCTTACAATCGGATTCTCGATTATAAGCCCATAGACAGGTTCGGCCACCGAATCCGTGAGCAGGGAATCGGGAAGCGCCGGAGGAATCGGAAGTCCTGCGGAGTTAAAGGCTGCAAAGCTTATGCTGTCGTTGGCAATCGGTTTCATCTCACATCCATCCCTCTTTCTTATACCATTCAACGCTGAGCTTCACCCCCTCCTCAAGTGAGATCTGCGGGGCGAAACCGAAATCGCGCTCTGCTTTCGATACATCGACATTCCAGTTGCGCTGCTTCATTATATGATATTTGTCGCTGTTGAGCGTGGAGGGCTTCAGACGTATCATCCCTATCTTCTCGGCAACCCATGACACCACCTTGAGACCCCATACCGGGACACGGACCGGCACCACAAGTTTCTTTCCGATAACTTCGGAACTTATCCTGCGGAATTCCTTCTGTGTATAGGCCCGCGGCTCGGAGATATTATAGACCTCCCCCACCGGCGCTTTCTCCAGAGCATCGTAGATGGCGCGTGCCAGATCCTCGACATAAATGAATGTCAGCATCTGGCGGCGGAAACCCACGGAGAAATCCACACCCTTTTTCACAGACTCGAACATAAGGAAATAATCATGGTCGCGTGGTCCGTAGATACCGGTGGCACGGAAGATGATATATGGTATCCCGGTCGACATAAGGCATACCTCCGCCTTTAGCTTCGAGGATCCATAACGGGTATTGGGCGTGGGAATCATCTCTTCCGTGATGGGAGAATAACCGCGCTCATCCTTAGGTCCCATGGCGGATAGAGAACTCATGTATAGAAATTTCTCCGGCTCCTTCGCAGCCAGTTTCAAGGCTGCCGTGAAATCGCGGAGATATTCATAATTTATCTTATTGAAGTCGAGATACCTCACCACCTTCGTAGCACCGAGATTATAGACCACATAATCCCATTTCTCCCCTTCGGGAAGAGCGGAGCGAAGTGTTTCAGCAAGCGTATGAGGCTTATCGAAATCAAATTCCATGAAATGAATCCTTTCGTCGGAGAGCCACTTGCGTGAGGTGGTCTCCCTCACTCCGGCCCAGACTTCATATCCGCGCCGCAGCCCCTCTTCCACTATGAATCCACCGGCAAATCCCCCGGCGCCTACTACAAGAACTCTCTTCATTTGTTTATTTTTTCTCTATATTCTTTCCAAAATCATAGTTCCCATTATCGCGAAGCTGTTCTGTTCAAAAGCCTCGCTGTTGTAATTGCATCAGCAGGAAGCCGGTTCCGTCGCAGCTCTATCGCATTAAAGGATTCCGAACTGGTATCCCTCCTTGCGAAGCCATTCGATAGATTCAGCCAAGGCTGTCTGGAGCTTCCGGATGCTTTTCAGCGAATCATGGAACACGATGATCGAGCCGGGGCGCGTGTATCGCTTCACATTCTCCACCACCTCGCGTGCATCAAGCCGCTTGCTGTAATCGCGCGTGACAAGATCGTACATTATTATCCTGTATTTTCTCGACAGAGCACGTGCCTGTCGCGGGCGCAACCAACCATGAGGTGGGCGGAACAGGTCGGATCCTATCATCGCGTTGGCTTCCTCTACGTCGCGGAGATAACGACGTGTGGTGCAACCGGCACCCTGAAGGTGATGCATCGTATGATTACCCACCCTGTGTCCGCGTCGCCTCACCTCCTCATAGATTGCCGGATATTTCCTTACGTTGTCGCCAACCATGAAGAAGGTGGCCTTTATGCCGTAGCGGTCAAGTATATCCAGAACCCAAGGAGTCGCTTCCGGAATCGGGCCGTCGTCAAAGGTCAGATAGACCGTCGGCTTCCCCCCCGGCGGAAGCCGGAAAACCCCGCCGGGAGTGAGCATACGGAATAACTTAGGAGGCTGTTCGATGAGCATCACTCCGGATGATTGTGTTCATATTCCTCATAGATACGCTTCGAGCGAGTCATATCCACTTTGGTCTCCTTCAGTGCCTGCGTCATCTCTTCCTGCGTGATACCTGCGCTTATCACCTCCTGCACATAACCATAGAACACGGAGTCGATATAGCGACGGTCGATAGGAGCCTCGGCATATTCAGAGGGCGACATGGCAGCCATTTCATTGACTATTGCAGCAAATGTCTTCACCTCCTCAATGAGGGCATCGGCTGTCGGCGCCTCATCCATTCCGCCGTATGCAGCAGTGTGGAGTTTCTGGATATATTCACGGTTGAAGCCGAAGCGTTTCAGGAGTGCATCCACCTTCTTTGAGTCACCGCCATATCTTTCGTATGCATCGATGAAACTCTGCATCTGATATGGAACGTAACGCGATTCGGTGGTCATGCTCATTCCGGGGCCGAACTGCTGTGCGATGGAATTATTGTAGGCCACATATTGCAGCATACGCTCCATCTGGGTGTAAAGCATATCGGAGGCTTTCTTCTTGAGAGTCTTATCGCCTGTAGCCTCGGCTATCATTCCGTAATATTCGGGTAGCGAGAGAGCCACGGTGATACCGTAGCGGGTCACAGCCTCTCCCAAATTCTTCTCAATGAGATTGAGAGCGTTGAGAGCCTTTTTGTATTTCTCATTGGCCTGACCGGTCTTCCCTGCTGCTCGAAGCTCGTCGCCCTCAATGATGAGTTCCTGCGCCACATCAAGCATAGAATTACGGGTTGCCATAAGCATACGTCGGGCAGTCTCGTCGAAGTAAGGACGCCACTCGGATGTGGCCTTGTCAGCTCCACCCCAGAGATATTTCTTGGTCACCACGTCGTAGGCACGGTCGGTACGAGCCGGCAGGCCCTCCTGAATGGTGGGTACAAGCTGATGGGTCATACCTGTGGAGACAAGGTAATTCGTCAGACCGGTATGGTATTCCGATCCCACGGAGGAACACCAATATATTGGCCGTGGCCAACCCTCGGCTGCGTTAGTGGCGATTATATCGAACATCAGAAGCTCGCTGAGGCTGACATATCCCTTCCCTGCTATGGAGGGAGCGGCAGCAAGATCAATCACTATATTGTCGACAATCTTGTCGGCATTCTCCTTAGAGACGAGTCCACGCTTCAATACCGCCTGCTTGTCGACGGGGATAGTAACCACGCTGCTGGGGAATTCAGGATAACCGTAATCGGCATTATATGTCTTTCCGGCATAGATTGCCTTTAAGGAGGAAAGGAGATCCATAGGGGCGCGTTCACGACCCAATACCGTCACGTCTGCCTTTCCGTAGGCTATATCTTCCGGTTTGGCGGTGAATTTCACCGGGGCAGCCTCATAGCTCTGCTTCATCTGCTGGTTGGCATACCAGTCGGAAGCGAGGTAGCTGAGGTTTACAATCTTGACATCCGGACGTATACCCTCCACTTCCTGGGCATACCATAGGGGGAAGGTGTCGTTGTCACCGTTGCAGAATACTATGGCATTCGGTTCGAGACTCTCAAGATAATTGATAGCGAAGTCGCGGGCGGCATAACGGCCTGATCGGTCATGGTCGTCCCAAGTCTGGCTTACCATCTGAATGGGAATAACAAGACCGATTATGCAGGCCACGATAGCGGCGTAGAGAGAGCCTTTCGATTTGGTGTCGTCAGCAAGGTTGAAGGCATTGTCCTCCTCTGCGGGGAGCTCAACTGCTTCCTGAAGAGGAGTCTCTTTGGATGCTTCCTCAAGAGCCTCAGGGGAGACCGGCTTCTTCTCGGTCTTGGAACCGAGGATCAGACGGATGAGACTCCACAGACCGGCCACGCCCATACCGATCCAGATAGCATAGGCATAGAAAGAACCGGCGAATGCATAGTCGCGCTCACGCGGCTGCATAGGAGGCTGGTTGAGGTAGAGCACAATCGCGATTCCGGTCATGAAGAAGAGGAAGAATATCACCCAGAATTGCTCTATGCCCCTCTTTCCGGCAAAGGATTGCCACACAAGTCCGATGATTCCAAGGATAAGAGGGAGCATATAATAGACATTATGTCCCTGATTATCCTTGCCGAGATCGTCGGGGAGCATACTCTGGTCGCCGAGACGCGCATTGTCGATGAAAGGTATGCCCGATATCCAGTTACCGGCATCAAGTTCGCCATGCTGATTGAGAAGGTCGTTCTGACGCCCGGCGAAGTTCCACATAAAATACCGCATATACATGTGTATAAGCTGATAGTTGAAGAAGTATTCGAGATTCTGGGCGTATGTGGGGCGATAGGCCATCTTCTGGGGGAATACCACCTGGCCTGTCATCGGGTTGAGTGTGGGCTGACCGTTCAGATCGAACTCCGGCACCTTCCCGCCTGCATTCGCATCCACTGCATAGAGTTCCTTCAGATTGGCAGAGGTAGTGTCGAGGTTGACCCATGTGCGGTAGGCATCACGGTGCATACGGCTGTAGATACGGGGGAAGAACATATTCAGCTCCGGATTGAGCTTAGGCTCCTCCTTGTATCCCTTCTTCACATAATAGTCACCCTCACGGTTTGCAAGAGCCGCGTTGGATGCCTCGTCGGAGGGAGTCATGAAGTCACTCTTCTTGGGCACGGCGTTTTTGACACCCTTACCATATTCTGCCACACCTTTGTCGATAATCTGGTTATAGGTGGGGACACTGTAGGTGAAGGGAGTTCCGTCGTCGTTAACCTCTCCGGTCTCCACTTCCTGATAGCCCAGGAATTTCTTCTGTACACCCGAATTGATGGTCTCGCCGTAAAGAAGCGGTGTCTCGCCATACTGTTCACGACTGAGATAGGAGGCAAGGTCGAATACGTTGTCGGGAGAATTCTGATTCATTGGGGTGTCGGCGCTTGAACGAATCAGGATTAGCGCATAGCTGGAATATCCCACAAAGATTACCGCGATGCTCCACATCACTATATTAAGCGTTCTTACGGGAAGGGGGCGTTTGTCGAAGAATAGCCATGCGGCGAGGCAGGCCATCAGAATCCAACCCAAGAGCCACCCTGAACCCATGAAGAGCATTCCGGAGATAAGGATAGCAAGGAAGAATGTCAGCTTTATCATATTGGGTGACTTACGCACGCGGAGCGTGTAAAGAGCCCAGATGAAGAGAGCTGCCGCTACAAAGGCATAGACCAATGCTCCTGTATTGAAGGAACAATGGAGAGTATTGACGAAGAAGAGTTCGAAACGCTGAGCCATCTTGATGAATCCGGGCACGAGGCCGAAGAGCACGAGGGCCACAATTACGAAGGAGACGAGAAGCGCAAGAAGGGATTTCTTGAGGTTCATGTCGTTCCATTTCCTGTATGCGAATACAAGGACTATTGCCGGAATACATAGAAGGTTGAGAAGATGGACCGCGATGCTGACGCCGATTATATACGCAATCAGAATCAGGTATCTGTCGGAATGTGCCATGTCGGCTCTGTTCTCCCATTTCAGTATAAGCCAGAAGACCAGGGCTGTGCAGAAGGATGAAAATGCATAAACCTCTCCCTCGACGGCAGAGAACCAGAATGTGTCGCTCCAGCAATATGCAAGCGCACCGACCACACCACTCCCCATGATGACGAGATACTTCGAGAGTGGAATCTCATCGGTTTGCTTATCCTTCACCACAAGCCGACGCACAAGGTGGGTTATGGTCCAGAAAAGGAGCAGGATTGTGAGCGCACTCAACAGACCGCTCATGGCATTCACCATCACGGAGATCTTGGTTGCGTCGGGAGCGAAGTTTGCGAAAAAACGGGCGGTGAGCATGAAGATCGGGTTGCCCGGCGGGTGTCCCACTTCCAGCTTGTCTGCCTGAATGATAAACTCACCGCAATCCCAATATGAAGCGGTAGGCTCAAGTGTGAGCCAGTAAGTCACCAGAGCGATGGCGAATACCATCCAGCCGATGACGTTATTCACAAGGTTATATTTCTTTGTAAGCATGCTTTCAAATAGCTTTCTCAATTAATCTGCAAAATTAGTGATTTTTATCCATACCGCAAAGAGCGGCAGCAAATTAAGATAGGCAGAATTTTATGCTTGCGGACATACTTGATTGTGTGCATCACGCTTTCAGAGGGCGATTTGCTAAAGAGTTTAAAATAAAAAGGAACACCTCTTTCGATATAAAGAATTGTTTTGCAATTCTTTATATCGAAAGAGGTGTTCCTTTTTTAGTTTATAATTGATTTCTTGGCTTAAATCCTTACTTCGCCACAAACTTCCTGCCGTCGCGGATGTAGATGGAGCCGGGAACTGTGGCCGTAACCACGTGGCCGTGGAGGTCGTAGGTCTTATCCTCCTTTTCTGCGAGGCCGGATCCGGCTGATGTGACTCCTGAGGGGACACCATATATTACCGTGCCGTCTGTGTCGTACACCCTACGCAGATACGATACATGATAATCCATCATACCGGATGTCAGGAATAGCGCACTGGCTGGAGTCAGGGATGTCATGTCACCCCTCCCGATATTTCCTAAAACCTCGGCATACGTGAGCAGGGATTGACTGTCCAGGTTGCCGTCAGAATCATCCTCCTCTCCGTCAAGCTTCATCTCGGAATTCAACATATCGGGATCGTTCAAGTCGATCTTTCCCAGACTCCTGACAAGAGCGACATCAACACCTGCCTGTATCGTGAATTTCCTGACTTCCGAATCTGCAAGGGCGACAGTCCCAGTCTCCATGACCCGGCAGTCTGACAGCGCGGTCTGGGTCGGGTCATTCCATTCCTCCGCCCAGAGGATCTTCACAATCCCGCTGAAGGACTCCCCTTCCGAGATGGTGAAATCATAGAGGATTGACTCCTTTCCGTCAGGGGCCAACAAGGGTGTACTCAGAATCTGAGTCTCGGAATTATAGTCTCTTACACTCTCTCCCGACAGAAGCATGTAGACCCTCCCCCCTTCCTCGCGCAACAGGGCCGTAACCTTATCTTCGGGAATCTCCGCCACTTCGGTATCGGGATCAGTGGTCAGGGATATCTTTTTTATAAGTTTCCATTGATGGTAGGTCTTACCTCCAATTTCCTGTGTGCCATCGAAGCAGAACTGTTCATACCA
>JAAVDD010000037.1 GCA_014801985.1 Bacteroides sp.
AGCTGTTCTCACACGCTTTGACACCACAGTATCCAGTTGGAAAGGATGGAACTTTCTCGCATTTATCGTTATTTCCCTTAAAAAATTTCACAAATCAAATTAGTTTAAACAACTTCAATGGATATGAATAAGAGAATCACACATATCTTTGCCGTGACAGTATTGTTGGCTGTGGGTTTTCTCGCCGGTTGCAAACCTACGGAGAATAACTACCGTCAGGCTTATGATGCTGCCAAGGCGAGGAGAGAGGCTGCTAATGCTGAGGCTATGATGCCGACAACAGGACTTTTGAGCGATGATGGGACCTCACTAAAAATTGTGAATGGCGATTCACTCTTCGTTTCAAAAGACCGTCTGCGTCGTGACTCTGAACAGCCGGATCTTCTAAAGACCTATAATGTAGCAGTCGGTGTCTATAAGATGAATACCAATGCCAAGGCACAGGCTGCCGCCTTAAGCGAGAAGGGATATGATGCACACGCAGTGCAGACAACCGGCGACAGATGGTACACCATAGCCGGAGGTTTCGACTCTCTCGATGAAGCGCAGGAGTTTATCAAGGGATTCAAAAAGAAAAATCCGGGATACCCCTATATAGGGCTCCCCGGATCTCCGGTCATCATTGGAAAATAGGTTTGGAAATCAGTCGTTGGCAATTGCCGACGAGAGTATATGCTCCAGGTCGATGGTGGAAACCTTGACCTGGAGTTTTCCATCTTTAGCCACGGATATGCCTCCGGTCTCCTCGCTGACAATGACGCATAATGCGTCGGTGACCTGACTCATTCCTAAGGCTGCACGGTGGCGCAAACCAAGGTTCTTAGGGATATTCATGTCGTGGCTCACCGGAAGAATACACCCTACCGACATTATGCGATGGTCTGAAATTATCATTGCCCCGTCGTGAAGAGGGGAGTTCTTGAAAAATATATTCTCTATCAATCGCACATTGATATTTGCATCAATAATATCACCTGTCTTTTCATAGTCGCTCAGTGGCATCTTGCGTTGAAAGACAATCAGAGCGCCGGTCTTTGATTTCGACATGGACATGCAAGCATAGACCACGCTCATCACTTCCGAATGATTCTCCTCCTTGTTCTTGGTGTGCCGGAAAAGATTTCGCACGGTCTTCCATTTTGCGCGGCCTCCGATATCTGTTAGGAATCGTTTTATCTGATCCTGAAATAGGATTACGAGCACAATAAGACCGATGCTCATGAATTTGTCGACGATTGTTCCTGTGAGACGCATATCGAAAATTTCGAATGCAAGCACCCAAATAACGATAAACGCCAACACTCCATAGAAAAGAGAGAGTGTACCGCTGTTCTTCATCAGCCGATAGAGGTAGAAGAGCATCAGCGCGACGAGGATAATATCAATAAAATCCTTTATTCCGAAGTCAAACATTTCGATTAATATTTGAGACAGTTGGTGAGAGCAACACATTGCCGGGCCTCCGCCACGTCGTGGACCCTAAGGATATCGGCTCCTTTTAGAATGGCCGTAGTGTTGAGGACAGTCGTTCCATTCAGTGCTTCAGCCGGAGTGCAGCCGAGGGTTTTCCATATCATGGTCTTTCTTGAAATACCTACAAGAATAGGGCATTCGAGATGACGGAACACTTCAAGACAATCGAGGAGTCTGAAATTCTGTTCTACTGTCTTGGCAAATCCAAATCCGGGGTCTACAATCACGTTGGCCACTCCAAGCTGTCTAAGGTCGGCTATTTTAAAAGCAAGATCTTTCAGAACATCAGCCACTACATCCTCATAATCAGTATGGGTCTGCATATCGGCAGGAGTTCCACGCAAATGCATAAGAATATATGGGACTTTCAGTTCTGCAACAGTCTCCGCCATTGCATGGTCGAGGGTGCCACCTGATATATCGTTGATTATATCGGCTTTCCATTCCTCCACACATTTACGTGCAACGGAAGCACGGAATGTATCAATAGAAACAGGTATTTCAGGGGCAAGTGACCTTGCAACATCGAGGGCCGGGAGAAGTCGTTCATATTCCTCTTCGTCAGATATTTCAGGTGCGCCCGGACGTGTGGAGCAGCCTCCCAAGTCAAGGATATCCACTCCCTCATTAATCATCTTTTCGATGCGTTTTTTTATCGATAGATAGTCGGGAGTGCGGCTCTCACTAAAGAAGCTATCGGGAGTGGCATTGACAATCCCCATCACTTTGGGAGTGTCAAATGAATATAATTTTCCACGAATGGTAATGGTCGGTCTCATGTTTGCGAAATTACTAAAAAAAATCGGCAATCGCAAATCGGGAACCCGAACTTATGGCAACTTGTAGGAATGCAAAAGTTTAGAGAATGAAAAAGAAAAATAAAATTGTAAAAGTTTAAAAAAATTTTTTTAACTTTGCACAAAATAACCGGCTGATATTTTAATTGATATAACTTACAGTCTAAATTAACCTTATACAGACCATATAACTTAATACTTCTAATTATGAAAAAATCTTTATTGTTGGCGGGCGTAGTCGCGGCAGTGGGATTGGCTTCCGGCTTTAAAGCCGTAACCTCTCCTTTAAATTATGCTGCAAACCTCGCTTCGGATGTAACACAACATCTTTATATCACAGGTGACGGAGATTTCTCCGAAGGAGCCTGGAATCCCGCAGCTCCTGATGAGTTCGAACTCGTTGATGGTAATTATGTCATCACGGTGAATAATCTGTCGATGTTCAAGATCTCCACTTCTTACGGTGACTGGGAGACCTTCAATGAGGGCGCGTTGTATTGCGATTATGGTAACGAGCCTGAAGTGGAGGCTTCTCTTATGCCGGGCGATATGAATATCACATGCCCTGCTCAGGCTAATTGGACAATTACAGTTTCGGGAGATTTATCCACACTGAAACTTGTCTCAGATGAGGTGGTAGTGGTAACTCCGATAGAGGATGAGCCTTTATACATTCGTGGCGATATGTCTGAATGGGCTGCTTCCGATGATTGGAAACTCACTCGTCTTGGCAAGGATTCCGAGGGAGCATGGGTATATTCTTACGTTTGTGGTGAGACAGGAATAGAGGCCGGCGATAATTTCAAGATTGCTGATGCCAACTGGGCTAAAGTTAATATCGGCTCAAATGGGGAGGTGATCGATCTTGATACTGTTACGCAGGTATTTAATGGTGGTAATCCTTCCAACATCTGGATCAGTGAGGATGTTACTGGTGTAATCTATCTGAAAGTGAATTATTCCGATAACAATGCAGAGTTTTATGCCTCAAACAATCAGGAAGCTTATTGTCCCTTCCCTTACGAAGGTTATGAAGTTCCCGGTACGGATCCGACACCGGAAGTAGTCGGCACACCGATAGAAAAGATAGAGGATATCTGCGGTAAATATACGATCAGTGAAAATTGGTGGTGGCCTTTCGAAACCGACAGGCCGTCTGATCCCACATTCACTGTTTCTCAAATTGAGGATAATCTTATTGCTATCAGTTGCAGCTGGTTTGATGATGACTCCGATTATTCTTTTGGAGTAGAGGCAGCTCCTATCAAGGCTTCTGTTGATTTGGCGAAAGGGACAATTACGATCAATACTTCGGATAATAAGAATCTCGCCTTTTTAGAGGCATATGATGAGGATGTTTATCTTGAATTGATGGATTTTAATATAGGTAACGTGGAGCAGGTTACGGTTCCGGTTTTTGATTCCAAAAAACTTGATTTTAATCGGGTGGTTTTGCTATGGAGAATTTCACAGGGTTACTTTTATGGTGTTGGTACTTTTTATCTGACCAAGGAAGAGCAAGATCCTCCGAAACCGACCTCCGGATTGCATATGTTTATAAATGGAGAAGAAGTGGCCAATGGAAGTCGTATCAATATCACCTCTTTCTATGAGGATGAGGATGGTTACAGCTACATGGTTGATCCCAAACTTGAAGTGATGGCTGATGAGGCAGGCGCTTTCGAAGGTAAGGTGACATTGGTTGAAGGCGAGAGCGTACCCGAATTTGATTGGGATTACGGTGCTCAGGTGTATGCTCTGTGGTGTGCATTCGATGGCCAGTGTGTGCCATTGTCAGTGGGTAAGTCGGCAACAAAAGCCTATACCCTCACTGCAAATAAGGCTGAGAATATGCGCCTTGAAATATCCGGTGCGTATGGCGATCTCCAGAATCCGGAAGAACTATCAATTAAAGCTGAATGCACACTCAATTTTACCTTCGGAGGAAAAGATTACATTCTAACTCTATATGTGGACAAACAGGCACAGGTAGTAAACGAAAAGCATCTTTATATCACCGGTGACGGAGATTTCACCGAAGGAGCGTGGAATCCCGCAACTCCTGATAAGTTTGAATTCGTTGATGGTAATTATGTCATCACGGTGAATAATCTGTCGATGTTCAAGATCTCCACTTCTTACGGCGACTGGGATACTTTCAATGAGGGCGCGTTGTATTGCGATTATGGTAACGAGCCTGGAGTGGAGGCTCCTCTTATGCCGGGCGATATGAATATCACATGCCCTGCTCAGGCTAATTGGACGATTACTGTTGCAGGTGATCTTTCAACAATAAAGCTGACAACAGACGATCCTATCGTGGTAACTCCGATAGAGGATGAGCCTTTATACATTCGTGGCGATATGTCTGAATGGGCTGCTTCCGATGATTGGAAACTCACTCGTCTTGGCAAGGATTCCGAGGGAGGATGGGTATATTCTTACGTTTGTGGTGAGACAGGAATAGAGGCCGGCGAAGTGTTCAAGATTGCTGATGCCAACTGGGCTAAAGTTAATATCGGCTCAAATGGGGTGGTGACCGATCTTGATACTGTTACGGAGGTATTCAATGGTGGGAATACTACCAACATCTGGCTCAGTGAGGATGTTACCGGTGTAATCTATCTGAAAGTGAATTATTCCGATAACAACGCTGCATTCTATGCATCAAACGATAAGGAAGCTCCATGTCCGTTTGATTATGAAGGACGTCCTGAAGTGGCTCCTGTAAAGGTGAATATCTCGGTAAGCGACGGCACTGCTTTCGGATATAAGGCGACATTCGGTACGGAATCAATGTTCACAGTCAGTCTTGCAGATAAATATTGGAAACTGACTTCTTATACTCTTAACGGAACGGAGTATGAACTTCCCGAAGTCACTTCTTCATACGATTGCGAATTTACTGTACTCTCTATGAACAACTATGTGTTCACCGCTGAATATGACGGCACACTTGAAGTGGTAGAGACTTCAGGAGTGGTAGAGCTTGAGAATAAGATTAAGATCTCTGTTTCAGATGATACGGTCGAGATAACCGGACTCGAACCGGGCACATCAGTGGCAGTTTATACTCTCGGAGGTCAGACAATCATGAGCCGCGAGGTTACTGAGGAGGTCCTGTCAATCCGTCTCGACAAAGGTCAGACTTACGTGGTACGTGCCGGAGAGGCTGCAGTGAAAGTTATCCTTTGATCCCTCCCTCCGATAAGGAGAGGATAATATATAAAAGACCGCTTCCGGGTGTGAAGCGGTCTTTTGTATTTATACTTTAATGGTGGCATATAAAAGACTTAATCGGATCCATACACAAGCTGTCCTATGGAGCAGCTGAGATTGAACATAAGGGATGAAGCCGATTTATGCGGCATAGCGTATGACACCCCGACTCCGAAGGATTTTACTCTGAGTCCGGCTCCGATGGTGAAACCCGACAGGAAATTTCGTTGATATGTGGCCATGTCGGTGCGTGTCTTGTAATTATAGCCAAGTCCGATATAGAATTTCTCCGAAGGCGAATATTGCAAACCGAAAATCAGATGTCGGAATAAATTTGAGAAGAAATTTGATTTGAGCACTTGCTGCTGCTCAGGGTCATTCTTGTCATGGCCATAGAAAGGGAGATTCCACTTTGTGAGATGCGTGGCATTGATGGAAATCTGAAAAGGGGAGGATCCCAGACTCTGCATATATCCCAGAGTGATGTCAAAGGGTAGACGCGCATATTCTCGGTCGAAGCGTTTCAGTTGACCTCCGGCGTTGGAGAGCACGGCCGATAGCGAGAGATCTTTCTCCTCGTTATAATAATTGATTCCGAGATCCACAGCCATTGCAAAAGCAGTGTATTGCTCGTAAGTGCTATAGATCATTTTCAGGTTGATTCCTCCACGCAGACGGTCGGTTATGTCGTGGCTATAAGTGCCTTCGAAAACCAGATCGGCAGGGGAGAATTTCACCCCCATCGTTCCATCCGGTTCATAACCCTGAATGGATCCATAATTGAGATATCTGATTCCGGCTGCCCAGGCGCCTCGCTCGCCGGCACCCATTCCGTAGCGTACACCGGCAAAATTACCTGAACCCATATAGTGCATATAGTTGAACGCTATCTGGTTGTCAACCTCTCCTCCAAGAAGTGCGGGGTTCTGATCGACGAGTGTGACATCTGGATCGACAATCGCCACATTTCTTCCTCCCAGCGTATAAGCATGGGTGGAAGTGGATATGTCGAGAAAGTCGTAGGCCGAGGAGGTTTCCTGGCCTAAGACCGTAGAGGCCGTAAGGGCGGATAGGGCTATGGCTGTCAAACAATATTTCATCATTATAATTAACGCCAAAAATTGCGTGCTATTATAGTGGAGGATGGATTTCAGCATAAAGGTGAGTTTCTTGATGAACAGGATGCTAAAAAATGTGTATTTTAAAAATATTAGCAAAATGATAGAAAATAGGGGGAACCTGTGATTTTTTTTAACACGCCCTTAACGATATTTAAATATTGGATTATTGCGAAAATAGAGTTACAGATATAAATTTGCAATCGGAAAGACATGACAACTGAAGAGCGTGTTTTCACCCGCTTAATTAAAAACTGAATTAACCCCTTTCCGACGAACAAAAATGATGCATAGATACCTGTCCTTAATACTTACCTTGATTACGGTAGTGATGATGTCCGGATCTGCGTATTCACAGACCTGCCGTGTTAAAGCCGGCCAGTCAGTGTCCGGGCTTAAGAATTATATCGAGGTTTATGAATACGACTTCGTGACTGAGAAGCCCTCTTTTCCGGGCGGTGACAAAAATCTTCTTTCCTATATCAATTCCAAGAGAAATTATCCCGAGGATGCATATAAGAAAGGAATTGAGGGGAAGGTGACATGTTCTTTCGTTGTCAACCGCGACGGCACCATAAGCCATGTGCGTGTTCTCCGTGGAGTGGAACGCAGCCTTAATAAGGAGGCAGTGCGTATTTTGAGCAAGATGCCTCTCTGGATTCCGGGTCGCCTTGAAGGTGAGAAAGTTCCGGTCCGGGTGGTGCGTTCTGTCACTTTCCGCAGATGATTTAGAAACTTAGTTTTGATTTTTAGCTATATATTGGGGGATTGTCCGAGAGGATAATCCTCCAATTAATTTTTTAGACTTTATATTTTTTTCTTATCCGGGGTTGAGTTTTTGAGAAGATGAGTGTCTTTATAGTGTATGACAAAGAGAAAGGACATAGAACGACTTTTCAAAGCACATTATGCGCAGATGTTCCGGTTGGCCGTGGGACTTCTGCACGACGATGACACAGCGCGCGACATCGTCCATGATGTGTTTCTCTCATTGCTTGGTTCTTCCGAGCATTCTGATGCGACCGGAGGCTATCTTTTAAAGGCGGTGAGGAACCGGTGCCTAAACCATATCCGCGACTGTGAGACACGTCAGAGAATCACTAACCGTTTTTTCCTCGAAGATACGGAATATGATTCGGAAGACTGGCCCGACGAAGAGACAATAGCCGGTATATATTCCTTGATACGGAACGATCTCACTGTGCAGTCGCGCCGGGTGATGGAGCTGAGGTTTTCCGATGGTAAACGCTATTCCACTATAGCCAAAGAGATGGGTATAAGTGAGACTGCCGTTTACCGCCATCTGAGTCATGCACTAAAGATAATCCGAAAAAAACTCAATGAAAATGGATAAGTATGAATTTGTGCTCGAAGTCGTCGAGCACCCCGACCGATATACCTCAGAGGAGCTGGTGGAGATATTTACCGATCCTGAGATGAAAGAGATATATAATATTCTCTGCAAGACCGATTCTGCGATGAAGGCAAACGATGTGGTGGATGTGGATAGGGAATGGAGTCGTTTTGAAAGGAAGGCTGCATTCCATAGACGCCCCTTCCTCTTGCGTGGCAATCGGGTAGCTTCTATCGCCGCCATTATCTGCACGTCGATTGTGGCTGTAGCTGCCGGAATAGCTGTCACCGTGGCTGTCTCAGATCATGAAAATGAGATAAAACCTACTGAGAAGATTACAGGAATAGCTCCGTCAATAGTATCGGAAGCCTCTGAAATAACAGATACCGACAGCATGGAGAATCAGAAGGAAGAGCAGACAGCTGCTGTTCTATTTGAAGATGAAACTCTTTCAGTGATTATGGCCCGTATTGCAGAGACCTACGGGATGGAAGTTAAATTCGGCAATGAAGAGGTGGCAGGACTGCATCTCTATTATATGTTTGATCCCTCGCTGACGCTCGATGAGGTGGTGGAGCAGCTTAATAATTTCGAGAGTATAAATATAACCCGTAATGACAATACGCTAATCATAGACTGACCCAAATGAAACTTATTTATATACTTTTATTGGCGATATTGACTGCGGTCTCGGCTTCAGCCGCGAAATATTCCTATAAGTTTGACAATACGCCTCTCTCTGAGGCAATTGTTGAAATAAGCAAGAATCATCCTGAAATAAACGTATCGTTCATCTATAAGGAACTTGACAGATATCGCACATCAGCTGTGGTAAATACCGATGACCCATATTCTGCATTGCGTCAGACCGTGGCTCCGAATCCTGTATCCGTGATAAAGAATGGTAAGAACTATTATGTGGAAGCTATGTGGAAAGGGAGAGACAAATATGAAGGGCGCGTGATTGGGAACGATTCTGAACCTGTGGTCGCTGCCACCGTTACACTCCTTTCTCCAGTAGACTCTACTTTCATAACATCCGGTACGACTGATATTGAAGGTCGCTTTTCGATTCCATGTAGAGAAAAAGGTGTGATTGGTAAATTGTCAAGTATCGGGTATAAGACCACACTGAGAAAATTCAATCATTTTTCTGTAGGAACGATTATTATGGCCGAACAGGCAGTAGCATTGCAAACGCTTACTGTCGAATCCCGCACACAGCGTGTAATAAGGAATGGTGTTGAGTATGTTCCTGCCAAGAAGACCAAGCGAGTTTCCCTTGATGCTGTCAATCTCCTTCTAAATATGCAGATTCCTATGCTTAACGTGGAACCGGCTTCTAAATCTGTCACCACTCTTAATGGAGAAGGGGTATCGCTTTTTATAGATTATGTGCCGGCAAGCTCGGAAGAGGTGAATGGCTTGCGTCCCGAAGATGTGTTGAGGGTGGAGGTGCTGAATTATCCTGATGATCCGCGTTTCGGAACAGCAATTCATGTTGTGAATTTCATAATGCAGCATTACGAATGGGGAGGTTACACAAAACTCACTGCCGACGGTGAGACTCTGGCAGCCGACCGGATTGATGGAAAGATATTCTCGCGTTTTGTATATAAAAAATGGACATTTGACGGATATGCCGAAGGTGAATGGATACATTCTGATAGAAATCCCTCAACTCAGGAGATATCCTTCCGCGATGTGGAGTTTGAAGGGACACGTTACGATGAAGTAGGTAAGAAGGTGGAGAGCGGAAATGATTTCCTTTCAAGAAGAAATTCACAGACACTTTCTCTGACAGCCAGCCGCAGGAATGATAAGAGCTTTATTCAACACGCTGTTTCGCTTGGTCGATCAGCCAATCCTGTAACTCATTTTGGTTCCGATGTCATATTCTCAATTCCGGCAGTCGGTCAGACCACATCTTTCAAGACAGAGAGCAATCAATCGATCTATCCCACTGCAAGGGGATATTATCAATTCCAACTTCCTAAAGGAAATTCCCTTATGGCCTCCTGGGATTTTACATACGGCTCCACCAAGCGAGGATCCTTCTATCGTCTTGGCACGCTTGATCCGATTGAAAACGACAATAAGGAGAAAGTCTATTCTCCAAATGCCTCGATTGAATATGGCAAGACGCTTTCTCATAACAATACTTTCCGCTTCAATATGGCCACTTATAACACTCTCTATGATACCCGTTATTTTGGATCGGCACATAACCGCCAGAGATTGCTTTCATCGGAAAGTATGTTCTTCCTCATCTATACGCAGAATTGGGATAGACTGAGTCTCTATTCACGAGCCGGTGCCTCCTGGACCATGGGTAGAATAAACGGTCAGACAACTCTTAACGAGTGGAATCCGCGTATAGGATTGTCGTTGGAATATAGAATCAACGACAGGAACTCGTTTAGGGTAGAGGGATGGTGGGGCAACTCCCATCCGCAGGCTTCCACAGCCAATAATGCCCTTGTACAGGATAGTGAGCTTCTGTGGCTTCAGGGTAACCCTGATTTAAGGAATACACTTTTCTGTCTTTCCTCGGCTTCCTATAATTATGTCCCGACCAACCGATTCTCTCTTTCGGCCTCGGTTCAATATGAGGGGAATCCTCATAAGCAGGCATACCGCTTCTTTACGATGCAGGGATATGATGGGTTGATTCGTCAATCTATCAACAGCGGTTCTGCCAATTCATATAGTGCACGACTTTCTGCCACCCTTCGTCTTTTGGAAAATACACTTATTTTCAAGGCTTATGGAAGTGCAAGCAGAGTGGTGCTGACAGGGTGTGATGCGCGGACAATGAATGCTCTTTTCGGGAATATCTCAGCTCAATATTCAAGAAACAACTGGTCGGCGATGCTATATTATAACACTCCTCGACGCAGCCTTAATGGATGGAGCAACGGATATCAATCGAGAATCAAGAGTGTCTATGCAGCATCTGTGAGTTATGCTATAGGTAATTTTAAGGGGAGTCTGGAATTTAGGAACTGGTTTTCTCGTAATGGATATGAGGAGATTTCCTTTAATTCCCCTCTTTATTCCGAGACGGCACGCCAATGGAGTTGGTATGCTTCCAGAAATCTTACTCTCTCCCTCAGCTATACTTTCAACTATGGTAAGAAAGTATCCAATAGTAATGAGCAGCAAGGAGGTGGCGGCGTAGGCAGTGCGATCCTAAAGTAAGTTATACAATAAATCTATATTCTGACGCCCCGGTTCGTTGAAATACGGATCGGGGCGTCAAAACAAGTGAAATGCCGGGATTGTTAATAAGAAAAGTTGGGATTGTGGATAAAATATACTTACTTTGCAGGAAATGAAAAAGAATAATACAGCATATAAAGATAAGAGAGAGGGAACTGTGATAAGAAACACCGGCAGCTCTTACGTTGTAAAGACTGATGATGGCACAGAGGTGCCTTGCCGCATAAAGGGTAATTTCCGAATCAAGGGAATACGTACCACTAATCCTGTGGCCACAGGAGATCGTGTGGTGGTGGCAAAAGCTGCCGATGATGCAGATTATATCACTGAAATTCTTCCACGCAAGAACTATATAATCCGTCGTGCCTCCAATCTATCTAAGGAATCCCATATCTTGGCTTCAAATCTCGACTTGTCTGCCTTGGTGGTTTCACTCCGTGAGCCTGCCACTCCTACCACTTTCATCGACCGTTTTCTTGCCACGGCCGAGGCTTATTCCGTGCCTGCCATACTTGTGATAAACAAATGTGACATCTGGGATGATGATGACCGTGAGTTGGGCGAGGGGATGCGTATACTATACGAGCAGATAGGTTATCGAGTCTTTTTCACCTCCGCTTCATCGGGAGAGGGAGTAGAGGAATTGGGTTCTTATCTTAAGGGGAAGGTGACGCTTTTTGCCGGCAATAGCGGGGTGGGGAAATCTTCGCTCATCAATGCTCTTATTCCGGGGGCTAATCTCAAGACCGGAAAGATTTCAGACATTCATCATACAGGAACCCACACCACTACCTTCTCGGAGATGCTTGAACTTCCGGGTGGGGGAGAACTGATAGATATACCCGGAGTGAGAGGATTCGGCACAATAGATTTCGAGCCTTCTGAGGTGTCGCATTTCTTTCCTGAGATATTCCGTAAGTCGGCGGAGTGTAAGTATGGTGATTGCAAGCATACGGGAGAGCCCGGATGTGCAGTGGTGCCTGCTGTGGAGAATCATGAAATATCGCAAAGTCGTTATGCCTCCTACCTCTCGATTTTGGAGGAACTGGAGGATGGAGATAAATACCGCAAGCCGTTCTAAAAATTATAGTATAAACAAAAAAATATGCCTGCCGAAAAATTTTCAGCAGGCATTGATTTTTTAGCTTCGGGGATGCAAATTAGTTTGCGGATGCCTCGATAGGCTTTACGTTGATAAATTTGCGACCCTCTTTGCCGGTTGTGAATACGACAGTACCGTCGATAAGCGCGAAGAGAGTGTGGTCTTTACCCATACCGACGTTGAGACCGGGATGGTGAACAGTGCCACGCTGACGCTTGATGATGTTTCCTGCTTTGCAGAAGGAGCCACCGAAGATTTTCACACCGAGTCGTTTGCTTTCTGATTCGCGGCCGTTCTTCGAACTACCGACACCTTTTTTATGTGCCATATCTTAGAGTGGATTTTAAGCTTTAACAATAGATTTGATTAACACTTTGGAGAACTGCTGACGGTGACCGTTTTTACGACGATAGCCTTTGCGACGTTTCTTCTTGAAAACGATAACCTTCTCACCCTTAACGAGGGGGAGGAGCACTTCACACTCAACTTTAGCACCTTCAACGGCAGGTGCACCGACTTTGACGTCACCGTCAACATCGAGGAGGAGAACTTTGTCGAAAGTGATTGAATCACCTTCCTTCACCTCATCACCGAGGTGGTGGACATAGAGGTACTTACCCTCTTCAGCTTTGAACTGCTGGCCCTTGATTTCTACAATTGCGTACATTAAAACTTTTATATTACGAATGAGTCCGTTAGGCGGTTCCTGTTCAAGAAACTCTTCTTATGGCCGTGGCGGATAAATCCTTGCAAAATTACTAATTTTTTTCGACCTTGCAAAATATTTTTACTCATTTCCATCATTTTTTGAGGATTACACGCTTTAATCCTTGTCTGATTCGGATATTTTTATTAATTTTGCATCGCTTTTTGATAAAAGGGGTGCTGATAGAGAGCGGCAATTCCCTTTTTGAGTAAAAGTTTTATTTTTTAATCATTTAAATTTCTCTCAACCATGCATCTTTCAACAGAAGAAAAGAAGAACATTTTTGCAACTTACGGAGAGGGCCCCAATGATACAGGTAGCCCCGAAAGCCAGATCGCGCTTTTCTCTATCCGTATCAAACATCTTACCGAGCACCTCAAGGAGAACCATAAGGATCACGTGACTGCACGCGCTCTGAAGGCTCTCGTAGGTCAGCGTCGTTCGCTACTCGATTATCTGATCCGCAAGGATATCAATCGTTATCGTGCGATCATCGCAAAGAAGGAACTCGGTATCAGAAAGTAATCCTCTTTTCGATAGAAGAATAAAAGTCTCGCAGAATTCTGCGAGACTTTTTCTTTTTGTGAGAAGTCGGAGTCTTAGGAGATAGGGGGATAAAAGCAAAAAAGCGAATCCGCTATGCGGATCCGCTTTCTGCGCTTCAAGATGGGCTTGAACCAACGACCCCCTGATTAACAGTCAGGTGCTCTAACCAACTGAGCTATTGAAGCATTCTAAAGTAGGTGCTTTTGTTGAATTTGAGTTTGCGCTTCAAGATGGGCTTGAACCAACGACCCCCTGATTAACAGTCAGGTGCTCTAACCAACTGAGCTATTGAAGCAAATTTAATTTTTATATGGCGCTTCAAGATGGGCTTGAACCAACGACCCCCTGATTAACAGTCAGGTGCTCTAACCAACTGAGCTATTGAAGCAAATTTTGCATCATGAACCTTTTGCGTTATGGCTTTTGGCTCATTTGCGATGCAAAATTAATTATTTCTTTTGATTCTTCCAAATTTATTTAGAACTTTTTTTAAAATTAGTGTCCCCGATTCCGAAATTTCTATCGAAGTGACCTAATAATAAGTGAATTGGCTTTGTCGATGGTCGAAGTGGCAAGACAATTCAGATAAATCTTTGTAGTTTCCTCACGGTCGTGCCCCATTCCCTCGCTGATTACACTCATGGGGATACCCTTCTCCCTGGCTGCGCTCGCCCAGCTATGACGAGCTACATAGAGGGTCAGTGATTCCGTGACTCCCACATATCGTGCAATGCGTTTAAGACTACGATTTATCGAGGAAGCGATATTTTGGTATGCCTTGTATTCATCCTTATTTGAACAGGGGAGAATCGGGAAAAGGTAGGGGCTTTCATTTCCGGGATATTTGTTGAGAATCTGTTGCATCTCCTCAGTCCAGGCAATCGAGAGCTTTTGGCCAGTCTTGCGGCGTCGATAGGTGAGAATCCCTTGGTTCAGATCACTTTTCTTCATATATGCCATGTCGATGAAACTCATTCCCCGAAGTAGAAAGCTAAGGATGAAGATATCGCGTGCATAGTCCAAGAGAGGGGAGGGGGAGAGGTCAAGATTCTTGATACTTCTTATTATCTTTAAAGGGAGAGCTCGCTTCTTGGTCTTTTCCACTCCAGTGTAGACATGACGGAAAGGGCGTGTATCCTCAAATTCGCCCTCCTCTACAGCGCGATTGTAGACGGCCCGTAGGATACGATTGTAGAATGATATGGTGTTTGGACAATTCCCCTGTTGCTTATGCCAGGCTGCGAAGCTTTCCATAGTTTCGGATGTCAGAAAATCAAGACGTATATCCTCGTCGTTCCTGAATTTGCGAAAACTATTGAGTGCTGCCTGATATGTTTCCGATGTGCGGATGCGCCCGTTTTTATAAAGTTCATCTATGAGTCCATGCATATAATTAAAGAGTGAATATTGTGTCACATGATACTTAAACTCCTGCGCGATATCATCGGCGGAGAAGTCAGTGGCTCCCGATTCAAGGTCGTGGATGATTGAATGGATACGTTCAAGATCGCATCTGATCTGGCGCCTGATGGCGATAAGGATGGGCCGACGGTTATTTTTTGAGGCGCAGACCACAGCCGACCGTTGTGCATTCCATTCCCGTGGATAGAGAAAATAAGTGGTGTTGATACGCCGTGAGAGGCTGCGATGACTGACAAGATACTGAATCGTGCCCGGAGTCCCGATTTCGGCCGACGGGCGAAACTTTACTTTTACTGTAGCCATAGATTTTGGTTTTAATTAGGTTTTTGGCTCCGAAAAGTAAAAAAGTTTCTTCAAATAAGTAAGTTTGAGAAATTAGCTAATAGTTATTTTTGGAATTTGAACGAGAGGATTTGTTTCTTGAGAGAAGGAGCATAGCGGGCTATGCGACTGAATGAAAGGAACAAAGACACCGTTCAAAAACAAAAAGAACATTAGCTTTCAATCCAAGCTTACTTAAATGATAGTATTAACTAATTTTGAATACTTACTTATACATCCATTATATATGTCGACTGCCTCCCCCTTCAAAAATACTACTCTTTTTGAAGGGGGAGGCAGTAAATTTGCTACGTATATCGACAAGTTATGTCATGCTGTGAGCAGCACAAGGACTATTCCAAATATTATGAGCAGGGTGTTCGATACGGCATATGTAATGGTGTAACCCAATGCAGGGACAGTGCTGCCGAGTCGTTCCTGAACGGCACCGAGACCGGCGGTGGTCTTACGGGCACCTGCACAGCATCCGAGCGTCACTGCGGGATGGAATTTGAACATCTTATGCCCGATCAGAATGGCAAGGAAAAGAGGAACGAGTGTAACTATAATTCCGGCTACGAATATCTTTGGCCCAACCTGGGCGAAAGAGCTTACAAACGATGGTCCGGATGCGATGCCGATAACGGCTATATACATATTAAGTCCTAAATTATTGAACACCCAAAGGGATGCTTTGGGAATGGATCCGTATGTGGGATGTTTTGATCTAAGCCATCCCATTATCAGACCTGCAACCAATGCCCCTCCGCTTGCTCCAAGGCTTACAGATACATTTCCTATCTTTATTGCCAATGCTCCTAACAGACCTCCGAGGAGCACACCGAGACCGACAAAGACAAAATCAGTGGCAAGAGTGACCGGATCGGCATAACCTATTTCCTTAGCCGCACGATCAAGTTTCTTTTTCATTCCGACAAGCTCAAGTATATCTCCGGGTCTAAGCTCTGTCTGTTCCATCGGATTTAGAGGAATCTCATTCCTTTTCAGACTCTTTATATCCACACCCTCCATCCATTCCTGATCGAACAGATCACGGATAGTCTTTATCTTGCAGTGTTTCGACACGGTGACATCCACATCTTGAAGCTTTATATTGAGTAAATCCACTCCCGGCACTTCATGTCCGAACCAGTCATTATCGGCGACAATCATCTCACGTCGCCCGGCCAACACCACAGTATCGCCCGGATTGATTATTGTGTCGGGTGAGATGTTGTTTATTCTTTCGGAATTACTGCTGCGTTCTATACGTTCCACCGTTATACGACGGCCAAGTTTTTCAAACTCTTTCTCTATTTCCGTCACACTTCTTGGGGTATCCATTCCGCTGCCATCGACCAAGAATGCCCGGAAAGCCACCGGGCGACAGGCATTGAAACTTGCAGGGTCGTTGCTTGATGCCGGAGACATACTTTTCTCAAGTTCACGGGTCATGGCCTTTACTTTGTCGATACCGCCCATCATGGCTGGACCAACATATCCGAGAAGCCAGACTGCACCTAATGTACCGAAAACGTAGGTCATGGCGTAACATACCGGTATAGCATCAACCATATCCTTAATTGCAGAGGCCGAGGCTGGCAGGGAACTTACTGTATCTTCGGCTGCACCCACTACCGGAGAGGCTGTGGAGGCGCCGGCCATCATTCCGGCGGCCTGCCCCGGATTCAACCCAAACCAATAGGCCACGCCAAGGGAGGCTCCGAGAATTAGAACGCATACCACCACGGCGAATAGCACCTGTTTCAATCCATCGCCACGAAGCGAACGGAAGAACTGGGGCCCCACGCTGTAGCCTATGCAAAAGAGGAAGAGCAGAAAGGAAACGGTTTTCAGGGGACCCCCCACATCAATATTCATCTGGCCGACTAATACACCGATGATAAGCACGGAGGTAACTGTGCCGAGGGCGATCCCCTTTATCTTAACTTTACCGAACAGAAAGCCGAGTCCGATAGTAAGGAAAACGGCTAATGCCGGTGTATGCCGTAATGTTTCAACAAACCACATAGATAATAATTGTTTAGCAGAATAGTTTATAGAAGCTAAACAACCCTTTTACCATTGCGGTTCATATCAGATACTCATATATTTGATGGTTGTGAAACCTGCACCACTCCGTGTTTATAGGAGGCAAAAAAATATTGATTGTATGCTCCTTAGAATTTATCGGCAAGATTCACTGCTAACTCACATCTTTATAGTATTTGAATTTTGATTGTAGGCTTTTGCTACACACTTCCATTCGCCGTCGAGCTTCAGGAGCAGAAGAAAATCGGTGAAGTCGATTGAGCCACCCCAGCCCTCTTCGAGCACGCGTACTACAGCGACGGTTTCTTCAACAGCAAGCACATCGATTCGGGCCTTGAATGCTTCTCCGGCCCCGACCGTGTCCACATTATGGTAGAACTGCTCGATAGAACCACGCTCTACTACTCCATTGAGGATACCGAACAGCACGGCATCGTCGGTAAACAGCGTTTTGGCATACTTACTGTTGCCCTCGGCAACACTCTTCACAAACTTCTCGGCAGCTTTTGCCACAGCATCATATTCCTTGATATCGTCTCTCATATTAAGATGTGTTTTAATTATTTTCTGAAGGCAAAATTACAATGGTAATATCTAATAATCAAGTACCGAAAAATTATTCAGTATATGAATAATTTTTCGGTACTTGATTATTAGTAGGTTAAGTAGCTACTAAGGATTACTTTTTACATCAGCAGACCGCTCAACTCTAATCGCAGAGGTTCTGCCATAAAAAGCGAATAGGATATTTTCGGTATCCTATTCGCTTTTTTAGTAGATTAAAGTATGAATTTGATAATTGGAATATCTTCGTCATTCGATAATCCTTGCATTATTTGCGGGGGCGTCCTCCGCGATTTCCTCCGCGATTTTCTGTGAATGGTTTGGCGTCTTCGGTCAGTTTGAGTTCGGTGCCGTTGGAGAGTTCAACTTCGTATCCACCACGTTTACGCGATATTTCAACAATGCTCTGTCCTGCATAGTTTGTGGACACATATTTCGATATAGCAGTGGGGATAATTGCCGCCGGTACTGCTTTGCCTTTTGCTGCCTTTACTTCTTTCCAGTCGCCGTCATCTCGGAAATCCACTTCGGCACCGCCGGCAA
>JAAVDD010000038.1 GCA_014801985.1 Bacteroides sp.
AAGCTGTTCTCACACGCTTTGACACCACAGTATCCAGTTGGAAAGGATGGAACTTTCTCGCATTTATCGTTATTTCCCTTAAAAAATTTCACAAATCAAATTAGTTTAAACAACTTCAAAATATATATGTGAATTATGAATTACTTCGAAAGAAAAAGTGAAGATGATGCAGCAAAGAAAAAATACTTCCTCGAAAAAACAAATCTACGATTGAAGTATGCTGCATTATCATCAATCTGCATATCTATTATTCTTTTATTGATAATGATATTTTGTCTGGATTATTTATCTCCGGGAGTATTGTTATTTCTACAAGGATGCGTAGGATTGTTCACTATAGTATTCGTGATTTTAGTGGCGATCCTTTATTATAGAGTAAATGCATCATATTTCAATGATAGAATCCATAAAAAGTAAGAAATATTCTTCTATTATATCTGGTTAATATTTTCCCTTGTAATTGTATACCTATACAATTGTATTGATGAATTGATTCAAACACGAGGAGCCTGTCTTAAACGACAGGCTCCTCTTCCTACTATATTACACTTCTTAAACTATTATTCCTTCATCCATATATGGATATCTCGACAATCATTATTTGATTATTACTTTAGATGTCTGGCTACCTTTGCGACAGATGTAGATACCATGAGTAGGCTGACCGATAACTCGTATACCCTGAAGAGTGAAATACTCCACATCATCCGATCCATCTACAACAGGCAAAGCCACTCCGGAGGGATCAACATTTAGATAGTCTGAATAGGTGTATCTGCTTGAGGGTTCCAGTTCTCCGGTTTCCCATGAAGTCCTGTAGCTGACTGCAGTGACGGGATAACCATAAGTTTCATCGTATGTGACTTCGTACTTCTCTTCGTCAACCTCAGTCTCGTCATCATATTGATGTTGCGGACTGGGATACTTATATGTTGTCACCGTTTTATTAAGAATATTTATTCCGAAAGCATCGGCACGATTCTCAATGCTGCGATCGCGAGTTGTCTCAATATAGTATGAATCAGTGTCCTCATCATATTCATACTCTGCCTCAAAGAGCGTGCAATCGTATGAATACTGATCATCAAAATCATCACGATACGCGAATTTCTGAATACAGTTGAAATTGATCTCCAATGCGCGCTCTTCTCCAGCCATAATCTTGCTGTGATAGCTATCGCCATCATATGTTGCAGAAAAACTTACAGGACAAGGATAATGCTCATCTGTGATGATAGCCGATGCTATGCGATTGTTGGAGAAATACATTTCTCCATCAGGATCATCATATTCGAATGTGAAAATCTGGCCGTCAGTAGTTTCCCATACAATGTCGGAAAGTACGGTATCAACCTCTCCATCATATAATTCAGAGATTTTTATCGCCTTTTTATCTGCACCGTATTCAATCAACATGGAATCGTAGAGGTATCTTTCCCCACTCCATTCTGAGTATTCCTGGATCTTGACAATATTACCATCGGAATTACGGGTGATTTCCGCACCGTTTGCACTGCTGCGATCCGCCTGTCCGGTAATAATGTCATAGTTAGTGTTAACCTCTTTAATCACAAGGTCTTTTACGATGGAATCGTAGGTATATTCATTGGAATAGAGCAATCTGCTTTCCCCTTCTATCTCCTGATAAGTCTCCTGTTTTACCAGACGACCGTCATTATCATAGGTATATTTAACCATAGTATCAGAAGTTGACTCTGTCAACACCTGTCCGGCCGTGTTGTAAGTAAATTTGACTGTGGTGGGGTTACCCCAGACCTTATCATACGAATCGTATTGCTCATTAACGATAGTAGCGGGGTGAAAGAAACGTGCTACTGTCTCAGCATTCATGGCTGCCGCTTTACGATTGGCAGCTGCAAGAGCTTGTTTCACTTTTGAACCTTTGCCAATGGCAGAATAGGCACTGAACGGTGAGCATAGTAAGCCTACTGAAGCACCTATGAAAAGTAAAGATTTTCTCATAATTTACTATATTTAAATTTATCTACAAAAGTAGTATAAAATCAGGTATATTTTTATCCATTTAATATCAAACTATGTTAATTTCACAGATCTATCATTCGTTGAATACCACTAAAATCATACAGATATTCGATTTGCTATTTGGAATTCCTACTTACGTATTCTTGTTAATTCAATAGCCTCTTTTCCTGTTATTTTAGAAAGGTGGATTTTAACAATACATACGTTCTTCAGAAATTTCGCTATTTCTTCCGTAGGATCAATTCCGGGAGAATACTTATCTGAAAGTAGACGCAAAATTTCAATTTTGCTCGTCTCATCTTCTATGATTTCAGTCTCGCCAAAAGCAATAACACTTTTGAAATATGTGGTGAATTCTTCAGGAACGACCTCATCCTTATCTATCACACCTATCGAATCGAACACTTGGGATTTCTTTGTATGGCGTCAAGCTTATGACCTTGACGGACACAGTGGATATATACATTTCCCTAATTTAGATAATCCGCTGCAATCATACGGAGCGCCGATATATGTTTCAGGCATAAGACTGGGGAGAAGAGGGTGTTCTGCAGCACCCTCCACTCTCCAGTTCTTCTTTGTGGTATATCTCCGTGCTCAACCCTATAGCCAAGCACTTCGTTCCAGTATCTCAAAAAATCATCCATATTATGGATGTTATAGGGAATCTGCTATAAAGTCCTCCCTAAGATGATCCCAATAACTTATTCAGCAGAGGGGAAGGCGGTGGAATCGCAGTTCACTTCTTCAGTATCTACTACGTTGCAGCCACATGAGAAGCCATCATCATCACCGATATTGCCATAAAAGGTATCTCCGTATTTGATGAAGTTCATTAACACGCTATCCCCATCGCAGAATGCACGATTAAGGATATTGGCACAACCCTTAGCTTCCAATGTCTCGCAGTCGAAGTTGAGATAATCGAGTTTATCAGGGTTAAACTCCTCATCATCCGAAAGCTCTATCTCGAATGTAGCTTCCAAAGGCTCATCGTCACCATCACCCATACTGAGTTCCATTTCGATTACGCCGCCCTCTTCTTTTGTAGCACCCTCAAGAAGCGATAGACAGAAGTCTTCTTCAGACATCGGTAGCTTGTCAATGACTGATTTGAGAAAGGGAGGAGTATTCTTGTAAGAAGAGGTTGCCTGCATTTCTTTAAGCTCTTTCAGCGTAGCTGCACTCTCTTCGTCATCAGGATATTCCACTGCGTCCTGATATGATGCTATTGATCTGGCAGGATTAATGAAAAAGTTATCGTCTTCAAACAGGATTTCGTCATCTTCGTTTGAGACACATATTCCTACTTCGCTTATAGGAGCAATATAGAAATCATAGCTTTCTCCACATCGTAGCTCTTTAGCTCCTTCCGGGATTGTGAATGTTACACGTACATTCTTCATAAAGATAATTGTTTTAATAGTCTGCCTACGTCCTTTCACGCGATTCGGCTTTCTCTGCTTTTTTACTAATATGGACAGACTTTGAAAAAAATTCAAAAAGTCAATTGAATTTTCATGAAAAAATCGCCTATTGAACAAGCCTCTCTAAAAAAGAGAGACATTTATTCTATTTACAAAGATAGCTTTTTTCTGAAAATAAACACAAAAAATTAGGTGGCAAAGTTTTCAAACCGTACCATTTTAACACATTTTTGACCAGATACTGAGTGAAAGAATATAACAGAACGTGCCTTTCAACTATTTATCAGTAATGTAACTTCCAAGTGGATACGTTCCCGTATTGAGAGAATGGTAGTCGGTTAGCAGTTGCCATGGTTTTCTATCATGTATAATCTGATAGTAGCTTTTTCAATATGCCGGACTTGTTAACCATTCCGGGACTGAAGTTGTAGGCGCGTGCGCCTGTCCTGAAACGAAAGGATTAGATACAAAAACCTCGGAACTACTTGATAGTCCGAGGTTTGTCTTCTTTTGTCCGAAGAAGTTCGGTAGTGCATAGTGGAGCTGGAGGGACTTGTTCCTTATACTCCAAATATCGCAGTATCAAGTGTTAACTATTCCCAGTTTAGCCGACATTCTCTCTATCTGCTCACGATATAAGCCTTGTTGTTCCTCCGGCAGGAAGGATTGGGCAATCATTTCTATCCATTTAGGGAATGCCTTTTCAAATTTTTTGAACAGGTTGACGATTGACTTTTCATCCATTCCGCTATCAGACATGGCTTTTTCAAAGTCCTCTCTTTTTATCTTTTTCTTCTTACCGTTTAACGTTAAAGCCAGTTCTTCATCGTCTTCGGGCATGACAATTGAAGTTGATAACAGATCGTATGCCGGTGTAAGCATATAATTTACTGTCGGCTTAAAGAGTGAGAAGTTCTTCAGGTGCATATCCGCATTGCCGGTAAGCCATGAGAAGACAACTATCTCCCAGAAGTTGATAACATCCAGCAATGGAGCAGATGAATGCCTCTTTATCAACTTGGCCATACGCTCGTATGAGCCTTTGTACTTATCCTCGGTCAGTCGCTCTGAAAGCTGGCACATATCTTCCATTGCGATTTTATCACCTTTTTTTGTTCGGTCAACACGGCGTGTGATGTAGCAAAGTTCACCATCTGCAAATCGTATCAGAGAGTGCGGTACGGTCTTTATTCCGGCTATCTCTGCCAAGTGCATTGTCAAATCCTCGTTTTCAGGAAGATTGACAAAACGATCGGTCTGAGGTTTCAGTATAAAGCGCCCCCATAGCCCGACAATAGTGAATCGCTGAGGTTCGTCTTTCCCGCCACGAGCAATGTCAAGCGACAATTTAGCCTGCACTCCCGTTACCGTCGTGCTTGCTGTTACAATTTCGCGTGCTAACTCTTTGATATTATCCCGTGTATAAGGTAGATCCGGCACAACTGTTGATTCAAAAATCTTTCGCGCACATCCGGGATGATAGTCTACCTCACTATCGTTCAATGGCTTATAACAAAATAGGCATTTACACATCTGTCACCTCACTTTCTTCCATAGGAATTACACTTATGTTTCCTATACAGTCTTTGCAGCAAGCCAAAAGTAAAGAGAATCGGTCGCGTGCTGATATTTTCCAACTCTGTTCTGCTATATCAAGCAGCCATCCTTCAGGAATAAGTCCATCAAAAAACGGAAACAGAACTTTGTCTCTGTATGGTTTATCCGACAGAGGCAAGGTCAGACTGACGGGTATAGCCGAATCAGACGCTAAATACTCCGGTAGATACATGAACTCATACCCGGCTTCATCTTCGGTCAGTATGCCTGCAAGAGTATTACTGATAAATACCTTAGCTTGTTTCATACCTCAGAAAGTTTCATTGGAGCCATTTCAGCTCCAAATAGAGCAAGAACTTGGTTGACTTTATCCAGCCGGAGGGTTTCTTTTCCTTGTTCCATTTCACGCACAAACCGAAGTCCTACCCCGGATTTCTGAGATAGATCTACCTGTGTAAGCCCAAATTCCTTGCGCTTAGCCTTTATATATTTCGCCAAAT
>JAAVDD010000039.1 GCA_014801985.1 Bacteroides sp.
AAGCAGGCTGACAACAAGAAATTGAAAAGTCAGGTGCTTCGCTACTGTACCAGACTGAATCCCAAATAACGGAACAAGATATGATATTGCGAGAAATAATACTCCGGCAATAAATGAGTACAAAATATTTTTACCAAAACGCCCTACAAATCCACTATTATTTATTTTTTTGATATTATAGCCAATCTGAAAGTAGAATAAAATGAAGAAAAATACACAACGAAAGATAAAAGACCCCCAGAATGATAATTGAGAACCGGATTGGAGATTAGCTACATTCCAAGGTATCCACATCACATTCGGATATGTGATGAAGAACATACATAGGAAGCTTATAGCAATCCTATGTTTCTGACTTTTGTATAAATCAACTTCTTTCATACTGCAAAATTACAAAAAAATTATAACATACGAAGGGTGTATTGATCTGAATGTTAGCCATATATTTGATTATTACCCGAATTTAATCGGTGATACATAAAACAATAGACAGACCAAGCATTGAAGCCTGATCTGTCTATTGGAGATTGTCAAATTACGGAATGTCGAGCCGGGAAACGTGGCGCATTAGCCGACATTGGATAATGGGGCTGAGGTTCAGCAACCATTCTCCCCATTTTCAGGGTGGTAGCCTTATGATTTTTCTTTTCGGTGTTTGGATTTACGCAAGAATTTTCGTAACTTTATATAAGCAGCACGGAAACATTTATACTCCTAACGCGCTGAAATTATAGATGGTCTCCAAGAAGAATTATATCATGGCTGCTTCTTATGAACCATACTATATTTCATTTAGGGAGGTTGTTCACATGACCATTGCAAGTTATGTTTCCCGGCACACGAAACGTAGATTGTGCCACGGAAACACTTGCCATGTAAACATGGGAAGATTTACTCCAAGTCGTAAATCCATACGATAAAACTGCGTTGGCCTGCAAATCCGTTATGCGGAACCACCACTTAATCCATATAAGTATGACATAGTTTGGTTCGAGGTCACGTCGGGAACAGCCTTTCGAAATGGCGCGTTTCTGATCCCAGTTGTCAGGAATGACGCCTCGACCGATGTTCATTTCGGCGACCTGTCCGCTCACAGTGATACGGACAAAGATCGGATACTCGCCGTTGCGGAGTGCACGGGCTTTCCTTGCGATGAAGGAGAGAGTAAAATAAGAATCGTGTAACAAAATTTAATTGTGGATTAATGGTTACTTAAATATAATCATTATTCCCCAATTTTTGCAATAGGCAAGAGCAAGAAAATCAATACCGTATGTCGATATTCGTGAACAAGATCGTGAACACTCATACTTCCGTACATTCTGTTCACTGACCACCTGCCGTGAATTTCATCGTTTTTACGCGATTTACAGTTTCTGTTCACGATTACCAACCCTCAATTTGTCCCAAATCATTCTTTAAGTGTTAGATTATATGTATAATCAAGCATAATCACCACCAAGAGTGAAGAGAAGTTAAAATTAAGGGCAGTCTCAATTAAAAGTGGGGTTCTGAACCCGTTGAAGCGTATGAAAGCCCCTCTTTGTGAACTGCTAATCGCAGAAAAATACAGAAGATTAGAAAGCTACGTCATGTGAACGTAAATCGTGAACAAAACTGTTCACGGCAACGCTTGTTCACGAATTGCACATCCGATAACCTCACGATGTCCACAATTCTGCCGGATAGGGGTATTACAAAAATCGCTGAAACTGTCTTAGTTTCAGCGATATTCCTCATTTGAGGTCTTGTCTTGTGATCCGCCTGGGGTCGGATAATATCGCCTTAACTAAGTTGTTCTCAGGATATTGTAATGATGGTCAATCTTTTGATAACAGATTAAATCCATTACCATATAATATAGCCTTCATTTTTATTTAGAATTCTCTTATAGATTTTAATAATATTACACTCTCTTTCCACTCGATTTTTTCTTCTTGGGAGTTGGTGATGACAAGGAGGTTGTCGCAGTGGAGTTCTTTGGCGGCTTCTACGAGGGCGTCGAGTTCGCGTTTTCGGGTTTTCTCGGAGGACATATCGTAGCAGACTTGTATGAGTTGCTCGACTTTTGAGCCTTTTCTGGTTACGAAATCAATCTCCTTATCGTTGCGTGTTCGATAGTAGAACAGTGTCTTGCCGGGAATATACCCACGACGTAACAGCTCCACAAATACTTGGTTCTCCAATAGTCTGCCGAGGTTTTCGCTTAGATTGAAAGCCGTGCTTTGTACAAATCCGTTGTCAACAACATATACCTTGCTCGGAGCTTTCTTCATCAGTTTCATCTTGTTGTTGAAACGCGGAAGATAGAAGAATAAATAGGGTTCTGCAAGATAGTCGCAGAACTTTTTGGTTGTTGTTACGCTTGACAATCCTAATTCCGTAGCAAGATCATTCGCAGAAATAGGGTTGCAGAAATTGGAGAGTAGGTAAGTGGCAAGATTATATAGATCGGTGGTGTTCCTGACCTTATGGCGTTTGGCAACGTCTTTCAACAGAATAGAGTCGAACAAAGTTGACAGGTAGCTTTTGGTTATGTTGCGAGCTTGAATAGTTTCGGGATAGCCTCCGTTACGCATATAATCGTCGGCGACCACAATAGCCTGAGCCGACTGTTCTTCAAGATTGGGATTGACATTTTTCCAGCGCATCGTTTCCTCAAGACTGAAGGGCAGCATCTCAATCTGGAGATAACGACCCGTCAATACTGTAGCCATCTCACTGCTCAACATCTTGGCGTTGCTACCTGTAATAATCAAATTCTTACCTCTGCGATACAGCTTGTTGACCCATAAATCCCAATCGGGCAGGTTCTGTATTTCATCAAGCAACAGATATTCATAGCCCGGATAGACATCATCAAGCATCTGCATTACCAAATCCTCATCCCAGTTTTCAAGCAGAAGGTTGTCATCAAAATTGAGATAGGCAAAGTTCTTACCCTGCAACATGAGCAATGCAAATACAGACTTACCGACGCGACGAGGTCCCGTAATCAATTTGATTAACGGATTTGCGAGTAACTCATCAAAATTATATCTTGTATCCCGATGTTGATAGGGACGAGCCATCAGCTCATCACGTTCAGCCCTTTGATTGAGGATTATATTTTTCATTTCGCAGTCGTATTAGACTGCAAAGATAATCAATTTTATCCAATAAATTGACTGTATTGGATAAAATAGTATGTTTTTTATCCAATAAAACAATGTCTATTGATTAAAATAGCTAAAAATGTGACTATCCCTGAAAAGTGTTGACAGATTTGAGGGCGATTAACTAATATGTTTTACACCGTCTGAGACGGTTCTCTGTTTCTCTTTACACGATTTTCTCGGTTGACTGATTCGGTTTACAAATGCTCTGTGAACTGTTTTTCTTTACATACTCCATGGAATTGGAATATGTCGGTTGTATCGTCCTCCGAATGCAAAGTTAACAAGATTCCACGACCATGTCAAGATAATGATGGATTTTTTGTAACTTCACCTTCGGAAGCCGAAGAGAAAGAGGGCTCTGCTGCGGAGCACCCTGCAGGCATTAGACTTCTGAATCGCACTGGGATAGTGTTCCCCGAGCGCGGTTCGCAAGAGCAGCGCCCTCTATTTCAGGAGATGCCCATGGCTAAGAAAAACCTAAACCGGAGTCATCTGAGGATTCTTATGCCGTCCCTCCTTTGAGAACCCCGTCTTGCGAAGTTCATCCTCATAATCGGCTTCAAAATACAGGGTAGTTACATCATAGAACAACACTCCGATATGACCGCCCAATATCTGTGGCGTATGCCCCACGCTGATATCCTGCACAATCTTATGCTGGGAGTCACTGAGCCGGTCAAGATAGCGGTAGATCTTCGACAGACTGACGTCATCGTCAAAATGGTTCTTCAGATATTCCACCGTTGCGGCTTTGCTTGCAGGATAGGAAAGACGTGCTTTCACAAGTTTACGGAATACATCGTCCTCAATGCGGTTGAAGCCGACATTATCAAACACCCTGTCAAGAATAAGGTCCGCCCCGTCGATGGTGATATTGGTTATATTTGATAGCAGTTCCTCCACATGCAGCCTTTCTGCCTGACATTTCTGACGATCTTCACCGAACAGGTCAAGATGCGGATGGCGACGTTGTTTCTCCCGGTCGATCCATTCGTATCCATGCTTGACAAGATTTTCTATATCTTCATCAGTTTTGGCAATGCCGATGGTGGTCAGTTCTTTGTAGTTGCCTTTTATCTTCTCGGCAACTACGACACTAGTTGTGCCTGATCGATTCTTTTTTCGCTTAATAAACATGTTTTTAGGCTTGCGTACCCCAAAATCGGGGTATGCAAAATTACAAATAATTGCTGATTAAGCAATTATAAAATGATGCGATATTAAGTGACGAAGTCAGGAATAAATGCTGCGTCAACTTCTTCGGCGCAGCATTTTTTTCATATCAATTCTATCGGGCTTCGTTGCGGTAGTCGGTTGGAGACATCCCGGCATATCGCCTGAAGTATTTGCGAAAAGTGAATTGCTCTGGAAAATTCAACTCGTTCGCAATTTCTTTGATACTCTTATCGGTCTGTTCAAGCAGGAGCTTGGCATAAGTTGTTGTTACTGACGAAATCCACTCGGATGGAGACTGCCCGGTAGCTTCACGGATAATCGCTGAAAAATGGCCGGTGGACATATTCGCCTGCGACGCATACCAGCTTACGGTTCGCTCCGTGTGATAATTCTCATGTAGTGCGAGGATGAAGCTATAAGCAACATTGCTGTTTCGTATTGATTCAAAAGAAGAGTCAAATCTGTGGATGTGATTGCTTACAACTCCAAGCATCGTTTCCACGCATATCAGATTGATAAGATTGCTCAGCATCAGCTGTTCCTCTATTGAGGTGCTTGAGCCAATAGTTTTCAATTTATCCTCAATGCGTTGATACTGTGATTTGGCAAAAAGGAATTCGTCCTCACTTAATTGCCAGCAGGGACTTTGGCTTACCTTCAGCGGAACACCCGTGTCGGCAATCAGTTTGAAGACCGGATAGAATACTTTTAGCTCATTGACTAATGATATCCGCTCGAAATTAGCAGATGGATTGATTTCATATATCTGTATCAATGGGGTGACAATAAATACACTGCCCTTTGCCAAATGATAGATATTGTCATTTATCCTGATGTCAGCCTCACCTGCGGTGCAGAGTACAAATCCTCCTTTGTTCCAATATTCGTGCAGCGGATCGCACGAATTCGTATTATTGCCCGTGGTTGTCTTCATTAAATGATTATTTAGCTCTCAGTCCCTCTTTTTTGATTTTTGGCACAAGGAAACCGAATCCATATATCATCATTGACGCCTGAGCGATAATGCCGACGATAATGCTGATGATGTTAACCTCTGTTGAAACAAGGTGATTCGAAAGGAAATACCAAACAGTATAAACACCAAAAGGAATATTTAGAAGAACGCTTGCCACAAGTCCCGGATTATATTTGAACCCGAAGATAAAGAACATTACAACGTGGGCAAAGGCGTTAAGAGCCGAGTAATAAGCCACCCAGAGACCCCATTCCACACCACAATAATTTGAGACTATGCCCATGAGAGGAAGTAGTATATAGACCAGAGGGATGTTGATCCAGAACGACACAGCCTTGGTCATCGGATACTCATCCTTGACTGATTTCAGAGGCTTACGGTTGAAGAACTTCAGGAAACCGCCGGGGCAGATATATTCTTCAAATTCATGTGCCCAATAAATTGGAGTCTGCATCCAGATAAGGAACAGTGCATAGTTCACATCCTTCACATACATCCAAATCAAGATTGCTGAATAGACAGCCAGAAATGGAGTAGCTTTCATCCAGTTGTCATAAAGCCATTGCATGGTTTTTTTCATAACAGTCACGTATAAATTGGTTTATATTTAAATGGATACTGCAAAGTTACATGTATTTTACCTATTATTATATGTTCACATAAATTAAATATTGAGTAATATCGCATATTAATTGGACAACTTGAATTAAATACTTAATTTTGCAACAATTATAAACATGGCAAATAGACAATATTAAATTATGGTATCATATTTGAAGTGTTCCGATGGCTTTTCAGACCTCGATGAATGGACTCCGGAGTGCTGGGTCAATGTCGAGACTCCTACCGCTGATGAGTTGGTAGAACTGAAAAACATATTCGACCTGCCGGAGGACTTTTTGAACGACCTCTCCGACATTGACGAGCGTCCTCGTGTGGAACGTAATGATGGCTGGAACTGTATCGTTTTGCGAATACCTGTCGCGGGTGATGATATTCCGTTTGCCACGATACCGTTAGGAGTGATGGTAAAAGATGAATATGTCGTGACAGTGTGCTTCTACCCTAATAATCTTATTTCTGATTTCATAAATCATACACAAAAACGTCATACGTCTATTGAATCGCCATCGGATTTCATTCTCAGGTTACTGAAAAGCTCAGCGTATTGGTATATCCGTTATCTGAAGGATGCAAAAAATATTGTTGCCGAAGCTGAGGTTTATCTAAAGAGAAGTATCCGTAATGAAGATTTGCTTAAACTTATGAATTTGCAGAAGACGTTCGTAATCTTCGCTACATCTATCAGCGGCAATAACATACTTCTCGAACGCATAAACAGACTATACGGGAAAGACTTTGACAAAGAATTGTTTGAGGATGTTAGTATCGAACTGCGACAAGCTGATTCAACAGTAACGATTGCAACACAGATGCTTGATAGAACCATGGACACCTACGCTTCAGTAATATCCAATAACGTAAATGCCATCATGAAACGCCTGACAAGCATCTCCCTCATACTTATGATACCGACATTAATTGCCAGCTTCTATGGCATGAATGTGGAT
>JAAVDD010000040.1 GCA_014801985.1 Bacteroides sp.
TTGGCATCTTAGCCCTTGTCGTTCAGTCGCATAGCCCGCTATGCTCCTTCACTCCGCGAACTAATATGCTCAAAATTAACTGCGTTTTATCTGTTCATTAATTCTTAGCAGCTACTTATAAAATTAAATAACAGAAATTTATGGAAAAGATCTGCGAAAAAATGATATTCAAACCGGCATATCCCTATGTCGATGATGCCGTAGTTCATGGCGTGATGAGCAAATTCAATCCCGGTGACCGAATTCTTAAAGCCGGGACTCAACTGCACCCGGCTTGTTCCCCTCTGAAACATGACCTGCGTATGTTGCAGGACGTGGCCGTGAAGATGCGCGACGGTGTGACAATATATACCGATATATATCTACCCGCCGAGATGAAGGACGGCGATAAAGTGCCCGTACTTATCGCATGGAGCCCATACGGTAAGACTGCCGGCACTGCTCCTCGCTACATAGGTCTGTTCAATATGCTCGGAATGGGCAATAAGTGGAGTTCGGGTCTCACCAAGTTTGAGGGTCCCGACCCCGACTACTGGTGTGCCCAGGGCTATGCTGTTTGCAATCCCGATCCGCGAGGTATTGCCCGCAGCGAGGGCGATATAACCATGATAGGTTCGCAGGAGGCATACGATGCTTACGACCTAATTGAATGGCTCGCAACACAGGAATGGTGTAATGGTAAGACCGCTCTTACCGGCACAAGCTATCTCACTTTTTCCCAGTGGTTTATCGCCGCGACTCAGCCACCACATCTTACCTGTATCGCGCCTCACGAAGGATTGCAGGATGCCTACCGCGACATCTGCTATGTCGGTGGTATTCCCGATCCGCACTTCCTTGACCGTCTGCAGGTAAATCATGTGAGTATGAGCGGTGCGCAGCGTGAGGATATGATTGACGAGATGTATGCTTATCCCCTTGCTACTGCTGAAATCTGGCAGGATAAACGAGCTGACTGCGCTAAGATAAATATTCCGGCATTTGTTACGGCAAGCTATTCCAATACACTCCACACTATGGGTACTTTCCGTGCATGGCGTGCGCTGGGCACTGACAAGAAGTGGCTGCGCATCCACGACTCTCAGGAATGGCCCGACTACTATGATATGCACAACACAGAGGAGCGTAAGAAATTCTTTGACCGCTATCTAAAGGATGAACAGAACGGCTGGGAAGATACTCCGGCCGTGCGATACGCTGTCCTCGACCTTGAGGGTGACAACAAGACCGGCATCATAGCCGATGAGTTTCCTCCCAAAGAGGCTGTTTATGAGAAATTCTATCTTGACGGCACAACCCGTTCACTTAAAGATGAAGTTCCTGAAAAAGAAATGGCTCTGCGCTACAGTCCCGATGGGCTGCCCGTCCGTGTATCATTCCAGAAAACTTTCGATAAGGCCACAAAATTCGTTGGTTATCCTAAAATCAAACTTTACACCGAGGTTGAAGGTTATGACGATATGGATGTATTTGTATGGGTTCAGAAGCTTGACAAACGCGGTAATATCCTCTCTGAATCAGTAGTTCCCAACAATGGAGCCGCTCTTCATGACTTCACGCAGGATGGTGCATCCACCCTAAGGTACAAGGGTGTACACGGACGGCTCCGCGCTTCAATGCGTCATCTTGATCCCGAACGCTCAACCGATACATGCCCTTACTACTCATTCAGTCAGATTGACAAGCTTTCGGCAGGTGAGGTAGCAGAACTCGATATTATTCTCAGCCCAATCGGCATGATATTCTATCCCGGCGAGACAATGCGTGTAGTTGTTTCAACAAAAGATGAAATAGGTAGCATCATGCCGGGTACCCCCGGATGTATTCCCGACAACAAGGGTACACACATCCTTCATGTCGGAGGTCAGTATCCGAGCTACATTCAGCTTCCGGTACTTCCCGACTAATATGGGTTAACAGATAGATAAAAAATGCTGCGCCAGAAAAACTGATGCAGCATTTTTTTATCAAGTCTATCGTGATTCGTTCCGGTAGTCTGTCGGCGACATCCCGGCATATTTCTTGAAATATTTGCGAAACGTGAACTGCTCAGGGAAATTCAATTCGTTTGCAATTTCTTTGATACTCTTATCAGTCTGTTCAAGCAAGAGTTTCGCATAAGTCGTTGTGACTGATGAAATCCAGTCTGATGGCGACTTTCCTGTTGTCTCCCGAATTATAGCAGAAAAATGCCCGGTGGACAAATTTGCCTGCGATGCATACCAGCTCACGGCTCGCTCAGTGTGATAATTCTCATGTAGAGAGAGGATAAAGCGATAAGCAACATTACTGTTTCGTATTGATTCAAATGGTGTGTCAAATTTACTAATATGATTGCTCACAACTTCAAGCATGGTTTCCACACATATCAGATTTATAAGATGAGTTAGAATCACCTGTTCTTCTGTTGACGTGCTCGCGGCAATTTTGCTCAATTTATCTTCAATGCGCCCATACTGTGATTTTGCGAAGATAAATTCTTCATCGCTTAATTGCCAGCAGGGGCTTTGGCTAACCTTCAGAGGAATACCGGTGTCGGCAATCAGTTTGAATACAGGATAGAATACTTTTAGATCATTGACTAATGATATTCGCTCGAAATCAGCAGATGGATTGATTTCATATATCTGTATCAATGGGGTGACAATAAATACACTTCCCTTTGCCAAATGATAGATATTGTCATTTATCCTGATCTCTGCCTCTCCTGCGGTGCAGAGTACAAATCCTCCTTTGTTCCAATATTCATGTAGGGGCTCACACGATTTTATATTTTCGCCAGTGATTGTATTCATCAAATAGTGTTTATCAAATATTATTTAGTATATGACAAAAATTAAATTTATGTTGTTAAACATTTAATTTTCAATTGATTATATTTGCTAAAGTCCTTGAAAATTAGTAATTTAAAGGAAAAGTTTGGCCGCTTTTTCTCATGAAAACTACTAATTCCAAGGACTTGGTCAAAGTTAACCAAACCCTCCCGATTATGCAAGAGCATTTTGGAAAAAATATGAATCCGGCACGTATAAAACTTATGGCGTTGCTTCTCCATGCACTCTGTATGGTGCAGACTGTCAGCCTCCACAAGCTGGCTGATGCGATGCCTACTGCTGTAGACAAGGACTCCAACCTCAGACGGCTCCAGAGATTCTTCACCAAGTATGTTAGAGCTATGAAATCCTCGGGGTTCAATATCGAGGACACCCATATGCGTGATATCGAACGTATCGCAAGGCTTGTTGCGAGGGTCTGACGTTTAAAATGTAATTGGAGTTTAATGAATTTATAATCATAAGCTAAATGACACCGGAGCAGTGTTAAGAGATATGCTTCCTTATTTCTGTCATATTCTTGTATACTTGTTGTATTGCTACATAAAAATCTTGCGTTGAGAGGATATTTAGGTATAAAAAATTTGCGCTGAGAGGATATTTGGGTATAAAAAATTTTGCGCTGAGAGGATATTTAGGTATAAAAAATTTTGCGCTGAGATATATTTTTATTAATTTAGTCCAGTGATTCAGTGAATTATCAAATTATAAAGATAATTATAATAAGAGGAAATAGAAATGACTGGAAATAGGCCTATATTCAAACGCAAATTATATGAACATCTCCTTCGGTGGAAACGAGAAGAAGATGGGCGTACGGCCCTCTTGATTGAAGGAGCACGAAGGGTCGGTAAGTCTACACTTGCAGAGGAATTTGGAAGAAATGAATATGAGAGTTACATATTGATAGACTTTTCCAAAGCATCCAAGAAGATAAATGAACTATTTGAGGATATTTCAGATCTCAATAGTCTATTTATGCAGCTTCAATTCGAGTATCACGTTTCATTGACCCCAAGAAAATCCCTGATTATTTTTGATGAGGTACAATTTAACCCCAAGGCACGTCAGGCTATAAAGCATCTTGTAGCCGACGGGAGATATGACTATATCGAGACCGGATCCCTCATTTCCATAAGTAAAAATATCAAGGATATTTTGATTCCAAGTGAAGAGGAGCAGATAAAGATGTATCCGATGGATTTTGAGGAGTTTCTTTGGGCAATGGGTGACACGGCAACCCCCAATCTTCTTCGTCAGGCTATTAATATGAATATGGCACTTGGAGGTGCACATCGCACATTGATGAGGACTTTCCGTCTTTATTTATTGGTTGGAGGAATGCCCCAGGCGGTGGCTGAATATCTCTCCACCAATGATCTGCTTCGTGTGGATAAAGTGAAGCGAGGGATAATAAACCTTTACCTTGCAGATCTTAAAAAGATAGATGACAGCGGCAGGATAAGTCGAATCTTCGAAGCCATTCCAGGGCAATTGAATCGTAAATTATCGCGATATATGGTGCAACCGGTGATTGGCGATATTAATGAAAAGAAGGAGGACTCTCTGATTTCCGAACTTGCAGCCTCTATGACTGTCAATATGTGTTATCATACTTCGGATCCGGCTAACGGTCTGGCAATGGATTATAATAAGGATTATTTCAAAATTTATATCGGGGATACAGGTCTATTCGTCACGCTGGCGTTTTGGGACAGAGATGTTGTGGAAAATGAGATCTACAGCAAACTCCTCTCCGACAAATTATCTGCGAATTTAGGGTACGTGTATGAGAATGCCACCGCTCAGATCCTTGTCAGTGGGGGAAGGAAACTTTTCTATTATACTTTTCCCTCGGATAATAGGCATCTGTATGAAGTTGATTTTCTTATCACCGCCGACAGCAAGATCTCTCCAATAGAAGTGAAATCTTCCGGTTATAAGACTCATAAATCACTTGATGAGTTTCTTATAAAATATTCCTCAAAAACCAGGGATCCCCTGATAGTCTATACAAAGGACTACCATAAAGAGGGAAACATCAGATATCTTCCAATATATATGCTTCCATTTTACCTTGAGAAAAATAGGGATTATAAAAAAGAGCGGCTCGGATGAGTCGCTCTTTCGATATCTATAATGTTGCTTTTAAAAGGAAGATTAGCAGGGGAGAGCTGCATTGGTTTTGTGAACAGCCTCAGCGCTCTTCTTGAAGAGTTCCTTCTCCTCGTCGTTGAGCTCGATTTCAAGAATCTTCTTGATACCACCCTTGCCGAGAACACAGGGAACACCGATGCAGAGGTCTTTCTCACCATACTCGCCATCGAGAAGTGCGGAGCAGGGGATGATTGCATCCTGATCGTGGATAACTGCCTCAACCACCTCAGCTGTAGCAGCACCGGGCGCATACCATGCAGATGTGCCGAGAAGTTTGGTGAGAGTAGCACCACCTACCATAGTGTCGGCTGCAACCTTGTCGAGTTCCTCATTGGAAAGGAAGTTAGTCACCGGAATACCACGGAGAGTTGCGAAACGCTTCATAGGAATCATAGTAGTGTCGCCATGACCGCCGATCACGAAGCCCTCGATCTCATTGGGATTTGCATTAAGAGCCTTGCTGAGATAATATTTGAAACGGCTGCTGTCGAGCGCACCACCCATACCGATGATACGGTTTTTGGGAAGACCGGAAACCTTGTGGATAAGGTAGGTCATAGTATCCATAGGATTGGAAACGCAAACAATCACTGCATCGGGGCTATATTTAAGAACGCTCTCAGTAACCTGCTTAACGATACCTGCGTTCACGCCGATGAGCTCCTCACGAGTCATACCCGGTTTGCGGGGGATACCGGAAGTGATAACAACAACGTCGCTGCCTGCAGTGGCCTCATAGTCGTTAGTCACGCCGGAGATACGAGTGTTCATATCGAGAAGATTGGCAGTCTGCATCATATCCATGGCCTTTCCTTCGGAAACACCCTCTTTGATATCGATCATCACTACCTCGTCGGCAACCTCACGGAGGGCCATAACGTTTGCTGCGGTTGCGCCTACATTACCGGCGCCTACAACTGTTACTTTAGACATAACTTTTTATTTTTTATAAATTTATGGTTATATATCTCTATCTTTCATCAGAGGGAGGAGTTGGTGATTGAAAGCTCCCTCCGATCTATTATAATTATAATGCAAATATAAGGAAATATTTCTTCAATTCAAACCGAATTTATGGATTTTTAAATGAAATTTATAAAATTCCTTTTCCCTGTCTCACGATTTCGGGTTCGTTGCCGGTGCAGTCGACGATAGTCGAAGGTTCGGTGGAACCCTCCTCACCCTCTACGAAGATATCGGCCTTGTCGGAATAAGCTTCGGCGATAAGTTCCTGGTTGATGGCGTAATCTTCATCCTCATATTCAATGGATGTGGTCAGCACGGGATGACCGAGGCGTTTCACAATCTCAAGGTCTGTCCGGCAGTCGGGGATTCTGATACCCACCACTTTCCGCCCCTTGAAGGCCTTCGGGAGCGTGGAGGATGCCCGGAAGAGGAAAGTGAAAGGGCCGGGAGTATAGTCGCGGAGGAGACGGAAACCGAAGTTTTCGATGCGGCAATATTCGGCAGCCATTGAGATATCGCTGCATATTATGGATAGATTCGATTTTTCAGGGTTAATTCCCTTGATACGACATATTTTGTCGATTGCCTTGACGTTGAGGGCATCGCAGCCGATTGCATAAAGGGTATCGGTCGGAAAAACCATTATCCCGCCGGCCTCAAGTTCGGAAGCGATCTCATCAAGCTGCCGCTCAGAAGGGGAATCGCTCCATATTTTGATTGTTTTCACTTTTATCGTTAGATTTATTGGTTATCGCTCCAAAATTAACTAATTTTGCTGAATAATTCGAATAAAAAAGAGAAAAAAGATGCTCGTAGCGATTTTAGCGGCTATGGATAAGGAGCTTCAGCTATTACTCTCCCTTATGCCGCAACATGAGAAAATAGAGATTGACGGCGTGGATTACTATCGCGGCCAAATCGGAGGCAAGGAGGTAGTTGCCGGAAAATGCGGAATAGGCAAGGTGAATGCCGCTCTCAACACCTACCGTCTGATAGAGACCCTTCACCCCGACATAGTGATCAATTCCGGAGTGGCGGGAGGAGCGTCGTCGAAAATCGGGATAGGGGAGGTGCTAATTGCCGACCGCATAGCCTATCATGACGTTTGGTGCGGCCCCGGCACAGAGATTGGCGCCGCCGATGGTTATCCCCGTTTCTTCCTTCCGGCCGGGCAAGTGATCGACAAATGTCGCGAATCGGGCATGGATTGTGTCTACGGGCTTATATGCAGCGGCGACCGTTTTATACACACGGCCGAGGAGGTGGCTGAAATACGTAGCAATTTCCCGGATGTGCTTGCCGTAGATATGGAATCTGCCGCGATAGCCCATACTTGCAGCCTATGCGGGGTGCCGGTGCTCATAGTCCGTGTGATGAGTGATACTCCCGGAGAAGGCGACAATATATCTCAGTATGAGAATTTCTGGACAGATGCTCCTAAAAAGACTTTCGCCTGCGTGGAGAAAATCGTGGAGGATATCCTGTAAAATTCCGAATATCGGTTTAGTAAAAGAAATTATATGATGCATCTCACTATCAGACGTCAACAAATAAAGAATATGATGCTGCCCCTCGCCATGATTGGAGGGGCAGTGTTTTATAAGTGGATGGGTTATCTCTCCTTTCTCTCCCCCTATCTAATCTTTCTGATGCTTCTCATCACTTATTGCAAGCTCGATTTCCGCGATTTCAAGCCCAAGCGGTTTCATCTTGTGCTTCTTGCCACTCAGATGGCGCTTGCCGCGGCGGTCTATCTTCTGATTCTTCCGCTGAGTCATAAAGTGGCGGAAGGGGTATTTATCTGTGTGTTTATTCCTACGGCCACAGCTGCCCCCGTCATCACGTCGATGCTCGGCGGCAGCATCTCCTTTGTTGCAACCTATTCCTTGATATGCAACGCATTAGTGGCAGTGGTCGGGCCGTTTGTGCTTGCGGAGATAGGGGATGCCGGGGATATAACCTTTCTTCAGTCGGCAATGATGATCGGATCCAAGGTGTTTCCTCTTCTGATCCTACCCCTTGCTGTGGCATTGGCTCTGCGCTATCTCTCTCCGAAAGTTCATTCAGCAATCAAGAGTCATCAGCAGATTTCCTTTTATATGTGGGCCGTCTCGCTTTTCATAATCGTAGGAAGCTGCGTCAGCTTCACAATCAACCATTGGGTTCCATCGGAGGTTTGGAACATAGTGGCATTGGTGTTCGGAGCATTAGGAGTCTGTCTTCTTCAATTCTTCATAGGGAGGAGAATCGGGCGAAGAAATGGCGACGCTGTATCGGGAGGACAAAGCCTTGGGCAGAAAAACACCGTGCTTGCCGTCTGGATGGCTATGGCCTATATGAATCCGATAGCCTCCGTTGCTCCGGCAGCTTACATAGCCTGGCAGAACATCGTCAATTCCGCTCAACTTATCCGGCATTCAAAGAAAAAGGTTTGAATCCAAAGATAAAAGGGATAAGAGGTGATCAACACCTCTTATCCCTTTTATTTCCCTTCTCCGGCTTCGAACATTTCTCCGCCAAAGTGCAGCCGCAGCATCCGCCGCCCACGCCCTTTTGTTTCTTGAACAAAAGTTTATAGACAATCCAACCTAATATTGAGGCCAGGATTATGAATACTATAAGATATTGTGTGCCTGTGCTCATAGTCAAATTATTCCTTTTTCTTTTTACTTTCCTTCTTGGGTTTCTTCTCACTCTTCTTATCAGAAGAAACATCTGTCTGTATGATTCGGTTTGAATTATCACGCAAAACATTGACAGTTATTTCCGAAATAAGTTGTTTCAGCTGGGCGATGAACTCCGATGCGCTGTAGTCTCCGCGTTCAATCTGCCGCAGTCGCCCCTCCCAGATGCCGGTGAGCTTTGCGCTTTTCAGCAGCTCCTCGTTAATCATATCGATAAGGTCGATTCCTGCCTGAGTGGCGCGCATCGACTTACGTTCCTTCCTTATGTATCCCCTTTTGTAAAGAATCTCTATTATCGCAGCGCGGGTGGAAGGCCGGCCGAGGCCGTTTGCCTTCAGGGATTCGCGTAGATCTTCATCCTCCACCATCGAACCGGCCGTCTCCATCGCCTTAAGAAGCGTTCCTTCGGTATAATATTTCGGAGGCTGGGTGGTCTTCTTCACCAACCGGGGCTTATGCGGACCGGATTCCCCGACAGTGAAAGGAGGCATGGCCTGATTCTCCTCATCCTGCTGTTTTTCGGCGCTATCCTCCTGTGTCTCCTCGCTCTTTTTCGCATACACCGCTTTCCAGCCCGGTTCGGTGATGACCTTTCCCGTGGCTTTGAAATCCATCTTATCCACCTTTGCCTTCACCGTGGTCTGTTCAAATTCGCAATCGGGATAGAACACGGAGATAAAACGCAGTGCGATGGTATTGAACACATTCCATTCATCACGCGACAATCCCTGCGGGAGAGGTTGGCCCGTGGGTATTATGGCATGGTGGTCGGTAACCTTTGAATTATCAAACACCTTCTTGCTCTTCTTCAGCCGGGAGCCACGCAACGGCTGGAGAAGATCGGAATATGAAGAGAGGCTATTGAGGATAGTCTTGCATTTGGGATAGACATCATCGGAGAGATAAGTGGTATCGACGCGCGGATAGGTAGTCAGCTTCTTTTCATAAAGCGACTGTATTGTGCGCAATGTCTGTTCGGCACCCATTCCGAATTTACGGTTGCATTCCACCTGCAAAGATGTAAGGTCGAAGAGTCGGGGAGGGGCCTCCTTCCCCTTCTTCTTGCTGACATCAGTCACCGTGAGAGGGAAAGCGGCAATCTGATCAAGAATCTTTTTCCCCTCCTCCTCGGTCTTGAAACTTTTATGCGAAGAGGAGAAGAGAGTGTCGCGGTAGAGAGTTTTCAATTCCCAGTAATCAGTAGGCACGAAATTATCGATCTCCTTCTGACGATTCACCACAAGTGCGAGTGTGGGAGTCTGCACGCGCCCTACGGAAAGTATCTGTCGGTCGCGTGAATACTTGAGAGTGTAAAGGCGCGTGGCATTGATTCCAAGAATCCAGTCGCCTATGGCGCGGCAGAGGCCCGCAATGTAGAGAGGTTCAAGATCCTCATGCTGGCGTAGATGCTGGAATCCCTCGCGAATAGACTCATCGGTGAGCGAAGAAATCCATAGACGTTTCACCGGTTTGTTGCATTCCGCTTTCTGCATCACCCATCGCTGTATCACCTCACCCTCCTGTCCGGCATCCCCGCAGTTGATCACCTCGTCGGCTTGGGCTATCAAGGTCCGTATGGTCTCGAATTGCTTCTTGATACTATCCTCGTCGATGAGTTTTATTCCGAACTTAGGAGGAATCATCGGGAGCGCCGACAGCGACCAACGGCGCCACATATCGGTGTAGTCGGCAGGTTCCTTGAGAGTGCAGAGATGTCCAAAAGTCCACGTAACGCAATAGCCGTTCCCCTCATAGTAGCCGCCACGCGAAGTGTTGGCTCCCACGATCCGGGCAATGTCGCGACCCACACTGGGTTTCTCAGTGATGCAAAGGATCATTCCGCCTCCTTTGTTTTAGCCTCGTTCCAAAGCTCATCCATCTCCCCAAGGGTCATCTCCTTAAGATTCTTTCCCATCTCCTTGGCACGTGCCTCGATATGGTTGAAACGGCGGATGAATTTTCTGTTTGTACGTTCAAGAGCATTTTCAGGATCCACACCATATAGGCGTGCGGCATTGATGACAGCGAACAGAAGATCTCCGAACTCGGCATCAATCTTCTCCCGGCTGCCGCCATTGATTTCAGTCTCCACTTCCGAAATCTCCTCTTTCACTTTCTGCCATACCTCTTCGCGCTTTTCCCAATCGAAGCCCACGTTGCGCGCCTTCTCCTGAATACGGTTGGCCTTTATGAGCGCAGGCAGGGCGGAGGGGACACCGGACAGCACCGTCTTGTTTCCTCCCTTCTCCTTGAGTTTAATCTGTTCCCAGTTCTGTATCACCTCCTCGGCATTGTCGGCCTTAACCTCGCCGTAGATATGGGGATGGCGGAATATCAGTTTATCTTTAAGTCGGGTGCAGACATCGGCAATGTCAAACTGCCCCTTCTCCTCGGCAATCTTTGAATAAAAAGCCACATGAAGGAGCACGTCGCCGAGCTCCTTGCAGATATTGGCCGTATCGTCGGCCATAAGAGCATCCACAAGTTCGTAAACCTCCTCTATGGTATTGGGGCGGAGCGATTCATTCGTCTGCTTGGCATCCCAGGGACATTTCACTCTAAGCGTGTCGAGCACATCGAGAAAATCTCCGAATGCCGCTAATTTTTCCTCTTTCGTATGCATTGGCATCATTTCTTTTTTCACTGCAAATTTACAAAATTTTTAACATTCAGTAAAAAAGTATACGTTTTTCTCAATAAATTTGTATCTTTGTAGATTGAAAATTATATGAAAACCCCTCCGACGGGCATCAGCGCAGAGAGAAAGCGTTGAGATACCTGATTTTGGAAACTTATAAGGTTTTGTATAATAGACGATTAAGAGTAAGATTAAAGATGGCGCGTCTTCATATATGAATCCATTTCGGCATATATGCAGACGAAAGAAAGATAATAGAACCGAATAATGAGAAAGATTCTCAATCCGGAAGATGTCGCGAAGCTTAAGAGAATGATAAAAGGGAGTTCCCGTATCGTTCTCACTTGCCATGTGCATCCCGACGGCGATGCGATAGGGAGCACGCTTGGCCTCTGGCATCTTCTTCGTTCACTGGGAAAAGAGGCATCCGTGGTGGTGCCCGACCAGCTTCCCAAGTCATTGCGTTTTCTCCCCGGTGCAGGGGAGATAGCGGTCTATACACGTCACGACCCTTATTGCACACGGCTCGTGGAGGAATCCGACCTCATCATCTGCTGCGACTTCAATACCGCCAGCCGTCAGGATCATCTCGCCCCTCTCATCCAGGGCTCCACGGCCAAGAAAGTGCTCATCGATCATCATGAGGGGCCGGATCTTACATGCGAAGTGATGTTCTCTTTCCCGAAGATGTCCTCCACGTGTGAGCTGGTGTTCCGTGTCATCGCCGCCTTGGGATGGTATGAGGAGGTGAACAAGGATTGTGCCACCTGCATACTCTGCGGCCTGATCACCGACACACAGAATTTCACGGTGAATTGTCCCGACCCTGAAATCTATGAAGTGCTGATGCGTCTTCTTGAGAAGGGAGCCGACAAGACGAAGATTATCGAGGAATGCGTAAAGGCATGCAGCTACGACAGCCTTCGCCTAAAATCCTTCGCGCTTTCTGAGCGCATGGAGGTCTATCCCAAACACCGCGCCATCATCACCTGGCTCTCCAAGGAGGATCTTGAACGCTTCCATTATGAAAAGGGGGATTCGGAAGGGCTTGTGAATATGCCCTTGAATATTCGCGGGATAGTCTACAGCATCTTCCTCCGCGAGGATGCCGACCAGATAAAGATTTCGGCGCGTAGCCGCTATGATTTCCCGGTGTCGAAGATCTGTTCCGACCTCTTCGGAGGAGGGGGACACCTGCAGGCGGCCGGAGCCGAATATAAGGGAAGTCTTAAGGATTGTCTTGAGATTTTGAAGAATGCCCTTGATGATTATGATTCATTTCTTCCGGCGCGTCTGGAGAGAATTGATTGGAGAAACGATTGAAAATGAAGATGAATAAGAAAACGATATATTACCTTGGCGCCCTTGCGCTTCTTCCTTTGCTGGGATCCTGCGATAGCACCAAAAGCTATTCCGAATTGCTGAAGGAGGAGGAACAGGCCGTCAACTGGTTTATGGCTCAACAGAGGATTGTCCCCTACGTGCCGGCCGATTCAGTGTTTGAGACCGGAGCTGACGCTCCTTATTATAAGATGGATGATGATGGCTATGTCTATATGCAGATCATTAATCCCGGCGATCCTGATTCGCGGCCTCAGAAGGGGGAGACAATATATTTTAGATATTTAAGGCGAAACTTAAAGGACTACGCCAACGGGATTGATTCCTCATGGTACGGAAATGCGGATAATCTGCTGGGGGCTCCCCCTACGAGTCTTGTATATGGTAACACGGTTTTGAGCAGCACCACCCAATGGGGCGATGGAATCCAGGTGCCGTTGGGATATGTGGGTTATGATTCAGAGGTTAACCTTGTGATTCAATCTCCGCAAGGCCCATACGAGCTTCAGACGGAATGCATTCCTATACAATATAATATCAAATATTTCAAGGCGGAATATTGATGACACATTCATTCAACCGAGATTTTGCGAAGTTTGAATGGATTGGAAAGCGATGGACGGGGCTAAGTGATGGGGATGGAGTTTTGGGTAAACAAATAAACAGGAAAAGAAATGGCATTAATTAAATCCATATCAGGAATCCGAGGCACAATCGGAGGGAATCTCGGCGAAGGGCTGAGCGGAGTAGACGTTGTAAAGTTCACTGCGGCATACGCTGCATTCATCCGTAAGAATTATAAAGGAGAGAGCAATTCCATCGTTGTCGGCCGCGATGGCAGGTTGTCGGGTAAGATGGTTTCACATCTTGTCTGCGGGACCTTGATGGCAATGGGCTTCGATGTCATAAACATCGGCATGGCCTCTACGCCGACCACCGAATTGGCTGTCACAGGAGAGAATGCCGCCGGGGGAATCATTATCACGGCGAGCCATAACCCTGTGCAGTGGAACGCGCTCAAGCTTCTTAACCATAATGGTGAATTCCTCAACGACAAGGAGGGGAAAGAGGTGATTCGTATAGCTGAAAATGATGAGTACACCTTCGCTGATGTGATGGAACTCGGTAAGGAATATAAGAACGACACTTGGGATGCACGTCATATCGAGATGGTGAAAGCCCTTCCGTTGGTTGATGTCAAGGCAATTGCCGAGGCCGACTTCACAGTCGCCGTTGACGGTATCAACTCTGTGGGTGGTCGTGTGATTCCGGCTCTTCTAAAGAGTCTGGGCGTGAAGAACATCATAGAGTTGAATTGCGAAGCCACCGGAAAGTTTGCCCACACCCCCGAACCTATTCCCGCCAATCTCACCCAGATTGCAGAAGTGATGAAGAGCGGCAGGGCTGATGTAGGTTTTGTTGTGGATCCTGATGTAGACCGTCTTGCAATCGTGATGGAGAACGGCGAGATGTTTGTGGAGGAAAACACGCTCATCGCCATAGCCGACTATGTGCTGGAACACACTCCCGGATCCACGGTCTCCAATCTTTCCAGCTCGCGGGGTCTTCGCGACGTGACGCTTGCCAGAGGCGGCAGCTATGAGGCGGCAGCAGTAGGGGAGGTGAACGTTGTGACCAAGATGAAGGAGACCGGTGCGATTATCGGAGGTGAAGGTAACGGCGGAATAATTTATCCCGAAATCCACTATGGCCGCGATGCACTCGTCGGCGTGGCACTCTTCCTGACCCTCATGGCTAAGCGCGCAATGAAGGTGACTGAAATTAAGGCTGCCCTTCCTAAATATGAGATAGCCAAGAACAAGATAGAGCTGACTCCCGAAATCGATGTCGACGCTATCCTTGAGGCCGTGAAGAAGAAATATGCCGATGAGGAAATCAACGATATAGATGGAGTGAAGATTGATTTTAAGGATAGTTGGGTTCATCTCCGTAAATCCAACACCGAGCCGATAATCCGTATCTACAGCGAGGCAGCGACAATGGCAGAGGCCGACGCCCTTGCCGAGAGCATCAAGAAGGTGATCGAGTCGCTTGCCTGATTTCATTCCGTCAAAAAAAATAACTTATTCCATCGACAATGTTAAAACGATTTATCCTCAATACATTATCCTCTTTTGTCGGCACGTGGCTGGCCGTGATGCTTTTCGGTGTCGTGGCGTTTTTAGTCATCATCGGCATCGGGGTGAAACTGGGGAGCAGTTCAGCCTCCTCAGGAGTTTCCAAGCATTCGATTCTCACCCTCGACCTGCAGGGGGTGATAGATGAGCGAGAGGCTGCGATAACTCCCGACTACACTATGCTTCTCAACCGAGGCATCGACCGGCCGCAGACTCTTGATGTCATCAGCAAGGCTCTGCGCGAAGCAGCCGTCAACAAGAATATAGATGCCCTCTACATCAAATGCGGCATCGTATCCGCCTCGCCCGCCACTCTGGATGCAATACGCAATGAGGTGATGGAATTTAAAAAGAGCGGAAAGAAGGTCTATGCCTACGGCGACGTTATGATGAGCGGGGCATATTATGTGGCCTCCACAGCCGACAGCATATTCATCAATCCTTACGGCAGCGTGGAGATGAGCGGTCTCTCCTCCACCTCCCTCTATATGAAGGGGCTTTTCGACAAGATTGGTATCTCCTGGCAGGTGGTGAAGGTCGGAACATTTAAGTCGGCGGTGGAGCCTTATACGATGGATAGCATGAGCGAACCTGCACGTGCCCAGCTCGATACCCTTTTCGGAAATATGTGGGGATATATGAGGGAGCGCATCTGCGAGAACCGTAAGAAACTCACCCCTGCAAAGATAGATTCGCTTATCAACGTGGTCAGCATCACCTTCGCTCCAGTGGAGGATGCCGTATCTTCGGGGCTCGTGGATAAGGCCGTCTATGAGCGCACCATGAATTCCCGTCTGGCCTCACTCGTGAAGAAAGACAAGAAGGATTTGAAATTCGTTTCTCCGGAAGATCTTGTGGAAGAGAATTCATTTTCGGTTGCTCCGGGTGGAAAGAATCAGATTGCAGTGATTTATGCCACGGGTGAGATTGTCGATGGCTCATCCTCAGGCATCGACTATAACAAGCTTGTGCCCGTCATCACGGATCTTGCCGACAACGACAAGGTGAAGGGACTTGTGCTAAGGGTAAATTCTCCCGGTGGTTCTGCATTCGGAAGCGACCAGATAGGGGAGGCTCTCGACTATTTCCAGTCGAAAGGGAAGCCTCTTGCCGTCTCAATGGGCGACTATGCCGCTTCGGGAGGCTACTGGATTTCATGCGGTGCTGACGTGATATATGCCGATCCTCTGACCATCACCGGCTCGATAGGTATATTCGGTCTGATTCCCAATGGGGAGGTGCTGCTTGAAAAGATAGGAGTCAATCCACAGTTTGCAGGAACAAATCCTCAGGCCAATTTCCCCACGCTTTTCAAGCCTATGGATGAACGTCAGCTTGCAGTGGTGCAGAAAAATGTTGAGAGAGGCTACGACCGATTCATCAACCGTGTGGCCAAAGGGCGCAAGATGTCTACTGAGCGTGTCCGTCAGATAGCCGAAGGACGCGTATGGGATGCGATAAAGGCAAAACAGATAGGCTTGGTGGATAATCTCGGAGGCTTGCAGGATGCGATAGACTGGACAGCAAAGAAGGCATCCGTCGACGGAAACTATTCCCTTTCCATCTATCCCGAACTCAAACCCTCCTTCTGGAATCTGATCGCCGACGGCGGGGCATTTGAAAAGATGGCAGCCGAGATGATGAATCAGGGTTCCTTCACAGACTTCACCATTGAATATCTACGCCGTTATCTCGGGAGAGAGCATATTCAGGCCCTTATGCCTGATTTCAAGGTGGGATTCTGAGAATAGCATCGGCGGTCTCGGTGATAGGATGAGAGATGGGATTCGCTGATTATTTTGCAAAGACGATATAGAGAGATAGAATAGAAATGGCATTGATGAGAAAAGAGACCACACGCAAGATAATGACTTATCTGCTCACTCCACTGTCGTGGATTTACGGCGGGGTGACCTCTCTGCGTAATTGGATGTTTGATCGAGGCATCCTTCCGCAGGAGGAATTTGATGTGCCGGTGGTCAGCGTCGGCAATATCACCGTCGGCGGGACCGGCAAGACACCTCATGTGGAATATATTCTCAGCATGCTTGCTATGGATTATAAGATTGCGGTGCTGAGCCGGGGATACAAGCGTAAGACCAAGGGTTTTATTCTTGCCAATTCCCACAGCACACCGGAAAGTATCGGCGACGAGCCCCTTCAGATCTACCGCAATCACGGGTTGAATGTGAAAGTGGCCGTCTGCGAGAGCCGAAGGAGGGGGATAAAGGAGCTGCTGCGGCAATTTCCGGATCTCCAGCTCATAGTCCTTGACGATGCCTTCCAGCATCGTTACGTGAAGCCGAAGGTATCCATCCTTCTCACCGATCACAGCCATCCATTCTATGAGGATAAGCTCCTTCCTTTGGGGCGCCTTCGGGAATCCCCCCTGCAGGTGGGACGCGCCGACATGGTCATCATCACCAAATGCCCCGAAGAACTGACACCGCTTGACTATCGTCTGCTGAGCAAGGATATAGATTTGGTGGCATTCCAGAAACTATTCTTCTCCCGCTATTCCTACGGACATCTCACTCCGGTCTTTCCGGATGATGATCCCTATAATGTATCGCTTGGGGCGCTCACTGAGCGCGACGGGGCATTGCTCGTGAGCGGAATAGCTAATCCGCGAAGTTTTGTGCGCCATTTCAAGCAATATCCGATGAGGGTGAAGGTGGCGCATTTCGACGACCATCACAATTTCTCCCGTGAGGATATACAGCTGCTAAAGGATAAGTTCAAGACGTTGAGCGGAGAGAGGAAGATTATCGTCACCACCGAGAAGGATGCCGTTCGTCTGATGTATAATCCATACTTCCCGCCCGACCTGAAGAAACTCACATATTATCTCCCAATCTCAGTCGACATGGAGCCGGGAATCGAGGGGGATGATTTCATCACGGAGTTGAGAAAAGCAATCGATGCCAACGAAATTTGATTCGCTCAAGCGTTATATAAGAGGAGGAGAGAGTTTACACTCCCATCTCCTCTTCCTTTTTTATAAACCTTAACCTAAAACCAACAGCAGATGGAAGAGAGATATTTGCAAAAAATTGAAGAGACAGCCGAGTTTATCAGAGAACGCGTAGGCCGTATGCCCGACACTGCCATCATTCTTGGCACGGGGCTTGGAGACTTGGTGAACCAGATCGATATAAAGAGAGTGCTCGACTACACGGATATCCCCAATTTCCCGGTCTCCACAGTTGAGGGCCACAGCGGCCGACTCATCTTCGGCGATCTCGGAGGAAAATATGTCATGGCCATGCAGGGGCGTTTCCACTATTATGAAGGCTACGACATGAAGGAGGTCACATTCCCGGTTCGCGTGATGAAGGCAATCGGAGTCGACAAGCTGTTTGTCAGCAATGCAGCCGGAGGCATGAATAAGGAATTTATCGTGGGCGATGTGATGATAATCACCGATCATATCAACCTCTTCCCGGAGAATCCCCTTAGAGGCCGGAATTATCCTGAGCTTGGACCTCGTTTCCCGGCAATGACAGAGGCATATTCAGGAGTGCTCATCAATATGGCCGACAGCATTGCCAGCGATCTCGGCATCCGTCTCATGCACGGTGTCTATGTAGGCACGGCCGGCCCCACTTTCGAGACACCTGCCGAATATGAATATTTCCGCATCATCGGAGGCGACGCAGTCGGAATGTCGACAGTTCCTGAGGTGATAGTGGCAAACCATGCAGGAATGTCGGTATTCGGAATCTCTGTAATCACCGATCTCGGCGGAAAGGATATCAAGGAGGTTCCGACCCACGAGGAGGTGCAGAAGGCTGCGATAAAGGCACAGCCCGTGATGACAGCCCTTATCACAGAGATGATGACACGCATCTGATGCCTCTCATCCTTCAGCTCTGCTTTTGAACGTTGAAGGTAAAGATAACGATAAGTAGCTACTAAAAATTAATCGATATATTTTTTACAAAGTAGTTGAAAGATCTTGAACGCTAAAACTTGTTACTTTTGGCCTATTAGCCCTTGTCGTTCAGTCGCATAGCCCGCTATGCTCCTTCACTCCGCGAACTAATATGCTCAAAATTAACTGCGTTTTATCTGTTCATTAATTCTTAGCAGCTACTTAGAATGAAAAAATATGGAAAACGAAAATAAAGACCCAAAAGAGACAGTCAATCCCGAAACACCTGAGAATGTGACTTCCGGTCAGGCAAAGCCCGAACCGGTGGAAATTGCAGACCTCGGCGAATTCGGGCTAATTGAACGTCTCACCAAAGATTTCCCTCTCAAGAATGAATCCACCAAGAAGGGAGTGGGGGATGATGCGGCTGTCCTGAGCTTCGGCAACAAGGAGGCACTCGTCACCACCGACCTTCTGCTTGAAGGAATTCATTTCGACCTCCGTTATGTTCCACTGAAACATCTCGGCTATAAGGCTGCCGTGGTCAATTTCAGCGATGTCTATGCAATGAACGGAACTCCGAAACAGATCACCGTGAGCCTCGGCATCTCCAGCCGCTTCACTCTTCGGCACATTGAAGAGCTATATTCCGGCATCCGTCTTGCCTGCGAGGTTTATGGCGTGGATCTTGTCGGGGGCGATACCTCAGCATCCGTCACAGGGCTGGTCATAAGCATCACCTGTCTTGGAGAGGCCGATAAAGAAGAGATAGTTTACCGTGACGGTGCGAAACCCACCGACCTTATCTGCGTCAGCGGCGACCTTGGAGCAGCATATATGGGCTTGCAGCTTCTGGAGCGTGAAAACCGTGTGGCAGCACAGAGTGGGAATCCCGATTTCCAACCCGATTTCAGCGGCAAGGAATATATTCTTGAACGCCAGTTGAAACCGGAGGCAAGAAAAGATATCATCCAGGCACTTAAGGAAGCAGGTATCAAACCAACAGCCATGATGGATGTGAGCGACGGTCTCAGCTCCGAACTTCTTCATATATGTAAGGATTCCGATACGGGGTGCCGCGTATATGAAGAGAAAATCCCCATCGATTATCAGACAGCAGTGATGGCAGAGGAGCTAAACATGAACCTTGTGACCTGCGCGATGAACGGAGGCGAGGATTATGAATTGCTCTTCACCGTACCGCTCACGGATCATGACAAAATCAGCAAGTTGCGAGGGATTTCCGTAATCGGATATGTCACCAAACCGGAGCTTGGATGCGCCATGGTGACCCGCGACGGAGCCGAGATTCCCATCATGGCTCAGGGGTGGAATGCATTCGTTAACAAATAATAAGTAACCCATTTCATCCTTTAAACTTTATTTAACAGAGATATTTTCACTGATTAGCGTAATTAATGCTACTTTTGCACTCTGAAACCTTTCCGACTCATCTCTTGATGGATCGGATGCGTGGTTTCCATAGGCGCAAAAGTAGTGTTGCGCTTTATAGGAACGATTGAAAATATATAAAATTTATGGAAGAAACACTCAATATCAGAGAATTAAATGATTTGATCGCCTCCAAGGCAGGTTTTGTTTCACTCATCCGCAGCGGTATGGACCGCCGCATCGTGGGTCAGAAACATCTGATTGATTCCTTACTCATAGCTCTGCTCTGCAATGGCCACGTGCTTCTTGAAGGTGTGCCCGGTCTGGCAAAGACCTTGGCAATAAAGACTCTTGCCAATCTCGTGAATGCAAAATACAGTCGTGTGCAGTTCACTCCCGACCTTCTTCCCGCCGATGTGATCGGAACGCTTATCTACTCTGTGAAGAAAGAGACTTTCGAAGTGAAGAAAGGTCCTATCTTCGCCAACTTTGTGCTTGCAGATGAAATCAACCGTGCCCCGGCGAAAGTGCAGAGTGCCCTTCTTGAGGCCATGCAGGAGCGTCAGGTCACAATCGGCGACGATACATTCAAACTTCCGGAGCCTTTCCTTGTGATGGCAACCCAGAACCCCATCGAGCAGGAGGGTACCTATCCGCTTCCTGAGGCACAGGTGGACCGTTTCCTTCTCAAAGTCGTGATCGGCTATCCCACAAAGGAGGAGGAGAAGGCAATCATCCGCCAGAATATAAAAGGGGAGCTTGACCCGGTCACTCCTCTCATCGATCCCCGCGAAATCATAGAGGTCCAGAAGATCGTGGAGAAAATATATATCGACGAGAAGATAGAGAATTATATCGTGGATATCGTGTTCGCTACCCGTCAGCCTGCCAAGTTCGGGCTTGCCGACCTCCAGAGCATCATCTCCTTCGGAGCCTCACCACGTGCCTCCATCTCTTTGGCAAAGGCAGCACGTGCCTACGCTTTCCTTCAGGGCCGCGGCTATGTCATCCCGGAAGATGTGCGTTCCGTCTGCCACGACGTGCTCCGTCACCGTATCGGTCTCACCTACGAGGCTGAGGCCAACAATATCAGCACTGACGACGTCATCACCGATATCCTCGACAAGGTGGTAGTGCCCTGATCCGGAGTTCCGTATGGCTCCAAATTACTTTTTTAATATTATTATTAATGGATGCTAACGAACTTCTGAAAAAAATCAGAAAGATTGAAATAAAGACCCGCGGGCTAAGCCAGAATATCTTCGCCGGTGAATATCACAGCGCGTTTAAGGGACGCGGCGTGATATTCTCCGAGGTGAGGGAATATATGCCGGGGGATGATATCCGCGATATCGACTGGAATGTCACGGCACGTCAGAACAAACCCTTCGTAAAAGTCTATGAGGAGGAGCGCGAGCTGACTGTGATGCTCCTCATCGATGTCAGCGGAAGCCGCGACTTCGGTGCCTATGGAGAGAGCAAGAAGGAGAAGATGGCGGAAGTGGCCGCTACTCTTGCATTCTCCTCCATAACCAACAACGACAAAGTAGGCGTGATTTTCTTCAGCGATAAGATCGAGAAATTCATCCCGCCGAAAAAGGGTCGCAAGCATATTCTTCTGATCATACGAGAGATCATCAATTTTGAGCCTGAAAGCGAGGGAACGAATATAGACGTGGCCCTGCAGTTCCTCACCAACGCCATAAAGAAGCGTTGCACAGCTTTTCTTATAAGCGATTTCATCGACGACCATGAATATTTCAAGAGTATGTCGATAGCCAATAAGAAGCATGACCTTGCCGCCATACAGGTCTATGACCGCCGCGACGCCGAGATGCCCGATGTCGGCCTTATCCGACTCCGCGATATGGAGACCGGAGTGGACCGATGGATAGACACTTCATCGAAGCGTGCGAGGAAGGCGTATGCAAAGGAATGGTACGACCGTCAGCAGCGTCTATCGGCGACTGTGACACGCAGCGGTGTGGATCTCGCCCAGATCACCACTGATGAGGATTTCGTAAAGGCACTTCTTGGTCTCTTCCGCAGAAGAGGAATGAAATAGCTCATTGTGAGTGCTCGGTATGCTCCGGGCGCTTCTGCCTCCAACACTAATAAAAATTCAACTTCTTTATGAAGAAACTGAATATAAATAAATATCTTCTGGCTTTCGGTGTCGCGCTGGCTATTGCCGGAGGGTCTGCTTCGGCTGCAGCCCCTGTGGTGAAAGCCCAACTCGACTCCGCCAACATCCTGATGGGAACAATGACCACGCTGCGTGTCACCGTTGACCAGGAGCCTTCCCTGAAGGGACATTTCCCATTCCTCCGGACAGCTCTTGAGAAGGGGTATGTGGGCGTCTGCGGCGACAGCGTGGAACTTCGTGCCCCTGTCAAGGTCGATACCGTGCGTCAGAATAATGCGCTTTCCATTCGGTATGATATCCCGGTGCAGAGCTTTGATTCAGGATATTACAAACTTCCCGAACTGGAGTTTGTGGCCGGAGTCGACACTTTCCGGAGCAACAGCGTGGCCTTGAAGGTCTATCCCGTTGCAAAGGTGACAGCCGATACTCCCATAGCCGATTATGCAAATGTCGCCGACCCGGAGAATCCATCCATCTTTGATTCCCTTCCCGACTGGATGGTGAAGTATTGGTGGATTCTTCTCATAGTCCTTGCCGCTGCCGGCGTAGGATTCTGGTTGTGGAGAAGATATAGCAAGGAGGGTACCATCCTTCCGAAGAAACCCGAACCGACTCCCTACGAATCGGCTATCGCAGCCCTCAGGGAGCTTAAGGAGAAGAAACTTTGGGAAAACGGCATGGAGAAGGAATATTTTACCGAACTCACCGATATTCTCCGAACTTATCTTTATCGTCGCTTCGGAATCAATGCTATGGAGATGACTTCGCGTCAGATTCTTGCAGCCCTCACAGCCAATAAGGAGACTAAGGATAAGAAACCGATGATTCGTCAGATTCTTGATATGGCAGACTTCGTGAAATTTGCCAAAGTCCGCCCGTTACCGGCTGATAATATCCAGAGCCTTGACAATGCAATCACTTTTGTGGAGCAGACCAAGCCCCTCCCTGTGGAGGAGAAGGCAGATGAGGAGAATACTCCTGCAAAGAGTGCGACACAGAAGACCACTAAGAAGAAAGGAGGTAAGAAATGAAATTCCTACATCCCGGACTCCTTTTCCTGCTGATTATTCTGGTGCCTCTCGTGGCCTGGTATATATGGAAATGGAAAAATTCATCCCCATCGATGGGGATATCCACCGTATCGGCTTTCCGGAAGGTGAGAAATTCATGGAAGGTCAGCGTGATGCATATCTGTTTCCTGCTTCAGCTTGTGGCTATTGCAGCCCTGATAGTGGCTTTGGCGCGTCCGCAGACCCATGATTCGGAACGTTCCTCAAAAGTGGAGGGAACGGATATCGTGCTTTGTCTCGACATCTCCAGCTCCATGCTTGCCACCGACCTTGCCCCGACACGTTTTCAGGCTGCCAAGGATGTGGCCCGTAAGTTTGTTTCCGCACGCCCTGACGACAATATCGGACTTGTGGTTTTCTCCGGGGAATCCTTATCCCTGATGCCGCTCACTTCCGACAAAAGCGCCGTCATCAACGCCATTTCCAATGTCGATATGGGAGCACTCAATGATGGAACAGCCATCGGCGACGGTCTTTCAAGCGCGATAAACCGTCTTGTCTCCGGAAAAGCGAAGTCGAAGAGTATAATCCTCCTTACCGACGGAACAAACAATGCCGGAGATGTGGCTCCCTCCACTGCTGCGCGAATAGCGAAGCAGAAGGGGATAAAGATATACACCATCGGCGTCGGAACCAACGGCTCCATACAGATTACCGATCCCTACGGATTCTCCACTACCACAATGGAGACCAAGATCGACGAACAAGCCCTCAAGAGCATCGCCGATCTTACAAAGGGTAAGTATTTCCGCGCAACAGATTCCAAGATGCTTGCCGACATCTTCTCAGAAATCGATTCTCTGGAGAAGACCAGTCTTGATGTAAGCAAATTCACTTACACCGAAGAGAATTTCATGCCTTGGATCCTGCTGGCTCTCTGCGCCATAGCTCTTCGTCTGCTATTGCGTTACACAGTGCTTCGCCGCATTCCGTGATGTCGCTCTTTTTTGTTAATTTTTGCAATCTCTGTTTGAATAGATATGTTTAGTTTCGCCTATCCTCATTATCTGCTGCTTTTGCTGCTGGTGCCGCTCTTTGTGGTGCTATATGTGTGGGCAAGATATATCAGAAAGAAGAATCTTCTTAAGTTTGGCAAATTGGCTTCCATAAAGGAGCTGATGCCCGACGTCTCTCCCTATAAGCCCCCATTGAAAATCACTCTTGAGATGTGTGCATTGGCTTTGGTGATCATCTGCTTCGCCCGTCCATGGGGAGGTATAAAGGACCAGAAAACCGAGAAAGAGGGTATCGAGGTAATCATAGCTGTCGATGCAAGTAATTCGATGCTTGCGTCTGCCACAGCCTCGCCCGACGGACCCGAAAGAATGCGCACAGCCAAGCTGATGCTTGAGAAGCTCATCAATCGTTTTGACAATGACCGTGTGGGTCTGATTGTCTATGCCGGTTCCGCATATACGCTTATCCCCGTGACAAACGATTATGTGTCGGCAAAGATGTTCCTTAATTCCATTGATCCTTCCCAGATTGCGGAACAGGGAACGAACATAGCGGCCGCCATAGACATGGCCTCAGCTTCATATAGCGATGATAAGAATATCGGCAAGGCTCTTGTCCTCATCACCGATGCCGAAGAACTCGATGATAGGGAGGGAGTGATGGATGCCGCCAGAGCTGCCGCCAAGAGCGGGGTACAGGTGGATGTTATAGGTGTGGGTTCCACAACCGGTGTCACTATTCCCGACAACGGGTCGGTCATGATAGATCCGGAAACGGGCGAGCCCGTGCGGACAGCCCTCAATGAGGAGTATGCAGCCGAGATTGCCAAGGCCGGAAAGGGTATATATGTCAATGCCGTCAACAAGGATGCCCTCAATGAGCTGGACAAGCAGCTCGACACCCTTAAGAAGGCGAAGTTTGAATCGAGCACATACGCGCTGCACGATGAGCTTTTCCCGATTTTCGGCTGGCTTGCCCTGGCATTCCTCATACTCGATGTCTTTATCCTCGACCGCAAGATCGGCTGGCTTGATAAGATTACTTTCTTTAAAAAGGAAACAAAATGAAAATAAGAGTTTTATTCAAATATTTTCTGATTGTCATAGCTCTTGCTTCTGCAGCAGCGGCCTCCGCTCAGTCTACGAGGGAGGAGCGTCGGCTCATCACGTCGGGAAATAAACTCTATGTGGAACGTAAGTTCAAGGACGCAGCTGCGAAGTATCAGGATGCCTTGAAGGTAAACGGCGGGTCGGCGGTGGCCAAATATAATCTTGGTATGGCTCAGATTCGTCAGGTGGCAAATCCCAAGGATACGACGGCACGCAACGCCACTTTGATTCAAGGGGGAATGAAACTCCTCTCGGAGGTGGCTGCCTTGGCTAAAGAGAAGCCGGGGCTTGCATCTAAAGCTAATTATAATCTCGGCAATCTGGAGTTTAATAGAGAAAACTATTCCGAAGCAATATCCTATTATAAGCAGGCTCTCCGCATCGATCCCAACGATGCCAATGCCCGCAAGAATCTGCGTATCGCACAGTTGAAACAGCAGAATCAGGATAATCAGGATAAGAACCAGGATAATAAAGATCAAGATAAGAATCAGGATCAGAATAAAGATCAGGATAAGAATCAAGATCAGAACAAAGACCAGAACCAGGATAAGCAGGACCAGCAGAAGGATCAGAATAAGGAGCAGCCTCAGGAGAAGGATATCAACCAGCAGACTGCGAGTCAGATTCTTCAGGCCATCGACAACAAGGAGAGTCAGACCCGTGCGCGCGTGAACCGTGCCAACAAGGGGGAGAAATCCGAAGCCGCAGGCCGCAGGGTCAAAAAATGGTGATAACAATATGAAGATGGGAAAAGGATTTTTGGATAAGGCGTTGGGTCTCGTTGCTGTCCCTCTTGTCGTGGTGTTGCTGTCGTTGCTTGCTTCGACACCTGCCTACGGGCGTTCAAAGTCGGGCGATGATCTTTATGTCGTGGCGGAGATAAGCAATAAGAACCCCTACGAAGGGGAGGCTGTGGTGCTTACCTACAAGCTATATTCGAGAGTGGCTGATATAAGGTTTGCCCGGCGTTCCGAGCAGCCTGTGCTGCTTGATGAAAAGGATGGATTCGTTTCGGCTTTGGAAACAGATTCAAGAGGTCACCGCGAAAATGTGGAAGGGAATCTCTATTATGTCTTTCCAATGGAGAGCTATGTGATTTCACCCGACCGGAAAGGGACCTATCATTTTGCCGGAGGGAGCTTTGAAATCGGAGTGGACTATGCGGTGGTGTATGAAGATCCTTTCTGGGGGCGTCGTCGCGGATATAAGACAGAGCAGCGGCTTCTTCCCGCCCCGGACCTTACCATAAAGGCCAAATCCTTGCCATCTTCAGAGCGCAGGGATGAGGGGGAGATCACGACTGTAGGGAATTTCACGGTCTCCACGCTTCTCCCTCCGGGGGAGATAATCCTCGATCAGCCGGCACGCGCAATCATAACCCTCAAGGGGAGAGGATTGTTGGGGGAGGATGTCCTTCCCCGTTATGCCGACGCTTTCAAAGGGGAAAGCATAAAGTTGAAATCAATGTCGGAAAACCGTAAGACATATTTCGACGGCAAGAGCGTGGTTTCGGAGCTTACACTTGATTGTGAATTTATTCCTCAGGAAAAGAATTCCGTGATAGGGGAGGTGGGCTTCTCGTTTTTCAATCCTGCAAGTGGGAAGTATGAGGAGGTGTTTTCATCGCCGGTTGCGGTGGAAGCCAAATCAATCACCACGCGGATTGAGACTGTCGATATTTAAAAGCGTGAGAAAAGAGTAATTATGAAAAGAGTGATGAAGATTTCGAAAAGATATGGGATGCTGCTGGCGCTGCTGATCTTCGCCATGTCAGTATGGGCCGGCAATGTCCGTCTTAGCCTCGACATGGGGCGCGGACACAACGGCATAGCCGTAGGTGAACTCTTTTATATAAATGTTGATGTCTCGGATATCAACGAAGCTCCCGCCACTCCATCTGCGGTAAAAGGGGCGAAGGTGATGTATTTTGAGAGAGTCTCCCAGTCGTCGAGTTTCTCGAATATAAACGGGCAGGTGACGCAGACCTCAAGCAGCCGCTATGTGCTCACTCTTCGCGCCACTGAGGAGGGTCAGTTCTCTTTCGGTCCTATCTCTGTGGGAGGGGTGAAGAGTAACACTGTCTCCTATACTATTGGAAAAGGCTCTTCCTCCCCGGCCGACAGATCGGGCAGCGCAGACAAATCAGATTCTTCCGATCCTAATGCAAAGCCTGATTCCTCCGATAAGCCTAAATTCATTGGAAAGGGTGACAGCAATCTTTTCCTTCGTGCATCGGTGAGTCAGACAAATGTCTATGAGCAACAGGCATTGGTGTATACCGTGAAACTTTACACCACATACGATGCCATAAAATTCATTGGCGCTACAGCTGCCCCTAAGTTTGACGGCTTCGTGGTGGAGGAATCAAAGGATATCTCTCATTCGCTAACAGCCGAGACATATAATGGAAAGACATACGCCACTGCGGTCATTGCCCGTTACGTGATATTCCCGCAAATGTCCGGACAGCTCAAGGTGATGGGTAACACATACACCGTTTCGGTAGACCAACGTGAGTATTATCATGATCCCTTCTGGGGAAGTATGTCGTATGCCACCCCTCTACAGCTTAACGTCACTCCGAATGACCTGGTAGTGGATGTGAAGCCACTCCCTTCTCCCAAGCCGGCCGATTTCTCAGGGGGAGTGGGTGATTTCCGCATATCCTCGGATTTGAAATCGGGGCTATTCAAGAGTAACACGGCAGCTTCAATTGTATATACCGTGACAGGAACAGGCAATCTGAAGTATGTGCAGCTCCCCGATCTCAACGCTCTCTATCCTTCGGAATTGGAAGTCTATACCCCCAAGACCGATGTTCAGGCAGATGTGAACGGTGGAAATGTTTCCGGAAAAGTTACATTCGATTATACTTTCATGCCGCTTGAAGAGGGGAATTTCAAGATTCCGGCAGTAAAATTCGTATATTTCAATCCCTCCACCGGGAAGTATGAGACAGCCCAGGCAAAGGGCTATGACATAACGGTAGGAAAAGGGGAGAGCTCCGCAAAATCTCACGTGAACCGACAGCGCAAATTCAACGAATCTCTTCAGGTGGTGAATCCGTCAGAATTGAAGAAGGATCGGGTGGCGTTGGTCAATACGTTCCTCTACTGGCTTTTCTTCATCATTCCGTTTGTGGCATTGGTGGTGGCGGTGGTAGCTTATCGTTCATATATAAAGAGTCACGCCGATATGGCAGCTTTCAACAGCCGCCGCGCCGACAAGATAGCACGCCGACGTCTCAAGAAGGCGGCAGCCTGCATGAAAAAAGGGGATGCCGATGGCTTCTATAATGAGCTGCTGATAGCCCTCTGGGGATATATGGGTGATAAACTCAAGATGCCGACCTCCGAACTTATGCGCGACAATATCCGTACCGTGCTGGAGGAGAAGAGTGTTCCGGAGAAGGTGATAGAAGGTTTCATCTCCCTTCTCGACAAATGCGAGTTTGCAAAATATTCCTCGGCGGATGCTGAATCAAGCATGAAGTCCACCTATGAGGCGGCGATAAATGAGATAAATGATGTTGAGAATGCATTTAAGAAAGGAGGCGACAAATGAATATAAATAAGAGATTGATGTTGATGCTGACTCCGGCTCTATTTTTCGTCTCCTCTCTTGGAGCTGCCACTCTTGAGGAGGCTCAGAAAGCCTATACAGATGGTGATTTCGCTCAGGCGGCCGCCATATATGAAGAGGTGGCTGCTGAAAAGGGTGTCTCCGCCCCCTTGCTCACCAATATGGGAACCGCATATTTCAAGACAGGGGATTACGGCCATGCGATGCTATGCTATCGTCGGGCGCTGCGCATCGACCCTTCCGATACGCAGGCCAAGGATAATATATCATATATAGAATCGAAAGTGGAGGATAACAATAAGGCTGAGGCAAAAGGGAAGAAGGTGAGCGTTGCTCCTGAAGATCGTTCCTTCTTTTCTTCTGTGAGAAGATATATTGTCTATTCCCATTCATCGGATTCATGGGCACTCTGGGCCGGTTCCCTTTTTGTGCTGACCTGCGTGTGTGCCGCCCTGTATATTTTTGCCTCCGGTGTGCTGGTGCGTAAGATAGGTTTTTTTGGCGGATTCATAGCATTTGGGTTTTCCTTGATAACTCTCCTCTTCGCTCTTGTGAATGCTTCCGACCGAAAGAAATCGGTGGAGGGAGTGGTGACGGCCTATAAAGTTCAGCTTCTTTCGGAACCTCATAAGGATGCCAAGGCAACCGTGAATCCGCTCACACGAGGCACCGTCCTGAATATCCAGGAAGAGGAACAAGAACCGGGCGACTCCCTGAAATGGTATCGCGTCAGGCTGAATTCCGATTATTCAGGTTGGATAGATGCCAATGATTTTCAACCGATTTAAGAGATATGAGCCACTAATGAAGAGGGTGTTATGTGATTTTTATGTTGCATAACACCTTATAATATTTACAAAATACTTTTTTTATCTAAAAATAATTGCTAACTTAGCAAAAGAATATCCGACGAGCCTTATTTCTCCTCTGTAGGCCGCATGTTTTAAAAATAATTAATAACCCCAAAATATAAAAACCATGAGCAAGACGATCACATTCAACGAGCTCCGCAGACTCAAAGACAGTCTGCCCGATGGCTCTACTCATCGCATCGCAGACGAACTCAATGTCACCGTGCAGACCGTACGCAACTATTTCGGAGGCGTAAACTATCAGTATGGTAAGAATGCAGGTCTCCATATTCAGCCCGGTCCCGACGGTGGCATCGTTGTACTTGACGACACCACAATTTACGATATGGCTGTCAAGATCCTTGAGGAGCACAACGCAGCTAACGAAAATAAATAAATCTGAGTATGAGTATGGAGGAAACCAAAGATTTAATCACCCTTGTGATCCACACTCCTGAACGTGCCGGGATTCTGAAGAATATATTGGAATCTCATGGCATGAAGGTGGTGCTGGAGGATTTTTTGGTTTCTAAATCCACACTCCGTGTGGCCGAGCGTGTAAAGATCTCACCCGATGATCTTCCGTTGGCCTTGAAGATTCTTGAAAGCGGTGATAATTATTCGGCCGCTTCCATTGCTATGAAAATGGCGGGTATGAGCGGTAATATGCTCATTCCCGTCGATTTTTCAGAGTCTTCCCTTCTCTCTGTGGCCATGGGTTTCTCTCTTGCCAAGAGGCTTAGTGTCCACCCGGTGATAATGAATGCTTTCGTGGCTCCGCTCTTCTCGCCTTCATCATCCTATCAGGATTCCCTTGATGCTATGGGAGTGGAGAATGTGACGCAGGAGATGGAGGAGGCGGTTGCGATGAAAGATCTTCGGGTTGCTGCGCAGAATAGAATGAAGAAATTCCGGGATAAGATTCAGGATGCCCAGAAAAAGGGGGAGATAACTGATGTGAAATTTTCCACTTCGATTATTGAGGGTGTGCCGGAAGAGGTGATTCTTAACTATTGCACGGAGACTCCTCCGATGCTTGTGGTGATGGCCACGCGCGGAGTAGAGAAGAAAGAGGAGGAATTGATCGGGAGTGTCACCGCCGAGGTGCTTGATTCCTGTCGTGTGCCTGTATTGACTGTGCCCGACAATCATTCGGGGCTATCGATAAGCGAAGTGAAGAGGCTCATGCTTTTCTGCAATCTCGACCAGCATGACCTTCTTGCTGTGGATGCACTGATGCGTATGTTCGATTATCCCGTATGCGATGTCACCCTCGTGCCGGCTGCTGAAAAGCAGAAAAATAATATCTCCGGGAAGCTCGACGATCTTTGCCGGTATTTCAATTCTACTTTCCCCTCCGCATCTTTCAAGGTGAGTATCCCCGGAGGAAAAGATTATCGCAAGGATATTGATGCTATTATCAAGGAGGAGAATATTCAGATGTTGATTGTTCCAAATAAGAAAACCAATATTTTCAGCCGCATATTCCATCCCACGATTGCTCATAGATTTTTATTTGAAAGGGATATGATGATGCTGGCCCTCCCTGTATGATTCGGTTTTGAAAAAAAGAACTCCACCACATACAGGATGGCCCGGAAGAGCGGCCATTTTTCTAACATTAATTTTATTTGATGATATATCCGTCAGATTTTGAAGCAAAGGTAGGCTTTGACTCAATAAGGAAATATGTGACCGACAAATGTCAGTCTCGACTTGGTAAGGATGAAGTGTCTGATATGGCATTTTCATCCGATTTTGTTGTTGTGAGGAAGCGTCTTGATCTCGTTAATGAGATGATGCGTATTCTTTCAGAAAACTTGCCTCTCCCATCGGGAGGAGTTCATGATGTGATTCCTTATCTTGCTGAAATTAAAGCAGTGGGGTCATTTATGTCGGCTGAACGTCTCTATAAGTTGTCGTCAACTCTTGAGGCTATGGCTGAATATGAGACATTCTTCCGCAAGCAGATTGATGAGGAGACGGGGAAGGCTCGTTTCCCGGCTTTATGTGAAGAATTTTCGGAGATCTCCAATTTCCCTTTCCTTGTAGCGGAAATCGGGAAGGCTGTGAATAAGTATGGTGAGATTAAGGATACAGCCTCTCCGGAACTCTATGAAATCCGACAGTCGATACGCAGTGCGTCAGGTTCGATGCAGCGTGCAATGAAGAGAGTTTTGGAGGCTGCCGTAGCTAAGGGGGTTGTTGATCGTGATGCATCCCCCTCGATCCGCGACGGTCGAATGGTGATTCCGGTTGCGGCGGGTAATAAATATGTGCTTAACGGTATAATCCATGATGAGAGTGCCACAGGTAAGACCGTATATATCGAGCCGGCCGAAGTGGTTGAAGCCGGCAACCGAATGCGTCAGCTTGAGATGGATGAGCGCCGTGAGATTGTGCGCATTCTTATCCGTATTGCCGATTCTATCCGGCCCGATATAAAAGAGATAGAGAATAGTTGCTACAAACTCGGGAAGATAGATTTTATCCGTGCAAAGGCTCTTTTCGGCATTGAGATAGATGCCCAGATGCCTAACCTCTCTCCGGAAGTGGAATTGGAGTGGTATCATGCCGTGCATCCCGCTCTTCTTCTGTCTCTCCGCCAGCAGGGTAGGACGGTCGTTCCTTTGAACATTACTCTTGATGAGAAGCATCGTATTTTGATTATATCAGGTCCGAATGCCGGAGGTAAGTCTGTGTGTCTCAAGACAGTGGCAGTGGTGCAGTATATGCTGCAATGTGGTCTTATGCCCTCCCTCTATTCCAACAGTCATGTCGGAGTGTTTCAGAAGATTTTCATTGATATAGGTGATGAGCAGTCGTTTGAGAATGACCTCAGTACATATTCTTCGCATCTGAAGAATATGAAATATTTCCTTTTGAATGCCGATAACCGAACCATCATCCTTGCCGATGAGATGGGTTCCGGAACGGAGCCTCAGATCGGAGGGGCAATGGCACAGGCTATTCTGAAGACTCTCGGAGAAAGAGGATGCCGAGGAGTGGTGACCACCCATTATCAGAATCTAAAGACGTTTGCTGAATCGGAACCCGGTTTTGTAAATGGCGCAATGCTTTACGACCGCCAGCATCTCCAGCCGACCTTCGAATTGTCTATCGGCACTCCGGGTTCCTCTTTTGCTCTCGATATAGCGCAGAAGATCGGTCTGCCGAAGAATGTGATCGAGGAGGCTAAGGAGATAGTAGGGACGGATTATGTGAATCTCGACAAGTATATAGCTGAAATCACGCGCGACCGACGATATTGGGCTAACAAACGCCAGAATATTCGGGAAAAGGAGGTGAAGCTTGATAATCTTCTTTCTAATTATGAGGAGACGGCCGGAGATCTAAAATCGCGCCGGAAGGCAATCATAAATGATGCCATCCGCGAGGCTAAGGAGATTGTGGCAGGAGCCAATGCAGCCATTGAGCGTACAATACGAGAAATTCGTACAGCCCAGGCGGAGAAGGAGAAAACCAAGGAGATTAGAAAGGAACTCGCCGAATATTCGGCTTCCATAGATGAATCCACTTCCGATTCTAAAAATAGGGGAGGGGAGATCAAGGAGCTTAAACATAAGAGTCGGAAAGCAAAGACACAATCCGCGCCCAAGCAGGCTGCAAACCAGAAGAAGGAGATTGCGGTTGGGGACTATGTGAAGATGGATGGAGGAGGAGTGACCGGACAGGTGCTTTCCATCAACGGGAAGAAAGCGGAAGTCGCTTTCGGTGCGCTTCGCACGATTGTGAATCTCGATAAACTGAAGCCATCCGTGAAGCCGAAGGAATCGGCCCTTTCGCAGTCACAGTCTGTTTCCGTATCGACATCATCTGAAAGTCGTGCCCGCCAGCTCAATTTCAAAAATGAGATTGATGTGCGCGGTATGCGTGCTGATGAAGCATTGCAGGCGGTCACATATTTCCTTGACGATGCAATTCAATTCTCTGCTTCCAAAGTCAGAATACTTCATGGCACGGGTCATGGAATCCTTAAGACATTAATCCGTCAACTTCTCAATGCCAACTCAGCCGTGGTGCATTATGAAGATGAGGATGTGCGTTTCGGTGGGGCAGGAATAACGGTTGTGGATCTTGCATGATAATTTCTCACTAAAGTTTTAATTCAGGTATTAACATATCTAAATACATTTTAACATTTATTGATTCAATTGGAAATAAGAAAGATAAAGATATAAGTAAAACAAAAAAACGAAAAAGTTGCATAAAAATTTGCGCAGGGCGAAAAA
>JAAVDD010000041.1 GCA_014801985.1 Bacteroides sp.
CATTGGTACGATATATTAGAGTTTGGCGACAATAATATAGTGCGTACTTTGTAGAATGCGCTGTATTTTAATTATTTTACTGCATTATTAACATCTCGAAATAAGTTTAAACAACTTCTTTTTATTCAAGTTTACAATTTATAAAAGAAATTGGAAACTTGGAATATTACAGTTACAATTTTGATACTAACTTATATCCAATCCCTCTGACGTTTAAAAGATCGAGACATTCTGATTTTGAAATGTATTTTCTAATCTTATATATAAATCCGTGCAGACGATTGAGATTCATGTAGTCATCATTATGCCAGATGCGATACATTAATGTTTTAGCTTCCACCACCTCATTAGAATGACGGAACAATTCATCAATGATAATAGCTTCGATATGGGTCAGTTCAATAGTTTCCCTTCCAATCTTGAGATGTTGCGAGGCAAAGTCAAGGGTGCTATTATTGACAGAGATAATCGTATTCTCCTGCTTTCCGTTACAATTGCGATTCAATAATGCTTTTATGCGCACCACGAGTTCAAGAATCTGGAATGGTTTTCTAAGATAGTCATTGGCTCCAAGTTCAAAACCTTTCACAACATCATCAAGCGAGGTCCTGGCTGTCAGAAATAGAACCGGCACTCCCGGTGAGGTAAGACGGATAAGCCTCACCATCTCAAAACCATCCATCTTGGGCATCATTACATCGGCAATGATTATATCAGGATTAGATTCCTTAAATAATTTAAGTCCAATCTCTCCATTCGAAGCACATACCACATCAAAACCCTCACGGGTCAAAGCATCTTGCACTATAAAGGAAAGAGTCGAATCATCTTCCACAAGTAATAACTTATTTTTTCTCATTTCCATTGAATTTGATGGTGAATTTTGTTCCGAGTCCGGGTTTGCTTGTTGCAACTATGCTCCAGCCGAGCAGTTCAATAATCTGTTTGACATAGAACAAGCCGAGTCCGTAGCCGCCGACCTCATATCTGTTACCGGAGGAAACACGATAGAATTTGTCGAAAATAAATGGCAACTCAGTCTTCTCTATACCGATTCCATTATCAGCAATCACTATTGAATCCATATCCGACTTTATGTTAATAACGACCGAGTCGCCTGAATATTTGACAGCGTTATCCATCAGATTAGAAAGAACATTCCCAAGATGCAATGAATCTGTCATGACCGTCAGATTATCCGGAATATCAATCACAATTTTTATCTCTTTGTCAGCTTTCAGTTCAATCATTCTTGCCACTTCCTCTATGAGGCGTTTTAATGCAATCTGTTCAATGTTGAGTTTCATTGTCTTAAACCGTTCCATACTCATTGAAAGTATATTCTCGATCATGCCTGCCAAGAAACTTAATCGCTGCATTATGATTTTCAGAAATTGCTTATTTCGAGCCTCGTCACTCTGGTCGTAATAACGAAGCATCGAATCCGCTGCCGAATAGGCCACAGCCACCGGAGTTTTCAGCTCATGGGTCATGTTGTGGGTGAAGTCATCTTTCATCTGCTCCAACTTCCTCATCTTATTGATTATCCCGGTCAGATATATTGCCATAAAAGAGAAGAGTAGTGTCAGAATCGTAAAAGGGATGATAATGCCCCATAGACGAATAAGAACATCTTTCTTCATCGGTGAGACGTACAGGGTATATTTTTTTGATGAAGATGGATTCAAACTATAAGATAGCTTCCACAGCTTGTTATGTTCCGATGGTTCTGAACCATTTTCAAATATAAATCCTTGTTGGGCCATAAGACCCTTACGATGCAATTCCTCTAAGAATATGCGATTCAGACTGCTATAATCAGTCTGCCACTCATTATCCTTGAATTCAAGGCCTACACGCAATAGGTCGGCAAGAGATATTTGCAAAGTATCCGCCTCTCCAGAGATGCCATCCCTCTGTTGAGCCCCTTCAACGAAATGATTTAGTCTTATGAATGATTGAGTTGCTTCCTCTCCCTCTTTCATGCGCCCAATCATTTCAAGAAGAAATGCGTTTTCAGCACATTCCCTCACGATAGCAGTAATCTGCGCTTTTTCATGCTGATATAATCTCAAAAGATTGTAAGAAGCGATAATTACGGCCGTAACAGTGAAGCTCAAAAGGAGAGTCATTACCAATTTTAGATGTTTCATATTGCTAAATTACTAAAAATCGTTGAAAAATACGCTTAAACTAAGACTAACTAAGACTAAAGGAGATTTGACTAAGACTATTGGATGTCTTTCCAATCTAACTTTGCAATGTAATAAAAAAATCAGTTGATATGAAACATCTTTTATCAATCAGACTTCCCCTGACATTAATGATGATGGTGATATTTCTCACCGGATGTTCATCACCAAAGGGAATTGTGTTCGCAAACCGTGAATGGCATATAAGCGACTACTACGGACAAATAATCGATAGGGATACAACCTATCGGATGACATTTGGGAATGTCCTTATTCCCGACCCGTTAGTGATAGTATCTTCCTCAGATTCGATTGCTAAATATCCAGGAATGGAGCGCTTTATTACTGATATATTGCATAAAGTGCATCTTGATAATGCAGAGATTCTTTTCTATGCACCTGAAATGCTTACAATGTTTGTAAGGTTGAAAGAAGATTTCCCACCTATGAAACCATCATCGATTTCTTCTCCTATGTCAGATGAAAGACCATTTACAATGTGGGTTCAGGAAGACGATGTGGAAAATTGGACAAGAAAGGCTTCCGAGATGTACACTTACACTTATTTCGATAAGGGGAGAAAGCAACTGCTTATTGTGGATTGCTTCAACTATGGAGATGAGCCTGTCGCTCAGATCATGGTGTTTCAATCAAAAAATAGAAGCACTGCGAAAATGAAAATACCGGAACGAATCAGGCGCGCCTACTGGTATAATAGGGATATGAAATACTTCATGCGCGATATAGAGTTCTGGTCTGCTCAGGTGAATTTCCACAGAAATATTGCTTTTGGAAACTACAAAATCGGTCAGGAACAAAAACTTAGAAGGAAATGAAACGTAAACTTATATTTATGGGCATTATAATAGGCTCATTTCTATCCGTATGCCCAAAGGAGATTGAGGGGGTCGTTTTGAATTCAGATTCTGTTCCAATTGAATTAGCCAATATTGCAGCTTTTGCAAACGACTCATTAGTCGGAGGAGGAGTCACTGACTCAGACGGATTTTTCAGAATAGAGGTTGGCGCGGATTGTAATAGACTGCGGGTATCTTGTGTAGGTTATGATGAGATTATCCGTTCACCTGTCAATACCGATATGGGTCATATTATCCTGAAACAAAATTCTACTACGCTAAAGGAAGTCGTAGTAAAAGCTCCGCTTATTACAAGGGAAGCCGATAGGATTGTGCTTAATGTTGCTGCCAATCCAAAGTCGGCCAATAAAAATGTGCAAGAACTATTGAAAACCGCTCCCGGAGTCTGGGCAGATGATAAAGACCTTTCAATTTATGGTAAGAATAATGTTGCCGTATATATAGACGATCATAAAGTCAATTTAAGTGGTGTTGAGTTAATGAACTACCTCAAGACGGTTCAATCTTCATCTATCGGCACAATAGAGATTCTGCCTCAAGGAGGGGCTGAATACAGTGCAAATTATACCGGAGGCGTAATTCTTATTAAGTTGAAACGAAGTCTTGTAGATGGAGTTTCGGGAGCTGTTGGCCTCAGTTATACCATCGGTAAATACAAGCAATGGATCAATCCCTTTGTTAACTTAGGACTACATTCAGGCAAATGGACTTTCAATTTTAACGGAAGTTTAAATGGTTGTCCATCTGAACGAAGTACCGGATATAATGATTACTACAACAGCTCGATTTCCCAAACAATGAATAATACCACCAGCTTTAGAAGCAAAGCCTTGCAGGGCAATGCAATGGTCGGTATATTCTATGAACCTACAGATCGTGATAAGCTTGGATTGCAATTAGATTATAATTATAGCACTACTCATAAAACAAACATCTCACGTACTCTGACCACGGGAGAAGGGATAGATGCGACCACCGACGGAATATATAAAAACAAGGAGATCTTCCATAACCTCAATGCAGCATTGAACTGGAAACATGACCTTGATGAAGAAGGGTCGGAATTAAAACTTATTGCAAACTATAACCACCAATCTTCTTCTGTGGGAGAAAACAATGAGATGAAATGGAGCTATACTTCCAATGACTCCTTATATTCAACAGACAATCGAAACCTATACAATATTCTTACTGCTGATTTTTCACTCAAAAAGGTGTTTAATCCTAAATGGACACTTAATGCAGGGTCAAAATTCACTCATAATGGCGTGAACAATCGATCACAACACTTCTATCTGAAAAAAAACATGTGGTTGTCTAATCCCGGTTATGACTTTGACGACAATTATCATGAGAATATCGCGGCCCTTTATGTCACAACTAATGGAAATGCCGGTAGATGGAAATTCAAAGCCGGTTTTCGTGGGGAGTATTATAATACGGGTGGGTTCATGAAGAAACAGAACAGGTGTGATATTTTTCCTAATGCAAACATTGGGTTTGACATTACGGAGAATGGGAGATATAACGTGACGCTTGGTTACTATCGAAATATATCTCGCCCTTCATTTAAATCACTCAATCCTATAGTGATACAGAACACGGATTATTATTATTCCATGGGAAATCCTGAGTTGACTCCATGTTATACAAATTCAATGAGTCTTGCGTTTATCCTTGATCGCCGTTTCACGATTGCCATGGGCTTTAGTGAAACTAAAAATCCCATAAGGCAGACTATCATTTCCAAACCGGACTATCCGGAAAGAATGTATCTGACTTGGGCAAATATGGGAAAGGAGAGACAGGGATATATTCATGCGGATGGCTTCATTAACATTACCCAATGGTGGAATCTCTATGCAAGTGCAACTTATTGTTTTGTGTCGCAACAGCTTGTCGATTCAGATCCCTTCGATAATTTTGGGTTCCTGCAAATAATAGGAAGCACATACTTCAATCTTCCATGGGAATTAAACCTATCTGTGTCATGTTTCTATAACACGAAACGAAAACAGGGGAGTCTTACCATATATCCAATGCTTTTCGTCACGCCCAGAATTGAGAAGCAGTTGGGCAAGCAGTGGACTATCTCACTCAGTGCTGAGGATATGCTGCAGCGAATCTCCCGGTTTAAAACCACCTCGAATGGATATGACGTTATATCCTCCTCAAAATCTCATATTGCTGTTAATCTTGGTATCACATACAAATTCAGCTCCGGAAAGGGATTCCGGTCCCCACGAATTGAAAAGAATATAGATAATTCAAGATTCAGCATGTAATGAAAAGAATATAAATTAATTCCTTTAGTAGCTACTTATGCACTTTAGGCTTATTATTCGTTAATATATGAAAGTATATGACGGATGATAAGCCATCTTAATTGTGTATTTGTGCATTATTAATATTAATTAACAAAATTGGGGGGGGTAAAAGTGAAATTTTATTATTTTTGCATATGATTGTAAACCCAATAGTTTATATAAGCTTATCATTACTTTTATGAAAAAAATAATTCCATCGTTTGTGATTCTGATGCTCGCTGCAAGTGGTGTGGGAGCTCAGGAAATTGCGAGAGTCGAATACAAGGAGTTCGATTCTCCATTGTTCCCGTTCAAACGACCGGTCCTCATCTACACTCCTGAGGTCTATGATGAAGTCATAGAGACTGATTATGATGTAATCTATGTTTTCGACTCACAGGCAAGATCCAATTTTGATATGGTGCAGTCGCTCCTTCACTATGCTATTCAACAGCCTCATAACGACCGTGGCTATATAGTAGTAGGTGTTACGAGTCCGACTCACTGGGAAATAGAGTATAACAGAAATAATGATTTCCTGCCGACACCGCAACACTGGTCGATGACTTCCCCTTACTGTGGAAGCGTGGATAAATTCAAGCAATTCCTTAAGGAGGAGCTAATGCCATACATCGATTCCAACTATCGCACTTCCGGTCGGAATGCAGGAATAGGACATTCTTTAGGCGCATCGTTTGTGATAGATGCAATGACACAGGATGATATGTTTGACGATATCATCGCCATTTCACCGAATATGGTTTGGGATGATGATTATTACGCCAATATGATCAAGAATTTCGATTTTGCCGGAAGTCGCCCACGTTTCATTGCATTGACAATGGGTAAAGAAGGACTTGATACTGATACATTGTATCAATTCCCAAAGAGCTGGAGGGAAAGTTGGAACAACACAAAGGCTTTCCTGGACTCTATTACTATTCCTGATCACATTACTCTTGAAATACTTGATTTTCCTGATTATGACCACTCCGAGATAGTATTGCAGTCTCATCTAAAAGCCCTTAAAGATTATGCAAACTATCGTTATACCCCTGTATTTATTGACGACAAGCTTTACCCTGTGCATATTGAGCTTGCGGGCTCGACTGTTGACGGTGACGTATATATCACAGGCAATCAGCCCGCACTTGCCGATTGGAATCCGGAAGGAGTGAAGATGCAGGTGCTGAATGATACCACAAGAGTAATTGATCTCAATTTGCGTCTTCCGGCAGAATTTAAGTTTACCAAAGGAAGTTGGGATTATCAATACTTCATAAAGAATGGGGATCCGGGAAATCAGCGAATTTCATCTCCCCAAAAGACTGTAAAACATTATAAGACTCATTAAGTCTCAAGACAGAGATCTTAACTTGTCATGACTGAATCATCGGAGAACAAAAAGACTATTATCAAGTGCAGGAACTGCGGATGTTCCTGCACTTCAAACTATTGTCCTGACTGCGGTCAGTCGGTTAAGGAGAAGAGGCTGGAGAACAAGACTTTCTTTATCGGGCTTCTGTCTGGACTGACGCGCATCAATCAAGGTTTCTTATATACGGCGTGGCAACTTCTTATTCATCCATGGAAAGTAATACGCGACTATATACAGTGTCGTCGGGTAAGATATGTTACGCCGATCTCGATGCTTATAGTCGTATGCTTCATCAGCGCGTTTGTTTCAGGACTTATACCATCCGAGCCTGATGGTGTGGTTGAAGACACCGGCACCGGTCAGGTTGGTTTCATATATAAAATGATATTGACGATTGCGGACTTCATCATGAACAATATGGTAGTCCGTAATCTGACAATTTATATTCCTGCAGTGTTGGCGATACCGATTGTATATTGGAAAGTCGGGGCAAGGAAATATAATATTGCCGAATATTTTGCTGCGATGATCTACATGACCTCATCAATTTTGCTTTTCGGCATTCTTATAAGCCCTCTGGCGATTTTATCCGAATCTTGGTATTCCGGATTGGAAATAGTCTATTCCATTCTTATTTGTTCCATGAGCATGTATAAAGCCTTTCCCGTCGGTTCGATGAAAAAGCGTACCGGATTTTTTATTTCATATCTGATTATATCCCTGTTGATCTATCTGTTGATTATTCTTGGGATTCTCGGACTGTCCGTATCAAGTTTTTCCTAAGTATAATGATTCACTTGAAATATATTCTCAATTCTCTCGTTCAAAATATATTTCATCTAATTAGAATATTTTGAGTTATGAATGTTCCATGGTATTATTTTATCCTATATGTTGTAATAGGATCCTTGTTACTTTTCTTATTCGATAAGTTCAGTATTATTAAATCGAAGCCATTACGCTATTTTATAGTCATTTTCGTTTATACTTTCATCTGTTGGGTTGTATTCGATCTCATCTTTACTCCTAAATAGGGTATTCAGGATATACATCTACTCATTTTTCTTATCGCTATTTTGCCTTTTTGTAGGTGAGAAGTAGGAGATTTCATCGCGATTGATAATGTATTCGTTATCAATCGCGCTTTCTATATATTATCCTTAATTAATGCGAAATGTTTAAAATGGGTTTACTTTTAAACCAAATTAAGAAATATTTTGGTCAAGGAAATTTTTGATTACTCTTTGTACTAAGATAAGTAAGTTTTAAAAATTAGTTAATATCATCAAATAAGTGAGTAAAGTCTCAGGCCAATGTTCTTTTTGCTTTTGAGCGGTCTCTTTGCCTCTCTCTGAGTTGCATAGCCCGCTATGCTCCTTCATCCGCGAGCCAAATAGCCTCGCTCAAGATTCAAAAATAACTATTGGCTAATTTCTCAAACTTACTTAATTTAAAAGTAAACACACTCTAAAATTAAATACTTTAACACTAATTAACTATTAGTTATAGTTATAACTATAAAATTTAGTTGTAACTTTGCAATATAAATTTTGAAATATGGAAAAACTTACGACAAAAGAGGAAGAAGTACTGGATCTATTCTGGAAGAAAGGTCCGCTTTATGTGAGGGAAATTGTAGAACTTTATGGGGATCCCAAACCTCATTTCAACACAATTTCCACTATAGTTCGTTCTCTTGAGGAAAAGGGATATGTAGGGCATACTCAGAGAGGCAAATCATATCAATATCATGCAATCATTGCAGAAGAAGATATGGGAAGAAGATCTCTCGCGTCAATCGTTGGAAGATATTTCAAGAATTCATATTTGCGGGTCGTTTCTTCATTTATGGAGGATGGCAATATTCCTGTGGAAGATCTAAGACGTCTTCTTGATGAAGTTGAGAATGCACATAAAGACAAAACAGATTGAATATGGGTGTATTTTTTTCATATACTCTTACAGCTTCGGTTGTCATATTGTTGCTTTATCCGGTAATGTGTCAAATTGTGAATCGAAGTGCATCTTTTCAAATCAATAGAATAATCATAATCCTTGGAATTGTGATTAGTCTTATTATGGCCTATCTGTTTGATATATATGCGCTATCGTTTACTTTTGATTTATCTCTTGGCAGTTTAAGTATAGAAGAAGGTGAAAAATTCAACTCTATCGATGATAATACCATAAACTTCACTCAAAAGTGTAATTTATTAATACCTTTTCCGTGGTTATCCATTCTTATCCTGATATATTTTACAGGGGCTTTTGTATTATTATGTAGAGAATTCATTTCATTTCTACAACTTTTCATAATGATCGTGAGAAGTAAAAAACTAAAAATGGGAAATATAAAATCTGTAGGATAGAAGATGAGAATATAGCTCCTTTCAGCTGGAGCAAATATATTTTTCTGCAAGATTTTGAAGCGGATAGTATGGACAGTACCTATATTCACGAAAGGGCTCATGCAGATAAACGGCATTGGATTGATGTTCTTTTTGCAGATCTTTTTTGTATCATTCTTTGGTATAATCCTTTTGCATGGAAGACCAGGCAACTTCTAAGATTAAATCATGAGTTTGAAGCAGATGCGGCAGTAATAAGGTCTGGTATCGATATATATGACTACCAGCGAATACTCATAACAAAAGCAATGGGTATGAGAGAAATTCCATTATCCAACAATTTTGCCGCAGACAAACGAAGTTTCCGCAAGAGAGTGCTGGTAATGAGTAGAAAAACTTCTTCGAGAAAGCCATTGATGATTGCTATTTTTGCTATTCCCGCTATAATACTTTCCGGAGTATTAGTATCCATTCCAGCTTATATGAAATTTCTTTCCTTTATCTCCGATTATAGCATTAACAAAGAAATACTTACACTAATTGATCATAAGCAAATGCCCTCCATTGCAAAAGTAACGGATATTAAGATAGAAAAATCTGGGGAGGATACTGATTTATTTACTATAATTCCAAATCCAATCGAAGACCAGACAGCGTTAGCGGAGATTATAAGACACTCACTTGAAACAATTGAGTCTGCTAAAGAAACAAAAGTAAATATTGAAATTGTGGTGGATGAAGATGGAAATATCAATGATGTTTTAACGAGACCCGACGATGCTTTAATCGCAATAGTCGTAAAGCAAAATCTAAAAGGCGTAAAATTTGAGCAGATATTGGACAACGGTAGACCGATAAAGACCCACTTCAATATACCTATACAAATAGTTAAATAATACTATAAAATGGTGTAATTAATCCGTATATGGAGGCCAAACTCTTGGTGTCCGGCCATTCTTATATCCTTATGAAAAAGAATATTCTGATAATTACAATAATACAATGCACTGTGCTACATGTCTTTAGTCAGAGCAAGGTAAGCGGTATTATCAAAAATACCGAAAGTTGGTCGGTTGACTATATTAGTGTCACTGCCTCGCCTGCCAATGCACCGAAAACGATATTGGCATATACCTTCACCGATGAAAACGGCAAGTTCCAGATGTCTGTGAAAAGCGAGTGCGACAGCCTCATTCTAAAAGCGACGAGTATTGAAATTGCCCCTGCACAGATAACAGTGCCTAACCGCACCGGCAGTTATGAAATCATTGTGGCGAATCGTTCTGTCGAATTGAAAGAGGTAGTTGTAAAGTCGAAGAAAGTCTATTCGCAGGGAGATACAATCAATTATAATGTCGGCTCTTTCCTCTCGCAGACAGACCAATCTATAGCCGATGTCTTGAAGAAAATGCCGGGCATAACGGTTTCGGATGCCGGGCAGGTGTCATATCAGGGCAAACCTATCAAGAATTTCTACATCGAGGGTCTTGATCTTATGAAAGGGCATTATGGTATTGCAACCAATAACATCGACCCCAACAATATTGCCACTGTGCAGGTGCTTGAAAACCATCAGGACATAAAGGCTCTCAAAGGGTTGCGCCCTGAGGAACAGGCCTCGATAAACCTACGGCTAAAAGAGGGAGTGAAAGGTGTGTTTAATCTCATTGCCTCAATAGGAGGAGGGTATGGCAAAGAAGAACTATGGAATAACTTCGCGATAGCAACATATTTTTGCCGCAACAGCCAGTTTCTCGCCACATACAAGGGTAACAACACCGGCGGGGACTTATCGCAGGAACTGTATTCCTTCGACAATGATTATTCGCGCACAAGCAATATCTCGACCATCTCCATGCCGTCAGCTCCGGGGATCGACAAGCGTTTCTACTATTTCAACCGCTCGCACAACGCCACATTCAACAACGTATATCGCATAGGAAAATATGGGGAATTGGGTATCAATGCTGCATATCTGAACGACCGTGATACGAGGCAGAGCCATTCGGCGACTACCAATTATCTCCCTGATGGCGGAGTGAATACCATTGACGAAATGATGAACGGCACAGCTCGTATGCAGAATGCATACGGTGACCTGACCTATATGAACAACGGCGATGAGAATTACCTCAAAGAGCAAATGAAATTTGATTGGAGCGTTACCGATGCCGACAGCAGGATTATAGCTGGAGGCGACAATATTAACCAGATCGGTAAGACCGACACATACCGCTTGCTCAATAAATTCCACATGACGCACCGTAATTCCTCCGACCGTGGCTTTGAGATTTCCTCGCTTGTCAACTTGGAAAAGAGACCGCACAGCCTGTCTGTTTCTCCCAATCTGTTCCCCGACATCATACCGTGTGATATGTTGTATCAGCATGTGGCTTTCTGCAATATTTCCACCGAGAATCGCGCAGGATTACTGTCTGTCTTTAAGGTTGGCAATTTCACGCTTCACCCTTCGGCAATTGTCAACTATCATCACAATTCACTCGAAAGCAGACTCGACGCCGCAGATAACGACCTGACGCTCGACTATCTCGATGCCGGAGTCGGAGCAGAAATTATGTTCAGCACCCGAAAAATCCATACCTCGCTATATCTGCCAATGAAATACCGCCTATTCCGGCTCAACAACAGACTTGACGGCAATATTACCGACAAAAACCATTTTCGTGTCGAGCCGTCGTTGAACTTTACATATAAATTCAACAGCAGCCATAACCTCAAAGCGGCGGGAATGCTTAACTATATGACACCTTCGATTGAAACTTTGTATTCCGGTCACATACTGACATCTTATCGTGAGTTGTCCGCTTACAATGTGGCAGGTCTATACGAAGGTATGAACCAGCATTACTCTTTGGGATATGATTTCAATAACATACTTTCAATGAGCTTCGCAGGGGCAGAAATTTCATGGAACAGACAGTCGCCCGAAGTGCTTTATGGCTCCTATTACGACGGTATCGTACAACGCACCATTAGCCGTCGCACGTCGGAGAATGGGGAAATGATCTCGACAAAAATCCATGCAAGTCAGGGATTCGATTGGCGACGTCTGAAAATCGGAGTATCGGTTGATTATTCCTATTATGATAGTCCGCTGCTCGTTCAGGAAGAGGTGTTGCGCTACTCCGGCAACAGTATAGGAATGAATGCCGACATCAGCCTGAACCCGTTCAAATGGCTGGGCGTGACTTACCAAGGCAGCTACACGCAATCGGCGACGCAGCAGAAAGGGAATGACGGTTTTCCATGGCTGCGCACAGTAACGGACAAGGCTTCCCTTGACTTTTCACTTCCCGGAGGCATTACGTTGAATACGTCGCTCTACCATTACTTCAACAACTTCAACGAAGGTGACAAGTCTTTTCTTATGCTTAATGCCGAAGCGAAGTACACAATAAAGCGTTTCAGCTTTACGCTGTCATGCGATAATTTGCTTAACCGTAAAATGTATGTTTACTCCAGTCTATCGGCTCTCACAGAATCAAAGGCAATCTATGACATACGCCCTTGCAGTGTATTACTTAAAATACGATTCAGAATATTTTAAAATTCAAAGATAATGAAACACTTAATTCTAATCATCTGCGCCATACTTTGCATAGAAGTATCTGCACAAGAAACATGTTCCCGTATCATAGACAAAGCACTACCGGTAGATACAGCCCGATACAAGGTAACATATTCGTTGAAATATAAATTACATCCTGACCAAAGGGATGCCTTCAACGACACACGAATTGTGCAGATAGGGAAACACAGTGTCAAAGACTACAGCGACATTATAAACCATTTTGATTCGCTGGCAACCGAACAAGTCAGGCATGGTGCAGAATCTTATTCCAATGTATCAGGTAATCCGTGGCCTTTGGAAATCATCAGACCCATTCGAGATGACAGAGCTGATTTGAAATACCGCCTGTCAATATCCGCTTTCCTTGTGTATTCAGATTCTGTTCCAACGCTGGAATGGAGTTTCTGCGATGAAGCCACCGATTCGATTATGGGCTATGAGTGTCGTAAGGCAGCTACGGAATTTGCCGGGCGTAATTATACAGCATGGTTTACACCTGAAATTCCATTACCTTTCGGGCCTTACAAATTCGGAGGTCTGCCGGGTCTGATTCTAAAAATCGAAGATGCCGAACAACAATTTATCTGGGAGGCAAAGGGTTTTGAACGCACAAACGCACCCATAATGGAATATACATACCGTGACGGCAACGACAAACGGTGCACGGCAGCAGATGTTGAAAAGACTCTTGTACGCTATTTTAAATCTCCGGTAGGATTTATGATTTCAGAGATGGGGGGCGATAGTGGTAAAGTTCGAATTGTCGGCAAAGATGGTAAAGTTATGAATAACGCTAATGCAACCCAAATGGCAATTCCATATAAGCCCCTTGAAATAAAATGAAGGTGTCTATTTAGATACCTTCATTTTACCTTAAGAGTTGGTGTAAAGGGCAGTGAAAGCTTTATTCAGACGAGGAATAGGATCGGAGTAATGGTCTCCGGGCACGCTTTGAAACTCCACATCGATTCCTGCAGTATGAAGCAATTTGAGAATTTCTTGAGTATCGACTCCAACTGTTGAGAAAGCCTTTACTTTCGAATTTGATTCTTTGTCGCCAAGAAGAAAATAACCTTTGCCGGTTTTGTGTGGAATGGTCTGGCTTTTCATCCACTCAACAAAGCCTTCATACCAGAATGAACCGGATAGGGAAGCAATGTTATGAAAGGTGTCACAGAGCATCCATTCCCATAGCGCAAACAGACCGGACATTGAGACACCGACAAGAGAGCGTTCCACATCTTCATTCATTCCAAGTGAGGATTCAATCTTAGGAATGACACTTTCCCGGAGAAGATCAAGGAATTCAGGCGATTCCCCTTTAAAATCGGGCGATCCTTTAGGTACTCCCGGAGCTTTCCACGGACTGAATACATTCTCCCAGTCCATACCGGTGATTACTACAATCGTCACTCCATATTTCTCTGCTGCCGGTTCGATCCAGTCCGCCAGCATATCCATAGGATATAATATGTATGCTATCTTACTCTTGCAGCTGCTTTGGCTGCAAAGACAATGAAGTCTGTCAATCTCAATCTTCTGTTCCATAATATTTCATCATATCGGGCATATCCTTAAATCCCAGCGACGTGTAGACAGGTTTACCATCCGCCGTGGTTTCAAGGTATATTTTATCGCATCCAAGTCTTTGTGCCTCCTTAATAAGCCGGGAGACAATGTGATGTGCCACTCCTTGATTTCGAAACGTTTCACGCACGTATATGTTCATTAGATAGGCGCATCGCCCGGAGGGATTATCGGGTGAAGGCAACTCTTCAGTGATACAGATTGCTCCGCAGCCGGCCTCCTCTCCATCTATTGTAGCCACAAATGCCAAGTGGGTTCCATCATCGATATGCTTCAGGTAATATTGGCGATTGGCGACTAAAAGACGCTTGTCAGGCTTTTGTCCGAAGACATTACTGATAACTTCCTCGCGCCAACGCATTAGGGTAGGCATTGCCTTTATTTCTTTGAGTTCGATCATAATCTTATTGATTTATAAAACGGCCCGTCACGCTCTCTTTATTATTTGCAACCTCTTCAGGTGTCCCGACCGCAACAATCCGACCTCCATCGATGCCTCCGTCCGGTCCCATATCAATGATATAATCGGCATTACGGATTACATCCATGTCATGCACTATTACCACGACAGTTGCTCCCAGATTGATGAGCTGCTGGAATACATTAAGTAAGGTCCGGACATCAAGGGGATGCAGACCGATAGTCGGTTCATCAAAAGATTTATTTATAAGAACCCTCTTTAAGTACCTTGGGAAGTGCCTTCATATCTATTTTTCCACGATGTGTGAGTGGGAGCTCTTTCATTTCCACGAAAAACTCAGGTACCATGAAGTCGGTGAGTTTTGATTTCAGATATTCTTTCACATCGTGTAATGAAAATCCCTTTTGTGGAACTATATACGCCACAAGAAAGTGTAAACCTGCTTCATCAAGGAATGCGCGGACAATCCCTCGTTCCACTTCCGGGAATTCATTCAGGACATTCTCTACTTCCTCTGGCTCCACACGTTTGCCGAGAATCATCACCTGCTCATCACGGCGGTGAAGAAAAGCCATATTACCATCGGGCATTACATAGCCCAAATCTCCGCTACGATAAAAGTGTGTACCATCGGATAGGGTAACAAAGTTGGCTTGTTCGGGAGGATTTCCAAGATAACCGCGATTCACGCCTTCACCGAAGATGCATATCTCGCCAATCTCTCCTTTTGGAAGCTCCTTTAGATTCTTATCAAGAATCTTCACCTCAACTCCTTTAATAGCCTTACCGATAGAGAATGTGCCATCTTCCAATGGCTCGGCGTTATCAACGCGGAAATAATTGGAGCATACACAAGTCTCTGAAGGACCGTATGTATTGTAGATTTATTGCAGCTATTTGTTCGGCACCATGGTGCATCACAATCCCTACAAATTCCGGTTTCTGTTCATGAAACTTTGCAATAATAGAATCGACCATAGTATTAAGCTGAGAATAACTAATGGTTTGGTCATCCTCAACTATTGCAGGATTTTCAGGATATTTCATTACGATATCCTTAAAGTGAGAGTATATTGTTCTTTTTTCCATAATAATTCTTGTGTAAGTAAGTTCTCAAAATTAGTTAATATTATCAAATAAGTGAATGAAGTATCAGGCCAATGTTCTTTTTGCTTTTGAGCGGTCTCTTCAGAATCTCTATAAATGCAGTAGTTTTTCTGCTGTAAGATGAGAGAATTTCTCCTTATCAGCATCAGATAGGGGAGCGTTCTCAATAAAGGAATTTGCATCTGTCATCGGGACGTATGGCCAGTCGGCTGAGAATACAAGTTGATCAATACCGAGTTTGTTGATACAGAATTGCAGAGCATCGACATCATAGAGACCACTGGGAGAGATCCAGACATGCTTCTTGTAGATATTGGAGATTGTATCTGATAAACCTGTTACTTCCGGTTTGAACATCTGATCAAGACGATACAGGAAATAAGGCACCATCTCTCCCCAATGTCCGGAAATGATTTTTAATGAAGGATATTTTTCAAAGACTCCGGCAAGGATCATATGTATTACCTGCATACCTGCTTCATAATGCCATCCATAACCGTATGCGCTGAGAATAGTGTCGAGTTGATTCCCCAGACCGGTGTAATAGGAATTCACGGCATCAATGGATGTATAGTTGGGGTGTATATAGACCGGAAGATCAAGTTCAGTCAGAGCTTCCCAGATAGGGTAATACATCTTATTATCCAGGAAAATATTTCCTGTCTGCGGACGACCGGAAATGAGTGTTCCTACAAATCCGAGTTCTTTCACTGTTCGTCGAAGTTCGTCTGCTGCCTCTTTCGGACTATTCCAAGGTAAAGTAGCAAATGCGCGGAATCGATCAGGATAAGGGGCTACCGCCTGATGGAGTGTATCATTTGCTTCCTTAGCCATAGTAAGGGCTTCGTTGCCTGTTAGCCATTGAGTGGGATTTGTGTAGGAAACGACTTCCATATCTATGCCTGCTTCATCAAGCTCTGCAATGCGTTTCTCTCCTAATTCAAACAGATCGGGAACACTCGGTGCATCGGCAGGAGCCGGATGCATAAATTGTTGGGCATAAGGATAAGCCTCTTGAATGGTTTTTGCCACGGCAGCTCCGATGGCCTTGCTTGACAAATGTTCCTCCAATGCTATAATTTTCATAATAATCTTTATTTATCGGTAAAATTTACATATACCGAATAAACAAGTCTTATCATCAAATTGTTGATATATCAACATAAAATTATAATATTTTAGGTAAGTAAAAAATAATGATATGAAAATATTAGTAACCCTCAATAGTGAATTAAAATGAGTGATACAGAATATGATTTATTAGGAGTCTGGCTCGACTATGCCTTTAATTCTCTTGTGTCTGAACTCAACCGCTCCTTGCACGACGTTGGGCTACCGCTCAATCATGCTCAGTTTGTCATATTGCAGCATCTTTTTAAAAAGGATGGTCAAAGTCAGATGGATATAGCAAGACGAGTAGGGAAGGACAGAGCAGCCGTAAGTCGCTCTCTGAATACATTGGAAGAAAACGGGTTCATTCTTCGAAAAGCATTATCCGGTTCTAAGAATGGTATCTTTCTAACAGAAAAAGCCTTTGAAAACCGTGAGAAAATAATCGATGCAATCAATCTGGCCACTTTTAAGGGACGAGAGGGAATGACCGAGGAGGAATATACTCATGGAATTGAGTTTCTAAAGAGAATCCATAAGAACTTACAGAAGAGCGGAAGGCGATGAAGGTTTGTCTTTGGAATTTTTTGGTTAAGCATACGCAAAACAAAACCATTAATAGGAATGTTGAAAAAGCATGAATGGATTGACTTTAGGAATATTATTACCATTTGCCGGCACCACCCTTGGAGCGGCCAGCGTATTCTTGATGCGCAAGGAATTTTCCCCCGGTATTCAGAAGACCCTAACCGGATTTGCTGCCGGGGTGATGGTAGCGGCATCTGTATGGTCCCTTCTTATTCCTTCTATGGAAATGGGAGGGAAGGATGGAATTGCAAGATTGATTCCGGCCATTGTTGGCTTCATGATCGGGATATTGTTTCTTTTATTCCTCGATAGTGTTGTGCCACATCAGCATTTTGACAATAATGAAAGTGAGGGGCCTAAATCACACTTATCCAAAACTGCAAAACTTGTCTTTGCCATAACTCTTCATAATATTCCTGAAGGGATGGCAGTAGGTGTTGCATTGGCGGGAGCAATGAATGAAAGCTCATATATGTCTCTGGCAGGAGCAGTGGCATTGTCATTGGGAATTGCCATACAGAATTTTCCGGAGGGCGCCATAGTGTCAATGCCTTTGAGGAGTGTAGGCAATTCCAGATGGAAATCATTCTGGATGGGCACGCTAAGTGGTGTCGTGGAGCCAATCGGGGCTATTCTCACTATCCTGCTCGCTTCATTTGTGGTGCCTATTCTCCCATATCTACTATCCTTTGCAGCCGGGGCGATGATATATGTCGTTGTTGAGGAGCTGATACCTGAGACTCAATCCGGCACACACTCTAATTGGGGTACTATTGGTTTTGCAGTCGGATTTCTTTTGATGATGGCACTTGATGTATTGTTGGGTTGATCACTGCACTCTAAATATGAATTAGATGTAAGTTGAATATTTCATTAAATGATTGTAAACTGATATCGCCATATTGCATTATCAAATGCAATATGGCGATATCAGTTTACAGAAAAGATTAACTATTTTAGACTGTTAGTCTTATAGAATGCCACCACTGCCTGCACGATTGCATCAGAAGAGAGTTTTGAGGTGTCGAATACGGCAGAGTAATTTTTAGGATCTCCCCATGTCTTTTCAGTAAAGAAAGAATAATGTTCTCTACGCAAGGAATTCGTCTTGGCAACTTTATCGGCTGCCTTATCCTTCTCAATACCATAAAAGGAGATAGCTCTTCTGATCTTATATTCTTCATCTGCACGGAGGAAAATATTTATGATATTTGTCCTATCAGCAAGTACGAAATCTGCACATCTCCCGACTATAACACATGGCCCGTCAGATGCAAGTCGTCGTATTACCCGACTTTGTGCAACAAATAGGGCATTTTTCTTAGATAATGATTGGGAGGCAGGGACAGAAAACTCTTGAGTGACGAGTTCATATATCAGTGAATGGGGGAGTCGTTGATCATAATCTTTGACAGTCGCAATATCAATTCCTGATTCCTTGGCCACCATCTCCATCATAGAATTGTCATAAAAAGGGATTCCAAGCGCATGAGCAATTTTTTCACCGATTTCATGACCTCCGCTTCCATATTCTCTCCCGATGGTGATCACCTGAAACTCATCCGAGTCATTATCATTCAAGATTGCATCAGCTTTAGTGGAGGGTAGCTTTTCCCAGCGTTCAATCCATCTGAGATGTGGAAGAAGCAGTTTGACGACCGGGCCGGTCAACACGGCTACGATGACTGTTCCCTCCCGGACTCCATCAATTCTGCCTGCGAAAATCCATGAACATCCTACGGCAATCAGAAGAAGTGTGACATCGAACATTATCTTGAGTGTGCCAAATTCACGCTTCAATTTTTTTGAAGCGATATGGACCACGTATTCTCCGGAGTTCATACATACATCTGCGATTACTTCCAAGGCGATTCCAACTCCCATGACACAACAGCCTACTACGCATGATAAGAATTGGAGATAATAGACCGTTGGATGCCATGAGGAGAGAATTGCCATGGTGATGTCAATGAAGACTCCAAATAATAAAGATACCGGAATCTGCATAAGTAGATCCACTTTGTTCTCTTTGATTCCATCCTTTCCGAGCATCAGAAGCTGAGCTATGATGAGAATGGCATTTAGGATAATAATATAAGTTCCCATTGAGAGGGAGGTATTGAGGCTCCATACGTATGGCAAGCTTGAAATTGGAGATGTACCCATAAGAGAGCGGGTCACAAGACTGACTCCGAAAGACATTATAAAAAGTGCCACGAAAAATACCGAATATCGGCGTAGTTTCTCTTTTTTACTCCTGTTTGTGATTTCCATTATATAGCTTTCAATTATTTTTTATGCAAAGTTAATCAAATATTATGAATCAAAATTGCAGGAGTAGATTATTGATTGTGGTCTACGGCTCAAATAAATGTGTTGAATGGCTCAAAAGATAGAACTGGCATTGAAAAACACTTCGATTATAAAGCAAAGGCAGGAGTAATTAATAAGTAAAGCATGAAATAATTTGAAAAGAAGAAGAAACTGATTATTTTTGTAAAAAAGAAACTTATGCCCTTAAATCGTTCGACACTGATACGAATCTCCACCATAGACCGATGCCTTCAGAATCATTACCGGCGTTGGACTATAGATGATCTGATAGAGGCTTGCACCGATGCCCTTGCTGAATATGAGGGGCGGAGTAAGCCTGTGAGTCGCCGTACATTTCAGAACGATCTTGCACTTATGCGCAGTGATCGTCTTGGATATAATGCCCCGATTGTGGTCCGTGAGAATAAATATTATGCGTATGAAGATCCTGATTTCAGTATAACTCATCTTCCTCTTAACGATGAGGGTCTTAATGCGTTGAATTCAGCTCTTGATATTCTGCGGCAGCTTCAGGGATTTCCTCAGTTGGCATCGTCAATAGATACAATCAGCAAACTAAATGAGCAGATTTCGCGACATACCGGTGATGGGGTGCCCGCAATGGATATGGAGTATGTGGCAGGTTATCGTGGGGCCGGGTTTATTGGGAAGATTTATGATGCAGTAAGGAAACAGCAAACGTTGAAAATTGAATATCAATCTTTCAAGGCCCGTAACCCGGATTACCTGATTGTCTATCCTTATCTTTTAAAGGAGTATCGCAACCGATGGTTTTTGATTGGTGAGAAATCATCCAATAAGTCACCTCAAGTAAATATTTTCGCTCTCGACCGCATTCATTCGGTGGAAATTGCCAAAGATTATCAATTTAAGCAATGTGTTAATTTTGATCCGGCCCATTATTTTGATGATACAATAGGGGTGACACGCCAGATCGGTGACAAGCCTCGACGTGTGGTAGTCAAGATCGATCAAAATCAGGCTCCTTATGTGGAATCGAAACCATTTCATAAGTCACAGAAGGTGGAACAGCGTTTCGGTGACGGAAGTATTAAGATATCCTTGAAGGTGGTAATTAATAACGAGCTTGAAAGGCTTATACTTGGATATGGGGGGCACGTGGAGGTTATAGCCCCTCCGGAATTTCGGGATAGGGTAGCTGATAGCGTGAGGAAAGCCGCGGCTAATTATGATGAGACAGAATATTAAGAGAGAGTATTGAAAAATAGGGTAGGGAATACCCCAATCCGGGTATTTTATTTTAATAGACGTAGGCTAACTTTGCAAGACATAAAAGGATATGAAAAAAATATTAATACTTGCCCTTTCGGGCTTATTTACATTAGGTAGTATGGCACAACAGAAAGTAGTACAGACAGCGGGACGTGACGCTCTCGGGGATTTTGCTCCCGAATTCGCGCATCTAAATGATGATATACTTTTTGGGGAGGTCTGGAGTCGGAACGATCTTCTTTCTCTTCGTGACAGAAGTATGATTACTGTTACATCCTTGATAAGTCAGGGTCTCACCGATTCATCATTGACATATCATCTTCAGACGGCAAAGAACAATGGAATTACCCGTACAGAAATATCAGAAATTATCACTCATATTGCCTTTTATGCCGGATGGCCGAAGGCATGGGCTGCCTTCCGTCTTGCAAAGGATGTATGGAACGAGGATGAGAAGGGAGATGATGCAAAGGCAGCATTCCAACGTGAGATGATCTTTCCTATAGGGGAACCAAATATGCAATATGCGAAATATTTTATTGGAAACAGTTATCTTGCGCCTCTTTCTAACGAGCAGGTTGCGTTCTCAAATGTAACCTTTGAACCGGGATGTCGCAATAACTGGCATATCCATAAGGCAACTGAAGGAGGGGGTCAGCTTCTGGTAGGGGTTGCAGGACGTGGCTGGTATCAGGAGGAAGGAAAGCCCGCAGTTGAGATTCTTCCCGGAACTGTGATTCATATCCCGGCAAATGTTAAGCATTGGCATGGAGCAGCCAAAGATTCTTGGTTTGCACATCTTGCCTTCACTGTTCCGGGAGAGCACGCAGATACAGAGTGGCTTGAACCGGTGAATGATGAGGAATATGGCAAATTGAAGTAATTGTAAAATATAAATATTTTTGAAAAGGCTCCGTCCCGATATTTGGAGCGGAGCCTTTTAATCATCCTTATATTTTATCTTAAAGGTGAATCTTTTCAATTTTCATTGATCCGTCGTTCATTCGGCTGACGGAGATGAATACTCCATTTCCCGGAGTTGTGTTTAGGAGAATGCCATCTATAGAATAGTATTCTGTTGATTCGACAAAGGTTTCTGCTCCGACCGGGGAATCAATTCCTGACGGGTCGATATATAACGGTGCATCTTTGGAATATCCGGTGGAAGCGGAGTTCAATACATTTCCTGTTTTACCATCTATCAGTACAGCTACGACTCTTAGATTATCTTTATTTTTCAGAATGCTTTCCTTGTAATTCTTCATGTTGGCATTCCGACAGATCGCCTCTGCAAGAGGAAGACTTGCATGATGAGTATATTCCTTTGAGGCTTCTATGGTCGATGGGATGGATTCTTTTATACCCTTTGTATCGGGATAATATAACACGACATCATCATAAACTATCCCTGTGACAGTGTGAGGCTGTCCGCAGAAGAGATCCCAGTAGGGACCTTCAAAATGTTCATCGGTATAATAATTTGTCTGCTTCCAAGTGGGGTCGGTCATATCATCCTCCACCATGGCATAGCTTATCATGTAATCTGCATCCTCCTCATCAAAAATGAATTTCAAATTTGATTCAGCACGTAGGGAAGTATGTGCTTCATCCTCCCACATAAGTTGAACATTTATGTCAGCAGGAGCAAGTTGACGTCTTTGACGTAACCATATACTTTCAATATTATCATTATTCACAGGGTCCTGTCGATTTCCTATATATGCTCTCGGAAGCCCGTATGAGGAACTTGGCATCTGATCCGTGCTAACTCCTTGAAGCCTATCCTCTGTGTGATAGGAAAGCGAAAGCATGTCACCGGGATATTTGTCAAGCATCTGGCGGATGGTCACATAAACACCGGGACAATTGCCACACCACATGCCGGTGTAATCCTCTATCAAAGGACGATTGACCGGAAGGAAGGGAACGACTTCCATATTGAAAGTTGATGAACCCGGATATTCATTCTTTTCTCCATTTATTTTATCCACTCGCAGGTCGACTTGATATTTCCCTATATTATCGGGTGATTCAAACGGAAGATCGAGCGTGGTATAGGCTCCCAATTTGCCGGGAATTGGTTCATCAAGTTTAAATTCTTGCGTTGTCGTTTTATTGTATCCCGTTTTGTCGGAAACAGTATATGAATATTCAATCGAGGAAATTTGTGTCGTTCCTAAATTATTCAGATCCGTATATACCATACCTTCACTTTCAGGGGCAACATAGAGAGATTGTAAAGGATTGAGTTCAGCCCCGTATTCTAAAGTCTCTCCCTTCATGATGACCCTCATTGCCAATGCCTGATTCAGCGACTCTCCCAAATCGGTCCATTCCGGGTATCTTTGGGGAAGATTTGATTCGCCCTTTGTGCAATGAAACATAAAGGCCTGGGGTTTCACTATATCACATACCGTGACAATAGGGTATTTTGAAGTCCATCCAACGCCGGGAACATTACAGTTTGTCACTGTCACTGAATATCCCACGTAGACTCCATCCTCTGTCATAGTATATGGTTCGGGAAATGTCACATCAAGCCTAAGTTCAGGCTCAGCTTCTGTGCCGTAGTTCTTTATTAACCCGTACACCTCCTGAATATTGGGGGAGTTATATTCGCCGAAGACTTGTAATTCACTTGTAAGCCATGCAGCTCCTATATCAGCACAAGAACAATACTCTTTTGTTGGAATGTCGACGCTTATACCGATCACCTGCGATCCGACGAGAGAGGGGTCTTTTAGGAGCATAGCAGCATCAAGCTGCACATTTCGTTGCGCTCCGAATAAATCGTGAGTAGCCCCATTATAATCGTAAGTAAAAATATATTCTCGACCTTCCGCTCGTGAATACAACGAGACTGTGAAGAGAAGTCCGAAAGTAAAAAACGTAGTATACTTCATTTTTTCATTCAGTTTATTGATATTTATGGTAGAATGCAACAAAGTTAATATTTTTTTATCTAAAATAAAATTAATAATTCAAGTTGGCATTCTTTGGATATCAATTCCATATAAAATAGAAATTAAAATATTTCTATTTAACATAATATAATAATTTATTAAAATAAAAACGCTTTCCGAGGAGAAGGGAAGCGTTTAAAGAATTCTAATTTAAATCGTCGGTTTATTGCTCGATAGTGACAAGGTTATATTTCTGACTTCCGACTCCAAGTTCCTCAGCATGGTCGAGGATAAGCGTACCGAGTCTGGAATTGATTCTCTCTATAAGATGCACTTTCCCGTGATCATCAGAGTTCATCACCATATCCACACATGCTCTATCGAGGGCTACAGGGTCAAGCGATGCAAATACGCCTAAGTCTCCCATCTGAGGAGGAGTGGGGTTGCCATTGCAGTCACAGTCTACAGAAAGGCGGTTAGCAACATTAATATATAGTATTCTGTCTCCGGTGTAATCCACTATCGCCTTGGCTGCTTCTGCCATAGATTCTATGAAGTCGGCCTGCTCAGCTGTTGAAGACCAGATACTGTCGACATTGGCAGTTTTTCCGGCAGAATGGATGTAGGCCTTTCCTGCGGATGATCCGAGACCTATGGAGATGTTTTTTAGTGCGCCTCCAAAACCACCCATCTGATGTCCTTTAAAGTGGGAGAGAACCACTATGAAGTCGTAATTTTCAATATTTTTTCCTACGATATCTTTCTTGAGGTGTTTGCCACCGACCACAGGGAGTTCGATTTCACCATCTGCGTCAAGGATATCTATTCCGGCAAGATCAGTGAAGCCATGTTCCTTTGCCGCACGGAGATGTGCCTCTGTTGTATTACGATTGCCCGCGTATGCTGTGTTGCACTCAATGAATGTACCGTCAACGAGTCTTACAAAATCAGCGATCAGTGTGGTGTCGAGATGATTTGATTTCATGGATTCACCCGTTGAAATCTTAATTCCGACATTCTTCCCTTCGGCCTTGCGTCCGAGAGTCTCATAGACTTTCACTATACTTTTAGGATTTATATCCTTTATATAGTAGACTGTTGGGATGGGGGTAGATGTTGATTCAGATGATGGTGTTTGCTGGGCGTTAGAGCTGCAGGCAGTCCCGATGATGATACCGGTCATAATGGCAGCTGCAAAAAATGATTTCAGTTTCATATTTAATCGGTTAATTTCTGTAATCTGCTTAATGGTTAAGTATTTGTCTTGTAAAAACGTCATAAAGTTAATAATTATTTTTTGAAAATGAAAGAAACGGCATACAATGACAGAAATAAACAAAAAAATAAACGAAAAAATAAACATAGAACGCTCAAGTATTCCCAACCTTTTATAGCTCATAGTTATTTTACCGGAATTGAATTTTAAATATTGCCTCCAAGAGCAATATTATTAAATAATGCTCTTGGATTTTTTTACCCTTAACCCTTATGATTTGCTTTAAAATATTTTATGTTTCGATCCTGATTTATGAAGAAACAATTTCTCAAAATTAATATAGGCTATGAACAATTCCTCTTTTTTAATTGTCTTTTAAACGAGTCCGTATATAGAGATGCGCGAGGCATCTTTATGTACGGATTCGTTATAAACAATAGGTAAACGAAAAGGTAAAAAAGATGCTTTCATCAGGTAAATTAGGTTTCTGGGGGCTGACAGCTCTTGTGTTCGGTCTAATGGTGGGGGTTGGAATTTTCAATCTTCCTCAAAATATGGCGTCTGTGGCAGCTCCCGGCTCTGTGTTAGTGGCGTGGCTGATCACAGGAGCCGGTATACTTCCGCTGGTAATGGTTTTCAAATGGCTGAGCACTCACTATCCTCAATATAATGCTGGTCTGTATCAATATGCTCAAGCCGGATTCGGTAATTATCTTGGATTCAATATAGCATGGGGATATTGGTTGTGCACAGCCTTTTCCAATGTCACTTATGCAGTGATGTTAAATGATTCGTTAGGGGCAATTTTCCCTGTTTTTCTTCTTCATAGTTGGGAGACGGTTGTTTTTGGTTCGGCACTGATGTGGGTGATGTTCTGGATTGTGGCCCGCGGTATCCGAACAGCCAAATTCATCAATAATCTTCTTGCCCTCATTAAAGTGGCAATGATTATTTTTATAATTGTTGTATTTGCACTTCTTTTCAAGTATGATATTTTTAGTGCTGATATCTGGGGTCAGTTTAGTAACATGGGAGGCGTAGGTGATCAGATTAAATCAACGATGATGGTGACTCTCTTCTGTTTCTTCGGATGTGAAGGTGCCGTCATGATGTCGGCAAGGGCACGCAAAAGTTCTGATGTCGGCAAGGCCGGAATTATTGGATTTGCACTTTCATTGGTTTTATACCTTGCAATTTCTCTACTATGTTTCGGACTTATGAGCCAGGCACGCATGGCTGAGCTTCCTGATCCCTCGGTTGCATATATCCTTCGGGAAGTATGTGGTCCATGGGCTTATTGGTCGGTAATTTCGGCAATCATCATTTCCCTCCTTGGAGGATGGGTATCTTGGACTCTGGTTGTGGCACAGGTGCCATACGAGGCGGCGATAGTGAAGATTCTTCCACCGATATTTAAGAAAACCAACCGGCATGGAATGCCTACTTTCGGTCTATTTATGTCCACGTTAGTGATGATGTTGTTCCTACTTTTGGTTGTAATGGCCGATGATGTCTATCTTGCCTCTCTTCATATCACGGGATTAATGATTATTCCATGTTATCTGATGACTGCTTTATTTATGTTGAAAGTAGCCAAGGATAGAAAAGCTAAGTTGCTGGCTTTGGCCACTCTTCTATTCTGCTGCTGGATGGCATATGCCGGAGGATTGAAAGGTCTCTTTATGACTTCATTCTTCTATTTGATTGGTGTCGGCTTCTATATCCGAGCGCGTCGAGATAATTATCCACATGAAAAGCGTCTATTTACAAGAAGTGAAATCTTTCTTCTCGCCTTTCTGATTGTGGCTTCATGCATAACTTTATATATGCTTTTGGGATAAAAAAACGGGCACTTTTGAGAAAACTCAGAGTGCCCGTTTAAATTTATCGTGCCACAGTCCAAATGGGTTCCTTGCGTTCCTTTACCTTAGTTTCAAAAACTTTTGCTACAAGTTTATATTTTATGCCGGAATAACGACGGGCATAATTGGTGCATACGTGAATGCATCGGCCGCATGAGATACATTTTTCATCCTGCGTCGCGGTTGGATCGCCGGATGGAATTGCACCTACCGGACATTTACGCACACATTCTCCGCATCTGCGACATCTCGCGGAATCACATTTAGGATGCAGCGGAACGGGAGCCGGACGTTTGTAGGGGAAAGCACCACTCACTTCAATTTCCTCAAATGGGAGGCCTGCTTCAAGGCGAGCTCTGCATTCAGCTCCAAATTGTTCGAGCAGGGTGGTGTCGGTTTTATCGGGACGTCGGTTTGCAACATTAGGGAAAATGGAATGTTGACCGATGAAAGCTCCCGCACCGATAATATTAAAACGCGATTTCTTCAGCATATCAGTAAGCTCAAGGAGTGCATCATCGTAGTCACGATTGCCATAGACCACCAATCCAATAGCAAATGCACCTTTGGAGCGTAATATACGTATCGTATCGACTGCTTTTTGGGGAAGTCTGCCGGCATAGACCGGAGCTGCTATAATCGCAACATCGTCATTTTGAAAGAATGGGAGTTCTGTGGTATGATTGTCAGCGATATTGATTTCGCGGTTGATGGGCAATCCAAGACCCTTGCCAACTGCACGCGCACAACGTGCTGTGGTCTCTGTAGCGCTGAAATATATAAAAGTTATTCCTTTCATGTGAGTATTAGTTTATGACACAAAATTAATGAAAAAACTTTAAAGCTCCAACAATTGATAGGTTGAGATATTCCCAGACTCAGGAATGAGATAAGATAATAAATTGAACTGTATAGCTTGGAATGTGTTAAAATTAGTATATGTAACGCCAATAAAGTATAATTATGTTTGAATATATAGCAGAAATCTTAAGGGAATATCCTACATTAGCTTTGTTTCTGACAGTAGGATTAGGTTTTTTCATTGGAAAACTCAAAATAGGTAATTTTCAATTAGGTAGTGTCACATCGGTTTTGCTGGTCGGTGTATTGATTGGACAGATAGGAATTCCAATGTCAGGACCATTGAAGATGGTATTCTTCATGATGTTTCTTTTCTCGATAGGATATAGTGTGGGGCCAGACTTCTTTAAGTCGCTTAGAGGTGAGGGCCTAAAACAAGCCATATTTGCATTAGTGATGGGGACAGTCTGCTTCGGATCTGTGCTTGGGATCGCAATGCTCTTCGGATATAGCAAGGGAGAGACAATCGGTATGTTTTCAGGATCGGAAACCTGTTCCGCTTTGTTAGGTGTTGGAACGGAAGCCCTTAATAGAATAGGTCTTCCAAAGGATGTCCTTTCAAAAGAGCTAAACATTATACCTGTATGTTATGCCGTGACATACATATTCGGAACTTTAGGTACAGTGATTATTTTAGGGAACTTCGGCCCTCGTCTTTTGGGAGGAAATGAGAAGGTAAGGGAGAAGACTCTCGAACTTGAACGCAACCTTAATGCTGGCGACAAGAGTAAGGATTTGGCATATATTAATGCCATGAATACAGTAGCCTATCGATCATTCCATGTAGATTCCGAGTATTTTAATCTTCCCAAGACAGTTCAGGAGACTGAGAGATATCTTCATTCATGCGGAGTAGATGTATATATCGACCGTATTCGGCATAATATGGAAATCTTTGCTCCTCGCCATGATGATAAAGTATACGCAGGAGATGAAGTGGTTATATGTGGCCGTGCGGAATTCATAGTGAAAGTGGAAGGATATATAGGTAACGAATTAGCTGATGCCGAAATACTCACGTATCCACTTGATCGAGTCGGAGTGCTTGTTGCGAAGAAAGACTTTATAGGTATCAAGATTTCCGATCTCAGGAAAAAGAAATTTATGCATGGTGTGGTAATTCGAGATGCCGTCAGGAATGGAGAGGAACTTGAAATCAATCTTGATACCGTATTTGAGAAGGGGGATAAATTGACAGTTGTCGGTCGCCCTGTACAAGTAAAAAAGGCAACCAACCATATTGGACACGTGGATCGACCCTCCATCCAGAGCGATCTTATGTTTGTAGGGCTGGCTATCTTCATCGGAGGATTGTTTGGCGCTATGAGTGTATGGATTGGAAGTATTCCTATCAGTTTCGGAACGAGTGGTGGTGCTCTTATTGCCGGATTGGTGTTTGGCTGGCTTAGGTCAAAACGTCCCACATTCGGGAATATACCTGCCGGGGCTTTATGGCTTATGAATAATCTTGGTCTTAATGTCTTCATTGCGGTTGTGGGAATAGAAGCGGCCCCCTCTTTTGTAAGCGGAATCAAGACAGTAGGCCCTATGCTTTTTGTAGCAGGTGCAATCGCTACTATGATACCGTTGTTTGTGGGGTTGTTCCTGGGACATAAGGTATTTAAATTCAATCCTGCCATCACTCTCGGATGTTGTGCAGGTACAAGAACGTGTACGGCCGCCCTGGGAGCTGTTCAGAATGCTTTGGGTAGCACGGTTCCGGCGATCGGATATGCAGTGACATACGCTGTCAGCAACATTATGCTCGTAATTTGGGGATTGATAACAGTGATAATAGTATAAGCAGCTATTTAGTCAATTAAAATGTCATAGAACAATATATGGATCAATCAGATTATTCTTTTACTCCGATTGAAATAGAAGGGCCTGTCTCGGCTCTTATAGCCTTTCCGAATGATGTAATACAAAGTGCAGGAAAGAGTAAGGAATTTTATAGGCATTTCTTCGGGTTGCTACCAGACCAGACACATTCCTTGAATGTTCGTGTAGTAGAAAACCGTAGAGAGCCGATGGAAGATACCGATGCGCTGATAACCTTTAAGGAAGATCTGGCCATAGGAGTTGTCACAGCCGATTGTGTGCCGATTCTGATATATGCTCCCGATGTGAGAGGTGTTGCAGTAGTTCATGCAGGTTGGAAAGGGACTTTGGGTGGAATTATCGACAATACAATCGATGCATTGAAAAAATATGGAGCTAATGCCGAAAATATGATTGTAAAATTTGGTCCATCTATTTCAGCGGAAAATTATGAGGTAAGCCATGAATTGGCAAACTTATTCATAGACGGAGGTTATTCAGACAAGGTTTCATGGCCAAATGGTAAGGAGCAACGCCCTCATCTCGATTTGCAGGGTGTGAACATTACTCGTATGATTAGAAAAGGTGTGAAGAGTGAAAATATAAGTCCTTATCCTAAGTGTACCTTCGGTGAGAAACGGAAGGATGAAGGAGCAATGTTCCCAAGCTATAGAAGAGATGGCGAGCAGGCTTCAAGACTTTATACGGGTATTATGTTGCTTAAAAGATAAATATATAATATAATATGAAAAAGATTTTAATTATGGGTGCATCTTCCGGTATCGGAAGGCGTCTTGCGGAGGAATTTGCTAAGGGTGGAATAATAGTTGGTGCGGCTGCACGTAACAATAAGGCTCTTCAGGAATTGAAAAGTAAATATCCGGATAGGGTTTTTACTGAAGAAATCGACATCACTAAGGAGGATGCTCCTGATAGGATGGAGAAGCTTATAGAAAAAATGGGAGGAATGGATATTTATCTTCACGTTTCGGGGATTGGTTACAGTAATCCGGAATTGAATCCGGGGCGTGAAGCGGAGATGGTATCAACAAATGCAGGAGGGTTTGCGCGAATGTTGAGTACCGCCTATCGTTATTATCGTGACAATGTCAGGAAAGGACAGATTGTGGGATTGACGAGTGTGGCAGGCACAAATGGAATTGGCCGGATGGCTGCCTATTCCTCTTCCAAGAAATTTGCACAGACCTATATGGTGGCGCTTGAACAGCTGTCAAATGAGGAAGGAGTGGATGTAACCTTTACGGATATTCGGCCAGGATGGATTCGCACTCCTCTTCTCGATGATGAAAAATCCTATCCGATGGAAATGACTCTCGATTATGTCATACCACGCATTATCCATGCCATAGTGAAGCATCCCCGAGTGGCAGTGGTGGATTGGCGTTATGACCTTCTTGTGGGGATGTGGAAGCTGATCCCAAATGCCCTCTGGGTGAGAATGAATGTGGAAATGTAAGAAGTCTTATGTAACATGTAAAAGATAAAAGGAACAGCTCTAATGGGCTGTTCCTTTTATCTTTTACATTCTTGGGAATTATATTATACCTAAGGAATTCAGGAATATCAAGAGAATCGCCACAGGACAGAAGAATCTAAGGGAGAATCTTAATGGCTTAATAAGATAGAATGGATAGCGACCATTGTCAGTGAATTGATTTTGGAGAAATTTTTTATCCACAAACCAGCCTACAAAAATAGCACATATAAATCCTCCTATTGGCAGACATATATTTGATGCAACATAATCAAAAAGCGAGAATATAGTCATTCCTGAGATAGTGAACTTACTTAGAGGTCCGAAGCTAAGTGCACAGAGAACACCTCCACCCAAGGCTATTGCCGATGATAATAGAGTGCTTTTCTTGCGCGACATCTTTTTTTCATCACAGAAGAAACTGATTGAAATCTCGCTCATAGAGACTGTCGACGTGATGGAAGCAATAAATAGGAGAAGGAAGAAAAGCGTTGACCAAAGCATTCCTCCGGGCAGTTGCATAAAAATGTGTGGTAAGACCTCAAACACTAAAGTAGGACCGGCCTGAGGGGAGAGTCCGAATGAGAAAACGGCAGGGAATATAATTATACCGGCCAAAACTGCCACTGAGGAATCAAGAGCAGTGGAGATTAAAGCCGTGCGGCCTAATCGTGTCGAATCACTGAAATATGAAGCGTAGGTCATCATACAGCCTAATCCAAGACTCATGGAGAAAAAGGCTTGACCAAGCGCTCCGAGAACGACAGAGGGGGTAATCTGTGAAAAATCGGGATGGAAAAGGAATTTGATACCCTCTCCGAAACCTGGAAGGAACATGGAGTTAATGCAGAAGGCTATAAGAATAAGGAAGAGGAGAGGCATCAATATATTTGACATTTTTTCAATCCCTTTGGTGACACCTCCCGATAGGACAGCAAAATTTGTCAAAAGAAAAATGACTGTCCAAAGAACGGGGCGCCAGCCGGTTGTCATGCTCATAAATTGATCATGCCCGACTTGTGGATCTGAGAAATCAAGCTGACCAAAAGCAGAAGTAAGACAATATTCCACAGTCCATCCTGCCACAACTGAATAAAAAGATATGATAAGGAAAGAGGCAATAATGCCAATATATCCTGAAAGATGCCATTTCCCTTTTGGCGCAAGTTTTAGATAAGCACCGAATACATTGCTTCGTGTGCCTCTGCCCATAGCATATTCTGCACAAAGCACGGGGATGCCAAGAAGAATCACACAGGCAAAATAGCAGAGAAGAAAAGCACCTCCGCCATGTACACCTGCCTCGTAGGGAAATCTCCAGATATTACCTAATCCAACAGATGAACCGACTGTGGCTGCAATCGCAGCGAATTTACTGGCGAATACAGCTCGGTTTTTATTGTTATTAGTATTTTCCATTTCATTGTTGTTTCTTGCCACAAATTTACAAAAAATGTAAACAAAAGAAAAGAAATCGGCTTCCACTTCGTAAAGTGAAAGCCGGGAAAAAGGAATATAGTACTGTTGGTCTTAAGTTACTTATTCTTCAACGACGAACTGATCTTTACCAACTCCGCAGATAGGGCATACCCAATCCTCAGGTATATCCTCAAAAGCTGTTCCGGGAGCGATACCGCTATCAGGATCGCCTACTTCAGGATCGTAGATCCAATCGCATACTTCACATCTGTATTTTTTCATAGTCTTAATGTTTTTATATTGTTTATATTTAAAACACTTGAGGATTTGAATTGTTTAAATTATCGAGACAAAAAAAATTAAAAATTTTAAAACAAAATATGTTAAAAATTGTTTAAGTTTATAGACAAAGGATAAATCACGTTCTTTACAATTTTTCTATTCATTTATAGAAAAATATCGGGCGATAGGATTGGATCCGATAAATTATGGATAGAATTAATTGAAATATAAAAAAGTGGAAAATGGAGGTCGCAGTGATGCGCTCTCCATTTTATTTTTGATTATATAGGCTCCATTTTTTTTGGAAGTGCTTACACTGTCTATTCTTTGATGCCTCGTATGCACATTCCATGGAAGAGGGGATCGGTGGTCTGATGAGCAATGATTTCAGTGGAAGTAGTGAGGAAGTCAACAATTGCTCCGCTCTTAAGAGTTGTCATGGCGTGTGCCAACCAGTAATTGGCATAAGTTCCATCACTGGCAGTAGTAGCTGTTGTGCCTGTTCTGTAACCTAAAGCAGGGAAGAAGATAATTTCACCGGAGGATTTCACTGTCACATAAAAACCAGCTTTTTGTGTTTCTGTGTTTGTGGCTACATAAGCGAAAGTATAACGCTCTGTAGGGTTATTGTTATTTTGAGAAGTGAAATCGATCAATGGTTCATTATAGGGTACTTTATAACCAGCTACATTCGGGTCGTAAATAGTCTTTGGATTGGCAGCATTGTATGTTCCATCCCAAAAGTTTACGTAAGGATATGCAGTCCAACCTGCACTACTCTCATCATTCTCATGGGTGCCTGTGTAGAAGGTATCAGGATGTAGTATGAATGCCTGCATAAGGTTTTTTCCTGCCTGATATGAATCTGCATTTTCGTTCGGAAAAACCGTGATTTCATTATGTGAAGCATCATAAAATTTTTGGTCTCCACTCATCATGGGATCTTTTCGGCCCCATTGATAATATGGGTTATATTCTGAGGTAGAGCAGGCTATTCCTGATTGTGTGATGGTGATTGTCTTTGACAGAGGTTGTTTGTCGTCTGGAAGTCCTGTCTGAGTGAACCGAACTTTCACCGACATTTCAGGGAATTCAAACGTGTCTCCTCCCGAAATATATCCGAGGTTTAGAGATGCCAACGAATAAGTAGTATTGTTGGCAGATAAACTATTAAAGCCCGTGGAAGGCACATAGTCTGTTACCCATATCTGCCAACTCCACATTATTTCTCCCTTAGCATCTTGGACGGCTAAAAGTGCATTTCCTTCTCTTATCGTGCTCTTGGGTATATCAAATATAAGCTCTTTTGTATTATCGGAAAGTCGAACATTACGCACAAGATTCAGTCCATCTTCCCAGATCAGAATTGCGTCTGCAGGGGTGCAATCCGAGTTTTCATATATATAGGGAGAGGTGATGGCATTGTTAAGATGATTTGTGAATACCTTTAATGCACGTGAATTATGAGTTGATGGGGAATATGACTGGGTATTTGTCGCTCCATTAGTTATCGCATTTCCATAAACTAATGGCAGAGAGTAAGTGCCGGGAGAATTTATTACGTATGTATTAGCAGTGTTTTCAACGGTAGATGCACCCGAAGCCGAGGAAAGATTATAGGGATTATGACCTGAAGCCACATTTATATCCTCAGTATTCTGTAATGACATGGTAATGGCATTCATATGATTAAATTTTATATCCTGAAGTTCGGTTATAAGAGTCCCCTGGGTTTCTCCTGAGCCGGAGAGTGTGAAATCGGATATCCAATCCGGCTGATCAATCACATTGCCATTTTCATCAACAAATTCAGCAATCCATGACACATCCTCTGTATTGCCATTATCGTTCATTACACTTTTTACTGTAAATTTATTAGAAGAACCCTTGTAAACGGTGTTAAAATCTCCCGTTATATTCAATATTAAAGAGTCGGCTTCCGGATTTGCGGATATACGATAGGTGAGCGTTTTCCCCTGTGGAAATTCTTGATTTGCCAATGAGGATGTCAAAATGGTTTCCTCACCATTAAAATCAAAAGTGATGGATATATTCGCATCCTCACCCAGAATCTCTGGTATAAGGAAGAAAATCTCGTCATTGGAAGTAATATTTAAATCTGACTCTACGAAAGTGCTTCCTTCGGAGGCTGAAAGTGAAAGATTCGGAGATATCGTGAAATTAGTTTTTTCAGAAAGATTAGACCATTCTCCTGTCTCAATGTTAAGTGATCCTGAAGAAGATGATCCAGTGATGGAAATCTCCTTTATTATGCATGGGGCAAGCTCTGCACCTGTTACGAATCTAATGCAGGTAAGTGCATGGAGAAATGACAAAGTGCATGGAGAAGAAGAGGCGTTGATAGGTGAAGCATATAAAAGATCTAACTGATCGCTTACTTTTGTCGGTACCTTAAAGTTCAAAATCGGCTCTCCTAAGGATACATCGCAACCAGTGATTCCTTCGGAAGAAGTCTTTTCGAGATATGGGGAGTAGGCATTAAAGTGAAGTGCATCCTGTCCGGGCCACAAGTATTCCTCTGTAGGTGTCCAGTCGGAAGAGCGAGTGACTTTCACATTATTCATATAGTCCGCCTTATAGGAGGATAATCCTGCTTCGGATGCATAACCTGCAAATACTCCGAAAGACTCTATATTTGATGAATCCACTTCCTGAGAACGAGTAGTCTCATTTGTAGTATTTTCAATATATGGCACTAAGAACAGTGGTTTCTTTCCACCCTCAAGTGTAAGGATTTTGGAATTACTGATTCCATTTCTTGTTTCCCAATGGTCTGAATTACCATCGGTTATATTAAAACGTATTAAACGCGTATCGATAGAGGAATCTGTGAGTGTGTCGTCACTACAGGAGGTAAAGCCAAGGAGTAGTATTGACAACCCGGTGGCAAAAAAATATGGATTTAGATTAATATTCCGGATTGATTCCATAAAATATAAATTATAGTGGTAAGAGTTTTAAATGGTATCTGCCGGAGGAGATCCAACCTCCGGCAGATGAATAATGTGAATTATCTTTTTAATAATCCATTAAATGCTTTGTTCAGAACCTGTATCCATAGAAAGGTCAGAAGAAGAGTTAACCCAGTCGGTCACCTGAACAGTAAATTTGATAGGACCTCCGAGAACGGGTTTACCCGGATCGGGATCATTAGGATCAACATAGCCTGCTCCATGCGTGAGATCGAGAGTATAAACATATCTCTTTCCTGCTTCCCAATTATCATTGATAGGGATTGCCGCCCACTCGCAATTAGCTTCCGATGGGAAAGGATATACCTGGGCACCTGCCACAGTGTTTATTTGAAGTTTAATAGCAAGATATGCTCCTTTGGAGGCATTAGCAGCATCGGTTGTAGGTGACCATGCAGTAAGTTGCTGTGGAATAAGCATCAGATTTCCACCTTCCCCCATTACAGAAGCCGGTTCGGAACCGAGAACAACCGGTGTAGTATATGTCTCATCGTAGATGGCCTTGTCGGTAGCGAGAGTCCACTCATTGGTTGTGAAATTGAAATCCGCTGTTGAAACAGGCTGTCCAACACGAATACCGGTTACTTTGTAGGTATATGCAGTATTGTCAGTCTTCGCTAAAACTGTGATTTGAGCCAGTCTGTGGTCAAACTTCAAAGGAACTCCAGTGGCTTCATTCTCATCTTTAGTTCCGGTTGCATTTGCAGTGATGAAATCCACTTGATTTGCTATGTCGGAAGCAGGAGAAAATGCTGTCATTGTCTTTTCCTCGCTTGTGAGTTTAACAGTTCCTCCGGGCGCCGCAGGGGAGAAAGCGTAGAATGTAAGCGTGGAATTGTCTCCCGGCCAATTATATGTGGTGGAAGATGTGAAATATCCATCATTCCCTTTATTGAAAGGAAGAATGTTGAAATACTGAGCATCTCCAAGGAATGCAGCCACATTGATTGAGGTCAAATTTGAATTTGTTGTCTCAACGGCTCGAGTTCCCATTGAAGAACGGAAGCTGATGGCTGCACCGTGGTTTTCATTTAATGCGTCGTCATCACTACAGGAAGCGAGGGCGAGAGACGCGACTAAAGCCGCTGAAATAAATAGAGATATCTTTTTCATAGCAAAATGTTTTTCATAAATAATAAATTAAGGAAAATTGGAATCGTCATTTCTAAATCCCTTATATAAATAAAACGTATAAGAGAAATAAAGGTTTTATTGAGCTTACATATTTATATCGATATTTATGCTTTCCCAATCGCTTACGTCCGGGGTGAATCCACTTCCCCCTGAGACAGGTTCAGGGAGAGAAAGACCGTGAACCACAATATGAACGTTTTTTGGATCCGGTGCATCATAGATTTGACTTGCAACGTCGTAGTTATAGAAGTATTTATTTCCATCAGCCATTATGACATAAAGACCCAGTTTATGTGGATTCTGGGTTTTAGGAGACTCTCCGAAAGTGAGAAATTCTCCATGAAGTGCATCCTCTTCGCTCTCTTTTGTCAATATAAATGGTAGAGTATGGCGGGTGTCGGTTGATTCCCCTTTCCCATGATAAAATCCTCCTGACATTCCAGAAAGAGTTGCATCAATGGCAGTGCCGTCAATAGAGGAGATATTGGAAACATTGTATATATCCACTGTGTAATGACACGTTATCTCTTCGGGCAAAAAAGTGAATGTTTTCTCTCTTTCCTCTCTTTTGAGGCTCATATTATCGTTCCGACCGCTCCATATACTTTGTGGAGTTTCAACCATGGTCTCCTCTTCAGCCTCACGTGCACGTGGGAGAGCGCGGGTTCTCATTCCGGAAGCAGGTAATGAGGCGATTTCCCGGGTATATATTTCGAAAGTCTCAATATTTTCTGTATTGCGGAAGTGCGCCCAGTCGGAATTATCGGAATTCACTGCGAGACCTGAAAAAGAACCATAGGGAATCTTTACGGCTCCCCCCACGTTATTATTGAAGTCAAAGCGTAGGGTCGAATCAGGCGATTCTTCAGGATCATAGAAAAGCCACACCATCATCGATTGGGGATTAGCTTCGGGGGCATTACTCCAATCGAATGCGATCTTGACTTCCTGCATAGGAACATTCTCAAAATCTATATCTTTATGACGACATCCCGATAAAGATAGGACGATTAAGCCGGATGCAAATATTTGAGAAATCATCCATTGGTCTCTTTTCATATTCCACCTCCTTTCTTAGAGGGATTATAGTTTCCGTTTCCAATAAGCCAGACAAGAGAAATCTCAGCTTTCGTCGGGCCAAACCAATTGATCTTATGGGTCGACTGCCAAAGATATCGTCCTCCATCCGGAATATATTTTATATATTTCCCGCCAAGATACCCGATTCCGATTGTGAAATCGATATTTATGCGACGGGCAATCGGCAATGAATAGCCATATTCAACTCCGGCCATTCTCAGAGAACGATTCCAGAGAGTTTCATGAGGAAGTCCTCCCATATACCCGGTTCCTCCGAATTCAAAATCGTATGTAAGTATTCCACCATATATTCCTAAATGATGGCCCGTAAGTGGTTTCTCAGACGCCTTTTTACCGAACCACCATCTGACAGCTAAATCCCCTCCATACGCACGCCAATAGCGGTGTGTACGATCCGTGTCCCACCATCCATAGGTCCAGTTGGCTACAGCGGAGAAATTCTTGCCTAAGTAAAATTCAGCACTTAATGAAGGCAATGCCAAAATGTCATAAAGCATATTTGTCTTCAGGGCCATATAGAAATTCCTTCCTTGTTTTATTGGTGAGTTGAAATAGGAAAATATAGGTTCGGGATATTCCGCAATTCCAAGAGGATAGATTTCGGGCCCGGAAATTGTTAGATCCGGGGTAGGGATAGTGGAATATGTCACATATATTCTTGATGTTCTAAGCAATGGAAAAACATTGTCATAAAGATATCTATAGGGGAGTCCTCCTCGTAAGGCTTTTAGCCTTTCCAGAAAATTGTTGGTCTCCTTCTCTTTATTATTTTCAGAAGCTAACTCTATGGATATCTCATTTAGGAGATTCATTGTTTCTGTTTTAAATGGGATGTCAGGGTCAGCATTCGCCAGATTATACAATCCATTCCAATCACGTCCGATAAATGAAAGATTAATTTCCGAATTTGATGAGATATAAGAATCGGGAATAAAGGAAAGGATGTTTTCAGCCCTTCGGTCTGAGAGATTATCATTAAGTTTCACAGAACCTTCAGGGGAGGCGCCTCCGATAATGCTTAAATGGTTAAGGTGAGTGATGGAAGATGTTAATATTGAATCCAGCCTTACAAGCATAGCTTTATTGCCAGGTATAAGGGTGTCTATCTCGGCATGACCCTGATGGAACTTAATACTCATGGAATCGTTTCTTTCGAGAGCCTTGACAGGAGTGCCCGCAAGAAAAATGGTCAATATGGCGAGAAGTGTATTTTTCATAGCTTTATATTGGAATTATAAATATAACGCCCTGAGCGCAACAATAGTTTGATATTTCTGGTTAATAAGATGAAGAGCGATATTTCGATAAAAAGAGATATTGAATCAAAAATTTTAACTACATTTGCAGCATAAACCAAAACCCAATCTCCATGAATAATATCCCGCCAATCATACGGCATTTCACAGATGATGACTTATATAAGTTCACGATGTGCTGTGCTGTCATTGACAATTATCCTCGCACTCAAGTGAAATATCGTTTCAACGATCGCGACAATACTGTATATCCTCCGGGCTTTGCGGAGGAACTGGAGCGCCAGATCGGCTATCTTGACGACCTTAGAATCACAGATGAGGAAATAGACTTTATGAAGCGCAAGTGTAGCTTTGTTCCCAATTGGTTTTATAGCTTTCTGAAAGGATTCCGCTATGATAGAAATTGGGTTAGAGTGAGTCAGGATGCTGAAGGGCATTTAGAAGTAGAATTTCAAGGCACATGGAGCAACACGATATTGCTTGAAGTGAAAGTTCTTTCCATCATCTCCGAACTATATTATATAATGAATGGTGAAAGTGACTCACTTGATTATGATGATTATTATAACCGTTCCTGGAATAAAGCTGCTCGTCTTATAGATGCGGGTTGCGTATTCAGCGATTTCGGTACACGTCGGAGGGCTTCGTTTATGGCGCAGGAGACTGTTGTGAAAGCTATGAAGGAATGTTGCGAAGCGAAGGGAGGACCGGGAAAATTCACAGGCACGAGCAATGTCTATTTCGCAATGAAATATGACCTTACTCCAATAGGTACTATGGCTCATGAACTCGTCTGCGCGATTGCAGGTATGTACGGTCCTCAGATGGCTAACCATATTGCAATGGAAACATGGTCGCAGACATATCGCGGAGCTTTGGGTACGTTCCTTTATGATACTTATGGCTGGCGCATCTTCAGTCTTAACTTTTCTGAGGATTATGCAAATATGTTCAAGGGTCTGAGAGTTGACAGTGGAGATAATTATGAACAACTTGATCTCATAGTTGAGAAATACAGGAGTCTTAACATAGATCCTTCGACCAAGCAGATTGTATTTAGCAATGGTCTAAATGTCGATGAGGCAATAAAAATTTATCGTTATGCAAAAGGGAAATGTATTCCTTCATTTGGAATCGGAACTCATTTCACAAACAACTTTCCCAATATCAAGCCCAGAAATATTGTAATAAAGCTTCTGGCAGTTAAAATTACGGAGTTATGGCCATTTTATTGCGAAACGTGCAAGTTGAGTGAAGATAAAGGGAAATATACAGGAAAGATAGAGGTGGTGAAGCGATTTATGGAGGCTCTCCATCTTCCTCCTCTAAACAAATAAAAACATTAACAATGGAAAGCAAGAAAAGAGTGCTTGTATCCGGTGGAGCAGGATACATAGGGACACATACGGCGGTTGAACTTATCAATTCCGGCTATGAAGTGGTCATTATTGACAATCTTTCTAATTCTGAAGCGTCTGCGGTGGATGGTGTAAGACAGATTACCGGTGTGGATGTGCCTTTTGAGATTGTCGACACCTGTGATAAGGCGGCACTGAAAAGAGTATTTGAAAAGTACGATTTCGACACTGTGATTCATTTTGCAGCATATAAAGCTGTAGGTGAATCAATGGCGGAGCCATTGAAATATTATAGTAACAATCTTGAGTCTTTCATGAATATTGTCGGTATGATGAAAGACTTCAACCGCCCAAATATTCTCTTCTCCTCTTCGGCTACTGTATATGGAGAGGCTGAGGAGCTTCCGGTCACTGAAGAGACACCACGTCAACCGGCAACCTCTCCATACGGTAACACAAAGCAGATGGCGGAAGATATTCTCCGGGATTGTTGCCGCGCCTATCCGGATATATATGGAATAGCATTGCGCTATTTTAATCCAATCGGTGCACATCCATCGGCTCTTATCGGTGAGCTTCCGAGAGGAGTGCCTAATAATCTTGTTCCATTCGTAACACAGACGGCTGCCGGAATAAGAGAATGTCTCAGTGTCTTTGGAAATGATTATGATACCCCTGATGGTACTTGTCTCCGCGACTACATTGACATAGTGGACCTTGCAAAAGCTCACGTTGCTGCTGTAGACCGTATGGCAGAAGGTAAAATGGAAGCAAAATATGAGATTTTTAACATTGGGACAGGTAATCCGGTATCTGTACTTGAACTTCTCAACACGTTTGAAGAGGTGAACGGGTTAAAGCTCAACTATAAGATAGTGGATCGTCGTCCGGGAGATGTCACTGCAGTGTGGGCTGATACACATAAAGCCAATGAAGTTCTTGGCTGGAAAGCAGAACGAACCCTTGGAGAAACGTTGAAATCGGCATGGGAATGGGAGAAAAGAGTGAGAAATATCAAATAAATATTGACATTTTGAGATATTTTTCTTAATTTTGTTGGCAAAATAGTAATAGGGGGTGGATAAGTGATATTATTCATCCCTAATCAATACCCAAAAGCTATGGCATTAATACTTCCAAAAAACTACAGGCAGAAGATAACGCCTGAGACCACTGAGGTGGCAATCAAGATGATCAAACATTATTTCCAGAAGGCTTTATCGGATGCATTGAATCTTCGTCGCGTCACAGCGCCTTTGTTCGTGCTTGCCGGTACAGGACTTAATGATGACCTTAACGGGGTGGAACGCGCTGTAGGTTTTCCAGTAAAGGCATTGGACGACCGAAGGGCGGAAGTGGTACATTCCCTTGCTAAATGGAAAAGAGTTAAGCTCGGGGCATACGATATAGCTCCGCATTATGGACTTTATACCGACATGAATGCTATTCGGGCAGATGAAGACCTTGATAATCTCCATTCATTATATGTTGACCAATGGGATTGGGAGCAGACTATTAACCGCGAAGACCGAAATCTTGGTTATCTAAAAGCAACGGTTGAAAAGATATACGATGCTTTGAAGAAAACGGAAAAGATGGTTTATGAACAGTTCCCCCATATAACTCCCCGCCTTCCTGAGAAAATCACGTTCATCCACAGCGAAGAGCTGCTGAAAGAATATCCAAACCTGTCAAGAGAGGAACGAGAGAGTGAGGCAGCGAAGAAATATGGCGCTATTTTCCTTATTGGAATAGGTAACCCTCTTTCCGATGGCAAACCTCATGATGGACGCGCCCCTGACTATGACGATTGGAGTGCAAAGAATGAGGATGGTTACTACGGACTAAATGGAGATATTATCCTTTGGGATTCTGTGCTTGGAAGGGGATTTGAGGTATCTTCCATGGGTATTAGAGTGGATGAAGATGCTTTGGAGCGTCAACTTGCCATCCGAGGATGTGAGGATAGGAAAGAATTGAATTTCCATGAGCGACTCCTCAATGGCGAACTTCCTTATTCCATCGGAGGAGGAATAGGCCAAAGTCGTCTATGCATGTTCATGCTTCAAAAAGCCCATATCGGAGAGGTTCAGGCTTCCATCTGGCCGGAAGAGCAGATTAAAGCCTGCAAGGAAGCCGGGATTGAATTACTCTGATCATTTCCAAGTATACAATAAAAAGATGCGTTCAAACAATTTGTCTGAACGCATCTTTTAACTTTCCTATGATATTTATCGGATAAAAGATTTGAGTTCGTCCTCACTGAATCCTCTTCTCATGGCATAATCCTTTCGGGCCTCTTCGGATAGAGTGCCAACCTCAAAATAGCGGGCTGAAGGATTAGGGATAATAAGCCCGGTGGTCGTGGCGGAAGGGGCGAGGGCACCGTGTTCAGTCACCAGGATTCCAAGAGATGAATAATTCATTATTTCGTCAAGCAGGAATACCAAAGATTGATCAGGTAGAGAGGAGTAACCGATTGCAGGTCGTATTCCAATATTGTCAGAGATCCCCCATATTTCACGTAATACGTAATGATGAGTCCATTCTGTGGCAGCTTCTGCAAGGCGGTGGGAGAGGGATTGAAGTAAGAGGGAGCGGTATTCGTCAGTGTTCTTAAGAGACTCTATTTCCTCCGGAATGCCACTTCCTGCTAATGTAACGGCAAATAATCCGATATGATCATTTTCGGAATATATAAAATCACTCATGGCAAGGGTGTTGCCGGTCACAGGATTGGGAGCCTGCGCCCTTAATGTAGGCAGAATGATTTCGTTCCCAATTATGATATTATCCTCTTTTGAGTAAGCTTCCGTCACAATCACCTTGGCGTGTATATCGCAATTCAATGATTCCAACATCTCTTTTGCCTCGTCGAGGAGCTTATGCGATTCACAGCCGCATTCACAATCCTTCTCATGAGGCTTTTTTGAGGCATCTGCCGGGTTAAGATTCCATTCCGAGAGGAAGGCTCGCCAATTGATCATAGGTATAACCTCCTTTATCGGTATTTCAAGATTAAACTCCCCCTTCCTTTTAGGTTGAGGAGAGGGGCTATCAACCTTCGCGGCTCTCTCTTTTGCTTCAGAGAGCGAGAGAGGGGTTGCAGTTTGTTTATAGTAGTCCTCTCTAATCTTTTCCTGGCGTTTCTTTAGAGCTTCTGTAAGAATCGGTGTATTCTCAGATGTGTAATCCTTTACGGCCGGAGGAAGGGAGGCTGCATCATGGGTATGAATGACGGCCCCGGAATATAAGGGAGCAATCTTTACGGCAGTATGTAGTTCGGAAGTAGTGGCCCCACCAATAAAAAGTGGAATCTTTAACCCTTTTTTCTCCATGAACTCTGCCACCACGCCCATTTCATGGAGGGAAGGGGTGATCAGCCCACTTAGTCCGATTGCCGCAGCATTTTTTAAAATAGCAGTTTCAATGATTTTATCCGGTTCAACCATAACTCCAAGATCCAACACATCGAAACCACCGCAGCGAAGTACAACTCCTACAATATTTTTTCCAATGTCATGCACATCTCCTTTCACTGTGGCAAGTACTACCAACTGACGAGTAGCTGAAGATTGGGAATTGGATTCGTTCTGACTTTCAATAAGAGGAGTTAGAATATCAACCCCTTTTTTCATTACAGATGCACTTCTAACAACTTGAGGAAGGAACATATCGCCTCGACCGAAACGTTCTCCGACTCGGTTCATTCCCTCCATCAAAGCCTTCTCTACAACCTCAAATGCTGAGCCGCCACATTCCTTCAGAGCTGCTTCGAGAGCTACTTCGAGAGTAGAAGAGTCGCCTTCAATAAGGAGACGAACCACTTGTTCGCAGGCAGATATTTTAGAAGAGGTTACATTGGTTTTAGTTTCCTTTTTATCAGGTTTGGATGCTTTCTTCGCTGCTTTTTCAATATCAAGTTGCTTTTTCAGCTCCATTGCATATTTCACAAGTGCCTCTGTCGCGTCCGGTCGACGAGCTAAGATTACATCTTGCACAAGCTTGCGTAATTCGTCATCTATCCATTCGGTTGTCAGGGGTGTCGAAGGATTTATTATAGCCATATCCATCCCTTTTGAGATGTTTTCTTCAAGAAAGGAGGCGTGCATGGCTTTTCTCACAGGATCTATACCACGGAAAGAGAAGGAAAGATTGCTGACTCCTCCGCTCACTTTTGCACCCGGAAGATTATTTTTTATCCATTCAGTGGTGCGAATGAAATCAATGGCATAGTTGTTGTGAGCTTCTATGCCGGTTGCAATGGCAAGCACATTAGGATCGAAAATAATATTTTCAGCTTTAATTCCAGCCTCCTTGGTCAATATATTATATGCACGCTTGCAAATCTCTATACGACGCTCGAATGTATCGGCCTGCCCATTTTCATCGAATGCCATGACAACCACAGCACAGCCAAGCCGATTGATTTCCTTGGCTCTTTCGGTGAATTCTTTCTCTCCGTTTTTTAAAGAAATGGAGTTTACTATCCCCTTAAGTGGTAGAAGTCGAAGAGCCTTGGAGATAACGTTGAAATCAGAGGAGTCTATCATGATAGGCACAGAGGATGTACGTGGGTCGGAAGAGAGACGAGAGATGAAAGCTGTCATGCATTCCTCTGCGTTTAACATTGCGTCATCCATGTTGACATCAATAACTCCGGCTCCTTTATCCACTTGTCCGGCAGCAATGTCAAGACATTCCCTCCAGTTCTTTTCCGAGACAAGACGGAGGAATTTCCTTGATCCGGCTACATTGCATCGTTCACCGACCTTGATAAAATCAATCTGCTGTCGTTGATCTGAATCAAAAGGGATTCGTGGTGTGTAATCTTTTACTTCTTGTGCAATCAAACGTATGTGTTCAGGAGTGGTGCCACAGCATCCCCCGATTATATTTGCATAATTTCCCTTTAGAATTTCCCTGATTTCATGGAGCATTGTCTCCGGAGTGTCGATGTATTGACCTAATGCATCGGGTAGACCTGCATTGGGGTGGATAGAGACGAAACGATCGGTTAGAGAAGAGAGCTGTTTTAAGTGAGGCAAAAGCGCAGCAGCTCCAAATCCACAGTTCAGACCGAAAGATAGGGGATTTGCATGATTTAAAGCTGTTACAAACTCTTCAAGAGTCTGACCGGAAAGTAACCTGCCATTCTCAGCCAAAGTAGCCGAAATCATGATTGGGACTCTCTTTTGAGTTTTTTCAAAAGCCTTAAATATACCATAAACAGCTGCCTTTGCGTTCAATGTGTCGAAAGCAGTCTCAAGAAGTAATAAATCAACTCCTCCATCGATTAAAGATGCAGCTTGTTCTTCATAGGCGTGAGCCATACGGTTAAAATCATCTGCTGGATTGGTTGAATCCTGCATTGAAATAGATAAAGACACTCCGGTAGGTCCCATACTCCCGGCCACGAAAGGACGCTTTTCTTCAGTAATCTTATTTGTATAAGTGAAATCATCGACGGCCTGGCGTGCAAGTCGTGCGCCATTTACGCATATTTCCGATACCAAATCAGACAAATGGTATTCCGATAAGGAAAGGGCATTCGCATTGAATGTGTTCGTGGAGATAATATCTGCACCGGCTTCGAGATATTGTCTGTGAATATCCTCTATCAGATCTGGCCGGGAGAGACAAAGAAGGTCGTTACAACCTTTAAGAGCACCGGAATGTCCGTTGAGAAAGTCAGGACGGAAGTCAGCTTCTGTGAGGCCGGCCCGCATAATCATGGTGCCCATGGCTCCATCGAGGACTAATATCTCCTTTGTGAGACGGGATTCTATAGACATATCAGTAAATGGATTTTGCTACCTTACAAACGCTGTCGGAGGCATAGTGAGTATAAAAATGAATTCCGGGAACCCCCTTTTCTATGAGCTCTCTACATTGGCTTATGCACCATTCTACACCACATTCAGCCGCTTCGCCATCAGTGGTGCATTTCATAAGCTCTTTTGAGAAAGTTTCCGGAATGTCAATATGAAACACACGCGGAAGGACCGTCATCTGATGAGCCTTTGTGATGGGCTTAATACCTGGGATAATGGGAACATTGATTCCAATTGCCCTGCAACGATTGACATATTCAAAATATTTGTCGTTATCGAAGAACATCTGGCTAACAAGATATTTTGCACCATTATCGACCTTCATTTTGGCATATTCAAGATCAAATTCAAGATTGGGGGCTTCTTCATGCTTTTCAGGATAACAGGCCATTCCATAGGAAAATGGGGTATCTATACCCTCAATTGAAGAGCCATCTATACCGATACCCGCATTGAAATCATTTACTTGCTTTTGAAGATCTGTAGCAAACTGATGATATTTCTCCGGATCCTGTTTCTGAGTATCAAGTGACTTTGAATCCCCCCTGAGCAGAAGAAGATTTGTAATGCCAAGGAAGTTAAGGTCGAGCAGGGCATATTCAGTCTCATCTTTTGAGAAGCCTTTGCAGATAATATGTGGGACAGCAGGAATGCCATATTTATTCTGAATTGCGGAGGCGATTGCTACTGTGCCCGGCCGACGGCGGATTGTAGTTCGCCTATGACTGCCATCCGGTTGTGGAACATAGATAGCCTCACTATGGTGGGAGGTTATATTGATATAAGAGGGATCAAATTCCATCAATTTATCAATGATGGAATAAACCCTGTATACGCTGTTTCCTTTCAAGGGAGGTAGAATCTCAAAGGAGAAAAGAGGGGAGGAAGCGGCATTGATTTTATCTGCAATAGCTGTCATAGACCAAAATCTAATATGTGTGGAAATTCCCCGGCCCCACTGAAAAATCAAGGGAGCCGGGGAGGGGTATATATATAAAAGGGTAAATTATTTCTTCATTTCCTTGGCCCAAGTATCCTTGAGACCAATGGTCTTATTGAATACAGGATGGTCAGGAGTGGAGTCAGGATCGACTACATAGTATCCAAGACGTACGAACTGATAATTATCGCCAGCCTTGATTCTTTCTGCCAACCAGGGTTCGATCTTTACATTTTCTTTGATCTTCAGAGAATCCGGATTGAGGAGATCACGGAAATCACCCTCCTCTGCCGATGGATTCTCCACTGCGAATAGACGATCATAGTCGCGGATTTCAGCGTCGACAGCAGTTGGAACAGAAACCCAGTGTAAAGTTCCCTTCACCTTTCTGTCAGCACCGGGGAGGCCACTACGTGTCTCAGGATCGTAAGTAGCATATATTTCTTCGATTTCACCGTTCTCATTCTTCTTTACGCCAGTGCACTTAACAATATAAGCACCCTTTAAGCGTACCTCCTTGTCGGGAGACATACGGAAGAATTTCTTGGGAGGATTCTCCATGAAATCCTCGCGTTCAATCCAGAGTTCACGTGAGAATGGGATTTCATGCTGTCCTTCTGCAAGATTTTCCGGATTATTATCCATCATCATCATTTCCGTCTTATCCTCAGGATAATTTGTGATGATAAGTTTGACCGGATTCTGAACCACGCTTACACGTGTGGCTGTCTTGTTGAGGTCTTCACGCACTGAATGCTCAAGGAGCTCGATGTGATTGAGTGCCTCATATTTTGTATAGCCGATCTTATTGATGAATTCTCGGATTGAAGAGGGAGTATAGCCGCGGCGGCGAAGCCCACGAAGTGTCGGCATCCTGGGATCATCCCAACCGTTGACAAGGCCTTCCTTCACAAGCTGCAGAAGTTTGCGCTTTGACATCACTGTATAAGTGAGGTTCAATCGATTGAATTCAATCTGTCGGGGACAATAGGATTCATCGGCAAGCTCCTTAACGAAGTAATCGTAAAGGGGGCGGTGAGGAACGAATTCAAGGGTACAGATTGAATGGGTCACTCCTTCGAAATAATCACTCTGTCCGTGGGCAAAATCATACATAGGATATACCTTCCACTCTTCACCGGTACGCCAATGCGGAGTTTTGATGATTCGATACATTATAGGATCGCGGAAGTGCATATTGTCGGATGCCATATCAATTTTGGCACGAAGCACCATGGATCCTTCCTCGAATTCACCTTTGTTCATACGATAGAAGAGATCAAGGTTCTCTTCAACCGGACGATCACGGAAGGGTGAATTTTCACCCGGACGGGTAGGAGTACCCTTCTGTCGGGCAATTTCCTCTGAAGACTGCTCGTCAACATAGGCTTTTCCCTCCTTAATGAGTCGAACAGCAAGGTCGAACAGCTGAGGAAAGTAGTCGCTCGCATAATAAAGACGGTCGCCCCAGTCGAAACCGAGCCAATGAATATCTTCTTTAATAGCCTCTACATATTCGGTGTCTTCCTTTTGTGGGTTGGTATCGTCGAAACGAAGGTTGCATGTGCCACCGAATTTTTCAGCAGCGCCGAAATCCATAATGAATGCTTTGGCGTGTCCTATATGGAGATAGCCGTTGGGTTCGGGTGGAAAGCGAGTATTGAGACGCCCTCCGTTTTTGCCGGCAGCGAGGTCGTTTTTAATCTCTTGCTCCACAAAGTTCAAACCGTTTTCATTAACGGCTGCTTCTTCTTTTATTGTTTCAGTCATCGATTCGAAGTTAGGGGGATGGAGAGGTGTCCCTATGTTAAAGCGCAAAATTACAAAAAAAATATGAATTATGAAAAGGATTGAGGAGATATGAACTAATAGAATTAAAAAAAGGACTCCTTAACATGGGAGTCCTTAAAAGTCTCTTTTTGATAATTAAGAGTTTTTCAAAATGCTCTGAGAAGTTAAGGTATCAGTTGACTGAAAATTGATTGAAGTGTGTACCATTAAGCATCACTCGCGTTCTTGCAAACTGACGGATGAAATTAAGAGTTGAAGTCTTGGGGGATCTCGTAATTTTCAACTTAACATCAGAGTCGGAAAATTGTTTTGAGGAATCTTGACTCATAGGCAGCATTGTTTTTAAAATGTTACGCTATTATAACGCAAGGCAGTGAAGAATTATTATAATTGATGCATAAAAAACATCCACACCTGGAAAGTGTGGATGTTTTAAAACTTACCATTACATCCGGAAACACAGCAGAGAGCCGCTAAGCGAGTCTATGAGACGTATCAGAATGTAAGGACTATGTCTTTCTCTTGAGCAATGCGGCGGAGATTGAGAATCGCATATCTCATTCTTCCGAGAGCCGTATTGATACTTACGCCGGTTATTTCAGCAATCTCCTTAAAGGAGAGGTTGTTGTAATAACGCATAGTCAGCACTTCGCGCTGAAGATCGGGAAGCTCTTGAATCAGGTATTTCACATCCTCTCTTATTTGGTCGGATATGATGACGTCCTCAATAGTCTGTTCGCAAAGTTCCTTGCGATTTAGAATATCGATATCCGTAAGGTCAGACGACTGCACATTCTCTGCTTTTTCCTGACGATAAAAGTCGATTATGAGATTATGTGCGATTCTGGAAATCCAAGCAGGGAATTTGCCATTTTCTGTATATCTTCCTTGACGGATAGTGTTGATAGCCTTTACAAAGGTATCCTGAAATATGTCGTTAGCTACATCTTCATTCTTTACTATTCTGAGGATATAGTTGAAGACACGATTCTGATGACGTTTGAGAAGGATATCAAAAGCTGAATTTGAGCCCTCTGCGTAAGCTTTGACCAGTTGTTCGTCGGTCATGCTTGTGTATTTTGCCATGTTGATGTTAAGTATTGGTGATGTAGAAATATCTCAATAGGCGTTGGGTTAAGAATAATATTATATTTTTATTGAATGGGTTAATTTCTCATATCCGGTTGCAAAGTTATAACGGAAAATGAGGTTTTGCAAGAGAAAAAGCGAAAAAAAACTAAAATAATTGTTAAATCACACAATAAAAGAGCAAAAAAGACGATAAGACGCAATATTTTGTATCTTATAAATTAGTGGAAAGGGATATTGGTGCGGTATTAAGCATAAGGGGATGATTTATCATTAAATCATCCCCTATAAAGATAGTATACTTTCGCCCCTTTATATTATGCCTTATCTTTTTCAAGACGAGTGGCTGCCCATTTGGCATCGGAAACAAGGCGTGATTTCTCAGTCAGTCCATATTTGCATGCAGCTTCAAGTATGAGCGGTATATCCTCTTCATAGAAGCCGCTCAGGAGCATCTCTCCTCCGGGTTTAAGAGCGGTGGAATATCGGTTTATGTCATTAAGAATAATGTTACGGTTGATATTTGCAAAAAGGAAGTCGGCAGCTGCAAGGTTGTCGAGCGCAGTTGCATCGCCATGTATGAATTCAACTTTACAATTATTTAGCACGGAATTGTCTACCGCATTTTCGTATGCAGGCTTATCAATTTCAATGCCTATCACATTTTCAGCCCCCCTCATTTTTGCAAGGAATGCAAGTATTCCAGTTCCTGTGCCCATATCTATCACTGTCTTTTCTTCAAGAGGCAGAGAAAGAATATGTCTCATCATTTGCGAGGTGGTGTCATGATGGCCTGTGCCGAATGCCATTTTAGGATCTATGACGATATCATATTTTGCATTAGGCACATCCTTATGAAATGTGGAATGCACCACACATAAGTCATCGATTAATATGGGTTTGAAGTAGTTTTTTTCCCATTCTGCATTCCAATCTTCTCCTTGAATGAAGGAGGAGGAGATCGAGATTACACTATCAAAGGGAAAATCATTAAGGGCATCATTCGCCAATTTCTCTCCATCTTCAGAAGCTCGGATATATGCAGTGACTCCCGTTTCATCGGGTTCGAAAGATTCAAATCCTGCATCTGCAAGGAAAGCCGCTGCAAGATCGGTTGCATCTGTCGAACAAGGAGCAAAGTCTATTCGGACCGCTAAATAATCATTCATTGTTTTTTCCCTTTTATGAATTTATATATCTTCTTACCGGAACCGAAGAGAGACATTCCGATCATCGCATAATCAAGATAATTTAGCCCCATGAATAATTTGGATGCAATTGTCCCCATTCGGAAGAACTTATCGCTACTGGAGGAGGAATCATTTCCGAAAAGTTTACGATGCTTTACCTTCTCTACTTTATGGAGCACTTTTGATTTGCAAAATTCCTTCTGGAGCGCCACTAAGGCTCTTTGATAGCGAAGTTCCTCAATGGTGTACCCTTTGAAGTGCTTAGGCTTCTCGATGGCTTCCTTGGATTTATCAGAGGCGTTTTTAATATCCTTGTCGTTCATAGGAATTAGTCTTTAGGAGTGAAGAAAATACGGGTGATGAACTTGGCTATCGGATTCAGCAAGAGTGGCCGGCGGAGGAGATAAATGAGCACTAACAATACACAGACCACTCCGGCCATTGCACAATAGGCCAATGGAGGAGAAAGAATGAGTTTGAAAAGTTCAACCCCTGCGAAAGTGAGCATAAGAAGCACAGCAAAGCCAAGTAGAAAGCAGACTGCCCCGATAATGAGGGTGGCCATAAGTAGGGTGAATTTTTCTGCAACCGTAAATTTGGCATATTCCACCTCAAGCTTCAACCAGCTGGTAGATTGGGAAAAAATATCCCTTATTTCATCAATAAGCTTATCTTTCATGATTAAATATGCTAAACGGGCAAAGCGACCAAAAGGCCACATTGCCCGTAGAATTACTTTTACTCACAATGATAGTTGTGAACTGGAATTATTATTCTTCAGCACCGGCAAGTTCGGCCACGAGGGCATCAACTTCCTTATCGCTGATTTTGATACCTTTCTTTTTTAGGATGTTGCAAAGTTTGGTACGCACATCCTCGCCTTTCTCAGGAGCGAAAAGGAGAGCTGCGCTGCAGCCTACGATAGCTCCGCCGAGGAAAGCTGAGATTAATGTAAGTGCTTTCATCTTTTTTAACTTTATTTGATTAGCAGATATTTTTTAAATACGGACGGGTGGAAGAAGGGGAGAATTAGATATGTTTCTCAATCTGATCCTCAATCTCGTCAACGAGTTCTTCCATCTTGTCTTTCTTCAGAGAAATACCCTTCTCCTTCAGAATCTGCATGATTTTATTACGAGTTGTTTCGCCCTTTTCAGGTGCTACTAAAAGACCAACAGCTGCGCCTGCAACTGCACCTCCGATAACGGAAAGAATAATGTGCAATGGTTTCATAATATATATTTTTTTATTAAAATTTCTATTTATCTCTGTTATTGAACCAATAAAGGTGGTTGTGTAACCTTCATTCCCGATTCACTTAATATATAACGTGAGTTAAAAGTGAAAAGTTTATGAAGAGTATTAAAAAATGATTATTTTGCTGCAAGGTCGTTAATACGACAATCAGATTTATATGCCATGACACCAAGAGAAGAGAGCTCATAGGTATGGAAGTCTCCGTCGGAAGTGATCATTTTCACGTGTTGGTCGTCGATAAATGTCATGAAGGGAATCATTTCTCCATTGGATGTTTCCACGGCCCAAGTGCGAGTCTCTGAGTTGAAGTCAAGACGAGTGGATTCTCCTGTGGCCTGACAGATTATATCATATCCTTTGCCATCACATTTAATAAGGTAACGACCATGGTCTGTGTCAATGGCTTTTATAGATGCTTCCATCGGGTTATTGCCGCTCCAAAATTCTATTGAGTTCAGAACGATCATATCCGCCAATGCGGTGACTTCATATACCGGGAGTAGCCAGAAAGCAAAGAATACGAGTTCATTGACAAATTTGTTACCCACCTGATTATTCCAAGCAAGCACTCGTTTAGTGAGAGTAAAGGAGCCGATGCAGGAAGTAAAAGTCATGGATACTCCTGCAAGTAGAATTGCAGCGACTGCAACCTTGTATTTTTTCATAAGTTAAATATTATTATGTTGAGTTTCAAAGTGGAAATCACCTTAAAGTTAATAAAAAAAAGATTATTGACAAAATATATCGGGAAAGTAGCTGAAAAAACATTTTATTGCTCTGCTGATATGGCATGATACGCTCCATTCTGATATGATAGAAATCCTTCTGACACAAGGAAATTTAATAGTTCAGTTAAATCGGATTGAGGGAGTTTTATCCTGAATGATATATTTCGAAAATCCGTGCCGTATGGTTGGTTTTTGACATAGTCAAGTATGGAGGAAATAGCTTGTTCCTTATAATTACGGTTGTTGGTTTTTCTCTTTTTGTCCCTACAGATATCACATTGGTTACAATGCACTCCTCTTTTTTCTCCGAAATATTCAAGAATCATATCTTCACGGCAGTCAATATCATCAGAGGCATAGCGTATCACAGCCTCTACTCTTTCCGATAATATCTTCTGTCGTTCTTCGAAAATCTTTTTTGGTATCATTATATACCGTGGCTCCTCACGCGAAGTAGGAAGATACATATATGGAGTGCGCGACTTGGGGATATAAGAGAGCACTTTTGCTCTGGAAAGTTCAAGAAGTGCATGGTAGATTCGGTTTTCATCAAGACCTGTCTCGATTGACAGTACCGGTTCGCTTATATCAACATAGTCGCTGAAAAGTCCCGTATAAAGGCGCATCATTCGTTGTAGAAGCTTTTCTGCTTCCTCAGATAACGTAGGAAGGTCGTAGAGCTCACGACGATCGACCGTGATCTGAACTCTTGATTTATGCTCTGTTTCCTCCATGAATTCCAGATATCCGGATTGTGCGAGAAGATGTAAAGCTGCCAGACATTGTCGTTTTTGAAATTTAAAAGTCTTGCAGAAAATTTCCAAATCGAAAGGAAACAGACGATCATAGCCTTCACCGATTGCTATCTTAAGGAAGTTGCATGCCATTTCGTAGATTTTCCTAACGATATCGCGATGCGGAAAATTTTCAGTAACACGACGGCGTAGGTTTGCGGCATCTGATTTGGATGAAAGAAGCACAACGAATGAGGTCAGCCCGTCACGTCCTGCGCGCCCTGCCTCCTGATAATATTCCTCAAGAGAGGGAGGAGTGTCATAATGGATCACCACCCTGACATCAGGTTTATCGATACCCATTCCAAAGGCATTTGTGGCGACCATTACCCTTATTCCCCCGGATTTCCATTCATTCTGTCGACGTTCCTTTATCTCATAATCAAGCCCGGCATGGAAAAAGGATGCAGAGATACCCATTGAGTTTAGATAGTCAGAAATTTCGCGGGTGCGTTTGCGGCTTCTTACGTAGACTATGGCACTTCCGGAGGTTCGACTAAGGATATGGAATACCTCATTGATTTTGGTCTCCGTTTTCCTTACTATATAGTTCAGATTATTTCTCGAAAAGCTCATGCGGAATATTTTAGGATCCCTCATTTCAAGCTGACGACAAATATCCTCAGCCACTTGTGGGGTGGCCGTAGCAGTGAGTGCGAGAACGGGAGCATTAGTAGCTATTTTTCGCAGTTCTTTAATTTTAAGATAGGAGGGTCGAAAATCATATCCCCATTGGGAAATACAATGGGCTTCATCAACTACAATCATTGAGATCTTCAACATACGGAGTTGCTGCATGAATCGAGGGTTCCGTAGGCGTTCTGGCGACGTATAGATTATTTTTGCTCCCGCGTTGAAGATGAGTTCTTGTGCAAGTCGTTTCTCCTTTGCAGACATTGCCGAATGAAAGAACACTGCCTTAATACGACGTTTCTTCAAATTGTCTACTTGATCCTTCATTAGAGAAATCAACGGAGTGACCACTATAGTCACTCCGTCAAGCATCAGTGCCGGTACTTGAAAGGTAATGGATTTTCCACCGCCAGTAGGCATTAAGCCGAGGGTGTCATTTCCGGCAAGCACCGAATGCACTATTTCTTTCTGTAAGGGTCGGAACGAGTCGTAGCCCCAATATTTTTTAAGAATAAGGACCGGATCATCCATGATGACTGAAAATATTAAATCAGATTATAAAGATCATGTACCAGAAGGCTTAATGTCCCGAATCATCAATTGAATGGAGTCGGGATTGTTTGATCGTTTTGTCTGCTCTATGGTGTAGACGATATCGATAGGCTTATGAGCATGGATGTGTTCGAAGTATTGTGCCATATTAAACGCAATAGCATTGATGACGTGACTTGTACTATTGTCTTCAAGTTCGAGTTTAATATGTTCCATGTTTTTTCCTACCAATTTACTTGTGCCGAAATCAAAGACATTCTTTGAACAGAACACAGGCTTTTGGTTGCCTGGCCCGAATGGATTGAATTTTTTTAGATATGATACGAGTTCGGGAGTGATGTCGGCAAATTCAATCACAGCATCAATATCAAGATGTGGCTCCAATTGATTGGGCTGGATATTGGCTGCAACATATTCCTCGAAACGTTGAGAGAATTCCGGGATATTCTCCTCTTTTAAAGAGAGCCCCACGGCATAGGGATGTCCTCCAAAATTTTCAAGTAGCTCTCTGGATGCATTAACGGCAGAATAAATATCAAACCCTTGCACGGAACGGGAAGATCCGGTTGCCAATCCATTGGAATAAGTAAGAACAACGGCGGGTTTGTAATAAAGTTCCGTAAGTCTTGATGCCACGATGCCGATTATCCCCTTGTGCCAATTCTTATTATATATGACTATTGATCGTTTACCTTTTACAATTTCAATATTATTATTGATAAGATGGTTTGCTTCTTCCGTAATTTGCTTGTCAAGTTCTTTACGGTCGCGGTTATACTGGTCAATATCCTTTCCTTTTTCATAGGCATCGTGCAGGTCTCGACAAACAAGGAGATCAACGGTTTCAATACCGCTTTGCATTCTACCGGAAGCGTTTATTCGCGGACCGATTTTGAATATGACGTCACTTATGGTGATATCCTTATTGGTAAGCTTGCAAAGCCGGATAATGCTTCTAAGCCCCAGATTAGGATTGGAATTAAGCCGACGTAATCCATGATAGGCCATAACACGATTCTCTCCAACAATGGGGACTATGTCGGCTGCAATACTTACAGCAACAAGATCCAGAAGCGACTCAAGTTCGTTATGATTGGTCAATCCATTGCTGAGGGCAAAACCCTGCATAAATTTAAATCCTACGCCACATCCGCTAAGATGCGGACATGGATAGGTGGAATTAGGCATCTTGGGATTTAGAATTGCCACAGCCGGAGGAAGTGTTTCATCAGGCATGTGATGATCGCAGATTATAAAATCGACACCCTTGGATTTTGCATATGCAATCTCATCAATGGCTTTTATTCCGCAGTCGAGCACGATAACAAGCTTGATATTGTTCTCTGAAGCGTAATCGATACTCTTCATTGAAATTCCATATCCTTCCTCATATCGGGTAGGGATATAATATTCCACGTTTGAATAATAATTCTGGAGATACTTATATACAAGAGCCACTGCTGTGGTGCCATCTACATCATAGTCGCCATAAATCATTATTTTTTCTTTCGACCCCATGGCCTTATTTAGCCTGTTGACGGCCTTCTCCATATCCGGCATAAGGAATGGATCGTGAAGGTCGGATATGGATGGTGAAAAGAAGGCATCGCTTTCCGAAGGGGTGTTTACGCCACGCCGGATAAGGAGCTCACCGATGGCCGGGACGCCACCGCAATGGGCCGACAATTCCTCGGCAGCTTGTTTCTGCTGATTAGTGAGAGGTTGATAATTCCATTTTCCAGTCATGACACACTATTTGAACGGTTAACGATTTTTTGGCAATGAGCCGATACCTGCAGAGTCGGTCAAATCCGAAACATTTGCTTATTTCGGAAAAGCCGATATTTTTACAAAAATAACAATAAAATATTGAATATGCAAGTTTTTTACGAGAATTATTAACTCCCAAAACAAAATCTTTTGAATACTTGTTGTGTGACTATATTGGTTTGTATATATCCTAAAAAGGAAATAAGTATTAACATGGAAGAGGTAAGAATTGATGTAACGAAACAGAGTGCCGAAGAATTGGCTCTTGCTAATGAACAATCTCAACTTATTTTCAAATTCAATCATACAATGCCGGGTACTGTCGAATATGCTGATATAATGCGTCAGCTGTTCCCTTCAATGGGAGATGGCAGTATAGTAAACACACCCTTGACTGCAATCAGGGTTCATATGGTGAAAATTGGTAAGAATGTAGTAGTTATGCCGGGATGTCTGATGATGTCGGCTGGTGGAATTACTATTGAAGATGGGGCAATGATAGCGGCTAACGTGCAACTTATATCGAATAATCATGATTTGTACGAGCGTCAGATTATTACGTGTAAGCCTGTTCATATCGGTAAAAATGTATGGGTGGGAGCAGGTGCAACCATCTTACCCGGTGTCACTATTGGTGATAACGCAGTGGTGGGGGCCGGAAGTGTCGTAACCAAGGATGTTCCTGCGGATACCATAGTGGCCGGTAGTCCTGCAAAATTTATAAAGAGGATTCCCCCACGCCCGGACTGTGCTGCAATTAATGAGGATGCTACTGACATACAGCTTGGCTTGGATTGTTGTGGCGATTGAACATAGTTTCGTATCCTATTTGATACTCTTAAAGCAAAATATCTAATCTCCGCACCCCCTATATTATGTTTTATAGGAGGGTGCGGAGATTATTAGTATAATCTATTTCTTTTAATATTTCTATCTTATATATTTTATTGCTAAATTTGCATCATGGAAAAGAAGATAAATATCGAGGGTCTGGAACTCAACTATGATGAGACCGGACCTGACGGTGCGTCCCCGGTGATATTAATGCATGGCTGGGGATGCAACCACACCACGGTTGCCAGCATTGCGAATGCATTAAATAAGAATATGAAAGTCTATTCCCTCGATCTCCCCGGGCATGGTAAAAGCCAAGAGCCGCAGGAACCGTGGGGGATAGAACGTTTCACTTCACTCGTGGAGAAGTTTGCCAAAACATTAGATATTGAGAACCCCGTCTTGATAGGACATTCATTTGGGGGAAGAATCTCTATTTTAATGGCATCAAGAAATAATATATCTAAGGTTGTCTTAGTTGATGCTGCAGGTATTAAACCGCATCATTCCCTAAAATATTATGTGAAAGTCTACTCCTTTAAAGCAGCGAAAAAGATTCTTCCATATATAATGGGAAATAAGCAGGCCGGTAAAATAATTGATGCCTGGAGGGGGAAAGCCGGCTCGGCAGACTATCGACAATCCTCACCGATGATGCGTGCCGTAATGAGCATTTGTGTCAATGAGGATTTGAAGAAATTTATGCCTTCAATAAAAGCTCCGACTCTACTCATTTGGGGTGAAAACGATACGGCCACTCCTCTTTCCGATGCAAAGACAATGGAACGACTTATTCCCGACGCCGGACTTGTAAGTTTCCCTGATTGTGGACATTATTCTTTCCTCGATAATCCGGGACAATTCAAGGCCGTAATACAGTCTTTCCTTCTAAAATGACATTCGGAGGGATGAATCATAATGTGCCATATATTACTGAAGGTGTCAATTTGATGAATTATTAACAGCAACTATTATATAAAAATGTCACCACTTCTTATTATCATTTATGTGATATGCGGGATCTATCTTGTCATGAATTTCAAGTATGACATTCAGATGTTCCAGCAAAACAGTTATCGGATTTCGAGATACTGGAAATGGCTTAAACGCAATCTTGGATCCACATGGAGACTTTTCGACATAGCATGTCTATTCATGCTTTTCTCCACTCTGATCCCGTCGCAGGGAGCGGCTCTGATAGCAGCCATTATAGCCCTCGGTAAAACGATTATGATATTTAAACGCAAGTATAAAAAGCCACTCGTTTTCACCAAGCGTGTATGGAGACTTTATATTCTCACTGCACTTTTGTCGGTTGGAGCTGTTCTTGCGGTAATTCTTGTTCCCGGAATCGGGACCGTTCAATACCCGCAATTCGAATTGGCTCTGGGTACTCTATTCCTTCTCACGACATGCTCGTTCATTCCCCTTATACTTGCAGATGTTATCCTCATGCCTGTTGAGAAGATAATTAATCAGAGTTATGTCAACGATGCAAAAAGGATTCTGAAATCGATGCCTGAGCTAAAGATTATTGGAATAACGGGTTCTTTCGGAAAGACCAGTACAAAGCATTATCTCCAAAGAATACTTTCTGAAAAATATGATGTGCTGATCACCCCCGGTTCTTTCAATACTCCAATGGGAGTTGTCAGGACAGTGAGAGAATATCTAAAACCTTTCAATGAAGTTTTTATCTGCGAGATGGGTGCCAAACAGAGAAAGGATATAGAAGAGATATGCAGAATAGTTCATCCACATTCCGGTATTATCACTGCAGTCGGTCCAATGCATCTTGAATCCTTCAAGACCATTGAAAACGTTCAAGCCACAAAATTTGAATTAGCCGATGAGTTGCCTTCCGACGGGTTTATAGTTATTAATAATGATTTCGAATATTGTGCCAACCGACCTGTGAATAATGTAAAGGCGATTCGCTATGGAATCACTAATCCTGAAGGCTGCGACTTCATTGCAACCGACATACGATACACGCCAAATGGAACTGCTTTCATTATTAAGGGGCAAGATGGTTTCTCTCTTAAAGTAGAGACACGCCTTTTGGGAGAGTGCAATGTGTCTGATCTTCTCGCAGCTGCCGTCATGGCAATACAGTTGGGAGTAGAACCTAAAAAGATTCAATACGCAATCAGTTCTATCCAGCAGGTGGAGCATCGTCTAAGCATGAAACAGACTCCCGGTGGAGTGACCATCATTGATGACGCTTTCAATTCCAACCCGGCTGGTTCAAAAATGGCAGTTGATGTCCTTGCACATTTCACTGATGGAAAACGAATCATTGTAACTCCGGGAATGATTGAACTTGGTAATGAACAGGAGGCTCTTAACGAGACGCTCGGACGTCATATAGGGGAGAACCTTGACATTGCTATAATAGTAGGAGAATACAACCGTGAGGCGCTTGTAAAGGGTGTTCGCAATGCCGGTATGAGCGAAGATAATCTTTATATCGTGGATACCTTCAACGATGCACAGCAAATTCTGGCAAAAATTCTCAAACGAGGCGACACAGTTCTCTATGAAAATGATCTTCCTGACACATTTAAATAGTTTCACTTCTTTATAAGAATTAAAAATGGCAGTCATTCCCTTTGGCTGCCATTTTTATATACATTTAATTCTTCTTTTCATGAAATATGAAACTGTCTCAAAATATGTGACTGTGTAAGGTAAAAAGTAACAACAGTTGCATGTCAGCCCCAAAAATTGTAATTTAGAATGGATGCAACAACTAAATTATCGGATATGTAATTTACAAAGATACAGATTTCTAAGCTCATATTAAGTATGCAGAAAAAGGTAATGGATTTCTCTCCGCACATCCTGAAATTCTTGATTAGGAAGAGTGGTGTGACCGTGCTCTATCAAGGGACTGCCGTTCGTTCAAACTGATGCTTAATAATGTCGAATGAGGAATGATTGCTAACTCTCATGAGAAGCTTTGCAATTGAGCGTAGGTCCGTCGGCCATTCCACTCCAAACATCGCAGTTGACAAATTCACATCCCGGATTGAGGGACAGAGATTTTCTTATCCGTACATCCTTCCTAATATGAAAAGAATCCGGACGGATTCTTTTCAACCATTAATATAGGATTAGCCATATTGCTGCCGGATTATTACCTAGTATAGCCCGTTTCCTCGTCCGGCTACAATACAAAATTTATGTTTATGAGATAAATTAAAAATAATTAAATTAACTTTGCTCGTCACTTCTGAGGCAGACTTTCTTTAGACACACTCTGTGAAACACTACCTCCAGACAAGACAAATGGCAGTCTTAAAAAAATTGATAAAGTGAAGGAATTCTGTAAGAAATTAAAATACGCACGCAAAAAATAACTAATGTGCATTAGTTACTCTGCTCTTGCCTGTCTGAAGGAATTTTGAGCTATAAGTGACAGGTTATGAAAGCTCAGAGATTCTCTAAGTGACCGACGGGGAAACAGCTGTTGCGCCTCACTGTTTCCCCGTTATTTTCACTCATGACGGGGATAGGTAAAATCACATTAATAGAAAAGAGGCCGGAAAATACCTCCGACCTCTTTATGGATGGTTCGCCCGACATGGGCATAATCTAACGGGTGGAAGTCCCCAGCGTGTCCCGATAGCGGGAAGCGCATAGCCGAAAGCAAGGGTGTCGGAGGTGACTCCGAATCTGAAGGAAGCGGTAGGCAAAAGCCTGACTCCACGCACAGAAACTTGATAAAAGGCTCAAAATC
>JAAVDD010000042.1 GCA_014801985.1 Bacteroides sp.
GCTCGGATTCCGGGACATAACAATACGATTTCCTTCATTCAAATTGAACATGGTGTTTTTGAGTGCAAAAATACACATCAAAAACGCCATGACATAGTCGGTCTTTTTCGGATGGTTACATAAAAAGCAGGCGGCTTCGTGAATTCTCACGAGCCGCCTGCCCTATTTAAATGTCAGTAATTTTTTACAAATTATTTAGATCTTACCTGTCTCAGCGATTGATTCTGCCTCAGCCAATACAAGGGCTTCAGGATCATCGGTGAGCTGGAGAGCAGCATACTCATCCTTGTTGGCTACAACAAGACGGTTATATTCGCGCAGACCTGTACCGGCAGGGATAAGGTGTCCGCAGATAACGTTTTCCTTCATACCCTCAAGGTTGTCGGTCTTACCGTTGATGGCAGCTTCGTTGAGCACCTTGGTGGTCTCCTGGAATGAAGCAGCCGACATGAAGCTTGAAGTCTGGAGAGCTGCACGAGTGATACCCTGAAGTATCTGCTCGGAAGTAGCCGGAAGTGCATCGCGAACAGTCATTATCTTGAGGTCCTTGCGCTTGAGGGCAGAGTTCTCATCGCGAAGCTTACGCTGAGTGATGATCTGTCCTGCAAGATAGGTCTGTGAATCACCTGCATCGGTAATCACCTTCTTACCCCAGATATTGTCGTTCTCCTCCATGAATTCGCGCTTGTCGACAATCTGCTGCTCAAGGAAGCGAGTGTCTCCCGGTTCAAGGATGTTGACCTTGCGCATCATCTGACGCACGATAACCTCAAAGTGCTTATCATTAATCTTCACACCCTGCATACGGTAAACGTCCTGAACCTCATTCACGATATATTCCTGAACGGCAGTCGGACCCATGATGTTAAGGATGTCGGAAGGAGTGATTGCACCATCGGAAAGCGGTGTTCCGGCACGTACATAGTCGTTCTCCTGAACAAGAAGCTGCTTAGATAGAGGCACGAGATACTTCGACTCTTCGCCAAGCTTGTTTGTAACGCTGATTTCGCGGTTACCACGTTTGATTTTTCCAAACTTAACCTCACCGTCGATTTCAGAAACCACTGCGGGGTTAGATGGATTACGGGCCTCGAAGAGCTCGGTGACACGGGGAAGACCACCGGTGATATCACCCGCAGAATTGGATGCACGCGGAATCTTAACGAGAATCTCGCCGGGCTTGATGGTTGCATTGTCGTCAATAAGAAGGTGTGCACCCACAGGGAGTGAGTAACTTCTTACGAGCTCGCCCTTGCTATTGTAGATCTGTGCAGCCGGAACCTTGGTACGGTCTTTCGACTCAATCATGATCTTATCACGAAGACCGGTTGCCTCATCGGCATCCACACGGAAGGTAACACCCTCCTCTACATTCTCGAAGCGGACTGTACCACCCTCTTCAGCGATAATCACAGCGTTGAACGGATCCCATTCGCAGATCATATCGCCGGGTTTCACTTCGTCGCCCTCCTGGAAGTAGAGACGTGAACCATAAGGAACGTCGGCAGTGGCAAGCATGATACCTGTCTTAGGCTCAACGATACGAAGTTCACCCATACGGCCGACTACGATATCCACTCCCTTCTCATCCTTGATGGTACGTAGTTCCTCAAATTCAAGGCGACCCTCATGACGGGCGGTGCGGTCTTTTACCACAGCAACGTTACCGGCCACACCACCGACGTGGAATGTACGGAGTGTAAGCTGAGTACCAGGCTCACCGATAGACTGAGCGGCAATCACGCCGACAGCCTCACCCTTCTGTACCATACGATGAGTTGAGAGGTTACGGCCATAGCACTTGGCACATACACCCTTCTTCGATTCGCAGGTGAGCACCGAGCGAATCTCGACAGATTCAATCGGAGATTTCTCGATACGCTCTGCAATTGCATCTGTGATCTCCTCACCGGCGTGAACGATAATGTCATCCGGATTATAGGGATCCACAATATCATGAACGGAAACTCGACCGAGGATACGCTCGGAAAGAGTTGCCACAACTTCTTCGTTGTTCTTCACCTCTGTGCAGACGAGGCCACGGAGTGTTCCACAGTCCTCCTCATTGATGATCACATCGTGTGCAACGTCAACAAGACGACGTGTAAGATAACCGGCGTCGGCTGTCTTCAGTGCGGTATCCGCAAGACCCTTACGGGCACCGTGGGTAGAGATAAAGTACTCAAGCACCGAAAGACCCTCCTTGAAGTTCGCAAGAATCGGGTTTTCGATAATCTGACCACCCTCTGCACCGGCTTTCTGAGGCTTAGCCATAAGACCACGCATACCGGAAAGCTGACGAATCTGGTCCTTAGAACCACGGGCACCTGAGTCAAGCATCATGTAAACGGAGTTGAAGCCCTGCTGGTCTTCCTTCATCTGTTTCATCAGAGTGGAAGCGAGTTTGTCGTTTACGTGTGTCCAGATGTCGATCACATGGTTGTAACGGTCATTGGCCGTGATCATACCCATGTTGAACTGACCAAGCACCTCTTCTACCTGACGGTGTCCTTCTGCAACGTATTCCTCCTTCTCCTTCGGGATGATCACATCACCAAGGTTGAAGGAAAGACCGCCACGGAATGCCATCTTATAACCGAGGTTCTTGATATCGTCAAGGAACTGAGCCGAACGAGTCACACCACATTTTTTGATAACGCGGGTGATGATTGTCCGGAGTGATTTCTTAGAAATAATCTCGTTGACATAACCGATTTCCTTTGGCACGTACTGATTGAAAAGCACACGACCTACGGAAGTATCCTTAACAATACGCTTCACAGGATTACCCTCCTCGTCTACATCATCGACATAAACGCTAACAGGGGCATGGAGAGTCACACGACCTTCGTTATATGCAATCTCAGCCTCTTCGGGACCGTAGAATACAGTGCCCTCACCCATATCGCCTGAGCGAAGTTTGGTGATGTAATAAAGACCGAGTACCATATCCTGCGAAGGCACGGTGATAGGCGCACCATTGGCAGGGTTAAGAATGTTGTGAGCACCAAGCATGAGCATCTGTGCCTCAAGCACAGCTTCGTTGCTCAAAGGGAGATGCACAGCCATCTGGTCACCGTCGAAGTCGGCGTTGAATGCCGTACATGCAAGCGGATGAAGCTGAATTGCCTTACCCTCAATCATCTTGGGCTGGAATGCCTGAATACCGAGACGGTGAAGCGTCGGGGCACGGTTGAGGAGCACAGGATGACCCTTCATAACATATTCGAGGATATCCCATACTACAGGTTCCTTACGGTCAACAATCTTCTTGGCGCTTTTCACTGTCTTCACGATACCGCGCTCGATGAGCTTACGGATGATGAACGGCTTGTAGAGCTCAGCAGCCATGAGCTTGGGAATACCGCACTCATGCATCTTAAGCTCAGGACCAACGACGATAACTGAACGTGCAGAATAGTCGACACGCTTACCGAGAAGGTTCTGACGGAAACGACCCTGCTTACCTTTCAAAGAATCGGAAAGAGACTTCAGAGGACGGTTAACATCCGACTTCACAGCTGAAGACTTGCGGCTGTTGTCGAGCAATGAATCCACGGCCTCCTGAAGAAGACGTTTCTCGTTACGGAGAATCACTTCGGGAGCCTGAATCTCAATGAGTCGTTTCAGACGGTTATTACGTATGATGACACGACGATAAAGGTCGTTAAGGTCGGAAGTAGCGAAACGACCGCCATCAAGGGGAACAAGAGGACGGAGTTCCGGTGGAATCACAGGCACAGCCTTAAGAATCATCCACTCAGGCTTGTTGCGATCCTGCGAATTGAGGAAAGAGTTGACCACCTGAAGACGCTTCAGAGCCTCGGTCTTGCGCTGCTGCGAGCCATCGGTGTTGGCACGATGACGGAGCTCGGCTGCAAGCTTCACGAGATCGATGTTCTGCAGAAGCTCATAGATAGCCTCTGCACCCATCTTGGCCACAAACTTGTTGGGATCAGAATCATCAAGCAGCTGGTTGTCTTCGGGGAGCTTATCGAGAATATCCATATATTCCTCTTCAGAAAGGAGATCGAGTTTCTCCACCCCGTCGGCAACGCCGGGATTCATCACCACATATTTCTCATAATAGACCACAGCATCAAGCTTCTTTGAGGGAAGACCAAGCAGATAGCCTATCTTATTGGGGAGTGAACGGAAATACCAGATGTGTGCCACAGGAACGACGAGTTCGATATGACCCATACGCTCACGGCGCACTTTCTTCTCGGTAACCTCGACACCGCAACGGTCGCAGACGATGCCTTTGTAGCGGATACGCTTGTATTTTCCGCAATGGCACTCATAATCCTTCACCGGACCGAAAATCTTTTCACAGAAAAGACCGTCGCGCTCCGGCTTATAGGTGCGGTAGTTGATGGTCTCGGGCTTCAACACCTCGCCGCTCGACTTCTCCTTAATTTCCTCCGGGGAAGCGAGGCCGATGGTGATCTTCGAGAAATTGCTTTTAATTTTATTGTCTCTTCTAAAAGCCATAAAAACGTGTTTCCTTATTTTGTCGGGCAAGGGCGCCACTCCCTTTTGGGAGGGCGCCTATGTCCTGAGTGTATTATTAATCTAATGTGATGCTCAATCCAAGACCGCGAAGCTCATGGAGAAGCACATTGAGAGATTCGGGGATACCGGGGTTAGGCATGGTGTCGCCTTTCACGATAGCTTCGTAAGCCTTGCTTCGGCCCACTACATCGTCAGACTTGATGGTCAGAATCTCCTGAAGGATATGAGCGGCGCCGAATGCTTCAAGCGCCCAAACCTCCATCTCTCCGAAACGCTGTCCACCGAACTGAGCCTTACCACCGAGTGGCTGCTGAGTGATGAGCGAGTAAGGACCGATTGAACGAGCGTGCATCTTATCTTCAACCATGTGACCCAGCTTAAGCATATAGATCACTCCGACAGTTGCCGGCTGGTCGAAACGGTCACCGGTGCCACCATCATAGAGATAGGTCTTACCATAGCGGGGAACACCTGCCTTGTCTGTCCATTCGTTCAGATCGTCGAGCGATGCACCGTCGAAAATCGGAGTAGCGAATTTCTCGCCAAGCTCACGGCCGGCCCATCCAAGAACGGTCTCGAAAATCTGACCGAGGTTCATACGGGAAGGCACACCAAGCGGGTTAAGGCAGATATCTACAGGAGTACCATCCTCAAGGAAGGGCATATCCTCCTGGCGAACCACACGCGACACGATACCCTTGTTACCGTGACGACCTGCCATCTTATCGCCGACACCGATCTTACGCTTCTTGGCTATATAGACTTTAGCCATCTGCATGATACCTGAAGGAAGCTCGTCACCGATAGTGATATCGAATTTCTTACGACGAAGCTCGCTATCGATCTCCTTGCTCTTGCGAAGATAGTTGGTTATGAGTTTACCCACCATCTTGTTGATGCGCTCGTCATTGGTCCAATTGCTGAGGTTGATGGTCTCGAAGTCAATTGTTGCGAAATTCACGTCAGAGAAGTGCTGTCCCTTGGGGATGATGTCAACTCCGATAAAGTCTTTCACACCTTCTGAAACGAGACCCTTGAGCAGAGTGCTCATCTTCTCCAGCATTATTGCCTTGAGATCGGCCTGCTTCTCTTCATACTCCTCATCGAGCAGCGGGAGCTGCGCGTTAGCACTATTGCGAGTGGTGCGTGTTTTCACTGCACGAGAGAACAGATTGGTGCCGATAACCACACCCTTCAGAGAGGGAGAAGCCTTCAAAGAAGCATCCTTCACGTCGCCGGCCTTGTCTCCGAAGATAGCGCGAAGAAGTTTCTCCTCAGGAGTCGGATCGCTCTCCCCCTTTGGAGTGATCTTACCAATCATGATGTCGCCGGGAACAACATGAGCACCCACACGGATGATACCACGCTCATCAAGGTCTTTTGTTGCATCCTCACTCACGTTAGGGATATCGGAAGTAAGTTCCTCCATACCACGCTTAGTCTCACGGACCTCAAGAGTGTATTCGTCAACATGGATTGAAGTAAGGATATCCTCACGGACCATACGCTCATTGAGCACGATTGCATCCTCATAGTTATAACCCTTCCAGGGCATGAAAGCCACCTTAAGGTTACGTCCAAGCGCAAGTTCACCTTTCTCAGTAGAGTATCCTTCAGTAAGGATATCTCCTTTCTCCACGCGCTGTCCTTTCTCACAGATTGGACGAAGGTCGATAGTAGTACCCTGGTTGGTACGACGGAATTTCGGAATCTTATATTCCTTAACAGCAGATTCGAATTCAACGAACTCCTCATCCTCTGTGCGGTCGTAGCGTATTGTGATCTTTGTTGCGTCAACAAATTCAATTACACCTGCGCCTTCAGCCATGATCTGGGTACGGGAATCCTGTATAAGCTGTCCCTCGATACCTGTTCCGACAATAGGAGCCTCGCTTCTGAGCAAAGGCACCGCCTGACGCATCATGTTAGATCCCATGAGCGCACGGTTAGCATCATCGTGCTCAAGGAACGGGATAAGTGAAGCCGCTATAGAAGCAATCTGAATCGGAGCCACATCCATTAGTTCAAGCTCTTCGGGAGCTACAATCGGGAAGTCTGCGTCAAGACGAGCCTTCACACGAGAATTGATGAATGTGCCATCATCGTTTACAGGAGCATTACCCTGGGCGATAGTCTTACCCTCCTCTATCTCGGCTGTGAGGTAAACAACATCATCATTGTTAAGATCCACCTTTCCATTCTCAACCTTACGGTAAGGAGTCTCAATGAAGCCGAGATTGTTGATCTTTGCATATACGCAAAGAGAAGATATAAGACCGATGTTCGGGCCTTCAGGGGTCTCAATCGGACAAAGACGACCATAGTGAGTATAGTGTACGTCTCGAACCTCGAAACCTGCACGTTCACGTGAAAGACCACCGGGACCAAGAGCCGACATACGGCGTTTATGAGTGATCTCAGCCAGAGGGTTAGTCTGGTCCATGAACTGAGAAAGGGCGTTAGTACCGAAGAAGGTATTGATCACAGCCGAAATAGTCTTGGCATTGATCAAATCAATCGGAGTAAAAACTTCATTATCTCTAACGTTCATCTTTTCACGTATTGAACGGGAGATACGGGCAAGACCTACACCAAACTGATTGTAAAGCTGTTCACCAACCGTGCGCACACGACGGTTACTGAGGTGGTCAATATCATCGACATCGCTCTTGGCGTTGATAAGCTCGATAAGATACTTGATGATGGCGATTATATCCTCGCGGGTAAGCACCTTCACATCCATCGGAGTATCAAGTTCAAGCTTCTTATTGATACGGTAGCGACCCACTTCACCGAGGTCATAACGTTTCTCGGAGAAGAAAAGATTCTGGATCACCTCACGGGCAGACTGCTCATCCGGTGGCTCCGCGTTGCGAAGCTGGCGATAGATATACTGCACAGCCTCCATTTCAGTATTTGTGGGGTCCTTACCGAGAGTATTGAAGATAATGCTATAGTCGATTGCACTTACATTCTCTCTTTCAAGAAGAATGGTTTTCACACCGGACTCAAGAATAGCATCAATATGCTCCTCTGTCAGCTCCGAACCACGTTCCACAATAAGCACAGAACGCTCGATGGAGACAACTTCACCGGTATCCTCATCCACAAAATCCTCCTGATATGTGTTCATCACACGACCAGCGAGTTTGCGGCCGATGGAATTTTGGAGATTAGTTCTGGTAACTTTAACCTCATCAGCCAGATCAAAGATCTGAATAATATCCTTATCTGTCTCCAACCCGATAGCACGCAGCAGAGTAGTGACCGGAAGTTTTTTCTTACGGTCAATGTAAGCGTACATCACGTTGTTAATGTCGGTGGCGAATTCAATCCAGCTTCCACGGAAGGGGATGATACGCGCAGAATAGAGTTTTGTGCCGTTGGCATGAGTGCTCTGACCGAAGAACACACCGGGAGAACGATGGAGCTGCGATACGACAACGCGCTCGGCACCGTTGATGATGAACGTTCCCTGCTCGGTCATATAAGGAATCGGACCGAGATAAACGTCCTGAATAGTGGTGTCGAAGTCCTCATGGTCAGGATCGGTGCAATAAAGCTTAAGCTTAGCCTTGAGAGGCACACTATATGTTAGACCGCGACGGAGACATTCCTCAATAGAATAACGAGGAGGATCGATATAATAGTCAAGAAACTCCAACACAAAGTTGTTGCGGGTGTCTGCAATAGGGAAATTCTCTGCAAACACCTTGTAAAGTCCCTGATTCTTACGAAGCTCAGGGGGAGTGTCGAGCTGAAGGAAATCCTTAAACGATTTCAACTGAACTTCGAGGAAGTCAGGAAAAGGAAGAGGATTTTTTATCGACGCGAAATTTACGCGCGGCTTTTCGATTAAATTTACTGACATTGGGAAAAAGTTATTAATACACTTCTCTCACAAAAACGTCACCAACCAATGTTAAGATCTATTTAAATGGGGAGGAAGAATGTGAAAATAAACAAAAAGCTCTCCTGCACCCTCAATTATTATGGTCGAAGACGGTTAAAAAGAGTCATCTGCGAGAGGAAACAACCCGCAAGATGACTTTAATATGCAAATAGGTTAAGAACGACACTTGAAGTGCGTTCTTAACCTATAGATAGATTAAGTCGAAACTTATTTAAGCTCAACCTCAGCGCCAGCCTCTTCGAGCTGTTTCTTCAGACCCTCAGCGTCAGCTTTGGGAAGACCCTCTTTGATGTTGCTGGGTGCGTTGTCAACGAGTTCCTTAGCCTCCTTAAGGCCAAGACCGGTGAGCTCCTTAACGAGCTTAACGACTGCGAGCTTGCTTGCACCAGGTGCTTTGAGCACTACATCGAAGCTGCTCTTCTCTTCAGCTGCGGGAGCGCCAGCTGCGGGACCTGCTGCTACTGCAACTGCTGCAGCTGCGGGCTCGATGCCATATTCGTTCTTGAGGATTTCAGCGAGTTCGTTTACTTCCTTTACAGTGAGGTTAACAAGCTGCTCTGCAAATGCTTTCAAATCTGCCATTGTCGTATAGTTTTTTTTGTTTTTTTAAATTGAAATTACTCTTTGTTGGATAAAGTTTCCAATACACCATGAAGGATATTGGCACCGCTCTGGAGAGCGCTGATAACGTTCTTCGCAGGGCTCTGGAGAAGAGCGACAACATCCGCGATGAGCTCGTTTTTGCTCTTGATATTGGAAAGGACATCCAACTGATCCTCGCCAATATATACAGTTTCCTCCACAAAAGCACCCTTCAACATAGGAAGAGTATCCTTCTTGTCGCGGAATTTCTTGATCAGCTTCGCAGGTGCGTTACCTACGTTGCTAAGAAGAAGTGTAGTCTCGCCGTGGAGAAGATCGTAAAGACCTGAGTAATCAGTCTCGCTCGCTTCGAATGCCTTCTTAAGAAGAGTATTCTTAACGCAAACCATCTTGATGTCTTCACCGAAACATGCACGACGAAGTGCGCTTGTCTTCTCAGCATCGAGACCTGAGGTCTGTGTCAGATAAACACAGCTGTAATTCTTCAGCTGGTCGCCTATATTGGCAATGATAATAGCTTTATCTTCCTTTTTCATTTCTCTGTCTACTTTAATTATTATTCGGCAACAGATTTAGGCTCGACCTTCACGCCGGGACCCATCGTGCTTGAAAGATAAATGCTCTTGATATATGTGCCTTTGGAAGTGGCGGGTTTGAGTTTAATCAATGTGTTGATAAACTCCTTGGCGTTATCACGCATCTGGTCGGGAGTGAAAGACACCTTACCGATTGAAGCGTGAACGATACCAGTCTTATCCACTTTAAAATCGATCTTACCCTGTTTTACTTCCTTAACTGCCTTAGCCACATCCATAGTGACTGTGCCGCTCTTGGGGTTAGGCATCAATCCACGAGGACCGAGGATACGACCCAAGGGACCAAGCTTACCCATGACGGAAGGCTGAGTGATGATTACATCAACATCAGTCCAACCCTCTTTGATCTTCTGAAGATACTCATCAAGACCAACGTAATCGGCACCGGCTTCTTTGGCTGCCGCTTCTGCGTCAGGACCGCACAACACGAGCACTTTAACCTGCTTGCCTGTACCATGGGGGAGCGAAACAACGCCACGCACCATCTGGTCGGCCTTACGGGGATCAACGCCAAGACGAACATCAATATCGAAAGATGCATCAAACTTCTCGAAAGAAGTCTCCTTCACTTTCTCTGCTGCTTCAATCAAGGTGTATTCCTTCCCCGGTTCAATCTTCGATAAAGCCAACTTTTGATTTTTTGTCAGTTTTCCCATTTTCTTGAAGATTTTTAGTTAAGTTCAGGGAAATCACCCTTAACAGTTATACCCATGCTTCTCGCTGTACCTGCAACCATACGCATTGCAGAATCCAAAGTAAAACAGTTCAAATCCGGCATCTTGTCTTCTGCAATAGTCTTTACCTGATCCCAGTTGATCTCTGCCACCTTCTTACGGTTAGGCTGAGCAGAACCACTCTTGATCTTAGCGATCTCTTTGAGCTGAACTGCCACCGGCGGAGTCTTTACAACAAAGTCGAAGCTCTTATCTGTGTAATAAGTAATTACAACAGGAAGAACCTTTCCGGCCTTATCCTGGGTACGGGCATTGAATTGCTTGCAAAATTCCATGATGTTGATACCCTTGGAACCCAGTGCGGGACCTACGGGAGGCGACGGGTTGGCCGCGCCACCTTTAATCTGTAATTTGATCTGTCCAGCAATTTCTTTTGCCATTGTTCTACTTTTTTAAAATGTTTTGTCGATATCAAACTCTCTTCACGACCGTAACAAATCGTCGGATCATTCTCTTTCGACTTGGGAATTCTCCAACTCAAGATCAGTGGGTCGGCCAAATATCTTGACTTCCACCTTAATCTTCTTCTTGTCGTTCATCACTTCCTTGATAACTCCGCTGAACCCGGAGAAGGGTCCAACGTTAACCTTCACGATCTCACCCACAAGATAAGTATCTTCCGAGCCGGTCTGAGGTTCACGCATATCATCGGCAGTTCCCAGCATCTTCATCACTTCGCTTTCACGCAACGGAACAGGCTTGGAACCTTTTTCGCGTCCACGCAAAAAATCAATGACATTCGTGGTGTTGCGAAGCTCATAAATCACTTCTCCAGTAAGATTCGCCTTCACGAATACATAGCCGGAATAAAGCGTGCGCTCCTTCAGCACTTTCTTGCCATTGCGAGTGGAATAAACTTTTTCAGTGGGAATCAATACCTGTGAAACAAACTTGCCTATATCTGTGTTACGGATAGCTGCATCCAACACTTCCTTGACTTTTGCTTCCTTTCCTGAGATGGCACGTAATACGTACCACTGCATATCTTCAGCCATTGATATTCCTATGTTAAAAGTTTAAAAACTGATACTGTAAATCAACTCCATCAGAAGATTAAAAATCTTATCAACAGCCCAGATGAATACAGCCAGAATGATGGAAGCTATCAAGACCAGCACTGAACTATTGACGAGTTGTTTCTGAGTCGGCCAAGAAACCTTATAGACGAGTTCGTCATAAGATTCCTTTATATCCTTAAATAATTTCATATTTTTATTGATTGGCACGGGAAGAAAGACTCGAACTCTCGACACCCGGTTTTGGAGACCGGTGCTCTACCAACTGAGCTATTCCCGTGTATAAAAGGGGATCCCGGATTTGGGCCCAAAGACCCCCTTTTTATCGAGTTTGAAGTTATAGTCTAATTAGTCCTCGTAAACCTGAGTGATCTGACCGGAACCTACTGTACGGCCACCTTCACGGATTGCGAAACGAAGACCCTGATCGCAAGCTACCGGAGTGATGAGCTTAACGTCGATCTCTACGTTATCACCAGGCATTACCATTTCTACGCCCTCGGGAAGAGTGATCTCACCTGTAACATCGAGTGTACGGATGTAGAACTGGGGACGATATTTGTTGTGGAACGGAGTGTGACGGCCACCTTCCTCTTTCTTCAAGATATAAACCTGAGCCTTGAAGTGATCGTGAGGTTTAACCTGTCCGGGATGGCAAAGTACCATACCACGCTTGATCTCGTTCTTATCAACACCACGGAGGAGAAGACCTACGTTATCACCAGCCTCACCCTGATCGAGGAGTTTACGGAACATCTCAACACCGGTAACAGTAGTCTTACGGTCTGCACCAAGACCAAGGATCTGCACCTCATCACCTACCTTAACGATACCAGTCTCGATACGGCCAGTTGCAACTGTACCACGACCAGTGATTGAGAATACATCCTCAACAGGCATCAAGAAAGGTTTATCGATATCACGGGGAGGAAGCGGAATCCAGTTATCAACTGCATCCATGAGCTCCATTACCTTGTCAACCCACTCTTTCTCACCGTTGAGAGCACCAAGTGCAGAACCGCGGATGATAGGAGTATTGTCACCGTCATATTCGTACTGAGAAAGAAGATCACGCATATCCATCTCAACGAGCTCAAGCATCTCCTCGTCGTCAACCATGTCACACTTGTTCATGAAAACAACGAGACGGGGAACGTTCACCTGACGAGCAAGAAGGATGTGCTCGCGAGTCTGAGGCATCGGACCGTCAGTTGCGGCAACTACGATGATTGCACCGTCCATCTGAGCTGCACCAGTTACCATGTTCTTCACATAGTCAGCGTGTCC
>JAAVDD010000043.1 GCA_014801985.1 Bacteroides sp.
CTCGGATTCCGGGACATAACAATACGATTTCCTTCATTCAAATTGAACATGGCGTTTTTGAGTGCAAAAATACACATCAAAAACGCCATGACATAGTCGGTCTTTTTCGGATGGTTACCGAAGTCTGACTCCCGGTCCCTTTCTATAAATAACCCTTTAGAAGGACTTTGAATGGCCGGGTATTTTTTAATAATTATGCAAAGAGAGGATTTGATCTGTTTCGATTAACCGTTGAATACATTCATCAGATCCTCGAATGTTCCGATACCGAATATCCATACTAAAAGAAGGAATACCAATATCACTACTCCAAGCCACATCCATAGCCTGTTCATCTTGCGGGTTCTAACATCACTCCGCTCTCTTCTTCTTGCTTCTGCCATTTTTTCAGCACCTTCAAAATTATTTTTTCGCTCGTTGTTTTCACGAACGTCTCTTTCTCTTGTATCCATAACCTTATGTTTTATGTTTCTTTAACTTTATAACGCCGATTGAAAAAAAAGGTTCATGAATATTAATTCATCCAATTTTTGATGCACACATTTTAAACATTTGTGCTCTGTTCACGGCACACTTCATTCCATTATGTGCCATCTATAATATTTTTATTATCAAAATGTTGCGTAATTCAAACTTTCTTATCATCTTTGTATTGGAATTATGGAAAGAAGCAGAAATTACCCTCCGAATCTCCCACTATCCTGTTGCTGTCCATAATATTTTAATGTCGCTTGTGCTTAATCTGGAAAGATCGTGAGCGATAAAATGTAATACACGAAATACAAGAAGGTAAAAATATGTTAGAAAGATTTTTAGAGAAAGTTGAATTTGAATCCATAGAGGATTTCAAGAACAATTATAAGGTGAAAGTGCCTGAAAATTTCAATTTCGCTTACGATGTTGTGGATGAATGGGCTCGTACAAATCCCGATAAGCCGGCACTTTTATGGACCGACGAGAATGGAGAAGCTCAACAATACACCTTTGCCGATATCAAGCGTGAATCAGATCGCACGGCAGCATTCTTCCAAAGTATCGGAATAGAACGTGGTGATAAGGTGATGCTGATTTTGAAACGCCATCGTCAGTTCTGGTTCTCTATTCTCGCACTTCATAAGCTGGGCGCCGTTGCAATTCCGGCAACTCATCTTCTTACAGAAAAAGATATCATCTATCGTTGCAATGCAGCTAAAATAAAGGCTATTGTGTCTGTGGGTGATCCTATTGTAATAAGTCATATCGACCGTGCACTTTCCAAATCCCCTACTGTAGAGAATGTTATCTCCACCGGACCGGAAGTTCCTGCCGGATGGTATGATTTCAATAAATGTGTGGCTGAGGCTCCGGCATTCCAGCGTCCCGATTTCGTAAATAAAAACGAAGATCTTTCACTTCTTTATTTCACATCGGGCACTACGGGGGAACCCAAGATGGTTGCGCATGATTTTTTATACCCTTTAGGTCATATAATAACCGGAAAATATTGGCATAACCTTAATGATGACTCCCTGCATCTCACTGTTGCCGACACCGGCTGGGGAAAAGCTGTATGGGGAAAATTATATGGTCAGTGGTTCTCAGGAGCAAATGTATTTGTATATGATTTCGAGAAATTCAATGCCTCGAAACTTCTACGCCAGATGGAAAAATACAATATCACCTCCTTTTGTGCACCTCCTACCATTTACCGATTCATGATTTTGGAAGACCTTTCGAAATATGATCTTTCATCCCTTCGCTATTGCACCACTGCCGGAGAGGCCATGAATCCGAGCGTATTCGAGAAGTGGAAAGAACTGACAGGGCTTGACATCCGCGAGGGATTTGGTCAGACCGAAACCACCTTAACTCTTGGTACCTTCCCTTGGATGGAATCTAAACCTGGATCTATGGGTGTGCCGAGCCCGGAATATGACATAGACCTAATTAACAGCGAAGGAGAAGCCTGCCTGCCCGGAGAAGAGGGGGAGATTGTAATTTATACCGACCGACGTCGCCCCCTCGGTTTATTCCGTGAATATCTTTATGACGAAGAGCTCACTCGTGAGGCCCATAACAATGGAGTCTATCGCACTGGAGATGTGGCCACACGTGATGAAGACGGCTATTATTGGTTCGTAGGTCGAGCAGATGATGTAATTAAATCCTCCGGGTATCGTATCGGCCCATTTGAGGTTGAAAATTCCCTCATGTCTCATCCTGCCGTCGTTGAATGTGCCATAACCGGTGTGCCTGATCCCGTGCGCGGTCAGATTGTGAAGGCCACTATTGTCTTGGCAAATGAATGGAAAGAGAAAATCGGAGACGATCTTGTAAAGGAGCTTCAAAATCATGTGAAACATACCACAGCTCCTTACAAGTATCCTCGTGTGATTGAATTCGTGGATGAACTTCCCAAAACTATAAGCGGAAAGATCCGACGTGTGGAGATACGAGCCAAGCATCCCTCTTCCGGACGTGCCCACGCCTGCTAAAAATTGCCTCATATGATAAGGCCGAGGTTCACAAAGCATAATGTGAGCCTCGGCTTTCTTTTTTCAATTTAATCACATCGATAATCTTTATTAATCCACCCTCAAAACATAACCTTTCTTCTTTATTGAGACAATCGTGAGTCGTGGATCCAAAAGCAGTCTTCTGAGATATGTTATCTGCACATTAAGGGCAAGTGAGTTTGAATAGCTCGCATCCCCCCATATTCTTTCGAGTATCAAATCGCGCTCCACAGGCTGTCCTAAATTTTCGGCAAGTAACTGAAGAATTTCGGTCTGGCGCACTGAAAGGGAATGTGTCTCCCCATTGTATGTCAAATAAGAAAGATTGGGACGGAAAAGAGTGTCGCCTATTTGATATTCCACATCCTGGTTCACGATAAGACTCTCAAAACGTTCATTGATCTTTGCAATCAACTCCTCCGGATAAAAAGGCTTGGGGATATAGTCGTTACCCTTCAATGAGAAACCGTGCAAACGATCCACTTTATCTGTACGGTCGGTAAGAAAGAAGATAATCACCCTCTTGTCGTTCTGCCGAATGAGTCGTGCCAATTCAAAGCCGTCAAGTTCCGGCATATTTATATCCAGAAGAATAAGATTTGGCCTTATCTCTCTATATAACTCCAGTCCTACTTTACCATTATTGGCATACACCACCTCATACCCCTCTGCTTCAATAAATCGTTTGAGAAGTAAGGAATTTTTTATGTCATCATCCACCAAAAGTATCTGTAGCTTCTTCATCATTGGGGTAAATTTATCTTGAAACATGTACCTTTTCCCTCTTTACTCTCCACTTTAACCTCTCCTCCATGCGCCTCTATGAGAAGTTTCACGTATGCAAGGCCAAGTCCAATACCGGGTTGTTCTCCGGGAAAATTTTTCCCTCTGTAAAAACGTTTGAAAATATGCTTCATCTCGTTTGAGGGTATTCCGATGCCCGTATCAAGAACACTTATCTCCACCTCTTCATCTGACTTCGTTGCCACAAATTTTATTTCTACGGTCTCTCCGGAATATTTTATGGCATTCTCCACAAGATTACTGAATATGTTGAATAGATGGGATTGATCCGCTGAAATTTCCAGATTCTTATCAATTTCATTTCTAAAGTCAACCATCTTTCCCGACGGGATTACGGCAGCTTTTATTACCTTATCAAATAAACCATGTAGGTTGACAACCTGAATATTCAAAGGAATCTGTTCAACATTATTGAAAGTGATGTCGCGTAATTTTGAGAAATATGCAGAAAGATTGTCGATTGCTGTCTTTGACTCCATAATTATCTCATTTTTAAATTCCCTATCAGCCATCATTCTGTCATTATCCAATCCTGAAAGACACATCTTCAAAGTTGAAATCGGCCGTTTAAGTTCATGTATCATTGTTGTAATAAAACTATTACGCATTTTGTCGAGACGCGAAAGTTTCAATACTGTTGAGAATTGAAATATCAGACAAAGTATCAGCAAAGCTGATGTGGCTACCGCCACCATCAATATCTGCCACATACCGGGAAGAATCTCCAATGGATTTATATCGCTTGATATATTCACTATTTTTCCCTGTAATTGTGAGTAAGGGATAGAAACTGACACGCACGGCGACCAAAGGGAGATGTTATGGTCGGTTCTAATCTTCCATTCATTTCTATTGACTTTTTCCAGGATAATCCTTGCCTTGATTTTTTCCTTATTTAAAACAGAATCTATTCCCTTCACAGTAAAGGGAGATCTTCTTTCGGTCATCACATTCTTAGTTGCAATCCAAGCCTCATTCTCATCCTTTGCACCCGATGAATCAAACACCATTGAATCAATTGGATCATCCATTCTGGATTGAGCCAGATCCGCAGCCTGCATTTTCTGTTCATAGGTCAGAGGAGTGCCTTCGGGAATACCAAGAAGTTCATAAGCTGAAAAGACATACGTTGAAATCTTGGATTTTCGTGTGGTTTTCACAGAATCTCCATATTCCTGTTGCAATGAAAATGTGGGAATCGTGAGTGTATCCTGTTTTTCATTTACGACAGTTGTATTAAACGCGCGCTCTTCCTTTTTTTCACGGATGGCATTATATTGATCCACACAATTTATGATGCGCTCACTTAAATCACTCTCATATTCATTTAAAGCATATTCATAACGACCATACAACCAATATAGCTGCATTCCGAGAAATACGAGTATTGCAAGCATGGTGATTATATAAAGTGTTTTTATTTGATGTTCCATACCGCAAAATTAAGAAAAAGCTCTGATTAATACAGCTTTTTATCTAATATTCATTTATACGGTAATAATTTAGTAATAATGCCATAATGTTTGAATAATAATTATTTTCGTGGCGAGAGACTAACCTAATATAACTTTGCAGCGTCAACAAAAATTAAACCGCTATGAAGAAATCTTTTTTATTTCTATTCTCCGCTTTTCTCCTTACTTGCCTTGCATCAGGCAAAGTGGTCCGTCGCCAATTGAGTATTTACCCAAGTTCCGTTCCTGAAACGGAAACGCTCGCGACAGGAACAATGGAATTCGTCTACGACTATCGCTTTTGTGTAGATACTACCGGACTGCTTGAAGATAATATTTCGACCGACAATATGCTTCTTCAGATAGGCCCCGACGCCCTTTCAAAATTTTCCAGCTATAAGAATCTTACCGTAGATTCGATACTGATGCGTTCCAGTCAGGAACAAGTCGTCAATGCCGCACTCGAAGGGAAACTGACTACAGGGGAATTTATGACCATCTATAAGAATTTCCCACATGGGAAATTGACTCATACAGAAAAAATATGTCAAGACTGGTTCAGGTATGATGAAGACATGCCTCAATTTGATTGGGAATTGACCGATTCTGTCACAAACATACTTGGGTATGAATGTCAGAGTGCAACTTGTAAGTTTCGGGGCCGTAATTGGACAGTATTCTTTACTGAGGAAATTCCTCTGGCGGAAGGTCCTTGGAAATTCTATGGCCTTCCCGGTCTTATCCTTAAAGCCTCAGACGAGAAAGGTCATTACACTTTCGAATGTATCGGCATCAAATCCAAAGCCGACCGACCAATCACCATCTATAAGGTTCCTTTTAATAACGTTAATCGAAAGGAGTACTTTGATACCAAACATCGTTACGACGTTAATCCCTATGCCTATTATGAGACAACGACAGGTGGTCATATCACTGTTAGGGATGAAGCAGGTAATATATCACTTGATGCTTTCGACCCTATTGACCTCCCATTTGAGTACTTAGAGCTTGATTGGAAAAAATGAAGAGATACAGTTTTTTCATACTTTGCATGATGCTCGGCCTGCTGTCGGCAGTGGCAGCAGCACCGGGCTCACTGCAGGGTCGGGTCTGCGATGCAATCACGGGTGAACCCATTTCCGGTGTGATAGTGAAAGCCAAAGGTGTCTTTGTGTCAACAGGCAGTGACGGGGAATTCAACCTTTCTTTAAAGACAACCGTAGATTCGGTTTCTTTCAGGAGTATTGGGTATGAGTCGCTTGTTTTGCCCGCTTCTTCCGATTTTTTAAACGTACACCTTAATCCAAAAGCCACCCAATTGAATGATGTCATTGTCGAAGCTCCGGATATATATGCCAAAGGAGATACGCTCGTATTCAATGTTGACAGATATGCCAATGCCAAGGATAATGCAATTATCGACGTGATAAAGCGTCTCCCCGGTATTAAGGTGAAGGATGACGGCACCATCGAATATCAAGGGAAACCTATCAGTAAATTCTATCTTGATGGAAACGATTTCATTGGCGGTCAATATGGTCTTGCAACCAATAATATATCTCATAAGGATGTAACGGCGGTTGAAGTTATGGAAAATCATCAGCCTGTAAAAGCACTTGAGGGAATTGAGTTTCCTGAGGAGGCCGGAATTAATCTGAAACTCAAGGATGATGCCAAAAGCCGGTGGGTTGGCGTCGGGCAAGCAGCTGCCGGAGTACAACCCTTCCTGTTTGACGGATCTCTCTTCACAATGCGTATGGCCCCGAAGATTCAGAATATATACACTTTGAAGGCGGATAATACCGGATGGAATCCTGTCAATGAGATTCGCGATCATGATTTAGACCTCTCCTTCTCCTCCGGCCTTCCATATTCGATTTGGCCTGAGTATATCTCCGCAGATTTAATAAATGCTCCTTTATCTGAAAATCGCACACGCGATAATCTATCATGGTTGGCAGATGCAATAACGGCTTGGAAGGTCGGTGATACTTCGATGAGGATTAAGCTGGATTACATTAGCGACCGACTCGATTATAATTCAGGAGAGCGAACAGAATATTTCAACGCAAATATTCCTTCATTCATCCGGAATAATGTCGAGAGAACGCAAAGTCATAAAGTATCTGCACAATTTTATAGTGAAACCAACCAACGCAGCTACTATCTCAAAGAGAAATTAAATCTATCGGGAATATGGGATGACTCTAATTCATCAATTACCGGTTCGTTTGACTTGAAACAGAATGTCGGAAGAAGGAATTTCTCGGCTGTAAACGATTTGAATTTGGTAAAGCGCAACGATAAGAGGTTATTCACCGTCATGTCGCGCACTTCATTCTTACATTCTCCTGTAAGTCTGATGGTTTCCGGAGAAGAGAATGCAGTTCAAACCATCGGTACTACCGATTTCAGGAGTATTACCGTGACTCGCATTGGCAAACTAACCCGTTTTTGGAAATTTTATCTCACCGCTGGGATTGATCTTAATTACCATCGGATGAACTCATCGCTTAATGGCTTTGGAGAACAATTCGATAATTCAGGAGTGCACCAAGCATTCCTTTCCAACCTCTATGCCTCCCCTCAAGTGGATTACAAAAGAAATGGTTGGAGAATGTCGTTGATTCTTCCTTTGAAATGGCTGCACTATTCATTATCCGGACAACACAACTATATCAATCTTTCCCCTCGCTTCAAAGTAAGGAAGCAATTGTCAGCTAAATCAGAACTATCGATGGCAATGACATATAAGCTAAGTTCTCCAAAGGCATATCTGAATATTGGAGTTCCTGTACTGGCCGATTATCGAAATCTATTCATTTCAACCAATCCCGATAAATATACTCAGGAGCTGGATGGATCAATCTCCTATCTTTATCGCAACCCTATGAAATCTCTATTCATAAATGTTCAGGGAAGTTATGACTATCGTCGGAGTTTCATAATGTCAAATCAGTTGTTTACGGATGACTTTATAATATCTACATATACCGACTGCCTTTCCAATGCCACTACATGTAAATTAAATGGAGATATCAGTAAAGGACTTGGGCATAGCAAGATGGTGATAGGTATCAAAGCTGAAACATCCTTCTCTTCTGCTTCATCAATGCGCAACAACACAATCATTCCTTTTAAACAATTGTATCTCGGAGGGAAATCCTATCTCAAAGGAAGCATACTGAAATGGCTTTCGGCCAACTATGAGATAGAATATAGCCTGTCACAACTCTCGATTAATCAAGAAAGATCCACTTATCACACCCTCCATCAGAATCTTTTCACCACAATTATTCCGGAAGATTTAGTTCAGATAACATTTGGTGCGGAGCATTACTATACACGATTCCCAGATAGCAACAAGGCTAATCTTATTCTACTCGATGCTTCAGCAATTTGGAGGGTAACCAATAAAATTCGACTGTCGATTACAGCAAACAACCTCCTCAATAAACGAAAATATGAATATGTTATCTACGGGGTGCTGTCAAGTTCGGAACATACTTTTCAACTTCGTCAACGTTCAATCCTTGCTTCTATCCAATATAGATTTTAAAGTAGATTGTAACATTTCATATATCTAACACGTCTATTATACAATATGAACATCTTTTCATGCAGATCAAAGATAAGGCTTATGCCTGGAGCTGCCTCCATATTTCTATTGGGGGCAGCTTGTCTTGGTTATTCCAAGAACCCAACTGCCCTGCCGGAATTGACTGTTGAATCAAATCGCAACAAGATTGTGCATATACTTGCTTATATGCGCGATTATTCCTCTTTGATTATTTCCTATGATGACACCATCTTTCTCTTCCGTGAGAAATTAGTGGATTTCATGCTTGTACCTAATGAAAGGATAAAATTCAAAGGATGGTCAATGCCTCGCACCCTCCTCTCACGCTCCTACTATCACTTCACAAATTCCAATGGCCGAGATAGTGTAAGCGATGAAAGCGGATTGCATTTCTCCTGGAGTGATTGGGTCGGGATGCCTCCATTGAATAGCCTGCCGGATAGACTTAGCTACCGAAATAACGGCACAGATACCTTGATGGGTAAATATTCTCCCTGTATTGTCTGGGACAAGAAAGATGATCGTGTTCGTGTTGACGTCAATGCCCTTGCAGCTGAGGAGGGTAAGAAATGGTGTGGGGCATTCAAAGGATTCTGGAATAATAAGGTGGATTTTGATTACTTCAAACTTTCTTTCACCTACGACAACGTTTTGAGCGCGGATCTATCAGCCTCAGATCTTATCGGATATTCCTACTCCATTGCCTCATCTGGAAGAGGACATGAACTTCAAAGAATCCCCTTGAATCGTGGACCCGTTTTCGTCTCTACAGATGCACAGCTTTGGATGCTCGACCGTGAATTTCTCACAAAAAAGGAGGCCAAGATATGGGAGGATTATCGGTTTGATGAGGAGAGTGTAGCTCTTTTCGAGCCGGCCGACGCTCCCCCGCTTAGTCCGGAAATTATGGCTTTGGTTGAACGTGTGGAGGGAATAAACAAACAGGAGATTCGTCTGTCACTTCCTCCTGACGAAAGACTGATCAGTAAATTTTTCGGGAAAAAGAAACCTAATCTCGGGGATCGTGCCCTCACTCTTTTCAAACAGCTCACCGGCATAACACTTTATAAATCCAATAAGAATGCCAAAGACCAATGGCGTGAATTCAAACGCAAGCAAATAAGGAAGAACAAAGAAAAAATCCCGGCCAACCCATAATAGTTAGGATTGACCGGGATAAGATAAAAATTTTAATTAAGTAGCTACTTACATCTTGAGTAGAGATGAGCCTCTGTCTGAATTGTTGAGATTGCGTCTCGCCGTGCGGAATATCGAGCCGAAATCAGCACTATAGCTCACTGAAAGCACAATCATATTGGAATTATTCTCAATATATCTGTCAGTATGACCGGGATTCACAGGAGAATAGTTCCATGAGGGATAACGAGTGCCTTTCTTATCAAACATATACATCCATGAGGCTCCAATCACCCAATGTTTATTGGGTTTAAATTCCAATTGAAGAGCATCCCCATTCTCATCCTTACCAACATAATGACCGGATAGGTATTTTCCGGGAATCTTCCTCCAATATGAAATTGTGAAAGGTCCTTTATTCCACCATAGCGTGAAATTTGCACTAAATGAGGTTAGATGATTATTCCAATCCTCGACAGTCGTTTCATAATGAGTGAGATTCAAGCTCATATTTGCCCCGAATCCGGCAATTCCACTGAGTTTCAGATTTAGACGTGCCGAGCCTTGCCAATTACGCTTTGCATTCACACTCTGCGACAGGAACAGACCTTCACCGAGATATCTGACGTCGCTCATAACGAAATTATCTGTCACATAATAATTTAACAATAAAGAAGTTGAAAATTTCTTATAGCTGAATGATGGCATCAACTGGGCAAGATAGCTATTCGAGACTTTAAGGTTCGGATTTCCATTTGAAATAAGATAGGGTGACACCTGCTGCGGATAGTCGGTCAAGGAAGATAGAGAAGGGATACCGGGGGTATATTGGAACGCTCCTGAAAGATTCCACGACTGAGAAAGATTCCATGAGAGGTAGACCGTGGAGATATTACGTATAAAATTCCTTTTATTATTATCATTATTCACCCAGAACATTTTTGCACCAGTACTGAATGACATATATAACTTCCCTATGCTCCACCCTAATTTGGCATAGATATAATTATTATTCTCAGTCAATACGGGCTTATAGTCGGAAGTGAGATATTTATTGGTACTGTGAGAAATACTATTCTGATATCCTGAAGAGAGCTCAAGACTGGAATTAAAATTATGGATATAGCTAATTTCAGAAATCAGAGAACGACGCCGGTTGTCTACATTCATAAGATAGGCATCCTCTGTTCCATCCGAATAAATATAATTGTTATCGCGACGGTAATCACTTGAACTCAGTGTGCCGACCACCTGTGCCTCTAAAGAATTCTTCTCATTGAAATCATGTCTGAGAAAAAGGTCAAGGGAAGGAGTAAAATCAGTGCTTTGCGAATAATTATCTATGGAATATTCACCGATCTCACTATCATAGGCATTGGCAATCGATCTCCTTTTCGTCTTAAATGGAGTGGCGTTGAATGTGGCTGAAAAAAGGGTCCTAAGGTTAGGACTATAGTTATACTTCAATTGAAGTCCATGTGTATGATACCAGAATGGATTCCTATCATGCTGCTCTATATTAACCCTGAAATCATCTCCGATATAACTTTCAGTGATGTTGTCGAACACATCCTGATAGTTTCGCCATGAAGGATTGTAGGATAGTGAGAACTGCGAAGGACCCTGATGATAGGAGGCTCTAATATTTGCATCCATAAAAGCAGTATTCACTGCACTTCTCCCCCAAAGATAAACCTGTCCGCCATCTTTCCGTTCCTTAAGAGTGATACTAATGAAGCCCGTACCTCCCTTATCGGCATAACGCGCCGGAGTGAAACGCGAATACTCCACTTTCTCTATATCTTTTGCCTGAAGTGCATTGAAATCATCTATAGAGGCAGGCACACCGTTTATAAGAATGACAGGTGCTCCCCCATCCACTGCCAACGCACGCGTGATTGGATTGGCTTCGAGACCGGCAAGTGGAAGCTTTTGAAAAAGACTCAAAGCAGTGGATGAAGCTTTAACATCTGAACCTGATGGATAGACTATAGTGCGACCTTTGGAATATGTTATAGAATTTGCTGTCACTGTCACCTCGTCAAGGTTGGTGGCATCGTCAAGAAAAATCGCACCTATATTAAGATTATGACCTCCCTTTTCAATGAGTATCGTAGAAGAAGCATATCCCGGAAATGATACTTCCAACTTCGCGCTCCCCTTCCAATCGGTATTGAGAATGAAGGATCCGTCAGCCTTTGACGAGCTCCCGGCTATATACTTATCTTCAGCATATAGTTTGCAATCCGCGCCTGCGACACCTACAGAATCAGTTGCTGCCAACACCAATCCACTGATTTCTTTGGCTGCAATCTCAATAAATATAGATGTCAGAAATAAAAACAGGAAAACAATACGTTTCATAAGCATTCTTTTAATATTTCCGATAAAGTTAGTAAAACCATTTCACTTCTGCAAGGTTATCTGAGTATTATCGTTAAATTTTGGAATAATAAGCTTTTATCAAAAACTATATATTTTCAAATAAGCAGGATTCTTCACCAAACCCTAACATATATCCTGTTGTTACAGTATCAGGAAATTAAGTAAGTTTGAGAAATTAGCCAATAGTTATTTTTGAATTTTGAGTGAGGCTATTTGTCTCGCGAGCGAAGGAGCATAGCGGGCTATGCGACTGAGGGAGAGGGGCAAAGAGACCGCTCAAAAGCAAAAAGAACATTGGCCTGATACTTCACTCACTTATTTGATAATATTAACTAATTTTGAAAACTTACTTATTGTTAAAAATATATTTATATTATAACTATGGAAAACACTACTTCTACCCAACCGAAACCTCGCACAGTGGCTGATCAGGTTGTGGACATGATGGCCTCTTCAGGCGTAAAGCATCTTTATGCAATCACCGGCGACAGCTTGAACGCTCTTACTGAGGCAATAGCCAATGACGGCCGTATTAAATTCATTCATATGCGCCATGAGGAATCCGGAGCTTTCGCTGCAAGCGCGGAGGCTCAGCTCACAGGACACCTGGCCGCATGCGCAGGAAGTAGCGGTCCGGGACACGTGCATCTAATCAATGGCCTTTATGATGCCCAACGCTCTAATGCTCCGGTTCTTGCAATTGCCTCTACATGCGCAACAGCCCTATTCGGAACAGAATATTTCCAAGAAACCAACCCTACCCTTCTTTTCTCTAATTGCAATGTCTATAATGAAATGGCTACTACGCCTACACAAGTGCCCCACATACTTCAGGCTGCCATGCAGGAAGCTGTCGGTAAAGGAGGCGTAGGTGTAATCGGTCTTCCGGCAGATGTGGTCGGACAACCGGAAGTGCCATCTTATGCGTCATCAATATTATTCAACACAAGCAGACTTCCGGAGCCGGATGTGGAAAAAGTGAAGGAAGCAGCTGAAATTATTAATAATGCAAAGACGGTAACAATATTTGTCGGCTCCGGAGCAAAGAAATGCAGCGATAAGGTGGCAGATCTTTCGGCAAAGCTAAACGCTCCGGTTTCCACCACTTATAAGAGTCAATTGGAAGTGATGGGTGCCAATCCTAATTATGTCGGGCACATGGCTTATCTCGGCACATGGGCTGCCGAAGATGCAGTAGCAAATGCCGACGTGCTGATTCTTATAGGCATGAATTTTCCATATCCCGGATTCTTCCCTACCGACAAAAAGATAATACAGGTCGATATACGCGCTGAAAGATTAGGCAGAAAGTGCAAGGTAAATGTTCCCGTGCATGCGGATGCAGGTCTATTTATTGATGCCCTTCTTCCTCTCATAGAGCAGAAAAATGATCGTTCTTTCCTCGACAAGACCCTTGCCGATTACAAGTCTATTCTGGCGGAATATCAGAAACCCGTTGAAAATCCCGGAATAAAAGGGGCAATACGACCGGAATATATGCTGTCGCTTCTTGATAAATTAGCAGATGACAATGCCGTTTTCACAGTAGATACAGGTATGAACAACCTCTGGACAGCCCACTATCTTACTCCTGCAAAAGATCGCGCGATGATTGGTTCATTCATGCATGGATCAATGGCCAATGCAATGCCTATGGCTATCGGAGCAAAGTGTGCAGCCCCGGATCGTCAGGTGATCGCCATATGCGGCGATGGAGGTTTTGCTATGCTATTGGGTGAATTATTGACTATTATGCAGTATAATCTTCCGGTGAAGATACTTGTAGCTGATAATCGTTCTCTCGCATTTGTGAAATGGGAGATGGAACTTGCCGGGCTCAAACCGGTGGAGACACACCTGAGCAATCCGGATTTCGGCAAATTGGCAGAAGCAACGGGATTGTTCGCTCAGACAGTGGAGGATCCTTCCGAGCTTGAAGAGGCTATGAAAAAATGGCTTGCAGCAGAAGGTCCGGCTCTTCTTTCAGTCATGACCGACACAGATGCCGCTTCATTCTCCTTCTCTGAAAAACTTATGAAAGCCTCAGCGCCCGGAAATCCTATATCCAATTTTCTTCCTTTAGGAAGCTAATCACAAAAATAGACACAATACATTAAAGCCTGCCGTTATCGTGGTAGGAATAATAACCTGAGGGGGTCACTATGACATGATCGAGCATCCGAATGTCGAAAATAGTGGCGCCCTCTTTCATTTTTCTTGTTATCTGATCGTCGGGGCCGCTGGGAGTCAGATTACCTGATGGATGATTATGACATAACACTAATCCCTGAGCCTCCATAAGCAATGCCTCCTTCATAATAGCTTTTATATCGAATATGGAAGCTACCGCACTACCGGATGTTATACGTTTTGTCAGCAACACGTCATTGCGTCGCCCAAGATATATGGTCCATATCTCTTCATGCGTCAAATTCCCGATCTCGCTGCGCATGAGATCGTAGATTGATTGTGACGAGGTGATGATATACTTCTCCCCTACTTTCTCCCGATTGTAGCGACGGGTGATCTCCATAGCCGCAAGTATCTGAAGCCCTTTAGTGGTTCCAATCCCCTTTGTGGCCATTATCTCCTTGAGGCTTTTCCTTTCAAGCTGGAAAAGCGACTGATTGTTGTCGCGCATGAGATCGCGGCAGAGATGGGTGATGGGTTTTCCTCGAAGCCCTGTACGAAGTATCAATGCCCAAAGATCGGGGGTGGATAGTGTTCCTATTCCATATTTCAACGCTCTTTCACGCGGTTGGTCATCCGCATCCATCTCCTTGACTGTCAAAATTCTCGGAACCTCTTCTATGTAATCATCTATCGTCTTTTCCATGGTTGATGCAATATCTATAATCCCTCGTTTTTACCTTTCCTTATCTCTTTCTCTTTCTCTTCATCGCGTCCCCGGCCGAGAATTATCTTTGTGAAATAGGCCTTAATGAACCCCGTCCCATAGCCATATAGCTGCACCATGGCTGCTCCCACTCCCTGTGTGGCTATCTTCAGGCTCCGCGTCTCCATCAATCCCCCTATCCAGAGCGCAAGAAAATAAATCCCCAAAGGAATCAGCAGCCAGGGACGGAAGAAGGACCCGAGGATAAGAAGAATAGATCCTATGGTAAAGAGAGCCGGAAGCCAATGCACAATCTTCATCGAACCTGGATAGAGAAGTTCGAGAGTGATGCGCGACTGTCCGAATACGTGAACCTGTTTCCAGAATTTCTTGAAATCCACCCTACGTTTATGGAATACCCTCACATCGGGATAAAGAGCGATTGTAAATCCATTGAGACGTATTCGTGTGCTCATATCAATATCTTCACTGAACATCTCTCTAAAGCCACCGGTTTTTTCATAAACTCTGCGTGAGAAACCCATATTGAAAGTCCTGGGAGTGAATTTCTCCATCGAAACCTTCCCTCCGCGTATACCTCCGGTAGTGAGGAACGCTGTCATAGCATAGTTTATGGCTTTCTGCGTATCAGTAAAGGAGTCATGTGCCGCGTCAGGCCCACCGAAACAGTCGGCCGGATTCTCAGAAAGACTCTTCCTCAACTGCCCTATATAATCCGGAGGCAGGATACAATCGGAATCCACGAAGATGAAATAATCCCCCTCCGCATGTTCGAGCCCATAGTTGCGGGCGATGCTTCTTCCCTCATTGCTTTTCTTATAATATTTAAGCTTCAGCGGTCCGGGGTCATATCCGTCGGGAAGGGCAGGGATAGTGGAGCCATCCTCCACAAGAATGATTTCAAAGCCCATGTCGCTCTGTTGGCGCAGGCTATCAAGAAGGTCTGCCACCTCCTCCGGACGATTGTAAACCGGGACAATTATTGAGAAAAGCGTATTCATGAGTTGTCGGGAATAGGGATGAATAAAGCAAAAGAGAGCGATAAATGAAGCCCTGAAGGAGTTTCATTCATCGTTCCCTTTCATAAGTCAATTATAAAAAATTTCTTACGCCTTCACACGACCCACGTAGCTGCCGTCGCGTGTATCGACCTCGATAAGCTCACCTTCATTGATGAAGAGGGGCACTTTCACGGTAGCACCAGTCTCCACAGTTGCGGGCTTAAGAGTATTTGTGGCTGTATCGCCCTTGAGACCCGGCTCTGTGTAAGTCACCTTAAGCACAGTCTTCACAGGCATCTCGGCATAAAGCACAGTGTTGGTGGATGAGTCAGACACAACCTCCACTGTATCGCCCTCCTTCATAAAGGGAGCGCCGGTCACAACCTCCTTGAGGATGGGTATCTGCTCGAAAGTCTCATTGTTCATGAAGATATCATCGTCGCCGTCAGAATAGAGATACTGATAGGGACGACGCTCCACACGTACATCCTCAAGCTTCTCACCGATGTTGAAGCGGCGTTCGATCACGCGGCCATCCACAACATCCTTCAGCTTGGTGCGCATAAATGTGTTACCCTTTCCAGGTTTTACATGGAGAAACTCCACGCAGAAATAAAGACGGCCATCAAGGCGGATGCATGTGCCGTTCTTAATGTCTTGAGCGTTCATCATAACGTTTATACTGTTTTTATTGTTGTCGTTTCTAAAAATCGTTACTTTTATTGCCTTAAATAGGCATTTTTAGCATTTTTTCTTTGCTGATGCAAAATTAATAAAAAAATTTAGACCACGAAAATTTGGCAATTCAAAAATGAATGATTAATTTTGCAGTCCGAATGCCGACCTATAGCCATAACCGCGGCATTGTTGTATTCAAATTAATATCAGAATAAAAAATGAAAAGAACTTTTCAACCCTCCAACCGCAGAAGAGTCAACAAACACGGCTTCCGCGAGAGAATGGCCACTAAAGACGGCCGCAAAGTTCTCTCTCGTCGTCGCGCCAAAGGTCGCGCATCGCTTACTGTATCCGACCACATGGCAAGCAAGTAATCAATTTCTTGCTCAGACTCCTAAAGATATTACCTCGTCCGCTTTCCGGGCGAGGTATTTCTTTTTTAATCTTCCATTAAAAATAGCAGATTTTCATCACATATCGTAACGACGCATCGTCGATTATCTTCTGAGAGTCAGCAGCGACTTATAGAAAAGAATTTTCCTTACGCTCGCATTTAGCCTTTCCTCCGAGATCCTCCCCTCTTCCACAGCTTTCACGATTCGCTTAATCTCTCTGTCGGTCTTCTCCGGCGCAAGAATTATATCGGCTCCGGCTTCGAGAGCCTTGTCGGCTCCGGCTCCCTCAGCTCCTCCCATCGTAAGTGCATCGGTAAGGACGAGTCCCTTAAAACCCAACTCTCGCTGCAATAACTCTGAAATAACGGTGTAAGACACTGCGGCCGGACGCATATCGGGATCTATCGCAGGAACGGCAAGATGACCCACCATCACGGCGGAAAGCCCCGACTCTATATATTTTTTGAAAGGATAGAGATCCACAGAATCCATCTGATGAAGCGACCGCTCTATCACCGGTGTGAACTTATGGCTGTCACCTTTAGCTGAACCATGCCCTGGGAAATGTTTCGCCACACTCATCACACCCTCGCTCTCAAGCCCACGGGCATAGGCCACAGCCAGATCCGAGACACGTACAGGGTCGTCTCCGTAGGAACGGCGTCCCATGAAACTGTCACGGCCTGCAACATCAACCACAGGCCCCAGAACCATATTTATTCCTATCCGTCGACATTGTCGCGCTACAGCCGCCCCATATACAAACATATCGCGCTCCGTTGCATCCTTCCCGATATCGGAGTTGAGAGGATAACTGGGTTCGTCGCTCAAACGCATCCCAAGCCCCCATTCGGCATCAATGGAGATGAATGGCATAACAGCGGAGGCTCTTGCAAGGGAATCGGAGATAAGTTTTGCGGATGTGGATATCCCTTTTAAAAGTACAAGTCCCCCTATCCCTTTCCGCCCATAGTCGCCCACAGCCTTCAGCGTATATATGTCATCAGAGGAGAAAAGCGCAGGCATCATCATCTGAGCCGCCTTCTCTTCGAGCGTGAGCGTAGCAAGGATGGAATCAGCCATTGCATAGGCATGCGCACTGAGATCCTGTTTCCAATCCCCTACATAAGAGTTGTCGGCGATAGAATCAGATATGGCATTGGCGCCCTTGCCTCCGCATCCCCCCGACAGGAGAAGCAGAAGTGCAGACGCCAATATCCCTATTCCTGCCTTCATCATTATCTATTTCTGCTCGATGAAATCCACTGCCTCCAAAAAACGGGGCGCAGTGTCTGCCTCGATCGGAAGACCAAGCGACGACAGCATACGTATATATTCGAGTATCCTTACATTCATCTTCTCCTTATCGTTCCAGAGAAGATCATTGTTGGCAAGCGAATGAAGGCCGTCGTTGCCTCCGGCAAGATAGTCAATAGTGGCCAATGCATAATCCTTTTCCGGATCAATCGGCGAGTTGTTCAATATCACCCTGATATTTCCATCTTTCTCTTTCAATACACGAAGGTTACCGCTGATAGCCTCCCCTCCTTTACCGGCAGCCACTTTCATAGCCTCGATAAAGTCCTGACCTTTAATCCTGACTATCTGAAGATAATTGGAGAATGGGAAGGTGGCAAGCATCTGTCCTTCTGTCACTGCCCCCTGCTTCATGGATTGGCGTATACCACCTACGTTTATCATTCCGAAATCAACCTCCGGGAAAGTGGGATCTGCCAGACGTAGCGAATCGGCCACATGGCGTCCATACCATAGGGCAAAATCACCTCCCCAGTTGGGATATGCCCCGGTGCGGGAACTGCTGTCCATATCCATAAGGGCCACTCCGACCTGATGATTGTTCACAGAATCCACCTTATGCTTAAAAGGCGCAAGAAAGGCTTCCATTTCCTTGTCGTAGCTTTCTGCAGCAAAGCGATCTGTGATCGGAATAAGACGATAATCATAAGGTGGCTTACCCACCCTATCGAGGTCAATATTAATATATCCCAAATTTTTTCCATACCTGCCTGTCTGCGCCACAAGTACAGGGCGTCCATCAGCATTCTTAAACCAATGAGGATTCTCCTCCGGATGTTCGGGATCGACAGTCGTGTGGGAATGTCCTCCTATTATGATATCAATATTCTTGCTCTCATGAGCCAGGTCAATGTCAGTTTTCTTATTCACGTCAGTGGTATAGCCAATGTGGGTGACAGCGACTATCAAATCACACTTCTTATCCTTTTTCAAATATGATGCCCAACGGTTGGCTTCCATCACTGCATCGCGGTATCTCATCCCTTTATAATTTTCAGAGGCAATAAGGCTCTCCGGATCAATGTTGATTCCAATGAATCCCACCTTCTTCCCCCCGATTTTCTTTATCACGTATGGTTGAAAAATCCCTTTTGCCGGAGTATCGGAGAAATCATAATTTGCTGAGAGACGCGCAGCTTTCACATCTTTCCAATGCTTGGCCAACTCATCGAGACCATTGTCAAATTCATGGTTGCCGAGGATTCTGACATCATAATCCATCATATTGAAAAGAGGATATTCCACATCTCCACGGAAGTAATTAAAATATAGAGTACCCTGCACCATGTCACCGGCATCTACAAGAATCACGTTTTTCTCGGCATTTCTCACTGAATCGATTATGGCCTTCCGGGGAAGGATACCACCGGTTCCATCTGAAGAGATATCGATATTTGAATGCGTGTCGTTGGTATGTAGGATCACAAGGTTCTCGGCTCCCGACCAGAGGGGTGAAAAGCCCGAAAGAGCTAAGATAAATGATGATAAAAATTTATTCTTCATTGGCTTGGGGTGTTAAGTAGCTGTTCAAATTAAACACATACAATATGCGCAGTTATTTGACTCGTCATAGTTTATTTTTAAGGAAACTCGTCGATTTTCAATTTTGAGGGATTTTGCTTACGTGAAGAAGGA
>JAAVDD010000044.1 GCA_014801985.1 Bacteroides sp.
AAGCTGTTCTCACACGCTTTGACACCACAGTATCCAGTTGGAAAGGATGGAACTTTCTCGCATTTATCGTTATTTCCCTTAAAAAATTTCACAAATCAAATTAGTTTAAACAACTTCAAGATAAACACATTACAGACATCAGTTTCCTAAAATTGGAAGCCGATGTCTGTAAAAAATTTTAAATTTCTATTTTATCTTCTACCGCGGCCACCGCTGCTCGTTCTTCCGCCACCGTAGCTTCCACCCGACGATCTACTGCTGCTTCCGGAGCTTCGACTTGGAGTATAAGAGGAACTTCGATTGCTACTGGAGGAAGTGCCGTAGCTACTTGAACTTCTATGTGATGAGGAGCTTGACGAGTTGTTCTGGTACATTGATCCGCTATTGCTATAACCGGCAGAACCATTTCTGTAACCTGAGGAATTAGCGGAGCCATACCTTCTATGTCCATCGTTTCCAACGGTATATGTACGTCGATTGGTATTCGCTGTAGGACCACTCACTCTGTTGGGCACTGAATTCTTATCATCGAATGAATAAGTGCGGTGATAGTTGGTAGCCAAGTTCTTCTTCGACGAAGCATTTCCATAGCGATTGGAATATGTGCGATGTGAATTGTAACCGGGACGGGTATTATATGCCCAATTACTCCCCGGACGGTTAGGCTGCCTGCCCCAAGGACTATAATCAGCATAAAAACCGGCACCCCAACCGGGACCCCAGCCCCAGTTCGGCCCCCATGCCCAGAATGGTCCCCAGCCCCAAACAGGAGTGTTCCACCAAGTCCAGGATAACGAGGGACCCCATGCCCATGACGGGCCTAAACTCCAGGAAGGCCAAAGTTCAAAACCCCAGACAGGACTGTAAGACCAGGAATAAGACCCTCCCCATCTCCATGATGGCATCCAGGAATAGTAATCATAATAACCCGGCCATCCGTATACGGAATTAAAATATGGGAGACCGTTATCGAAGACAATTTCAACGTTTCCATAGGAGTTGTCGATCACTTCAGAAAGCACTTCGGCATTATCAACTACAATTGTAGGATTATAGAATTTTTGTATCTTCTGAGTGTAAACAAAGTCCTCACCTCCCTCAGCCTTTGCCCCGATGGTATCAATGGGAGATTCATAGTACTGGCCTCGTCGATTATACTTGTCTACATCGAGCGAGCTGAAGTCTTTGATGTAATTTGACTTTTTGCTCTTCTTTTCTGAACTGTTCTGAGCCGCGTCATTCTTCGGATTATAATAAATATCGTCGAATTCCTGCGCCTGGGCTGATACCCCGGCAAGTGCAAGAATGAATAGTGAGTAAATATACCTCTTCATAGCTCTAACATTTTGTAGGTTTTACTTTGTAAATTATGACACATTGTGTTCTAAATGGTTTAATAAAATTTGAAAAAAGATAGAAATTTTTCTTGTTTTTTAACTTTTTCTAAAATTTCAAATAAAAATTTTTACAAAGCCGCTTAAACTCTTCCGAAGGTGAACCGGGAAGATCTTCAAGTACTATTTCCTTCCAGACCGGTTCAAAATTTAAATTCTCACCCATTTGGAATTCCATCATTATTCTCTTGAACTCTAATTCCCTTCTTCCTTTAATTTTAGCTGCTCTAATGAGATGCATTCTATTTAACTCCGCCATTTCCACAACCTCTTTAAATTGACAAAAAGGAAATATCAAACCTATTACTCCATTCTCCACAAGAATATCTTTCCCTTTGGAAAGAAGTGATGTTGGAGAGAGGGAGGATTGGTGACGAGCGCATTCTCTTGGATTAACAATTCTTTCAATGCCTGAGTTGAAAAAAGGGGGATTAGAAATTATCAAATCGTATTTTTTCTCAATCACATCATTATAACTCCTCACTTTTGCAGAAAGTCGATTGCTCCATGGAGAATTAAAGAAATTTTCATTTGCCTCTTCTACAGATTCCGAATGCACATCAATCCCTTCTATAATGGCGTTTTGATTTCTTTGGGCACACATTAAAGAAAGAATACCGCATCCTGTCCCAACATCCAAAATATTATTGGCAAACTCTACATTTACCCAACTTCCAAGCAATATGGAGTCTATGCCAACCTTCATGGACGATCGGTTATGACGCACATTAAATTGCTTAAAAGAAAATATATCACTACTCATTCACCTCTCCCTTATTGTTTCTCTTTTTATGCTTATAATATGACTTTTTATTCGGATTACGTTTATTATTATCTTGAGGAGGTTTTGTAGTGGCACCCTCCTTGTTATTATCAGCATTGTTATTATCAGCATTCTTAGCTGAGCCTCTCTTTCCTTTAAAACCCCCGGGACGTTTCCTGCGAGATTTTCCTTTTGCATCATAATCCGGAACGGGACCAAGCTCTTCATCTACCTTTCCCCTTGGTATCTTCTTTTCAAGAAGACGCTCAATCTGTTTGAGACGATTAAAATCTACTTCTGAAACAAAAGTCACAGCCTTCCCATCTCTATCTGCACGAGCCGTGCGACCGATACGATGAATATAATCTTCAGGATCTCGGGGCACATCATAATTAATGACTATCTCTATATCGTCAATATCAATTCCTCTGGATAGAATATCCGTAGCTACTATGACATTTAGTTTTCCGGCCTTGAAATCGAGAATGACGTCATCGCGTTTTATCTGGTCAAGATCAGAATGCATCTCTGAGACTTTAAGGTTGTATCCCTTTAATTCCCTGGCCAACTGCTTTACCTTTAGTTTTGAGGAGGAAAAAATTATGGCTCTATTGGGTGGAGTCTCTTTAAAAAGCTTTCGAAGTATGGGCATCTTCTGCGTTTCATAACAGATAAAGATTTGTTGATCAATCTTCTCTGCCGGTTTTGACACAGCAAGCTTTATTTCAAATGGATTATTAAGAATCTTCGAAGCAAGCTGCTGAATCTTTGGGGGCATGGTGGCTGAAAAAAGAAGTGTCTGTCTTTCTTTGGGCAGGTGAGACATTATCTGCATTATATCATCCGCAAAACCCATATCCAACATTCTGTCAGCCTCGTCAAGGATAAAGAATGAGACCTTTGATAAATCCACGTATCCCATGCTTAAATGTGCCAGAAGTCGGCCCGGTGTGGCAATAATTACATCAGCTCCTGCCTTCAGGCTTTTTCGCTGTTGTTCGTAAGTATAACCATCGGTACCTCCATAGATTGCACATCCACTTATAGGCATAAAATATGCAAAACCTTGCAGCTGTCTGTCAATTTGCTGCGCCAGTTCACGAGTCGGAGCCATCACCACGCAGTTAACCTGATTCTCCGGGAAGCCTTCTTCCACGAGTTCATGGATTACAGGCAATAAGTAAGCGGCTGTTTTGCCAGTACCTGTCTGAGCGCATGCCAGAATGTCTCTTCCTTCCATTATGGCAGGGATAGCTGCCTCCTGAATAGGAGTACATTCGTCAAAATGCATATCGTAAAGTCCGTCAAGCACTGACTCATTATATAATATATCTTCAAATCTCATTACAATCTCGATATCTATATACTTTTTTTAATATAATTCTGCATTGTCTAATCATCACAGAAACTTTACAAAATTAGCTATTTATCTGCATTTAATCAATAAAAAATTTTAAGTAAAAATAAACAGTTGGTTTTCAATAAATTAAAACTTTTTTAAAATTTTTTAATTTTTTCTGAAACAATTTTAACCAACTTTCTGTTATGAAAATAGAAAACCAATTAAACGTATACTAACATGAGACAACAGGAATCATTTAAAGACCGCGTGATAGGACTTCAGAGCAATCTGATGAGTTTTGCTTACCAGCTCACATCTAATCGTGAACAAGCTGAAGATCTTCTTCAGGACACAACTCTTAAGGCTTTGTCCAACGAGGATAAGTATGTTGACAATGTAAATTTCAAAGGATGGATTTTCACCATCATGAGAAATATCTTCATCAACAACTATCGTCAGACAGTTCGTCAGGCCACAGTTATCGACAAGACTGAAGACCTCTATCATCTTAATATCAGCCAGGATTCCGGTATCAACACTCCGGAAGGTTCCTATGCAGTGAAAGAGATTTCTGTCGTTCTCAACTCTTTCTCCGATGATTATCGTATCCCCTTCAATATGTTTGTTGCAGGATATAAGTATAATGAGATTGCTGAAAAGCTTGATCTTCCTCTTGGCACTGTAAAGAGCCGTATTTTCTTCGCTCGCAAAAGACTGCGCGAAGAACTCAAAGATTATCGTTAAAATAAAAAATAACCCATAAATTATAGACGCGGTGCGATATACCCTAAAAGTTATAATCTCACTGTCTTACGTTTAATGGTTGAAAATGGATATGAATATCCTTTTGAAAGATGAGGTCTCCTTGCCTCATCTTTCTCGTTTTTATATGGAAAGGAATCAACATTTTAATCTTTAATTTTTTGCGACATGAATACTTCCGTTATAGCGGTAAGTCAATACTTAACCCCACACGGTTCTCTTCTTCTGGGAGAACACAACAACAAGTTATGTTTATGTGATTGGATTAATCGTAAAAACCGAGTGCAGATTGATATGAAAATTACTCGATTTCTATGTGCTAAGTACGAAGAACGTGAATCAGAACTGCTTTCCAGAACCATTTCTTTGTTTAATCAATACTTTGAAGGAGAGAAAATAGAATTTAATATACCTCTACTATTTATTGGAACTCCTTTTCAAAAAAAAATATGGAATGGCCTAATGACCATTCCATACGGAGAAACAATTTCATATTCAACATTTGCACAGAATATCGGTAATCCAAGAGGTATAAGAGCAGTTGCAAACGCTGTTGGGGCAAACCCTCTTTCAATTATTGTTCCCTGTCATCGGGTGATTGGAGCCAATGGGAGACTTACAGGATATGCAGGAGGGTTAAATGCCAAGAAATTTTTATTAGATCTTGAGAAAAGATAGGAATGAAGTTTTATTTTACCTCTTCCTTAAGATTCTCTTCCACTATGATCTCCTCAACTTCATAATGAAGTTTATTCAAAGCCTCCTCTATTTTTGCCTTATCTGTCTTATCAGCATCGAATGTCACTGTGATAGTCTGACTTTTCAAATCAGTCTCGACTTTTTTCACTCCTTTCTCAAAACGAAGATTCCCTTTTATTTTCTTTTCACAGTTCTGACAAACCATACGAGGCTGAGGAGTAAAAACAACTTCTGTGATTTCCTTCGCAGCCAGTGTCATAGTGCAGCTACATAGAAGTAGACCTAATATTACTCTTTTCATTATATTAAAAATTTATCTGTTAAAGCTTACCGAAGTTAAAACGCACACCCACATATCCCATTGCCCCGTGTAGCGGTCCCCAAATCATTGTTGAGTCAAAGTTTTCACTCCATGGATCCTCTGAGGCGATAATTGGATTCTTCTGACGAAAATTTGTGAGGTTCTCCCCACCGATGTAGATTGAAAAATTTCGGAACCAGCGAGTCACTTGAAGATTCAGCTGAGGAAATGCTTTGAATCTTTTCGGCCAGGAGAAATCGCCGGATGAAGTAACATAGGGAGCAGGCATACGGCCCCCTCCATTTACCACAAATGTGGCATCAAACTGCCATATATCCATTTCAGTTGAAAAAGATGCAGTAAGAAGCGCCTTATATCGTGAGGTCAGCGGTTTTTCCATTAATATTCCATTATAGGTCGTCTTAACATCATTAAGTCGCCAAGCGGCAGTGACACTTAGACCGAAATTTGATTCGAATGTCCCTTCTATTTGAAAGGTATGAGAATAGGACTTTCCTCTAAGATTTCCTATTGTCAATATATGTGGATTTGAATCATAGTCAGTGATTACTTGACGTACAAAACGAGTATAGAAATATTCGGCATCCAGTTTTAGAGTTTGAGCTCCGATTGGAAAAGTCAATGTCGCGTTCAAGCCATAGTTCCATGAAGCCTCTTGATTCAAATTTTCAACCACAATCCGGCGTCCACTCGCAAGAAGATAATTATATTCTGCCCATCCGAAAACCGAACGATACCCCTTCCCGGCTGAAGCCCTTAAACTTAGCATTTCTATGGGATTATAACGTATATTGAATCTGGGAGTTGCAAACCAGCCAAACTCCGAGCTATAATCTCCTCTTATCCCAAACATTGCCATCAATTTATCGAACGGTTTGAAGGTATATTGAGCATAGGCACCTGCGGTGGTTTCCTTCTCAAGAATCTTTTTTCTTGCAGCTTCCGACAGATTCTCTGTCCTCACTCTTTGATTTAGATAATCATAATTATATGAAAGGCCCATTGAGAGATTATGGGTTCTACCAAAGTCTGATTCATACATAAGTGAAACATTGGCGTTACCCTCATCCACTCCGTATCCTTTATATCCATAAGAAGCTCCCAAGCCATGATAAGAACCTCCAGCCATCAAAGCAATATTACTATTTTGTTCTTTATTCAGAATAACGGCATGTTTCATGTAAGCTTCATATCGTTGAGTATTCAGTTCAATAACATAGGGATGACGGCCTTCCGATATATGACTATGTTTTCCTATCTGACCTGCTTTGCTTTTCTCGTTAATAATACCGAAACCTGCATGCATAATATATCTCGATCCAAGATAATTCCATCTATTCTGGAAATTAACCTGTCTTAAATCCGGAGATTCAACAAAGCCATCTCCATCAGAATCATGATTCATGAATCGGTCTTCAAAATGAGCAAGGATTTCTGTGTTAAGCTTTGGTGATAGATGAAAATTCGCATCTGCATTGGCCTCGAGTTTAAATTCAGAATCAAAATATAGATTAATTGCCTCACCCGACAGATCTTGTGGTTTCAAATATTCCACATTTATCTGTCCTGACATGGCTTCAAATCCATTTTTAACAGAACTGCATCCTTTTGAAACACTTATACTTTTCATCCATGGTCCCGGAACGTATCGAAGTGCATAGGGTCTTGCCGCGCCCCTGAAGTTTGTCATATTCTCGGTAAGTAATTGCACGTAACTTCCAGATAACCCAAGAAGTTTAATCTGCTTTGCCCCTGTTGCGGGATCAGAATAATTAACATCTACCGACGCATTAGTAGTAAAGCTCTCCCCCAAGTTGCAACAGGCTGCCCGAGAAAGCTCAGTCCTATTAATCATGAACGAATTTTCAGGTCCATCATCCTTAAACTTACCTGACTTGCGATGAGTAAAGACAAAATCATCAAGGTCTTTCCATTGGGTGGTGTCGACATATTCCTGTGCAGAGGTTCCTAATGCGCAGAAAAAAGAAACCAATGCAGAGGAATAAAGATATTTGAACGGCCAAAACATTGAATTAAACCCGAATAAACTTTTACTTTATAAGTACCTAATACTTATACGATAATTATCCTTAATTATTGAGGGAGTAACAAATTCACCAACGGTCCTGCAAGAAATGCAGTTAGAACTCCGTTTAGAATCAATCCCAATGTAGCATAAGCACCATAACGATCTGAAAGTTCACTAATCCTGTTAGTACCCATGACATGGGCCGCAGTACCCATACTCAGACTTTGGGAAACGGCATGGTTCACTCTCCCCCATTGCATCATTTTCAATCCGGCTGCTGCTCCAATCATTCCGACTACAACTACAATGGCTGAAGTCAATGCGGGGATACCACCTATCTGACGCGAGATTTCAATTGCAATCGGAGTTGAAACAGATTTTGGCGCCAAGGATTTAACTACTTCCGGAGAAGCACCCAGCCAACTTGCAATTAACACCACAGTAATGATCCCTATTACACATCCTGCAAGCTCCGTAAGGAAAAGTGTAAGAAATTGTGAACGTATATGTTTCAATTCATTGAAAAGTGGGAGACCCAAGGCCACAATAGCCGGTTTAAGCCATATCTCTATAAGATAACCGGACTCATAATATTTCTCAAATGAAATCCCTGCAATCTTAAGAAGCGTAATCAAGGCTGCAATTGTTACAAGCATCGGACTAAGCCATCCCAATCCTTTCAATTTCTGAATACGACTTGCTCCCCAATAAATAAGAAATGTAAGTGTTAGCATTGGTAGAGGCTTCGAGATATATTCTACTATTTCAACTTCCATGTCTGTGATTTGATTCTTTGTGATGATGATGTTTCTTGAATCTATTATGTAGGTATTGATGCAGATGTCCAGTTACAAGTAGCACCACAAGTATGGATACTACAGTTGCTACAGTAATTGGTACCCACTCTTTAGCGATCAAATCAAAATAAAGCATCAGAGCAACTCCCGGAGGAATAAAGAAAAATGCCATATTTGAAATTAAGAATTTACAAACAGGCTTAATTGTTTCAGGTTTCACTATTTTGCGTTCAAGAAGAAGAGTGAGAATCAGCATTCCCAAGATGCTGCCAGGAATTCCCAAACCGGGAATAAGGGCAAGCAGCTCCCCTAACGCAAGACATCCGAAGATTATTCCAAATTGTTTTGCCATCAGTATTTCTACATTCTATTGAAATTTGAGCAAAGTTAACAATTAATCACTGTAGATACAATATCCCATTAAATGATTTTTATTAATTTTGCAATTATAAAAGATGAATTGCATTCACAGAATATATCTCCTATGTGGCTCCTGATACTAATTATAGTGGCTGTCTATGCCATTTTTCTATCGCCTGTTCAGCAAAGCCTGAATAAGATGATAAAGAATAGGAAACTCTATTTCTTAGCAAACTTTCTATTGGCGATTGTCGTCTTTCTTATTCTATTATATCTCTGTGAATATTTTAAGATTGATTTTTAATTTTTTTAAATCCAAAATAGAGTTTGGAAAATAGAGGGATAATGCGTAACTTTGCAACCGCAAGCCGCTTGCTAAGACAAGCGTGAGTGCAAATTGAAATATTTAAATTATAGGGGTGTTCAGCGCAAAAATTGATGGTAAGAGTGCCACAATAGCTGATCTGAGATCATACCCTTTGAACCTGATCCGGGTAATACCGGCGTAGAGAATAATAATTATGAAAAAGAAAATTATTCCTATGGCATTTTCTGCCATAGGAGCATGCGGATTAAACCTTTCCGCAGAAACAGTTGAGCAGGAAGCAGATTCTCTTGCCACCCAGCTTCTTGAACTTGAAGTTGTTGCCAATCGAGCAACCTCAAAAACTCCGGTGGCTTTCACCAACATCTCTAAGGATGAGTTATTGAAAAGCAACGACGGCCGGGATATCACCTACCTTCTTCAAGCCACTCCTTCCGTTATAACTACTTCAGATGCAGGCTCAGGCATCGGATACACATCTATGCGTGTACGTGGCACTGATGCATCACGCATTAATGTTACAGCCAATGGCGTACCTATTAATGATGCGGAAAGCCATAGAGTATATTGGGTTAATATGCCCGACCTTGCATCTTCCCTTAGAGATGTGCAAATCCAACGAGGCGCAGGAACTTCAACCAATGGCGCCGGTGCATTTGGAGCAAGTGTAAATATGATGACAGATGCTCCTTCTGAAAAATCATACGCAGAAGTTTCCGGCTCATACGGAATGTATAACACTAATCGTGAAACCCTCCGTGTAGGATCAGGGACTCTTGGTGAACATTGGAGTTTCGATGCACGGTTAAGCCATTTGGGTTCGGATGGCTATATCGAGAGAGCGACCTCTCAACTTTGGAGTTATTTCGGACAGGCTGCTTATAAATCTTATAATACTCAAATACGATTGTTGGCATTTGGAGGAAAAGAAAAGACTTATATGGCATGGGACTATGCATCCAAAGAACAGATGGAAGAGTATGGCCGACGTTATAACCCTTGTGGTGAATATACAGATTCCGAGGGGAAGAGAGCCTATTATTCCGACCAAATGGATAATTTTATCCAACATCACTTCCAACTTCTACTTTCTCAACATCTTGGCGATTATTTCTATCTTAATGCAGCACTTCACTATACCAATGATGACGGATATTATGATCAGTATAAAACCAGCCGTACTTTAGTAGAGTATGGTCTGTCTCCTTTCCTCAATGCTGAAGGAGAAGAAGTTAAGAAATCTGATTTGATCCGTATGAAATTCAATCAAAATCATTTTGGAGGTGCAAATGTTAATCTAACCTTCCGTAATGATCGCTGGAATGCCACATTCGGATTAGCCGGTTCTCAATTCTACGGACATCATTTCGGACAAATAAAATGGGTGAGAAATTATATGGGGCCCATTAATCCTCTTCAACGGTATTATGACAACGCCGGACATAAGATGGATTTAAACAGCTTCCTCCGCACCACATATACAATAAACTCTTATCTTTCGGCTTTCGCCGACCTTCAGTTCCGTCATATCCGATACACTATAAAAGGAATTTCAGATAACTACGACTGGAATATTGGAAGCATGGCTCAACTGAATGTGAAAGAGAACTGGAATTTTTTCAATCCGAAACTTGGCCTCAATTTCGAATATGGTAATCATAGGGCATTTGCATCATGGGCTGTGGCTCAAAAAGAACCCACACGCGATAATTTCACTGACGCAAGTCCGGGGCAATATCCTAAGTCGGAATATCTAAATGATTTTGAATTAGGCTACACCTACTCAACATCTTTATTCAATGTAGGGGTTAATTTATACTATATGCTGTATAAGGATCAGCTTGTGGCAACCGGTGAATTATCAGACACAGGCAATGCTCTTACAGTCAACGTTCCTGACTCCTATCGTGCGGGAATCGAACTTCAAGGAGCCTTAAAACCATGTGATTGGTTTGATTGGACTATCAACATGACTTTCTCCCGCAATCGAATCAAGAATTTTGTGGAGTATATATATGAAGATGAATGGACAAATCCTATCACCATTGAATGTGGCGATACCCCCATTGCCTTTTCTCCCGATTTCATCCTCAACAATTCATTTAATTTCCATGTGGCAGGGTTTGATGGGTCGCTAAATAGTCATTATGTTAGCAAGCAGTATCTAACAAATGCACATAGTGAGGAGGCTATACTCGATCCCTACTTTGTTAGTGATCTTCATTTGAGTTATACATTCAAAAAGGTTATTGGAATTAAAGAATTAAAGCTTGGATTCTCTATTTACAACATCTTTAATGAAAAATACTTTAATAACGGATATGCAGGTGCCGGATATTATATGGATGGAGACCAACGTGTGATATATCGATATGCCGGCTACGCTGCCCAGGCCCCTGCTCATGTCATGGGCACCGTCACTTTGAAATTCTAATAATTTTTTCCTGAATTCACTTATGTTCTTACAAGCAGTAGGTTTTATAGTCGGTCTATTATATTTATGGTGGGAGTATCATGCAGACAAGAAAGTTTGGATAGCATCCCTGATTATGCCGGCAATTTCAATGTGGATATACTTTTCAAAAGGATTATACGCAGATTTTGCAATCAACATATATTATCTTGTAATTGCTATATATGGTTTCATGACATGGAGTCATAAGGAAGGGAAAAAGAATAAAAAACCGCTACCTATCTCCCACGCCTCTGTAAAGGTATGGGCAGGGGTAACGGTTGCATGTGCCATACTTTGGTATGGAATATGGTATATTCTATTCCATCTTACTGATTCCACCGTGCCTGTGGCAGACGCTTTTACCACGGCTCTCTCCATCGTAGGCCTTTGGATGATGGCCCGTAAATATGCCGAACAGTGGATTATCTGGATTGTTGTGGATGTAGTTTGCAGCGTACTTTATTTTTATAAGGATATCCCTTTTTATGGAATCCTATATGCACTATACACAGTCGTCGCCTTTTTTGGATACGCAAAATGGCTCCGCCTTATGCAAGATCAGCAGGATTCAGAGGCGTCATGTGATAACCCAAAGCATTAAGCTCCATAGCTACTCCCATCAGATAAAGCTGATGAAGTCCTGCCTCATAAGCCCTGACCGCCTCAGCGGTGCCAGGCTCTATCCCTGAATGGTGCATTGCACTCAGGACTCTTGCAGCACACTCCCCGACCACTGAACTTGTCTTCTCGGCTTCTTCCTCCGAAAGACCAAGAACATCATAGAGGACATAATCATCAAGATTATCATATCCTTTTGCATCGCGAAGACGGAGATAGATTTTTTCACCTCCTTCTTCGCTATATTTTATCCAGTCCTCATCCCAATACTTGGCCAGTGCCATTCCTATGAACATTATCCAGCCCATAGAAACCAATGGATAATCAGTAAACTCTTTTACCCCATCAGGGAGATATGCACTCTCGATCACGGGCCACATCTCATCTAAATCAGGACATTCAGGCATTTTTTCATCCATACGTCCAACGCCAACAAGGAAACGGTGGAGATCGGTCTTAATCTCTTCTTCAAATTTTTTAATATCCATAATCATAAATATTTCTTTTTCCTTATAACGTTTTTGGAAGAATTTTTGTTAATTCATCTTTCTCATCGTCTGAAAATATCATCCTTGGATTGATACAGGGAATATTTATTTTTTAACATATTTTTAGCGAACTCAATATTTTATGGATTGCAAATGATATTTCTCTTTGTTATCTTTGCAATCCAAATAAAAAAGGATTTATGGCTAACCCCTCATTTACACATTTACATGTGCATTCGCAATATAGTTTGCTCGATGGTAAAGCCTCCATTCCGGAACTTGTGGATAAAGCTATCAACGACGGAATGAGAGGGATTGCCCTTACCGATCATGGTAATATGTTCGGGATAAAGGAGTTTTTCAATTACTGTGAAAAAGTTAACGGCAGGCTACCCGAAGATCAGAAATTCAAACCGATCATCGGATGTGAGATGTATGTTGCTAAAGAAAGTAAGTTTGAAAAAAAAGATAAGCGCGATAACGGCTATCATCTTATTGTGCTCGCAAAAAACGAGAAGGGCTATCATAATTTGGTAAAGCTTGTGAGTCGTGCATGGACAGACGGTTATTACTATAAACCACGTACCGACCGGGAGGATCTGGCAAAATATCACGAGGGACTAATCGTATGTTCTGCTTGTCTTGGTGGAGAAGTGCCCCAGTTTATAATGCACGATGACCTTAAGGCTGCTGAAGAGAGGGTAAAATGGTATAAATCTGTTTTCGGAGATGACTATTACTTGGAACTGCAGCGTCACCAGACCTTCAAAGAGAATGCCAACCGAGAGGTTTTTGTTGAGCAACAAAAAGTGAATGAGCAATTGATGCGCCTGTCGAAGAAACTGGATATTAAAGTTGTCGCCACCAATGATGTCCATTTCACTTACGAAGACGACGCCGAAGCACATGATCGACTGATATGCGTGTCTATGCAGAAGACATTTTCTGAGCCACGTATGCACTACACTAAACAGGAATGGCTCAAGACACCGGAAGAGATGGCCGAAATTTTCAAGGATATACCGGAAGCATTGGAAAACACCATGGAAATCCTTGACAAGGTTGAGACGTACACTATCAACCATGCCCCCATCATGCCATTCTATGAAATACCCAAGGAATTTGGAACAGAGGAGGAATATCGAAGTCGCATCACTGAGAAAGAACTTTTTGATGAGTTCACTCAGGATGAGAACGGGAATGTTGTGCTCTCTCAGGAAGAGGCTGAAAAGAAAATTACTCGTTTAGGAGGATACGACAAACTATATCGAATAAAATTCGAGGCTGATTATCTTTCTAAGCTCGCGCTCGAAGGAGCGAAAGAGAGATATGGTGATCCTTTGCCGGAGGAAGTTGCCGAACGTATTAAGTTCGAACTATATATAATGAAGACCATGGGATTCCCTGGCTACTTCCTTATAGTGCAAGATTTTATCAATGTCGGGCGCAAGAAACTCGGTGTAAGCGTAGGCCCCGGCCGTGGATCAGCGGCCGGAAGTGCTGTTGCATACTGTCTTGGTATTACGCAAGTGGATCCCATCAAGTATGATCTTCTTTTTGAGCGATTCCTAAATCCCGACCGTATTTCTCTTCCTGATATCGATGTGGATTTTGATGATGACGGACGCTACGAAGTGCTAAAATATGTCACCCAAAAATATGGAGAGGAAAAAGTAGCTCATATCATTACCTACCAAACCATGGCTACTAAAATGGCTATCAAAGATGTTGCAAAGGTTTTGGAGGTGCCATTGAGTGAGGCCAATCGTCTTGCCAAGCTTGTCCCGGATCGTCTTAGTGATAAGGATGGTAAATCTCAGAAGATCAATTTTAAAAACCTCCTGAAATACTGTGACGAATTTGCAGCAGAGAAAAGTAGTCCGAATGAAGGTATCCGCGAGACAATGAAATATGCCCAGCAGCTTGAAGGGAATATTCGTGGGACGGGTATACATGCGTGTGGTGTGATTATTTCTCGCGATGATATCACTGATTGGGTGCCTGTGGCAATGGCTACGGATGCAGACGGAAGTAAGGTGATTTCCACCCAATATGAGGGTAGTGTGATTGAAGATACAGGGCTCATCAAAATGGACTTCCTTGGATTGAAGACACTTTCCATTATAAAGGAAACCCTTATCAACATCAAGAACACTCGTGGATTTGATCTTGATATTGATAATATACCTCTTGATGACAAGGCTACATATGATCTATACTGTAAGGGTAATACCACCTCGACATTCCAGTTCGAAAGTGCCGGTATGCAGAAATATCTGCGTGAACTTCAGCCCTCTAAATTCGAAGATCTTATCGCGATGAATGCCCTATATCGTCCAGGGCCTATGGATTATATTCCTTCCTTTATAGCGCGTAAACATGGCGACGAACCCATTGAATATGACATTCCTATCATGTCAAAATACCTTGAGGAGACATACGGTATCTGTGTATATCAGGAACAGGTGATGCTTCTCTCTCGTCTTCTTGCTAATTTCACGCGAGGGGAATCCGATATGCTTCGTAAGGCAATGGGTAAGAAGCTAATCGATAAAATGCAGAAACTAAAGGTAAAATTTATCGATCAAGGTAAAGCAAACGGATATGAAGAGAAAACTCTTGATAAGATCTGGGCTGACTGGGAGAAGTTTGCTTCCTATGCATTCAATAAAAGTCATGCCACATGCTACTCATGGGTGGCATATCAGACAGGCTATCTAAAGGCTAATTTCCCTGCTGAATATATGGCCGGGGTGATGAGCCGTAACCTTGCATCTGCGGATAAGATTAAGGTTGTGATGGATGAATGCAGGAGAATGGGATTATTGGTCAAAGGTCCGGATATTAATGAATCGGTTGAGAAGTTCGGTGTGAACCATAAAGGTGAGATTCGTTTCGGATTAGCAGCTGTAAAAGGTGTAGGAGTCAATGCTGTCTCTGCAATTATTCATGAAAGAAAGGTCAATGGACCATTTAAGGATATATACGACTTTGTAGAGCGCGTGAATCTAAATGCTTGTAACAGGAGTGCAATAGAAAACCTCGCCATGGCTGGTGCATTTGATTGTTTCAACCTTCCGAGGGAAGCGTTTGTTTCTCTTGTAGGAGATAATACATGGGCAGATCATCTGGTAAAATATGGGCAGAATGTGCAGAAAGATAAAAATTCTCTCCAGATGTCATTGTTCGGCGACGTGGAGGTAATCGAGACAAGTAAACCTCCATTGCCTGAATATATGCCATGGAGTCGCCTTGCTCTTTTGGATAAGGAGAAGGAATTGGTCACCATGTATCTCTCAGCTCATCCTCTTGATCCCTATTGGATGGAGTTAAATTATGAATGCAATCATCCTTGCGAAGGATTAAAAACAGAGCTTGATAAAGCAGAGCCCGGAACCAAGTTAACTATCGGTGGCCTGGTTACAAAAGTAACTGAGAGAATGTCAAAGAGAGGTAACCCTTTCACTATTGTAGAGATCGAAGACTTTACAGGTAAGGGTGAAATTGCATTGTTCGGCCCTAACCATAAAGCACATGCCTCAAAATTCAAAGAGGGTGAGGCTTGCTTGATAAAACTGTCATTTTTACAAGGTAGGTTTGATAGCTCCCGTGTGGATATGCAGGTGGAGGTGAAACAGTTGGATCAAATAAAGGGCAAAGTGGCGAATTCAGTGACTCTGACGCTTAATATTAATGAGGATAACCGGGACCTTTTCAGCGAATTGGAAAGTTATAAGGATATGAAGCGCCCAGGTGATTTATTTGTGGAGCTCTTTGATTCAAAATCGCGCCAGAGGGTAAAGGTTCATGCTCGAAAAAGAGTCTCTATCGACAAGGAATTCATTGAAATTCTAAAGAGACATGAAAGCTCCTTCAAAGTAATGACGCATGAAGCGTAAATTTGTAAATTCAATATAAGTGTATTTCACTAAATATAATTATTATGGCAATAGCATTCACAGATCAGACAGCCAAAGAGGCTATCGAATCAGGAAAAGTAGTGGTAATCGATTTCTGGGCCACATGGTGTGGTCCGTGTCTAAAGCTTGGTCCCGTTGTGGAGGAGCTTGCTGAAAAATACGGCGACAAAGCAGTCATCGGTAAAATCAACATCGACGAGGAATCAGATATCGTAATGGAAAATCGCATCCGTAGCGTTCCAACCGTTTTATTCTTCAAAAACGGTGAAGTGGCTGCAAGAAGCGTAGGCCTCGTGAAACTTGATGAGCTTGAGGCTAAGCTCCTTCCTCTTCTTGACTAATCCAATAATAGGTAAAGTCTAAGCAAATAATGACTTTGACATTCAGTCGGGTACTCTCCCAAACTGAATGAATGTACGAATGTAATAAGGTGTTGTGATCTTGGAGGTCACGACACCTTTTGATGTTGAGGCATGGATAAATGTCTCTTCATCAATCATTATCCCGACATGGGAAATCTTATTAGGATCCTTTCCTGTTGCAAAAAAACAAAGATCTCCGATTTTCACTTTTTCTGCCGGTATATTCTCACAGAATTCAGCTTGTTTAGCAGAATTACGAGGAAGCTTGATTCCTGTCACCTCAAGATAAGTAGCCATAACCATTCCTGAACAATCAGTTCCCTCCCCTATTTCTGACGATGCATACTTATATGGCGTACCCATCCATTTCATCGCTTCTTTGACAATCTTTTTCCCCCTCTTATTGTTCTCATCAACTTTTAAATCACTGATAACATTCTCTTTCTTATGCTTTCTTACTGAATGTCCTCCCCCTTTATTAGATGTGTGACATGAGGAGAGGGAAACAATACTGATAAGACAGGCTAAAATAATTGCAAATACAGACTTATTAGATCGATAATTTATTGATATCAGCATATTTGTTGTAATAGATTAAACAACTGGTTTGATTATGGAATTTGAATGGTTTGGTTTCGATTGTCAAAATTGACAATAATTTTTCTAATGACCAAATATTTTCTAAACAAATTTTAAAATTCTCAATTTAGTGTTAACCCATGTAATAATGGCGGTCATTTTGTATTTTATAGAAATATATGAGGAGAATAATTTTCGTCATATAAAGTTAGACACTTTGCCAAACAATTATTAAATCAAACATCAAAACATACATAGAATGAAGAAATCAAATCTCTTTGTCGCCTCTTTCCTTGTGGCGATATGTGCTGCCTCTCTCTTCGCAAATGAAGATCCCGCGTTTATTCGGACTTCTTCCACTCCTGCGTTTGAAACCGACTTTACGGTGGCTGCCGAGAAAACAGTTAACGCTGTGGTCTGCATAAAAAGCTTTACAACTCGTCAGCAGAATCCATATGGAAATTCCGGAGGAATGGATCCTTTCGGGGGGATGTTCGATTTCTTTTTCGGTAATCCTCAGTCTCGTCAACAACCTCGCCAACAACAGCGCAGTAGCGAACCCGTGCAGAGCGGTCTCGGATCAGGTGTGATTATATCTGAGGATGGATATATTGTGACTAACAACCATGTAGTCGATGGTGCAGAGAAACTCGAAGTCTTGCTTAATGATAACTCCTCTTATGATGCACGTATCATTGGCACGGATGAAGCAACCGACCTTGCACTGCTTAAAATAGATGCCAAAGGTCTCGCTCCAATTGTATTTGGCGATGCAGAAACACTGAAGGTCGGTGAATGGGTGCTTGCAGTAGGTAATCCTTTCGGATTCAATTCTACTGTCACTGCAGGTATTGTGTCGGCAAAGGCACGTAGCCTTGGAAGCAGCAGCCATAAAAGCCCTATGACAATCGAATCATTCATTCAAACAGATGCTGCACTTAATCCAGGTAATTCAGGAGGTGCACTTGTAAATCTTAAAGGAGAGCTTGTCGGAATCAACTCCGCTATCTATAGTAATACAGGTAGCTATGCTGGCTTCTCATTCGCAATCCCCACCACAATTGTGAAGAAAGTGATGACCGACATTCGTCAATACGGAACCGTGCAGCGTGCACTTCTTGGATGTTCTGTCGCCGACTTGGATGCCAAGATTGCAAAAGAAAAGAAAATTACCGCCACAAAAAGTGGTGTGATTATCGCATCTGTTTCCGACCGCTCCACTGCAAAGGAGATGGGACTTCAGGAAGATGATGTCATCACAGCAGTAAACGGTGTTGATGTAGCTACACATGCCCAGCTTGTAGGCCAAGTTAGCAAATACCGTCCCGGCGATACGATCACAATCACTTATGTTAGAGATAATAAAACCTATACAAAATCCGGTGTGCTGCGTAATCAGCAAGGAAATACCACTATCACCAAAAAGGGAGATTTCTCTGAGCTTGGATGTGCTTTCATGAAACTTTCGGATGAAACAAGACGGAATCTTGGAATATCAACCGGTGTGCAGGTTCAGGGCGTGAAATCAGGTGCTGTCAAAGATGCCGGTATAAAAGATGGATTCGTAATCACAGATATCAACGGTAGCACTGTAAACTCCTCCGATGATGTGGAGCGCATCTACAACGCAATAATGAAAAATGATGGTGAAGACAAAGTAATGTTCATAACCGGCCTTTATCCCACCGGTAAGAAATATTACTATGCTGTGAATCTTGCAGAGGAATGAAATTCTTTACGGGATTTTAATTAAAATCCGTTAAAAGAAAAGGAATTTCTCCAATACATTTGTTAGACAATTGTGGGATTCAGAAAATCCTGCAATTGTCTAACTTTTATTTTAAAAGAACCTTAAAATCATTAAACACTTCTTTTCAAAGAAATTTAAAGGAAATTCAAAACAAAAATTTGCAAATTTAAAAGAATATTATTAAATTTGCGGTAATTTTTTGGAGAGATATATGAGACAACTAAAGATCACCAAATCCATCACCAATCGCGAAAGCGCATCTCTCGACAAGTATCTGCAGGAAATAGGGCGTGAAGAACTTATCTCAGTAAGTGAGGAAGTAGAGCTCGCGCAAAGAATCAAGAAAGGAGACCGTGCAGCGCTCGAGAAGCTTACCAAGGCTAACCTACGCTTCGTAGTATCGGTGGCAAAACAGTATCAGAACCAAGGCTTGTCCCTTCCTGACCTCATCAACGAAGGAAACCTTGGTCTTATCCGTGCAGCTCAGAAATTTGACGAGACACGCGGATTCAAATTTATCTCTTACGCCGTTTGGTGGATACGGCAGTCGATTCTACAGGCTCTTGCCGAGCAGTCAAGAATCGTCAGACTCCCCCTAAATCAGGTTGGATCTCTGAACAAAATCACCAAAGAGCTTTCGAAATTCGAGCAGGAGAATGAGCGTCGTCCCTCTTCTGAGGAACTCGCTGCCCGTCTTGATATGCCGGAAGACAAAGTGACCGAGACTTTGAAAGTTTCAGGTAGACACATCTCAGTTGACGCTCCTTTTGTGGATGGTGAAGACAACTCTCTTTTGGACGTGATTCCTAACGACGATAGCCCGATGGCTGATTCAAATCTTAATCAGGAATCCCTATCCAAGGAAGTCGACAGAGCTTTGAAACAATTGTACGATCGCGAACGCGAAATCCTCAAAATGTTTTTTGGTATTGGATGTCAGGAAATGACACTTGAGGAAATTGGTCAGAAATTCGACCTCACTCGCGAAAGAGTACGTCAAATCAAAGAGAAAGCTATTCGTCGTCTTAAAGGGCAAAAGAGCAAACTCCTTAAATCATATTTGGGAGAATAATACTGGCATATACTTTATGACGATATTTAGATTACGTAAAATGTCCGCAATGAAAGACAAAGCCATTGGTTTTGTCTTATTTGCGGGCATTTTTATTTTTTCTTTGTCTGCTTTTGCTGCAAATGAAGAAAAAGGAGAGGAAATTAATGTTGAAAGAGAAAGTATTTTCGGAGGCAACCGCTCACTTGCAGAATCCCATTTCACTTGGGGTGCTGACTTAGGGGCATCTGTTGATCTCACTGCTCATGATATGTCTACTTTTGATCTCGACTTCATTCTGGGATATAAAAATAATTTTATAAAGACAGTGGGCGTTGGAGCCGGTATCCATAGAACAGTTCAGGGAGGCGATAATTTTATCCCGATTTATGCCCTTATACGCACAAGCTTCACCTCTCGCCCCTCTCTGCTTTTCCTTAATGCACGGTTTGGGTATTCCTTCAACACTATTGAAGACTCTCCAATGTTTGGCGACTACAACTCTGCCTTAGGATGCGGCTTCAATCTTTCTCAATCAAAGAAAGCAAAGACGTATATTATTCTGGGAGTGGCTTACCGTTATTTCAACCAGCACCATCAAAACTATATTTCCCGGCTTGATACAAATTCAATTTGGGTGGCACAACTTCAGTTCGGCATCAATTTCTAAACTTTTGGCTCGCTTTTTGTTATAATTATAGTGGATGTCATTTTGACATTGGTTTAAAACGAGCTTCTCCATTATGCAAAACAAAGAAATAATTAATAAATGCAAGGAGGCTTCCCGCCTCCTTGACTCTTATAATATTCCGGCAACAATAACCCTTCTTGACTCTCTTGCAAAGGAAAGACAGGATTATAAAATCTCAGATGAATTAAATCATCTGCGGGAGACTTATAAATACATGGCTGAGTACATGGTTTCAGGCGGAGTTGATCCCTCGCGTCCAAATGTCTACAATGACATTATTGAGAAATTGAGGTCAATTGCAGATCATATTGGTCGTGATGTGGTCTCTATTGATTCAGCCGATTCATATTCTGAAACCTTCAGATATCAAAGATTAGCAGGTGAGCATTTGGAATCCCTCCTTTCCAAATATTCTTCTATCATCTCAGAACTTCAGCTTGCCCATGCTGCAGGAAATGAGGCTGCAGAAATATATAAACGCATTGAGGAACTGCATTCTTCAATCTTTAATACAGTTTGGGTGAGTCTTGACGAAAGAAGCATTGTTGATATGGCCACTGACGCTGTGATCTCTAACCGATACGGAGACTGGCTCCCGGCACATATAATAAGTGCTCTTACACTTTCTCTTAATGGCTATTATGACCGTCAAAAGCTTCTTGCACTTATTAAGATATATCAAAATGATATTTCTGAGAGATTGTCGGCCAGAGCATTGGTTGGAATCATTCTCTCTCTTGCCCGACATCCGGAAAGGAGTCGCGCGGATAAAGAAATTGCTTCTCGGCTTTCCTTTATGGAAGATTCCCTTATTGATTACAGTAGAATTCGCGAGGTGATAATGACACTTATCCGTACACGTGACACTGATCGGATTTCCACAAAGATGAAAGATGAAGTGCTTCCGGAGATTATGAAACTTCAACCGGATATTCTTAAAAAATTTCGTGAAGCCTCTCCTGACACTTCAGAAGGATCTGGGTTTGAAATTAATCCTGAATGGGAAGAGATGCTTGAAAAATCAGGTCTCACAGAGAAGATGCGAGAACTTAGTGATATGCAAAGTGATGGTGCTGATCTTATGATGGTGGCCTTCTCGAATCTTAAACAATTCCCTTTTTTCAATTCGGTTTCCAACTGGTTCCTACCATTTTTCCCCTTTCATTCTGCAATAGCATCTGGTGAAAAAGAACGAAATATAGTAGGCAAGCTTATGGAAATGGGTAAAAATGTGTGTGATTCAGATAAGTATTCACTGGCAATTGCTCTCAGGAAGATGCCCGAAATGCAAAAGGATATGATGATTTCCCAATTTGATGCCCAATTTTCTCAACTATCTGAAGAACTAAAAGAAAAGGCATTACAATCATCCGCTCCAGAATTTGATGAGGAGGTCACTAAAGTCGTGAGAGATCTCTATCGTTTCTTCAGGCTATATAGAAAAAAACAGGGATTTAATGATCCATTCTCCTCTCCCCTTGCCTTTCTTGATATTCCATATATCGGCGATATGATGGCGGATTCTGAAATAGTGGCACTTGTGGCAGAATTCTATTTCAGCAGGAAGTATTATCAGGAAGCGCTTTCTCTTTTCAATCTTCTTCTTGAGGATAACGCTGAAGATCCGGCTTTATGGGAGAAAGCCGGAGCATGTTACCAAAGTATGAAGTTTTATGAAAAGTCTCTTGAGTGTTTCACAAAGGCAGAGCTTCTCAAAACTCCGGGTACATGGCTAATAGGTAGTCTTGCCTTTGTAAATAAGAAACAAGGGAATTTTTCTAAAGCCTATGAATACTATTGCCGGCTCTTAGAGAAAGATCCTGAGAAACTTTCTCTCATTCTCAATGCCGCATATTGTGCACTTGAAGCCGGCGAAATCAACCAGGCATTAAAGCATTATTATCATGCAAATTATATTGAACCGGAAAATCTTAAAATATTCCGAGCGATAGCATGGTCTGAATTTCTGAATAAAGAATTTGAGAAAAGTGAAAAATATTATAATAAGATTTTAGCAATCTCACAGGAATCATCTGATTTTCTTAATGCCGGACACCTGTATGCAGCCAAGGGCGATTTAAGAAAGGCTTTGGAACTTTATAAAAAATCTTCATCAGGAAATTATAATGAGTTCCGAAATGCATTCCTACAAGACATATCCATCTTGCAAGGTCTTGGATTGGATGGGAATTCGCTTCATATTTTAGTAGATTATATTGGATTAGAGAAGTAGGTATTCATATAAAAATCAGCCCTAAAGTTTTAAAACTTTAGGGCTGATTTTTATATGACGCGCTTGATTCTCTATTCAGTCCTGAATTTATAGATTGAAGTGGAATGATATGTTTCTCCAGGTCGAAGCACTACAGAAGGCCATTCAGGATGGTTGGGTGAGTCAGGGAAATGTTGAGGTTCAAGACTTAAACCATGTCGTTGAGAGTAGTTTTCATTCTGCTTCCTTGACAAAGAACCGGATAAAAAGTTTCCTGTATAGAATTGAACAGAAGGTTCCGTTGTGTATATATCCATGATGATCCCGCTTCGTTTGCAATGAAGTGAGACAGCGCATTCATCAAGGCTTCCATTTGTATCAAGCACAAAAGCATGATCATAGCCATTCCCATTCTTTATCTGTTCATACCAGGCATTATCAATATCCCGCCCAATGAGTTTCTCCTTTCTGAAATCCATAGGGGTTCCTTCCACCTTTGCTAATTCTCCGGTAACTAACCGAGTACTATCTACAGGAAGATAGTATCTAGAATTAATCATAAGCCTTAAATCTGAAATACTATGATCAGGATTACCGGATAAATTAAAGTATGATTGATTGGACATACCTATCACTGTAGGTTTGTCTGTCTCAGCCGAATAATCGATACGTAGTGAATTGTCTTTTGACAATGTAAATTTCACGGAGGCTTTTACATTCCCCGGAAAACCATTCTCTTTGTCAGGGGAAAGCAAAGTCATAAGCACTGAACTATCATTTTGCTCTTTGATCCTAAAAACCTTATACTGCCAGCCTCTATCACCATCTTCGGCTCCGCCATGGAGAGAATGTCCAAAATTATTTTCTGTCACTCTTACTGTATCACCATCAAGAATAAACTGTGAATGTCCTATTCTATTGGTATATCGTCCTATGGTTCCTCCCATTTTAGGAAGTTTTACCTCAGGATAATATGCTTGGATACTATCAAAACCTAATACTACATTCCTACCCTCTCCTTCAGTATCGGGCGCTATAAGTGAGACAATTCGCGCTCCATAGTTTGACAGACAAACTTCCATCCCATGACCATTGTCAAGAACTATTAATTTCACTGAATCCCCATCAACTATCGTGGTAAAATCTTCAGGTCTTAATCCCGACATGGTCAATCTGTCATCCCGCTTCTCCCCACAACCGGATAAGAATAAAGAGATGCCGCATAACTGTAATATGAACCTACAGACTCCTCTCATGATTATTTATCCGTTTTTACGATCTCTTCTATCACTCGTGGAAAATGTTTCTTCTCAAGGTCATGAATTTTATTTTCTACATCTTCCGGTGTATCTGATTTAAGCACAGGAACGGAAGCTTGGAATATTATCTCCCCTTCATCACAAAACTCATTAACATAATGTATCGTTATTCCACTCTCCTTCTCACCGGCTGCAACCACAGCTTCATGCACATGATGCCCATGCATTCCTTTTCCTCCATATTTTGGAAGCAATGATGGATGTATATTTACAATACGACGAGGAAATCTCTCAAGAAGAAATTCCGGAATCATCAGCATAAATCCTGCGAGAACAATATAATCAATACTATAATTTTCAAGTATCGGAAGCATCTTCTCAATGGAGTTAATTTCAGCCTTTGGAACATGTAGGATATCAACCCCTAAACGTTGGCACCTCTCATACACTCCAGCCTCTTTACGGTTACATACCACCAAACAGACCTCTGCCGCACTTTCTTTTTCCTTGAAATATCTTATTATATTTTCTGCATTTGAACCGTTTCCGGAGGCAAAAATAGCTATTCGCTTCATAATTATACACTTTTTATAAGAAATATTATAATCTTTTGCTAATTTAATAATATTATTTCTTATTACAAAAAAGAATAGCAAATTCTATCCATAGAACGGAACAGTTGTAACACCAATCATCACATTCTGCCCCATCTCCATACGCAAATTCTTCTCAATTTCCCCGGAAATTTTTCCGGCTCCTGCCACCGTCAGAGATGGATCTACTGCTATGGTGAAATGAAAGATAAAATAATGACCATTTTTTCTACTTTTGAAACTTAAAATCTTTTCTACACCTTTAACCCCTGACACAATCTTTTCTGCCTTTTCTGTAATCACTCTGTCACATGAATGATCCATCAGCTCTGTAAAGGCTGGCCAAAGCATCTTTATAGCCGCTACCACAATAAAAACCACCAGAATTAATGATGCAATAGGATCAAGTATACGCCAAGATTCTCCTAAGAAATGAGAAAAGGAAACACCGATTAAAGTTGCAACAGAAGCCATGGCATCACTCCTATGATGCCATGCATTCGTCAGCATTACAGTTGTACCTGTCTTTCGTGAACCCCATCTATAATATCGGAATAGTCCCTCTTTGGCAATCATTGATATTACAATAACTACTACCGTCCACACGTCGGGTTGAGGAAGGACAGCTCCTGAAGCATATTCCTGAATTGAGTCTATCGCTTCATGAGTGATATGAAAAGCAACAAAAAGAAGGAACAGTGAAATAAGGAATGTTGAGAAAGTTTCAAATTTACCGTATCCGAATGAATAACGCTTATCAGCTTTACGAAAGGAAATGCCGATGAATAGAAGCATGATCAAGTCAGCGGCAAAATCATTGAGCGAATGGTAACCATCCGCCATCAGTGCATCACTATGACCATAATACCCCACTGTCAGTTTAAGAATCATCAGTAGAGCATTGATACCACATCCAACAGAAATAATTTTTCTTATTCTTCCTCCGTTACCCGCTACATCTTCAAAAAGAAGTAATTCAAGGCCATTATTATGTTCATGCTTAAATAACATAACTCACTATGCATTAAAGGCGACCGATATGGCCGCCTCGTTGTGTTTCTCTTCCCTTTCTTTTAGAAATTTCTTCCAAACCTATTGTTGACTCTCACGGGAATAGGTTGTAGACGAATTTCGCTATTTCCATTTACCAGCTTATCGAAAGCATTTTTGAGAGCATCAATAATTTTCTTCTTCATACCTTTTCCTTTTTCCTAAATATTTCTTATTGAAACGATGAGTGCTTTTACATAGATAAGGAGTGGAATCCTTATTATCGTTTGTTTATCCTTAAAACAATTTAAAAAAATAATAGTTCAAGAAAATATAAAAAAATGGTGATTATTTTTCATAATCACCATTATTAATTAAAAATAAATAATTTATCTTAATCTTAGGAAAGCTCGACCGAATCTTTCTGCGGCCTCCCTTTCAAGAGCCTCCCTATATTCGGGAGCAGCAATTGAAATCATGAGTCTCGCACGCTCGGCAAGATTCTTTCCCCGCAGATTCACGGCACCATATTCTGTAACGATATAATTGGTCTGGAAACGTGTAGTCACTACCCCGGCTCCTTCAGTCAACACAGGTTTGATCTTATTCAGACCCTTCGCTGTAGTTGAAAGCATTGCGAGAAAAGAGAGTCCTCCTTCACTACGAGATGATCCATATACAAAATCATGCTGTCCTCCAACTCCTGAGAAAATTTTCTTTCCTATAGAGTCGGCACAAACCTGACCTGTCAGATCGATTTCAAGACATGAATTTATTGACATCACCTTTGGATTCTGAGCAATTATAAATGGATTATTTGTCCATGCCACATCCTTGAAAATGATATCTTCATTCCCATCGAGATAATCATATAATGCCTTTGATCCCAATGCAAGAGAAGCAACGGATTTTCCGGGCATAACCTTTTTCTGCGAATTATCGATAATACCCTTTTCAAGCAGGGGTAACACCCCATCTGTCATTGCCTCGGTATGCAAACCAAGATGTTTATGTCCTTCCAAAGCACGGATGACGGCATTAGGAATTCCGCCAACACCAATTTGAAGTGTGGCTCCGTCGGGAATAAGTTCGGCAATATAATTTCCAATACTTATTTCCTTTTCCGTTGGAATGGCAGTCGGCACCTCTACTAAGGGATCCTCCACCATTACAGCTGCTGATAACTGTGACAAATGAATGGTGGCATCTCCCGGAGTGAAAGGAACGCAGGGGTTAATCTGAGCGATTACACAATCAGCACATTCTACAGCACTGGTGGCGAGGTCGGCTGACACTCCAAAACTCACAATCCCCTCTTCATTGGGCATAGAACAGTTAATGAGAGCCACATCCACACGACAGGTCCCGTCTCGGAAAAGTTCCGGGACTTCTCCAAGGAATTTCGGAGTCACAGACCCGTATCCTTGCGCAATCCATTCTCTCACTGAATTTGAGACAAAAAATGAATCTTGAAAGAATACGTCAGCCAACTCAGGCCGGCATAAAGGAGATGGACGACGTGCCACAGCAAATGCCGTATAGACAGTTATGTCTTTAAGATCACCATCTCTTAACGCACGGTCAGCCAAAGCTTCAAGTAGAATCTCAGGAATAGAAGTGGAACCTTGGACGTATATATGATCCCCGCTTTCAATCAACCGAACCGCCTCTTGGGCACTCATATAATTAACATGCTTCTCCATGGCTCTATTCAGATTTTTTGTGGTCATTATGAAATGAAGTGAGATATCTTTCAAGATTCTCAAAATCCTCTTCATTACGAAGCATCGACACACATATTCTCACACCTTCTTGTTCGCTACCGGTTGATGTCAAAGAAATTGATGCAACCCCATATCGTAATAATTCAAGCTGAAGTTCCTTGGCTGTCATGCCCGGATATCCAATTGTAAAGAAGAATCCATCGGATATTGGCTCGTCTCCATCATATTCATATACGATATGGAACCCGTTATCGATAAAGCTCTTCTTTGCACGATTTGCTTTATTGGCATATTCTCGGCAATGATCAATGAACGGAAGTTCCCCTTTAACAGCCTTCTCCAACATCGCAGCCATTGCATGCTGTGCTGAGTGAGATGTACCGGAAGAAGCACAATATAGGACTCCATAAACGTAGGCATCTCCAAAAGCCGGCATCTCATAGAATTTCTCAAAGAAGGGATACCGACGATTAAACACCTTGTCACTCATACATACCAATGCAATCCTCTGGCCTGCATAGCTGAAAATCTTTGAACCGGATAGAAGAAGTATGTAATTGTCTGTATAACGTGCGCAAGTTGCACCAAAGGGAGCTTCACCCGGATGACTGATGTCACGTCGGAAATCCATCCCGAAGTAAGCAAGATCCTCAAGGACTATAACATCATATTTTGTAGCCATCCGACCGATAATTTCAAGTTCTTCCTCTGTAAGATTCGTCCAAGCAGGATTGTTAGGATTACTATAAATCATCCCGGTAACGTTACCTTTGCTTAGAATCTCTTCCAGCTTTGCTTCAAGTTTCTTACCACGGTAGGAATATATATCGAATGCTTCATCTTTTAATCCGAGAAGTTTTGCCTGATGACGTTGAGCCGGGAAGCCGGGATTCAAGAAAAGCATTGTATCTTTCCCTTCAAGACGTTGGCCGAGAAGTAGCATCAAAGTAAAGCTGCCTTGCATCGAACCGACAGTAGGTATGATTCCTTTCTGCGGTATATCCACATCCAAAAAAGCCTTTATAAAACGCTCTCCCCAAAGTTTAAGCTCCGGGATACCTGCTATATTAGGATATACACCTGCAACACCCTTACGAAGAGCCTCAATTTCTGCTTCAACGCCAACCTCTTCAGCCGGCAATCCGGGATTTCCCATTTCAAGGTGAACCATTTTCTCTTTTGCCTCACCTTCGAGTTCGGCAGCCAAAGCACAAATCTGACGAATAGTTGCTGATGAGATATCTATAATTGAGAGACGATCAATGGTCTCCTTTAATTTGTCATTATGCAGCGGAAACATAATCTTCAGGATTTATTCATTGCATACTCACGTCCTGCACGGAACGCTTTTATGTTTGATTCCACAATTTTTTCACCCTTTCTTCCAAAGACAGTACGGATTGCATCCTCTATCTTTTCAGGAGCAAGCTCAATAAAAGGAGAAGCTGCTCCAAGAAGAATCATGTTTGAACTTCTGGGAGACAACAATTCCTTAGCCTTCTCATCCATATTGAAGGCCACCACGTTGGGAAGCGAATAAAGCTCCTTCTCTACCTCCTCCATTGCAGGATAGTTGGGAATGTTCACAAAAGGATTGGTGTTTGTCACTACCCAGCCTTCCGGACTAAGATAATCCACATATCGCAAAGCCTCCATTGGTTCGAGCGATACAATAAGATCAGCACCTCCAAGGGGAATTAGATCAGAATGAATGGGATTGGAACTAATTCTAAGATTAGACTGTACATCTCCCCCGCGCTGACTCATTCCATGCACCTCAGCCTGTTTGAGGTAAAGATTCTCCTCAAGTGCGGCCGCCCCTAAAATTGTTGCGATTGAAAGAATTCCCTGACCACCTACACCGGCCAGAATTATATCTGTTTTCATCTTTTTTCTGCTTATAATATTAAGGAATAAGTCAGCTTTTCTTTCTGCGAGCTGTCTGAATACATTCTCTTCTGGAAATAATCACAGAGAGTCCGGGATAATCGATCTCCTCCTTGAATAGCTTAACCATCTCATCATGGTTCTTTGGAAGAGAATCAATGGTCCTGACATGGGCTGGATCTGCTCCAAGTCCAAGACAAATCTCCTCAAGTTTTCCAGTTCCCTGAGAATCCTGACCTCCGGTCATACCGGTTGTAAGATTATCAGATATAATTACTGTTATAGGAGAATTCTCGTTGATTGCATCCAGAAGGCCAGTCATTCCACTATGTGTGAAAGTGGAGTCACCGATGATTGCAACTGCAGGATGCTGTCCCGCATCAGCCGCCCCCTTTGCCATGGTGATTGAAGCACCCATATCAACACAAGTATCAATCGCATTGAAGGGACTAAGGAACCCGAGGGTATAGCAACCTATATCTCCAAAGACTTTGGCATTTTCATAACCCTTCAAAACATCGTTGAGAGCTCCATAGACATCGCGGTGTCCACAACCTTGACAGAGTGCCGGCGGTCGGGAAACGATATTCTTTGCCGGAGCGTGACGCTTCATAGATTCAAGCTCCATATATCCGGGTGCTATCGACATGAAAAGATTCCTTACAATATCAGGATTTAACTCCCCATCACGGTTAACCTCTCCGGAGAACTTACCCATGATTGGTTTACCTGCATCCAATAAACCTCGAAGTTGCTTCTCAATGAATGGCTGCCCCTCTTCAAGAACCAGAATTGACTCGCATTCATCATAAAGTTTCTTTATCAGTTTTTTCGGAAGAGGATACTGGCTTACTTTCACCAAGGGGAACGGTACACCCTTTGGGAAGGCCTCTTTAAGATAGTTATAAGCGATTCCACTCACCACGATTCCCAATTGATGATCGGCAGCATCCTCATATCTGTTAAAGGGAGATTTATCGGAGACATACTGCAAATCTTCAAAATCTGCAATAAGTTGTTTATTTCTGACTTTTGAAATAGCCGGCATCAACACCCACTGTTTAGGTCGAGCAGGATAATGTAACTCGTTCTCCTCTTTAACCTCGTCGGCAGTCTCCACGACAGCACGACTGTGACTAAGACGAGTCACGAAACGAATTAGAACGGGAATCTGAAATTGTTCAGAAAGTTTAAAGCCATAATCGGCCATATCGTAAGCCTCCTGCTGATTAGAGGGCTCTAAAGCCGGTATCATTGCGAAATCGGCATAGAATCTGGAATCCTGTTCATTCTGCGATGAATGCATCGAAGGATCATCTGCGGCCACTACAAGCAGACCACCATTAGCACCGGTCATTGCGGAATTTACAAAAGGGTCAGCCGCCACATTCAGACCGACATGTTTCATGGAAGTGATTGCTCTCTTTCCACAATAAGACATTCCGAGAGCCTCCTCCATTGCCGTCTTCTCATTTGACGACCAATGTGAATGGATTCCTCTTTCTTTTGTAATGGGTGACTGCTGGATAAATTCCATGATCTCTGTAGAGGGAGTTCCCGGATAGGCATACGCACCTGATAGGCCTGCATGAAGAGCCCCTAATGCGAAGGCTTCATCTCCCAATAAAAGATGTTTAGGTTTCATGTGTATTATATATAAGGTATTAAAAAACTTTCCTTGTAAAAAAGTATTTAAGTTCAATTGCAAATTTAACAAAAAAATATTAATTTTACAAACGAACTAATAAAAAAGCATCATGAGCCATATATTAGTTCATAACTCTAACCGTTAAATAAGATATCATTAAAACCATAATAAAATTTTATAGACATCTATGAGGAAACTACTTTCACTCTTTGCCATGATGGTCTTGGTCTCCATTGCCTGCCGCGCAGGAAATGTCGACTGGTCGTACAAGCTCATCGGAGACAACACGGCCGATCCATCTTTGGAAATCACCGCTAACATCGAACGCGGCTTCCATCTCTATGCTTTCGACAACCCCGAACTGGGTTCAAACCCTCTTGTCATGACCTTCGATCTAAAGGGTTGTAGTCTTGTTGGTAAACCTGTGCCAAACAAGGCATATTCAAAAGAATTTAACGATATTTTCGGTGTCGAGGAACATTATTGGACCGGCACTGTAAAATTCACTCAGAAATTAAAGCCCACAGCAGCTTCATATACAGCTAAGGTTGAAATCACCGGACAGGTTTGCAATGATGGAAGCTGTTTTCAAGTTTTCGGCTCACATAAATTTGAGGGGAAATCGCCCGTAGCTGAAGCAAAGGAGGAGACTCCTAAAGCTGCAGAAGAAGAGAAAAAAGCTGACGAGGCTATAGAGGAGTCTAAAGCCAATGAAGTGGCTAACATGGTGGATTCCCTTCAGAGTTCCCAACCGGCGCTTGTTCCCGGAGTAAATCTTTCCAATGCGGATACTTCTGACTGGTGGGCAAATGTTGAGGCGGAATTCAAAGTGTTCGAGGATAATCCTTCTCAGCAGAGCCGTTCTTTATGGTATATATTCATTGCGGGCTTCCTGGGAGGTCTGATTGCATTGGTCACTCCTTGTGTATGGCCTATGATACCTATGACTGTCAGCTTCTTCCTCAAGCAGAACAAGACACGCCGCAAATCGATTATTGCAGCTATCACTTACGGTGCTTCCATTATCGTAATCTATGTGTTATTGGGTCTGATTGTTACAGCAATCTTCGGAGCTTCTGCACTTAACGAACTTGCAACTTCTGCAGGCTTTAATATTGCCTTCTTTCTCCTTCTCGTGCTTTTCGCAATCTCCTTCATGGGTGGTTTCGAAATCACACTTCCCTCTTCATGGAGCAATAAGATGGATTCCAAAGTGGATTCAACTACAGGCTATTTAAGTATATTCTTTATGGCCTTTACTCTTGCATTGGTATCCTTCTCTTGTACAGGTCCTATTATCGGCACTCTTCTTGTAGAAGCTGCCGCAACTTCTAACTTCATCTCTCCAGCCATCGGTATGGCAGGATTCTCGATTGCACTTGCCCTCCCCTTCACTCTCTTTGCAATATTCCCCACTGTTCTCAAGTCAGTTCCCAAAAGTGGCGGCTGGATGAATACGGTGAAGGTGGTACTCGGTTTTCTTGAATTGGCACTCGCTCTTAAGTTCCTTTCTGTGGCCGACCTTGCTTATGGATGGAGAATTCTCGATCGTGAAGTATTCATCTCTCTCTGGATAGTCATCTTCGCTCTCCTTGGTGTTTACCTCCTTGGAAAGATAACTTTCCCTCACGATACAAAGGTTGAGAAAACAGGTGTCACCCGCTTCCTGCTTGCATGCATCTCTCTTTCCTTTGCAGTCTATATGATTCCCGGTCTCTGGGGTGCTCCGCTCAAAAGCATAAGCGCGTTTGCTCCTCCTGTGTCAACCCAGGACTTCAATCTCTATGACGGTAGCGTGCATGCCACCTCTTCTGACTACGAAGAAGGTATGCGTATGGCTCGTGACCTTAAAAAACCTGTGATGATCGACTTCTCCGGCTTCGGCTGCGTCAACTGTCGTAAGATGGAAGCTGCAGTATGGACTAATCCTGAAGTTAAATCAATCATCGAGGAGGATTATGTACTTATCACTCTTATGGTGGATGATAAGAAACCTCTTCCGGAACCAATTGAAGTTAAGGAAAGCGACGGAACCGAACGCACTCTTCGCACTTATGGCGATAAGTGGAGCTACCTTGAACGAACCAAATTCGGAGCCAATGCACAGCCTTATTATGTGCTCGTGGACAACAATGGTAAGCCTCTTGCGCAACCCTATGGTTACGATGAGAATATTACTAAATATCTGCAATTCCTCCGCTCAGGTATTGAACGTTATAATTCCCAGAATAAATAATGATTTTATACAAATTCCAGAATTTTAAGACAAGGGGCAAAGTAATTTGCCCCTTGTTGTTAATGCTATCCTATGCATTTAGCGTCGATTCCAAACCTCAAGTAAACACAGATGACGCGCTGACCACCAAATTTGAAATGATGGTGGATTCAGCGGAATATTACTCTTCCATCAAACGTTGGAATGACGCAGAGCGATTGACAATAAAGGCGTTGAAACTACATCCTGCCAATAAATCCAATTGGCTTCTTTGGGCAAATCTCGCCGAAATCCGCCGAAATCTTGATGACAATGAGGGTGCTTTGGAAGCATATAATATCGGCCTATCATTACAATCCCAGTCGGCTTCCATGCTTTCAGGAAGAGCTGAATTATATATTCAAAAAGGAGAAAAAGAGGAGGCTTTGAAGGATCTTGATAATCTTATCCATCTTAATCCTGATGCAGAGACAGCCCGCATAATGAGAGGATGGATGAGATTTGAAAACAGGAATCTTAAGAATGCAGAGGAGGATTTCAATTACGTGATTACCAAATTCCCGGATAATCCTCAAGGTTACAATGGCCTTGCTGCGATAAAATCCTCAAACCATCTGAACGAAGAGGCATTAAAACTATATTCAAAGTCTCTGGATCTTCAGCCGGATGAAACCATCTATTTTTACAAAACCGTACTCCTGATAGATATCGGAAAACTTACGGAAGCCTCCGATACACTTCGAGAAAGCATGAAGAAGTTCCCTCGGAATGGGAACCTTTATCTACTGCGAGCTTATCTGCATAAATTGAATTTTCAGAACGAAGAAGCAGAGATTGCCATAAAACTGGCTAAAGAATATGCCTGCGATTCTAATCTTCTTGAAAAATTCTTCCCTAAAAATGGTGAAAAGCATTAGGGCAAAAGAGTATTTTTTTATAATTTTGCAACCGATTTTCGCCTGAAATAATGAGAAACCAAATGGAACAACTTTCCCTACATATCGAATATCTACTTACCCGTCACGATTGCGTCGTTGTGCCCGGATTCGGTGCTTTTATAAATATTTTTCATGCCCCTCAATTCAACAACGACACAAGACTTCTTTCCCCTCCCGGTTGTGAGATAAGATTTAATGCAGCCATAAAGGAAGATGATGGACTTCTTGCCAAGTCTATTGCCAGGAAAAACAGGGTCTCTTATCGCGAGGCTTCTGATGAATTGAACAAACTTATACATTCCCTCATAGAATCATTAAGCAAGGAGGGAGAACTGACTATAGGGCGTATTGGTATCATCAGGAAAGAAACTGAAGGGAATCTATGCTTCTATCCATTTAAGACAGCAGATAAATATGCAACAGATTTAGGTCTTATAAGTGTCCCTTTTCCCTTTTTCTCTCCTAAAATACCGTCTTCCGCTTCTTCATTTTCTTCCGTAACTATAGATATCGATGAAAATACTTCGATTGTGTCGGAGAAACGGGATTCAGAACTTCAGGAGGAATTTCTATTCTCCGAAGACCATAAAAAGATGGATTATGATAAAAATTATTATATTCCCTTGAATAAAGTATTCGCAAAAGTTTGCGCTTCACTTCTGGTGTGCCTTATTTTCGCCATATTTTGGCTCCGTCCCGGCATAATAAGCGAAAATAAGGAAACGCGAGCATCCGTTTTTCCGATTGATAAAATGACTGATTCTTCAATTCGTTCTGATGAGGTCGGGAAATTAAATGAAAAAACTACTCATGCAGCAAAAAAAAATTTCGACCATAACTCATTAGATACCATAGGGAAAGCGAAAATCAAAAAAATAATTTAAAATTTTCTCAATAAAAATTTGCATAGTTCAGAAAAAAGTTCTAACTTTGCACTCGCAATCGGGAAACAAACAATGACACTCCCGAAAGCCTACCGAGAACGCGAAAATAGCTCAGTTGGTAGAGCACGACCTTGCCAAGGTCGGGGTCGCGGGTTCGAGTCCCGTTTTTCGCTCAAAGAGAACAATGAATTTTTAGTGTGTATCGCTTCTCAAAAATTAGAATTGCGAAAATAGCTCAGTTGGTAGAGCACGACCTTGCCAAGGTCGGGGTCGCGGGTTCGAGTCCCGTTTTTCGCTCA
>JAAVDD010000045.1 GCA_014801985.1 Bacteroides sp.
CGATATGACTCCGGAGCAAATCAAACAGATGACTCCGTACTATTACAAAAAATCTTGCGAATAAACATCGCAAGATTTTTTTGTTGATAACTTAGGCGGTCTTTTTCGGATGGTTACAGACTTCGAGAAGCACTTCTCGGAGTCTTTTTTATTTTAATCTTCTATATAGTCAAATAGAAAGTCCTTATCATGCAGCCGAACTGAGAGAATTAAAAAAGAAGAACGACTGTTCCGGATTTTCCGGAGCAGTCGTTCTTATCTTAATATATGATTCCGTATTCCTTTTTAGGAATATTTTCTGATTAGAACCAACGTGTGTAAGCGAAGTCCATACGGTGGGGAAGCTCTGCGTTCTTGGGATAGAGACGGAGAGCAGACTTGAAGATACCGGGGCTCTTGAGAGAGTACTGGAGCTCATAGGTATATACATTGCCTTCCTTGTTCACCACCTCGAGGTCTTCACGACCTGCATATTTGGTTTCGCCATCCTCCTCTTTGTAGATCACGAGTTCTACGCCGAGAGCGTTGCCGAGACCCATAGTATCGATCTTGCACTTAACATCGAGCATCTGGCCAGTGCGAGAAGCACCGCTGTTGGTCACCTCGTCGATGTTTGAAGAAAGGATCTGGATGCTATCCCACTTGCTTGCCACTTCCTCTTTCCAAGCAACGATCTCACGAGCCTTAGCGAAGTCGTTCTTCACAAGCTTCTCAGCACGCTTGTGCTCGGGGATGTAGAATTTGGAGATATAGTCATCAAGCTGACGCTTCATAGTATAGTGGGGGGCGATGTGGCCGATAGAGTTCTTGATGCGCTGCACCCATTCAGGGCTGTAACCCTTGCTGTTCTTAGCGAAGTAGAGAGGAATGATCTCATTCTCAAGCATCGAATAGATAGTAGCTGCATCGAGCTTATCCTGCTGAGTCTGATCGGTGTAGGTGCGTTTGTCAGTGAGAGCCCATCCGCCCTCCTCATCCTTGCGGTAGCCTTCATACCACCATCCGTCGAGTACTGAGAAGTTGAGCACACCGTTCATCTCGGCCTTCTCGCCTGATGTACCGGAAGCCTCAAGAGGACGGGTAGGAGTATTCAACCAGATATCAACACCTGTAACAAGACGTTTTGCAACGATCATGTTGTAATCCTCAAGGAAGATGATCTTACCGGAGAACTCAGGCATCTTGGAAATCTCAGTGATGCGCTTGATCAGACCCTGACCTGCACCGTCAGCGGGGTGAGCCTTACCGGAGAATACGAACTGCACGGGGAACTGCTCATTGTTCACGATCTTAGAAAGACGCTCAAGATCAGTGAAGAGGAGGTGTGCACGTTTGTATGTCGCGAAACGACGAGCGAAACCGATGATGAGTGCATTGGGATTGATCTTGTCAACAATCTTGAGCACCTGAGTGGGATCACCCTGATTCTTAAGCCATTTCTCCTTGAAGTCTTTCTTCACGAAGTCGATGAACTTATTCTTCATAGTCTGGCGCATGCCCCAGATCTTCTCATCGTCCACCTTGAAGATACCTTTCCACATCTCAGGATTGCTCTGATCGTCGAAGAGTGCGGGATTAAGATATTCGCCATAGAAGTCTTTCCACTCAGTGGAAGCCCAGGTGGGCATGTGCACACCATTAGTAACATAACCTACATGGCTCTCTTCGGGAGCATATCCTTTCCAAACTCCGGCAAACATCTTCTTTGAAACCTCGCCGTGGAGCCAGCTCACACCATTTGCTTCCTGACAAGTGTTAAGAGCAAAAGTAGACATTGAGAAGCGCTCGTTGGTATCAGGGTTCTCACGACCCATGTTCATAAGGTCTGACCAGGAGATACCGAGTTTTGCGGGATATTCGCCAAGATATTTTCCGAAGAGGCTCTCCTCGAAGTAGTCATGACCGGCCGGTACCGGAGTGTGAACAGTGTAGAGGGAAGTTGCACGAACAACCTCAAGAGCCACGTTGAAGGGTAGATGGTCGTTCTGAACGTAATCTACAAGACGCTGGAGGTTAAGAAGGGCAGCATGACCCTCGTTCGCATGGTAGATATCAGTCTTGATGCCAAGCTTGTTGAGCATGAGGATACCACCGATGCCGAGGAGATACTCCTGTTTGATACGGTTTTCCCAATCACCACCATAGAGAGCGTGAGTTATCTCGCGGTCCCACTGAGAGTTCTGCTCAAGGTCAGTATCAAGAAGATAGAGCTTCATACGACCAACGTTAACACGCCATACGTGAGCGTAAACCACACGGCCGGGATAAGGCACCTCAAGAATCATCGGCTTACCCTCCTCGTCGAGGACAGCCTCGATAGGGAGCTGGTCGAAGTTCTGAGCCTCATAGTTGGCAATCTGCTGGCCATCGATGGAAAGGCTCTGAGAGAAGTAGCCGTATTTGTAAAGGAAACCAACGGCAGTCATATTGATACGGCTGTCGGAAGCCTGCTTGATGTAGTCACCGGCGAGCACACCGAGACCACCGGAATATATTTTCAGACAGTTGCAAAGACCATACTCCATTGAGAAGTATGCCACGGAGGGCACTGAGTTGTCCATCGGCTCTTTCATATAGTCGTTGAACATCTTGTATGTGTCCTTGATTCGAAGCATCATGTCCTTGTCGTTGAGGATCTCCTGGATGCGCTCGTAAGAAAGCTGCTGGAGGAGCATCACGGGATTCTCACCCACTTTGCGCCAGAGCGCGGGGTCGATGTCGCGGAAAAGGTTTTTACCTTTGCTGTTCCAAACCCACCAGAGGTTTTTCGACATTTCCTCAAGCGGCTTGAGTTCCGAAGGAATCTCGGCGCTTACGATAAGGTTGCGCCATGCAGGAGCGTTGGTGTTGCTTACTTGAAGTTTCATTTTAGTGTATTCTATTTTATTTAGGAACCTTTTCAGGAAAGGTATTATGGGGATTAGTGGAATTTCAGAAAAACTTATTCCTGTAGGGTTCCAATGGTTTTTAATCGTTTTGTTATTACTGTTTTCTACGATAGTTTCTACGAGCCACAGCCACTTCAAAGGCCTGGTCGTAATTCTCCATGAAGAATTTCCAGTCGGCCTTGGCAGCCGTGAGGAATGAAGCGTGGCGAGCCTTGCTTCTCTCGGCTACACTCTCCTTCATATAGGAGAGAGCCTTTGTTGCGATTTGGTCGCAGGCCTCTGCGTAGTTGGAATCCGTACGGGGGATCACTGCAACTCCACAGCTCTTGAGAGTCGGGGAGAAATTATCTGCAACCCACTGTCCGAAACCGGCCTTATCATCGGTGATTGTCGGAACTCCAAACGCTACGCTCTCCATCGGAGTATAACCCCATGGTTCATAATAGGAGGGGAAAATGGTGAGGTCGAGGGCAGGGAGAATATCGTAATATGCGATATTGAATATGCCATCATTGCCATCAAGATAACAGGGTGCGTAGATCACCTTAATCTTTTCGAGAGCCTTCTGTTCCTCAAGAGTGCGGATACGTACGCAGACTTCATCACTATCCTCATTGTTGAGACGGTGAGTCAGGTAGGAGGGTGCGTTATCATCTGCAGCATCATTCATACCGAGTCGATGCTGGAGAGTGCCTGAAGGTCCCTTCACCCAAGCAGGAACGAAAATGAAAGCAACGGCTTTTGCATTCTTGGGGAGTTTTTCTCCAATCTTAGCCACGCTGTCGAGGAAAAGATCGAGACCTTTATTGCGATATTCATGACGGCCGGAGGTTGCGATGAAGAATGTGTTGTCATCATATTTATTCTCTCCGACGATTGCGTTTGCAACCTTCAACAGGGTTGAACGACCTTCTTTGCGCAGTTTGTTATATTTTACAGTCTTTGGTACGAAGTTAGGTTCGAATCCATTTGGAGTCACAACTTGCGGACGAATTTCAAGGAGCTGTTTGCATTCGCGGGCAGTAACTTCGCTCACGGTAGTGAAACAATCCGCTGCATGAGCGGCAGCTTTCTCAAGAGAATGCTTGCTCTGCATGTTAAGCTGTTCCGCCATCTGGTCGCCATTATAATCTTCGAAGAAGTCATATAGAGGCTTTCCGTTCCCGCAGATGCTTCGTCCTATGCTGGTGGCATGCGTGGTGAAGACGGTTGCGGCATTGGGCATAGTGGTCTGTGTGTAGAGAAGTCCCATTCCGGTGGTCCATTCATCGAAATGAGCCATCACTTTTGCTTCGCGCACTTTCATGTGTGCAGTGATAGCCTTGATCACGATAGCGGCAGCCACGGAGAAGGCGCATGATTCCTCATAGTCGCCATAGCTGTGGAGGGAATCGACCTTGTAACGCTCCCACATCTTCGCGTAGATTTCCGGAAGATTGGCTGCCGTCTGCCCGGGATTCACGAGAATCACTTGAGGTGAGCCGGGAATATCCCAGCGACCTGTGCGTATTGTGATGCCCCAGGGCAACGTGATTTTGGACAAAGCCGATTTTAGAATTGTTTTCTTCTCTTTGAAATAGGGAGAAGGGTTTTCTGCGCTCCATACATCCGGACCTATGAAAACGAGCCGGTCGTCAAACTGCTCTTTGAGCACGCGGGCTTTTGTGGAGAGCACGGCATATATACCGCCGATTTTATTGCAAACCTCCCAACTGGTCTCAAAAAGCAAATCGACTTCAGAGAGCAGACCGGGATTCACCGGTTTCTCAATAGTCTGTTGTTCGCTCTTATTGGTAGCCATATAAATTAATGATATGAAATATCTTCAGGCTATGTCTTGTCACTGTGATAATTTTATCGTTTTATCATATATCCGGACTTTACCGGAATCGTTATAGAATCAGTTAAACCAAAAGATATTTCGTTTCCCTTTTTATCTGTTTTACCTTGGAATACCTAACTGATTGGTATTCAGTAATGAGTGAATTTTATAACATCTTAGGAAGATGTCTTTTTTTCAATTACGGGAGCAAAACTAATAAAAATTTTTTCATTCTGCAAATAAAAAATGAGAAAATTTTTATTTTATGCAATATCAGACACAAATTAAACTATATTAACTTCAAATTAAATTATTTTTACCGCATTCAGAAGTGCAATCGGGTTTATTAGGGGCAGTTAAAGGAATAAACATGCTGAAAATCAATTAAACTCAAAGAAGTGTAATTTGAAAAAATTATTGGGAATAGTAAACTAAAACGCCCTCGATACATATCGAAGGCGTTTTAGTTTACTAATAATAAAGAATTTAGAACGGAAGGTCATCAGGTTCAGAGGATGCACCGAAAGGATCAGCCGGAGAGGCTGTAGGGGCTGCAGGAGCTGCTATTGAGTTATGAGAGGCATACTGCTGCTGCTGGGGTGCGCCATATTGGGGTTGAGGAGCTCCATATTGAGGCTGCTGCTGTGGATAGCCGGGATATGGTGGATTGCCGTTAGGATCCATTCCTAATGGTCTTGCTGCATAGGCGGATACGTCTGTGTACCAACGACCCTGCCATTCGCGGCTCTCGACATCAATCGAGAATGAATATGATTCTCCTATAACTGCCGGAATACTATCTGCTCGCTCGCCAAAAAGAGTGATTTTTACTTTTCTCGGATATGTGCCGAAAGTCTCTATTATTATTTCTCTTTTCTTCCAGGGTTTCCCTGCTTTCGATACTCCACTCTGCGGTTCCAGTTCCTGGATAACCTTTCCTTCTATTTCCATAAAAATTTTTTATCGTTTTCTTTGAAATGCAAATTTACAAAAAAAAGCTACCATTCACAACTATTTTTGAATTATGATAGGTGAGTAGGCTATTTTTTTTGTTTTGAAGAATGGTTCCTCGAAATAGTTTGTGAGATCTACTTCCTCTCCTCCCTTAGGTGCGCCCCGTAGTTCGGCGGAGAGATCACCTCCTTTTAATGTGATGAGACCGTTAGGCAACGCGTTATGCTGTTCTGCCGATATGTTTTTTCTAATCAATTTGATAAGGTCGGCCTGAGGCATAACAGCGCGGCTTACAACGAAGTCAAATTTATCTTTACATTCTGCTACGTCGCCATGTTGGAATGTTACATTCTCCAATCCACAAGCCTGAGCTATCTCTCGTGCCACCAGTATCTTTTTTCCTGTGCGGTCGATAAGATGGAATTTAACCTCCGGGAAGATCACAGCAAGAGGTAATCCGGGAAGGCCACCACCGCATCCAAGATCCATAACGTGTGAACCGGGGGTGAAGTTGATGAATCGAGCCAGCGCAAGGGAATGCAGAAGGTGGTTGCATTCAAGGTTGTCGATATCCTTGCGGGAGATAACATTGATTTTGCTGTTCCATTCAGGATATTTATCCATCATGATTGCGAATTGTTCTCTCTGACGATCGGATAGATGGGGAAAATATTTCTCTATAAGCTTTGCTTCTGCCATATTCAGTGATTTTTTGCAAATTTACTCATTTATCTGCGTATTTTCACTCTCTTTCTTGTTTAAAAAATATAAAACGAATAAAACAATGAAAATAGCTAAATTCACTTTTTCCCTATTTGGGATTAATACCTATGTTGTTTATGACCCGGCCACAAAGGATTGTGCCATTATTGACCCCGGGATGTTCAACTCCGAGGAAGAGGAGGCGATGGATAATTTCATAAAGAGAAATGATTTGAAAGTGACGGCGATTATCGACACGCATCTTCATGTTGATCATGCAGTGGGCGTGCAGTTTGCCAAACGTAAATATGGTGCTCCGCTCTTGGCTCATCAAGCCGACGAATTTCTGGGAGACCGAATACAGCAGCAGGCTCAGATGTTCGGTATGCGTGAGAAAACGGAGGATGTGAAGATTGACAGGTATCTTCTCCCCGGTGAAGTGATAAAGATTGGGGATGGCGAACTCAAGGTGATTCATGTCCCCGGTCATTCGCCCGGCAGTGTGGCGTTGTATGATGCGAAGGATGGTTTTGTCATTACCGGTGACGCTTTATTTTCCGGCTCGGTAGGTCGCACGGATCTTCCTGGTGGAGATATGCGGACCTTGATATCTTCAATTAAAAATGGCCTTCTTTCTCTCCCTGACTCCACGGTGGTCTATCCCGGTCACGGACCTGCAACTACCATAGGGCAGGAGAGACACTCTAATCCTTATCTTTGATTGATTGATGAAATAAAAGTAGATGATAAATAAAAATAGGAGTGACGTATTTATGGGCGTCACTCCTATTTTTATTTATATGTCTTGTATTTATTAAGCTTGCAGGCGATGTTTCATATAGAATTGACGTGTGAAAAGGAGGAACATTAATGCTCCGGCTCCCTGCATTGCAGCCGTAATCCAGAATGCTGCGGAGAATGATATATATTCAGCAATGAAACCGCCAAGCAGTATTCCTATTCCCATACCAAGGTCCCAGGAGATGAGAATAGAGGAATTGGCTGTGCCTCGTTGGTCGTTACGGGCCACCTTTATGAACATATTAAGGAATGCCGGATACATTCTTCCGTTGCCAAGTCCTATAAGTAAAGCGGAGAGATAATAAGTCCATTCATTGATTGCAAGGGCAAAGATAGTGAATCCCACCGTTGATAGGATAACACCTTGAGCACAATTGCGTGTAAGAAGCCCTTTTCTCAGAGCTTTCTGTCCGGTGAGTCGAGAAAGGACAAGTCCGCAGGAGAGAATAGCAAAGAATATTCCCGTTCCGTCGGTGATGCCAAGTTCCTTTTGACCATATATGGCCACATAATTGCTCATCACGCCCCAGCAAAGACCGAAGAGGGATATATTGATTGCCATAAGCCATGCCTTGGTGAGGAAAAAATGATCAAGGTCGAGTTTGGGTTTGTTAGCTACCGGCTGTCTTTTACGTAGTTTCACTGAGGTGGAAGATATAAATCCAATTAGCGCGATTCCTAATGACAGCCAGAAGAGTAGAGGAAAATTATCTGTGGCTGAATAGATGTATATCCCGGCAGATGGGGCAATTGCCATAGCGAGATTATTACTTAGTCCATAAAAGCCGATTCCTTCGTTGCGTCGGGAGGAGGGTAGAACATCTATGGCAACCGTGGAATTGGCCACTGTGGCGGCCCCGAAAGGCAGCCCGTGCAGTGTGCGGACTATTGCGAACATTAGGAGAGTTCCGGCCCCGATATATCCGCTGAAACATAGGAAGAAAAGGAAGAAGCAGAGCATGAGAACCTTCTTACGGTCGAAGGTGTCGACAATGAAGCCGCTGAAAGGGCGCACGAGGAATGTTGCCACGACATAGCCTGAGAGCACCAGACCAATAGTGTCTTTGTCGGCCTTGAATTCCTGATCAAGATAGATCGGTAGGAGAGGGGTTAAAAGATAAAAGGCAAAGAAGAGCATGAAATTGCTGATCATCACCTTGATATAATTTCTATTCCAGAGGCGTTCTTTCGTCTCTACTTGTGCGGAGGGTTTCACATCCCCCTCAGTGGGATTGATATTCTTTTCCATAGCTGAGACAGTTTTAAGCGATACTTCGCTTCAATTTCCAATGCAAAATTAGCCAATTCCGCGCGTATAGCCAAAAGAAATTAAAAAGAGTCGCGACTGAATGTCACGACTCTTTTCAATATAAAATCGTAATTGGGGTTTGGATATTCCGTTAATCCTCATTCTGAGTAGCAGCATATTCCTTGAGAAGTTTCTCCTGCACATCGCCCGGAACGAGCTCATAGCTTGAGAAGTTCATGGTGAATCCGCTGCGTCCGCCGGTGATGGAGCTGAGGGAAGTGGAGTAGGAAGCCATTTCTTTCAGAGGCACCTTTGCATTGATTTTCTCCAGTCCGTGATCCGACTCCATACCCATGATGATTCCTCTGCGTCCCTGAAGGTCGCTCATCACGTCGCCCATAGAGTCGCTCGGAGTAAGCACCTCAACGTCGTAGATAGGTTCAAGAATCTTTGGATTAGCCTCGCGGAAAGCCTGGGAGAAGGCATTACGCCCTGCAAGGCGGAATGAAATCTCATTTGAATCCACCGGATGCATCTTTCCGTCATATATCATGACGCGAACATCACGAGCGTAGGAACCAGTGAGCGGACCCTGTTCCATACGGTCCATGAGTCCCTTCACGATTGCCGGGATGAATCGAGCATCGATTGCACCGCCGACGATACAGTTGTAGACTATGAGCTTGCCGCCCCAGTCGAGAGGAATTTCCTGCTTGTCGCGAACATTTAGTTTGAATTCCTGATTACCGAACTTGTAGCTCTCAGGCTCAGGCATTCCTTCAGTGTAGGGCTCGATGATTAGATGCACCTCACCGAACTGACCGGAACCGCCCGACTGTTTCTTGTGACGATAATCGGCACGTGCGGCCTTGGTTATTGTTTCGCGATAAGGAATCTTCTGCTCCTCGAATATGATGGGAAGTTTCTCGTTGTTTTCGATTCTCCATTTGAGCGTGCGAAGGTGGAATTCACCTTGGCCTTTCACCAGAGTCTGCTTCAGCTCCTTTGATTGTTCGATAACCCATGTCGGATCCTCCTCGTGCATACGGGTGAGAATGCCGGCGAGTTTTTCTGCATCGCTCTCGGTAACGGGACGAATTGCACGAGTGTATTTAGGAGCCGGATATTTGATGAAGTTGAACTGATAATCGCAACCTTTGCCATCAAGAGTATTTCCTGTGCGCACATCCTTCAGTTTCACTGCAGCACCGATATCTCCTGCTTCGAGAGCATCAATTGGGGTGCGGAGCTGCCCGCATACGGTGAAAATCTGCTGGAGGCGTTCTTTGCCGCCGCGTGATACGTTATCGAGGTCGTCGCCGGCCTTCAGTGTGCCGCTCATAACCTTGAAATAGGAAACCTCACCGATGTGCGGCTCCACAGAAGTCTTGAAGAAGAATACCGAGAGGGGACCGTTAGCATCCGGTTTCACAGCTTCTCCAGTAATAGTTTCGGGAGCCGGCATATCGTCTACAAAAGGACATACGTTGCCGAGGAATTCCATAAGACGACGAACGCCCATATCTTTGGCTGCACTGACCACTACCACGGGGTAGATGTCGCAGTTGATAAGACCCTTACGGATACCCAGACGAAGATCATCCTCCGTGAGAGGCTGGTCGTCGAAGAATTTCTCCATGAGAGATTCATCGTTTTCGGCTGCTGCCTCCATGAGTTTATGGTTCAGCTCGATGGCTTTCTCCATCTGGTCGGCGGGAATTTCAGATATAGTGGGTGTTCCTCCATCGGGTCCCCATTCATATTTCTTCATGAGAAGAACGTCGATCATGGAATGGAAATTCGGACCGCTTTCAAGCGGATACTGAATCTGTACCACCTTATTTCCGAATGTATCCTTTAGCTGCTCGTAAACGTTCTCATAGTCGGCTTTCTCTCCGTCGATCTGGTTAAGGGCGAAGATAACAGGCTTTTGGAGTTTCTGAGTAGTGCGGAAGATATTCTGGGTTCCGACTTCCACGCCATATTGGGAATCGACAAGAATAAGACCCATGTCGCATACGCCAAGCGCAGTATATGCATTCCCTACGAAGTCGTCAGCTCCGGGGCAGTCGATGATATTGAGTTTCTTTCCGTTGAATTCAGCGTTGAAGACTGTGGAGAATACAGAATAGCCATATTCCTTCTCCACGGGGAAATAGTCGGAAACAGTGTTGCCGGCATCAACTGTGCCGCGACGTTTTATAACTCCACACTCGAAGATCATAGATTCTGCGAGTGTGGTTTTCCCCGAGCCCTTCGATCCTAAGAGGGCAATGTTTTTGATTTCATTTGTCTTGTAAACCTTCATGCGGTAAAGATTTTAGATGGTTAACGTTCTGACCAATGCCTTCCTTATATTAAATAAGAATCGGCATCGAGATAAATTATAAATTCAATGGGAAGAGAGGGAGTTTTTCTTAGACGTTGGAAAATTAATAAAAAATCCGCATATATGTATAATATTATTATATGTTGTGTAACATATTTGCGGAATTTTTATCATTTTGTTAATTTTGTGCTATGAATTCGAGTAATGAAGAGAATTTCGGGGTTTATATTCATTTCCCCTTTTGTAAGCGCAAGTGTTATTATTGCGATTTTTATAGTGTTGGTTCCTCTTTTGCCGACTGGGAAAGTTTTGCTTCGGCTGTTGAACATGAATTTGCTTCACGGCATATCCCGGAGGATGCCGTGGTTTCTTTATATTTGGGTGGAGGGACCCCATCTCTTGCTCCAACGGAGTTGATAGGGCGTTTTAGGGCTATGATACGGAATAAGGTTGGGGAATTTACCATTGAGGTTAATCCTGACGATGTGACAGAAGTTAAGGCAAGAGGGTGGAAGGAAGCCGGTGTGAACCGTGTCAGTATGGGTGTTCAATCTCTCGATGATAGTGAACTTAAATTGATAGGTCGCCGTCATGATTCAGCTACTGCTCGAAGGGCATACACTATTTTGCGAAGATTTTTTACAAATATATCGCTTGATCTGATTTTCGGATTGCCTGGTCAAACTATGGAATCCTTTGGCACCACTTTGGATGGATTTTTAGAAATGCGCCCTGAGCATATTTCCGCTTACTCACTAATGTATGAAGAGCGGACGGCGTTGACCCGGATGCGCGATTCAGGGAAAATTGACGAAATAGGTGAGGAGGATAGTGTGGAAATGTTTCGGTTATTGAGTCGTCGTCTTGGTGAAGCCGGATATGAACGCTATGAGATTTCTAATTACTCGTTATCCGGTTTCCATTCCCATCATAATTCTAATTATTGGAAAGGCATCCCATACGTAGGATTGGGTCCGAGTGCACATAGCTATGATGGTCATGCAACACGAAGTTTCAATGCTCCGGATCTTTCTTTATATATAAAGGAGTGGAATGGGGATGATAAGCATGTTTCTTGTATTACCAAAGAGAAAGGAGTAAAAATATCTTTAGCGACAGAGAAGCCTGCCGGAAAACTCATCGAGACAGAACATCTCTCCAATGATGAGCTTCGCGAGGAGATGGTGATGACTCGCCTCCGAATGGCAGAAGGTCTTAATCTTTCCGAATACCGTGGGCGTTTTGGTGACTCTGCATATAGGCTGCTTCTCCGGCAGGCAGAGAGATACATACGCTCCGGAGCTCTTTATCATCCTGTTTCCGAAACATTGGCTCTCACAGAAGAGGGGGTGATGATTTCTGATGAAGTAATGGCCTCCCTTTTCTGATCAGGCCCCTTAAAGAGTATCGTTATGCGATGCGCACGAAGTAATCAGACTATATTTGATAAAGGGTGAATATTATTTTTAAATCATTTCATTCCCGATTATAGCGGGAAAGTGAAAATTTTTTTGTAACTTTGCAGCGGTAAAAAAGATTTGCACACTCCGAAAGGAGTATGATTTCCATAACTTTGCTGAATGTCAGTATCCTAAGAAGAAATCTACTGACCATAGGCTTTCTAATATTAACTATATGGAATCACGAAAGAATATCCCATTCACCAAGATGCATGGTGCGGGCAACGATTATATTTATATTGACGCCTTGACAGAGGTGCCCGATAATCTACCCCTTCTATCTCAAAACATCAGCGACCGACATTTTGGTATTGGCAGTGATGGCCTTGTGGTTATCCTTCCCTCTGATAAAGCTGATTTCCGTATGCGTATGTTCAACGCCGACGGAAGTGAGGCGGAGATGTGTGGCAATGCCTCCAGATGTATTGGAAAATATGTCTACGACAAGCATCTTACAGATAAAACAGAGGTGACTCTGGAAACCCTTGCAGGCATCAAGCATCTTCATCTTGAGGTGCGTGAGGGAAAAGTAGAGGAGGTGACGGTAGATATGGGTGTACCTGAACTCGTTCCTGAGCTTATTCCTGTAATCAGCTCATCCAAAGAAGCTAAGATTTCTGAAAAAGAGATCATCAACGGTATCGAATATAAAATCACCGCTGTCGGCATGGGGAACCCCCATGCCGTTGTTTTTATGCCGGCGCTTTTCGACCGTTTGGTGCTTCAGGAGGGTCCAAAAATGGAGGTGGCTGAAATATTCCCCAATAGGGCGAATATCGAGTTTATAAAGGTGATCGACCGACGTCATATTCAAATGCGTGTATGGGAAAGAGGATCAGGTGAGACTCTCGCCTGCGGCACAGGTGCTTGCGCAGCGGTAGTGGCCGGGGTGCTTAATGATTTGACCGATCGTGAGGTGCACGTCTCCCTTCCGGGAGGGACACTGAAAATCCGGTGGGATGAAACCACCAATCATGTTTTTCTTACCGGACCGGCTGAATTTATCGCTGATGGTGTCTTTTATCCTCTCCAACCTGTGGAGGAATATGATGTGGATGCAGAGTAGAAATATAGAAAAAGAGTAATAAAGTGTATATTAACGAAAATTTCATAAAACTTCCTCAGTCGTATCTCTTCTCGACGGTAGCTTCCAAACTTAAGGAATATCGTGCTGCTCATCCTGATGCGGAACTCATCAGAATGGATATAGGCGATGTCACTCTGCCTATTGCCTCTTGTGTGACGGAAGCTATGCATCGTGCGGTGGATGATATGTCAAAATCAGACACTTTCCATGGCTACGGTCCGGAACAGGGATACCCATTTCTCCGCGAGGCTATAGCCAAGACTGATTATCAGGAACGTGGCATAGATATCACTGCCGATGATATCTTCATAAGCGATGGAGCTAAAAGTGACCTCGGAAACTTAGGAAATATATACTCACAGAAGAGCATAATAGGAGTGGCCGATCCGGGTTATCCTGTATATGTTGATTCAAGCGTGATGGATGGAAGAGGAGGAGAGCTGCTTGGTGATGGTCGTTGGAGCCGCATCCTCTACATGGACTGCAAACCTGAAAACGGTTTCAAACCGGGGGTGCCGAAACAGAGTGTGGATGTCTTGTTCCTATGTTCTCCTTGTAACCCTACAGGAACTGTGTTCACTCGCGATGAACTAAAGGAATGGGTGGATTATGCACGCCGCAACCGCTCTCTTATTATCTTCGATTCCGCCTATGAAGCATTTGTGACTGATCCTGATGTCCCTCGTTCCATATATGAAATTGAGGGCGCGAAAGAAGTCGCCATTGAGATACGTAGCTTCTCTAAGACTGCCGGATTCACCGGATTGCGCTGTGGCTATACTGTGGTGCCTGCTGAATTAAAAGGAACAGACCGCGAAGGAAATGAATATCCCTTGCGTCAACTTTGGAATCGCCGTCAATCCACCAAATTCAATGGTGCCTCCTATATCATCCAGCGTGGTGCCGAGGCTCTATACACTCCCGAAGGTAGAGAGGCGATAAAGAAAAATATAGATACTTATCTCTCAAATGCACGCTATATCCGTCAAGCGATGGAGAAAGCAGGTTTTGAGGTTTATGGTGGAGAAAATTCCCCATACGTATGGATGCGTCTTCCCGAAGAAAACGATTCTTGGGCACTATTCGAACGATTGCTAAGTGAGGCTCAGGTTTCATCGACTCCCGGCATAGGATTCGGTGAATGTGGAGCCGGCTTTATTCGTCTAACAGGATTCAATACTCCTGAAAATACCAGGAAAGCTATGGATCGCATTTCAAAAATGAATCTTAAGCGGGAGAATGGTGCGGAGGATGATTTCAGTAGTCTGAACGATGTAAAGGCTATAAAGGCCATTGATGAACTCGATAAGCTGACTGAAAGTCTGGGAATAAAGTAGTTTGAGAAAATTTTAAAAAAGCCCGAAGCCGGGCGAAAACTAAAATATAAGATTATGTCAAAATTAAGATTCAAAAGCGTGGAGGAGGCTTCCAACCGCAAAGCTGTGAAAGTGGAGCTTCCCGAAGAGAGAGTGGACAAGTACTATGGTAAGCAGGTGTTCAATCGTCAGAAGATGTTCGAATACCTTCCCAAAGAGACCTACGATGCTCTCGTGAAGGCTATCGACAACCGTGAGCCGATCTCGCGCGAGACAGCCGATAGTGTTGCCGCCGGAATGAAACGCTGGGCACTCGATTGTGGCGTGCGCCATTACACCCACTGGTTCCATCCCCTCACCGGAAGCACGGCTGAGAAGCACGATGCATTCATCGAGCATGATGGCAAGGGCGGTGTGATCGAGAAATTCTCCGGTAAGCTCCTCGTGCAGCAGGAACCTGATGCTTCCAGCTTCCCGAACGGCGGTATCCGTAACACCTTCGAGGCACGCGGTTACTCTGCCTGGGATATCTCCTCTCCGGCTTTCATCCTCGACAATACCCTGTGTATTCCTACAGTATTCATATCTTATACCGGCGAGAGCCTTGACTATAAGACACCTCTTCTCCGTTCACTCAACAGTGTGGATAAGGCAGCGACACGTGTGGCTCGCTATTTCGACGACAATGTGAAGCACGTCATCTGTAACCTTGGCTGGGAACAGGAATATTTTCTTATCGACGAAGCCCTTTATGCGGCACGTCCCGATCTCGTGATGACCGGTCGTACACTCATGGGTCATGAGTCGGCAAAGAACCAGCAGCTTGAAGACCATTACTTCGGCTCCATTCCCAAGCGTGTGGAGGCATTCATGCTTGATCTCGAATATGAATGTCATAAACTCGGCATACCCGCAAAGACACGTCATAATGAGGTTGCCCCCAACCAGTTTGAGGTGGCTCCTATCTATGAGGAATGTAACCTTGCAAACGACCATAACCTTCTGCTGATGTCTGTCATGGAGGAAGTGGCACGCCGTCATAACTTCCGCGTGCTTCTCCACGAGAAACCCTTTGCCGGTATCAACGGTAGTGGCAAGCATAATAACTGGTCGCTTGGTACAGACACCGGATCGCTTCTGTTCGCTCCCGGTAAGACTGCACTCGACAATCTTCGTTTCATCGCTTTCGTGGCAAATGTGATGGCTGCCGTGCATAAATACAACGGTCTTCTCAAAGCCTCCATCATCAATGCTACCAATGCCCATCGTCTTGGTGCGAATGAGGCTCCTCCGGCAATTATCTCCATGTTCCTCGGCACACAGCTTTCCAATATCTTGGATAAGATAGAGAACAATGAGATTGATGAGAACATCATTCTTGAAGGGAAAGAGGGTCTGAGCCTCGATGTGGCACAGATTCCGGAATTGATGATTGATAACACCGACCGTAATCGCACATCTCCCTTCGCATTCACCGGAAACCGATTTGAATATCGTGCCGTAGGTTCTTCCGCCAACTGTGCTTCCGCACTCATCGCCCTCAATGCAGCAATGGCCGAACAGCTCAATGAATTTGCAGATGCTGTTGATGCACGCGTGGAGAAAGGTGAGAAGTTGGAGAAGGCAATCCTCAAAGAGGTTAAGAAGCTTGTTAAAGCACATCGCGCAATTCAGTTTGACGGTAACGGCTACTCGGATGAATGGAAAGAGGAGGCTGCCCGTCGCGGTCTTGACACCGAGACTTCCGCACCCGTCATGTATGATATCTATCTGCATCCTGAGAATGTCGAGATGTTCGAGAAAACCGGCGTGATGACCCGTAAGGAGCTTGCAGCTCGTAATGAGGTGAAATGGGAGATGTACACCAAGAAGATTCAGATTGAGAGCCGTGTACTCGGTGACCTCGCCATCAACCATGTGATTCCCGCTGCAGTGCGTTATCAGTCGCTGCTGCTCGACAATGTATATAAGATCAAGGAACTTTTCTCTGCCGACAAGTCGGAGCGAATCGCTTCTCAGAATCTTGCCACTATCGAGGCTATCTCCGAGCATATCTCGGCGGTGAAGAGCGGGGTGGATGCTATGGTGGATGCGCGTAGAAGTGCTAACAAGATTACCTCCGAGCGTGAAAAGGCTATCGCCTATCATGACACCGTGGCTCCCAAGATGGAGGAGATCCGCTATCACATCGATAAGCTTGAGCTGATGGTGGATAACGAAATCTGGACCCTACCTAAATATCGCGAGATGCTATTTATCCGATAATCATAGCAGTATGACCTATAAAATTAAGGGGATTAAGACCGAAGTCTTAATCCCCTTAATTTTACTTATATTGCGATTTATTGTATCATTCCGTTTTCTTCTTCTTGAATGCATTCCAGCAGATATAGGCAACGCATAGAATACCTATGGCATATCCTGCCCATGTGAGATATTTGTTATATTCCTCTACTTTCTGGAAAAGCATTTCGGGAGAAACGTGGAGTGAAAGCCAATAACCTAAGCCGGCAAGCACTCCATTCCATACTAATGCACCAAGAGCTGTGAAGAGGGCGAAAGTGCCGACATTCATCCTTGAAATACCTGCGGGAATGGAGATCAGCTGGCGTATGGCAGGAATAAGGCGTCCGATAAATGTGGATACGGCTCCATGTTTGTCAAAATATGCCTCGGCTTTCTCCACTTTCGCACGATCGATCAGACAGGCATGTCCGAAACGACTGTCGGCAAATTTATATACTACCGGACGACCAATCCAAAGTGCAAGATAATAATTGATAAAAGCTCCTACAAGTGCACCAAGGGTGGCTACGACTACAACCATGTAGATATTCATATTCCCTCCGACTCCCGTATTCGTACAGGCGAGATATGCAGCCGGAGGAACCACCACCTCCGAAGGGAAAGGAATAAAGGAGCTTTCAATCACCATGAAGATGAACACGAAGAGATAGCTCGCATTCTCTATGAACCATTGAAAAAATTGGCTTGCGTCAAATATTGCTGCTAACACTATGTTGGTAAGGTTATAGGGTTATAAGTTTATAAGGTTATAAGACTGTGGGTTATAAATTTATAGCCTTCTTTCTTACTTCCCATATCTGCTCGGCAAATTCCTTGGCATCAGCGGCTGTGCCGTCGTGCATTGCGTGCTTGAAAGAGAAGGTGGCGGAGAGGGGGAGTTTCAAACGCTCTGAAAATTCTCTGAATTTAGCTTCCGAAGCACCGTTGGCCCAGGAGAAGGAGCCGAACCCTCCGAAGGTCTTGTTTTTTATCTCGCGGGTCTCCATTGCATTCAAGAATGTTTCAATGGGTGGGAAAAGACGCATCGAATATACGCATGACCCTACAAGAAGGGTATCGTAACGAAATGCATCACTGATCATATCGCTCATTTCGGAATGAGCCGCATTATGAATGATGATGTTCTTCTCTCCAAGTTCACTTAATTTAGATGCTATCTCTTCGGCGAACTCAGCAGTGTTACCATACATTGAGCCATAGATTATCACCACACCGCGCTCGCTTTCGTATGATCCGAGCTGACGTGTGAGTTCCATCACTTTCGGAATCTCATCATGCCATACCGGGCCATGGGTAGGGCATATATATTCCAACTCCACATCCTTTAGTTTGTTTAGGGCATTAATTACAGAGCGCCCATATTTACCCACAATATTGGAATAGTAGCGATACATTTCACGGAAATAGAGATCGGTCACGAGCTCGGAATCAAGTATACCTCCGTTGAGTGCACCGAAAGTGCCGAATCCATCCCCGGAGAAAATGGTTTTCAAATCAGTGACATAGGTCATCATTGTCTCCGGCCAATGCACCATCGGTGTCATATAGAAACGCAATGTATGGTTTCCTAATGAAATCTCATCACCATCTTTCACTATAAGGAAGCGTTTTTCATCGGTTATATGACAGAAACCCTTGATCATTCCGGCGGCAATGGCATTGCATACAATCTTCATGTCAGGGTATAATTTCGCCACTTCCGGAATAGAGCCGGAATGATCCGGTTCCATGTGGTTGACGATCAGATAGTCGATTTTCTCGCTGCCTATTTTCTGGAGATATGTGTTTACGGTATCAATCTTCACCGTATCGATGAGAGCTGTGGCTTCGGAGCCTTTAACAATATAGGAGTTATAGCTCACCCCGTTAGGCAGCGGCCATTGCTCTTCGAATTTCACAGTCACCCGGTCGTTGACACCCACATAATGGATATCTTTGATTATTTCTCTTGCTTTCATTCGAATTCTCTCTTTTTTAAGGCGGAGGAGGTGGAATCGTTTCTTCTCCGTCATTAAGTTTTTTAGCGTCTACTTAAATTATAACGTTATTTATCGCAAAATTACAAAAAATCGTTGTAAATTTGCATAGAAATAGTACGAAAATGAAAACAGCGCTCATCACAGTATTACTCTTGATAATATCCAATGTCTTCATGACCTTTGCTTGGTATGGTCATCTGAAGATGAAATCTGTGGGGATAGGCACCAACTGGCCCATTATAATAGTTATTCTTGTCTCATGGGGGATGGCACTTTTGGAATATTGCTTCATGATTCCGGCCAATAAGATAGGATTTCATGAAAACGGCGGCCCTTTTTCGCTATTCCAGCTAAAGATAATTCAGGAAGTGATATCTCTTTCAGTCTTCACCGTGGTCGCGATGATCTGTTTTCAGGGGGAAAAGATCCATTGGAATCATATCGTCTCTTTTCTATGTCTGATGGCTGCGGTGACCTTTGCTTTTCTTCCCGTAAAAGATTGAAATAATTATGGATAGTAAATTATACATAGCTCCGGTTCAAGGACATACGGATGCCGCCTGGCGTCATTTCCATCAGAAACGTTACGGAGGTGATAATAGATATTATACCCCGTTCATACGTCTTGAAAGAGGGGAGTTCCGCAAACATGATCTTAAGGATTTTATTTCACCTCTGAATGAAAACCACGATCTTGTTCCGCAAGTGATATTCCGTAATATGGATGAGCTTATACCTCTTCTGGAAGGGCTTGTGGAAAAGGGGGCCAAGGAGATCGACCTTAACACAGGATGCCCTTTCCCTCTTCAGACTTCCAAAGGTAGAGGGGCGGCCTTTGTGGGAAACGTGGAGGAATATTCCAGACTTCCGGAGATTCTTTCACGTTTTCCCGACATTGTTTTTTCTCTGAAGATGCGACTCGGATTTGCTGATCCGGAGGAGTGGAAGAAAATCATGCCCGTTCTTAATTCCTTGCGTCTCGATCATGTGGCGCTTCATCCGCGTGTGGCAAAGGATCAATATAAGGGAGAGCTTCGTCTCGATCAGTTTGAGGCTTTTATTAAGGAGAGTGAGAATCCTGTGGTATATAATGGTGAATTAAAGAATCCAAATGATTTTGTGGAGATAAAAGAACGTTTCCCGGAAATCGCCGGTATCATGTCAGGTCGGGGTGTATTGGCCCGGCCTTCGCTTCTCGCAGAAGTGACATCAGGAAAGGAAATGAGTCGTGAAGAGAGGGTGGAGGAGATGCTATCCTTCCATAATGATCTTTTCGATCATTATACAGAAGGACTTACCGGAGGGGAACATCAGGTGCTGTCGAAAATAAAGCCTTTCTGGGAATATGCCGAGGAGGAGATAGGACGCAAGGCATGGAAGGCTATTTCAAAAGCATCCAATATGGCCAAATATCAGAGCGCACTCGCTATGATTGGAATGTGAAAACATTAAAGGAGGTGAAGTTGCTTTTGAGAATCTTTGTTCAGTAAAAAAAGGATATTTAACCGGACAAATAGATAAACAAAAAGAGGGGGTTAAGAGTTATAATATTGAAATTAGAACGAAACGCAAACTTAATTTGAATATTATGAAAAAGTGCCCTATTATAAAGAAGGAAGATCGCCTTCCTTTATGTATCAACTTAGGTCTGCATGTTGCAGCTATCACTCTTATGGCAACCGCTCTTCACAAACTATGCCGCATACATAAGGGCCTTCGCGACCTGCGTAAAGGAAAGGAAGAGATAGAGAAAGCGAAGAAAGAGATTCTCTGATGGAATCTTCTCTGAGCAGCGGCTCTCTAAGATTGAAAAAGGAATAGAAAAATAGTTATGAAAAAGGTATTGTTGAGTTTAGTGGTTCTCTTCACGATGCTCGGCGTGGCTCTCCCTTCAGAGGCCCGCACTAAAGAGGAGGATGCTTTGGTTAAGGAATTGTCGGGAGGACTTCCTGTATATATGGGAAATAATCTGACATGGCGCACGTTTGATATAGACAACAACGGCACTATGATTATCGGACTCCTCTCCAACAGTCTCCCTGCTCTTGCCGATGTCGATGAAAAGCTCCGCGATGAGTTTAAGGCCACGTTGGTCGGACCTAACAGCGGATATGTGGGATTGGCAAAACATTTAGGTCGCAAGATGACAATAAATGTCTATAACACTGCTAATGAACTTTGCGTCACGGAGACCATATCTCCCGACGGATCCGGACAATGAGTTTCCGGATAGGTCATTAGATAAATGACAGGTTTGGAATTTTAATGAATTGATGACGGCTTCAATGGCCGTCATTTTTTGTTTGAAGATACTCTTCAGTAATAAGTAAGTTTTCAAAATTAGTTAATATTATCAAATAAGTGAGTAAAGTATCAGGCTAATGTTCTTTTTGCTTTTGAGCGGTCTCTTTGTCCCTCTCTCAGTCGCATAGCCCGCTATGCTCCCTCGCTCGCGAGACCAATAGCCTCACTCAAAATTCAAAAATAACTATTGGCTAATTTCTCAAACTTATTATGAAATAATGTCGGCTTTACAGAAAATATATCGAAATAATTACTAAATTTGTAAAGTGTTACTCCATAACACTCAGGTTTTCCATACAAAACTTAAATTAAGTAGCTGCTAAGAATTAATGAACAGATAAAACGAGTTTTAGCGTTCAAGATTCTTTCATCTACTTAGTGAATCATATATCGATTAATTTTTAGTAGCTACTTAACATGACAAACTTTATGACAATACAGGAATTAAAGGATAAAGTGATTTCCGGAGAAAGTGTGAGTTTCGAAGAGGCTCTTTGGTTAGCCAATCAACCTGACCGGAAAGCCCTGTATGACGCCGCATCGGAGATCACGCGCCATTTTGGGCGTCCTGTTTTCAATCCCTGTAGTATCATCAATGCACGTGCCGGACGTTGCTCCGAAAATTGTAAATGGTGTGCCCAGTCAGGTCATTACCATACTGATTCTGATGTGCATGGTATCATTGAAGTTTCAGAGGCATTGGAAAATGCTGCCCTTGCAGAGAGAGAGGGAGTGAAGCGGTACTCGCTCGTTACAAGTGGACGTGCTGTGAAAGGTGAGGCTCTGGAGAAGGTGTGCAATATATATCAGCACCTTAAAGATGAAACGAAATTATTCCTTTGTTCATCATTGGGTCTACTCGATAAAGAGGAACTGCAGAAAGTGTGGGATTCCGGAGTGCGCCGCTATCATTGTAATCTTGAGACGGGTCCCTCATACTTCCCCCAACTTTGCACCACCCATACCATTGAGGATAAAATTCGCACAATCCGTTGGGCTCAGGAGATCGGTTTTCAGATTTGCTCAGGCGGTATCATAGGAATGGGGGAGAGTCGGGAACAGCGGGTGGAGTTTGCTTTCACTCTCCGGTCTATTTCTCCGGATTCAATTCCGGTCAATATTCTGTGTCCAATTCCCGGTACCCCTCTGGAGAACACTCCGGCGATTCCTGAAGATGAGATTCTATTGACTGTGGCTATATTCAGATTTGTAAATCCTAAAGCAGAGCTTCGATTTGCCGGAGGACGCCAACGTCTGAGCCGCGAGACTCAATTGGAAGCTATGCGCATAGGCGTGAACGGCGCCATAATCGGAGACTTGCTCACCACAATTGGATCACGAGCTGAAGAAGACCGTACAATGATTGCGGAGGCCGGTTATGACATAGGATGAATATCTATACGATAGATGTATTCTTGCCCCGTAATGCTTAAAAAAGCGTTACGGGGCGAAATATTTTCTTAATAAAATGATTGTAAAGTCAACCATTTTATGAATTGATATGTTATATTAGTGTATGAAGAAACAAAGAGTAAATACAGAGAGTCCGGCATTGGGCTGCAAGCTTGGAAGAGCCTATCAGATTCTACTCAGCCAGCTTGCTTCCGCATTGAAGGAGGCCGACTTAGATATCACGACAAGTGAATATCTGGTGCTCAGGGCTGTCTATAGCAATGAGGGACTTCAGCAATGTGAGATTGCGGATATGGTAGGTAAGGATAAAGCTGCGGTATGTCGTTGTGTGGCGGGACTCGTGCGTAAAGGACTCCTTTCTACGGAATCAGTAAGCCATAAATGTCTTAGGGTTTATCTTACGGATAAATCGCGAGAGATGAAACCGAAGGTAATGGAAGTGGCTCAAAAACGTCATAATGCACTTGCAGATTTAACCACTCCCGAAGATCTTGAAGTATTTACTCGGATAATTGATAAAATAATCACATTAATATAATTTAAGAAAGGAAACACACTATGATTACACTCACAATTTGGTCGGATTTTGCTTGTCCTTACTGTTATATCGGTGAGACCCGTCTTGAAAAGGCAATCGAGGAACTCGGAGTCAAGGATGATGTTCAGATCGACTATCGTGCATTCGAACTTGATCCAACCGCATCTAAAGCAGTGGTATCTTCCACTCCGGAGCGTTTCGCAAAGAAGTATCGTTTGAGTCTTGAAGGTGCCAAAGAGCAGATCGAAGAGATTTCGTCACTGGGTCGCGAACTTGGCATAGATTTCAGATATGCCACCACTCAGTATTCCAATACTCGTGACGCTCATCGTCTGATGAAGCTTGCTGAGGCTAAATATGATCGTGCAACAGTGGCCCATCTTAACGAGTTGCTTTTTAAGGCATACTTTGTTGAGAACCTTATCCTGGCGGATCATTCCGTACTTCTTGCTAAGGCTCTTGAAGCGGGCATGAAGGAGGATGAGGTGAAAGAAGTGCTCGACTCCGACAAATATGATGACGAAGTTCGTTTCGATGAACGGGAAGCAATGATGCGCGGAGTTCATGGCGTTCCATATATTGTATTCAACGGTGACTTTGCTGTGCCGGGAGCGTTGACTCTCGATGGATTCAAGTCGGCAATTGAACGAACGATGAAGAAAGTGAAAGATAGTGAATCGTCAGAACGTGCACATCAGTGTGGTCCCGATGGATGTCAACTTCTTTAATTAAAGGAATACTATGATACGCGAACTTCAAGTACAAGGTGTTTTCGCTGAAAACACCTATTTTTTTATCGACGATCATTCTAAGGCAGGGTTCTTGATTGATCCGGGAGCTCAGGCAGGTGTGATTTATGATGTCATTATCCGTAATGGCTGGCATATAGAGAAGATTCTTCTTACGCATGGTCATTTCGACCATTTTGGTGCAGCAGAACTGCTTCGGGAGAAATTGGTGGCGCCAATCTATATCTATTCTTCCGATGCCCGTTATCTTACCGACACATATTTGAATCTTAGTGCAAATTCAGGTAGACCCTTGACGGTTCCGCATTATGAGGAGATGTATGACGGAGAGATAATCAGACTAAAGGCAAATTCAGGATTCTATCTGAAGGTCATACACACTCCGGGACATACTCCCGGTTCGGTCATTTTCTATGCCCCTGAGGAGAATGCAGCTTTTGTGGGGGATACGCTTTATCAGCATGGTCCCGGTCTGACCAACTTCCCCGGAGGAAACCGTAGGGAATTGGAGGAATCAATCATTAATAAGATTCTGACACTTCCTGATGATACGGTCCTTCTGTCGGGTCATTCATCTCCCATAACAGTGGGGGAGGAGAAGCGCTTGTTATTGTAGGAGGATTTTTATGGGGAAATCATAGAGAAAAGACTCCACTTGTGATTTAGCACAAGTGGAGTCTTTATTTATAATAAAGAGGTAACGATTACTTCACAAGTTCAACACGTGATTTGCCATCAACGATGTGGATGAAAAGACCGTTTTCTGGTTTCTCTACCGGGCATCCTTGCAGATTGAACCATTTTTCAAGAGATATGTTTGACGTATTGATCTCTTCCACTCCGCTGTCAACCCGTTGGAGCCGCAGGACTGCATTGTTGAGATCGACTCTCATGTTGACGTATGAACTTGTCCAGGTTCTGCCTAAACATACACCCCAATTGCCAAATGCTTTCTCAATGATAGGTGTCTCCACCGCCCCATTCTCAAGATCTACGGGTTCGATGTAAAAATCATCAGTATTGGAGCCTAAGCTGTAATCTCTGATCCATCCCTCCAATTTGGAGAAGAAACGGAATTGAGGAAGAGCATCGGGAAAAGTAGAGTTGTCATCGAGATTATCTTTTTCAAGTATGTAATATACCCCCTCGAATACACCTTCCTCCACCTTATCAAGGCGGAAATATTCATTGTATATAGTTTCATTTGCAACTGTGGGACCTAGCCAGTTATTAATCTCTCCATCTTTCTCCACGTTACCGCAGACATAAAGGTTATCAGCCTTAATGCCTGACTCAGAAATATCCTGAGTGGTGGCGCCTGATGCGGTTAGTGCCACACTGCATCCTATTAAGTAGATTTTTTTCATAAATAATGATATTATTGGTTAAAAGTATAGTAAATTATTTTGTACAGACGTAATAATGAATATATTGCTGTAAAAGTAGTGAATATTTTTCTATTTTCCAAACTGTGCTGATTAATTTTTTGCGGATGATTCGATAGTGCCTACCATTGTTCCGACTCCTTTTCCCAGAGGGGAATTAAAAGAAGTCATTCTGATATCTCCATGTATCCTGGTATCTCCATGTATTAGGAATAGGCAGACCAACGCGAAAGATAGCTGTCATTCGGATCCCAATCTGAAGAAATGATCCACGCATTCAGGAATCTCTTCCTGATAATGCGAGACAAAAATAAGGGTCGAATTTCGGCGAGACATGAGTTCATTGATAATCCTCTTTACGCGGTTTTTCCTTTTACGGTCGAGTCCATGGAAAGGCTCGTCAAGAACAAGAAGATCCGGCTGCTTGATGAAGGCTCTGGCAAGCAATACAAGTCGCTGCTCCCCTGAGGAAAGGTCGGAGAAGAGGGAATTGGCAAGATGACTTATACCTAACGCTTCAAGCCATTGCATTGCCTCCTTTCGCTCCTCCTGAGAAGAGTGACGGTAACGATTCAAGGAATTTCTTTTACCTTGGACTACAATCTCCCTTACCGGATCGGCCGATTTAAAAAAGAGCTGCATCTCCGGCGACACGAAACCTATGCGATCTTTGATTTCGAAAATGCTTTCACCTGATCCTCGACGGCGGTCGAAAAGTGTAATGTCGTTGGAATATCCTTGTGGATTATCTGCACATATCATTGAAAGAAGCAATGATTTGCCTGACCCATTCTTCCCCTGAAGACACCAGCATTCCCCTCGGTTCACTTTCCAATCCACATTAGAGAAGATTACTTTATCACCATAACGCATCTTTCCGTTTTTGATTTCAAATGCCACAAAATAGTCGGAATCCTGACTGGCTGTATCACCGGGAAGAACTATCGTATCCTCATTTTCGATTATTTGGGATTTCATACTCTCAATCCTCTCTTTTCCGATGATGGGTCGGCTTATTTCCTGATTATGTAGAATAATCAAGTTATCGGTATAATCCGGCACTTCATTGATGTCGCATAGAAGCATGACGGTGGAGACTCCCTTTTCACGCAATCCAATCAATGCGCTATCGAGCTCCTTCCTTGAAGCTGCATCAAGACCGATATATGGATTGTCGAGAACAAGAAGGTCGGGATTGGAGAGGAGAGCATTTACTATAAGGAATTTACGAAGTTCACCGCTTGAAAGATAATTTATTTTTTTACCTGCCACATCCTTTAATCCAATCTCCTCACATCTTTGGAGCCAATCAAAAGGAGCATTGCGACGCAGCATAATTTCCTCGATAGTCGGAACATATTCATTCATCGTGGCCTCCATGCGCTGGTTATAGTAAGTAACCTCCATTCCGCTGAGTGAATGAATATCAGTGAAGGCGAGACGTTTCACTTTAAGGTGGTCGGGAGAGAAACGCAATCGGTTGCCGAAACCATAGCGCCCTTTCTCAAGGATAAGGCCTAATGTGGACTTTCCACTGCCATTTTCGCCACATACAGCAGTGATACCATGAGGTATCCCACTTCTTTCCGGATTGAACAATTGCACTTTGCCATAACATAATTTTTCACTCTCGAATCCGACAATATATTCCGATATTTTCATTTTTTCTATTTAAACCGCAAAGTTAACTAATTTTCTAAGAAGATGAATGCTGATTGGATAAATTTATTTCTCCTTTGTGTATCGTGAGGCCCACGATGTAAGCATAATCCTGATGTTTAACTAATTTTAGCATCTATCACACCTTCAATTGTGAAAGAAACAAGGGGCATACTTGTTGAAATAAAAAGAAAAGACGTAAAATCAGCCAATGCAATATGAAAGAAAAGATTTTAGAAGAGTTCCGCCGTCGTTTTGATACGAGTCCGGAGCTTTATGCCTCCTCCGGAAGGATAAACCTGATAGGAGAGCATACGGATTACAATGAGGGATATGTTTTTCCCGGTGCGATTGATAAGGTTATTATGGCAGCCATCGCTCCAAATGGAAGCGACATGGTAAGGGTCTATTCAATGGATATAGGCGAATATGCTGAGTTTGGACTTCGTGAAGAGGATGCCCCCGAACAGTCGTGGGCCCGGTATATCTTCGGAGTATGTCGCGAGATATTGAAACGAGGTGGTGAGGTTAAAGGCTTTGACGCTGTTTTTGCAGGAAATGTACCTTTGGGAGCAGGACTCAGTTCGTCGGCAGCCCTTGAAAGTTGTTTCGCCTTTGCGCTCGATGATATGTTCAATTGTAACCGTATAGGTAAACTGACTTTAGCTCGTATCGGACAAAGCACGGAGCATAACTATTGTGGTGTCAAATGTGGCATTATGGATCAGTTTGCATCCATAATGGGCAAGAAAGGCAAACTTATACGACTTGATTGCCGGTCGATGGATTATGAATATTTCCCATTTGCTCCGGAAGAGTATGAACTTCTGTTGGTCGACTCTAAAGTGAAACATGAGCTGGCTGATTCTCCCTATAATAAACGCCGTGAGTCTTGTGAGCGTGTGGCAAATAAATTAGGCTTGCCGAGTCTGCGCGAGGCTACGAAGGAGATGCTTGACCGTATTCGCGATGATATCTCTGCTGAAGATTATTCCCGTGCTAAATTTGTCATAGAAGAGAAGGAAAGGGTATTGGCTGTGAGCGATGCACTTCTTGCCAGAGATTATGAAACGGTGGGACGCAAGATGTATGAAACTCATGATGGACTATCAAAGGATTATGAAGTGAGCTGTGAGGAACTCGATTTTCTCAATGATCTTGCAAGGGAGAATAGAGTGACAGGTTCCCGAATAATGGGAGGTGGATTCGGCGGTTGCACAATCAATCTTATAAAAAAGGATCAGACCGAGGCTTTTATCGCAAAAGTGAAAGAGAAATTTGCTGAACGTTATGGGCATGAACCTGCGTTTTATCCTGTAGTGATAAGTGACGGAGCCAGAAGAGTATAGAAATTATAAATAGAATTATAAAAAGGCAGCGATTAGAAGAAATAGTCTAATCGCTGCGTTTCTATGTATAATGCAATATCGTTTGCAAATTGATGAATGGCTTTTCAACTCGGTTGCAAAAGATATTTGTATTAGTCCCAATTGCAGTGATTAGGTCACGTATTTAGGGATAAAAATAGATGCCTGTTACATCTTATTAGCACGCTCCGTCACATCGGCATCTGACATAGTATAGTTCCCGAGTGAACTCTCTTTTGCCTGAATACAGATATATGTCATCGGTTCCTGAGAAGTGCATTTAATATTTCGGTCGCAGTTTGTGGCAACTCGGATCACTGAACCTTCGGCAATATCGAATGCCTCATCGTCTACTTGAAAGCGACCCTTTCCACTCAGGATGATGTAATTTTCTTCATTCTCCTTGTGGCTATGGAAGAAGGGGACTTCTGCTCCTGAAGGAAGAGTTCCGAAAGATATCTCACAGGAGGTAGCTCCGGTAGCATCTTTCACAAATTGTTTTCCCTCGAAGGCATGGAGATTGCCGACTGAAGCGTGTGCGAACTTATCGCCTGAATTGATTAATTTTACTTCACTCATGTTTTTATAATTTAATTTATATTATTAACTTTGCGGCAGTAAGCCACTTTCATTTTGATAGTGTAAAATTAGTAATTTTATTTGTATCATCCAAGGCCTTACATTGAAGTAAGTCGCTTACTTTCAGGTAAGCATTATTGATTATGAACTCTATACCGTTGAAAGAAAATTTAAAAAAATATCTTCGGATTGAAGATTGTCCCATCCGTAATGTGGTGGCCCGTTTCTCAGGAAAATGGGCTATGCTGATTTTATGCGTTCTATCAGAAAATGATACCACGCGCTTTAATGCAATTGCCAAGGCCATCCCTGATATATCTCCAAAAGTCCTCACAGAAACCTTAAAGGGGCTTGAAAAGGATAAACTGATTAAACGAGAATTGTTTGCAGAGATTCCTCCGCGAGTGGAGTATTCTCTCACTGATTTAGGTAAGAGCCTGATGCCACATATTGAAAGTATCCTTAAATGGGCTATCGAGAATTTTGATGAAATCAATCATTAATCAGCTTTCAATTTTGCCACCTTTAACGGCTTCCTATTTGCATGCTGTCATCGCATCTATCAAGTCTTGGTAACAAGTAACCTTGTGATACTTGACATTCTGTGTTGACATTTCATTGAATAACTGGCTACAGCATAAATCCATATTGACAGAGCGTTTCATCTGTGGAAATTAGATGAAACGCTCTGTCGCTATGTAATTATGATGAGTAAGTAACATATACCCATCAGAGATGTATTCTTTATGCGCCGGAAGCAGGTATCCTGATTTTATGCCGGATCTACACGGAAGGTCTGTGTGAAAGTGCCTAACTCCGCACCGGCGGGAAGATCCTCTACTGTCGGGACTACAATAAAATTATATTCCATATTGTCCGGAACTTGGGAGTTGTCCGACTGGATCAAATCTACATGAACACCTAATGGGTGGGTACCGGTGGAGAGATCGCGGGTATCAATACGGCCGACAAAAGGTGAGTATATTGCTTTTTGTGCAATCTTTCCATCAACTGTATATTCAACGTCAGAGATACCTTTTGTAGAATTATCGGGCGATTTAAAATCGACTGATTCAATCTCCAACGCATAATCCTGCGTGGCATAAATATTACCATTGATCACTGCAACATTGTCGAATGTAAGGGTTATGCGACAATCCGTCTCTGGAACGCTTGTAGTTGAATTGTCACTGCAAGAAACAAGGAGTCCTATCGGTAAAAGAAGCATAAGGAACATTAGTGTTTTTTTCATAGTCATAGTCATCGTGTTTTTTTAGAAATGTGTGTTTTTCAATATTATACTTACATTATTAAAACACTTGACTATGCAAAGGAGTTTCCTTGACTAATGTTAAAATATGTTTTATGGCATCTTTAGGGTATGTTTCTTCTTTGTGACGGCAATATAGATCATAGAGTATATTCCTAACAGGATGGTCATGAAAGTTTGGGTGCTCCAGGCCACGATTGAGAAAGCGGCTGCATCGGTATGGCCAACACCATAGAGCATCAGAGCATACATCACGGCGATGTTCCAAGGGCCGAGGCCACCATTACTCGGAATTGCCATGCTGAATGAACCGAAGACAAAGGCCACCAATCCGGGAAGCAGACCATAGGCATACCCGGGATGATTCACAAGAAGCTCCCGTGTGAATGGGAATGCGAAGAAGACGAGGTAGATCTTAAGAAAATAGAAGACCCAGATGGCAATTGTCAGAAAGAGATAGGTCCAGCGTCCTTTCATCGTGAAAATTACCTTGAATCCCTGCCACATCCTTGAACAGCTCTGATTGAATCCTTTGAAGAATTTCGCATTGCGATATTTTAAATCGCAGATGATGAAGATTCCTATTGCCAAGGCAATCCCGGTCCAGAGTTCCCATCTGCCAAGTATATTTTCTATCTCGCGCCCAAACTGGTATTCATCGAAGAAACGGGTGAGGGCAGGGGAGGCGACGCCCAAGGCGATTCCTGTCAGAAGGAGAATCATCACTAAGTCGGAACTTCTGTCGGCGATATCTGTGCCAATCACGGTGGAAAGCTTCGCATTCTCCCGTCGGGTCACGTAGACGCATCGCCAGGCCTCACCGAGATAAGGCACAAGAAGGTTGATAGCGTATGCGGAGAAGATAGAGACGCTTTCCGAAACCACCGACATTCGAGGTATGCCCGCGGCACGCAGTTGGTAACCCCACCGTATTCCTCGGATAGAGTAGGAGAGCATGGTGAAGAGCATCACCAATAGTAGCCACCAATAGTCCACGTCATGGGTTATTATGCTCCATATCTGATGAAAGTTAAGCTTATGGGTCATCCAAATAAGCATGGCTACCGATATGCCGACCGGCAAGAGCACTTTCATTATCTTTTCGAGGATTTCCCTTGGCTTATCTTTGGTTCTGGAGATTCCTGTAGTAGTATTATCTGCATTCTCTTTTGATTTCATAATAAAATAACAGCTCGTTAGGGAGCTGTTATTTAAACGAAAATCATGCGAAGTAGGTTCTGAAACGATTTTTTTCCGTCTCATCCTCCTATCCATTGAAAGAAATGATTCACCGGGCCGTGTCCATGTCCGATCTCATATTCCGCCCCGGATTCAATCGCCGCAGAAATATAGCGTTTGGCATTTAGAGCCGCTATATCCAAAGGTGCTCCTTTAGCCATGAAGGAAGCCAATGCAGAGGAGAGAGTGCAGCCGGTGCCATGTGTATTACGTGTGGCTATTCTTTCCGAACTCATCGAGAGAATTTCTCCGGTCTTTCCGTTATAGAAGTAATCTATAAGGTCATTGTCAGTCAGGTGGCCTCCTTTAAGGAATACAGATACCCCGCCGCATGATTCCGAGAGTTTTCGGGCTGCATCGGGAAGCTGGTCGTTATTTTCAATCTTTTCTCCCAGCAGGATCTCTGCCTCCGGGATGTTGGGAGTGATCACAGCGGCGCGGGGGATAAGAAGATTCTTTAACGTGTCGACAGCATCTGCCTCAAGAAGCGGATCGCCGGAGGTGGCAACCATCACAGGATCAAGCACGATATTGGTGATCTCCGGATAATCATCGAGTGTGGTCTTCACGGCCTTCACCAATTCTGCAGAATGAAGCATACCGATCTTTATAGCATCCGTCCCAATATCATCCAGCACAGAACGAATCTGACCAGTAACGAAACGGATAGGGACGGGATGTACGTCAGTAACCCCTAATGTGTTCTCATCCACAATGGAGGTTATTGCAGTTGTGGCGAAACATCCGCAGGCGGAAATTGTCTTTATATCGGCTTGTATTCCGGCTCCACCGCTCGGATCGCTTCCGGCGATACTGAGCACTCGCCTGTATCTCTTTTTGCTTGATTCAAAATTATTATCGCTCATGGCAATCGTGTTTAATCATGATATAATGGGGATTCGAGACGCCAGGCGCTATCCCAGAAAAGCCATTCCAGCCGGGTACACTCCTTGAAAATCTCAGTCATTCTTTCCCTTATATTCTCTGAGGCATTGGCAGCAAGAGCATCACATATCTCCACGGCTCTCCTTGTGGACTCTGCAAAAGTATTATCGGCATAGGTCTTTATCCATTCTTTATATGGATTTGAATCCAAGTCTTTGACAATAGAAAGGATATGGAGTCCGACTTTAAGATAGACCACAAAGCATGGTAGAATAGCGGCTGCCTCCACTTCCACGGGAGAATATGCCTGGCTTTTAAGGGTGGAGGTATAGAGAGCGCAGGCGGCCGTCATCTTGTTTCCATCATTATTCTGCTCTTTCCCAAGAAAGAAGGAATGCATCTCTCGCTCCACCAAAATGCTGTCGAGAGCAAATCGAAGGAAACTCTCCGACTGATCTGCTTTATCGAGGCGAGAAGCGATATTGGCAAGAACTCGTGCATATTCACGTAGATAGAGACGATCCTGCCGCAGGTAACCGAGATATTTATCAAGGGAGAGTGAGCCCTCGGCCAATTCCTTTATGAAAGGATGGCTGATTATCTCATTATATATTTTTTCCGATTCCTTCCAAGCTGTTTCGCTCCAGAGTCGGGTCATTTCTTTATTTTCCATAGGTGGGTTATAGGGTTATATGGTTATGAGGTTATGGGGTTGTTAAACCAGTCTTTCCACACCGGCTCTATCCCTGCTTTACGCAGCGCTTCGGCCACTTCAAGGGGAGTTCGCCCGTCGCTGACAGAGAATTGCTCCAAAGCCTGCGGATAGGTTTTATAGCCTCCAGGTTCGGTTTTGGAACCGGCACTCATGGATGTTGCCCCAAGAGATGCGATATTATTTCTGAAAGAGGGAGTTTCGCGTGTAGATATGGAGATATCCACGTCAGGGTCGAAAAGACGGAAAGCGAACATCAGTTGGGCAAGCTCCCGGTCGGACATGACTACATTCGGCTGGAACCCACCCTCGGAAGGACGCATTCGTGGAAAATTCACGCTATATCTTGTCTTCCAGTATTTTTTTCTCAGATATTCAAGATGAATAGCCATCATTGTCACATCAGTGCGCCATTCCTCAAGACCAATCAGCACACCCATTCCGATTTTATGAACTCCGGCAGCTCCCATTCGGTCGAAACCATTCACCCTCCATTCAAAATCAGATTTTTGACCTGACGGATGATATTTTTTATAATTTTCACGGTTATAGGTCTCCTGAAAGCAGACCACCCCGTAAAGACCGGCTTCTACAAGCTTGCTGTAACCCTCCTCGCTTAGAGGCATCACCTCGATTGTAAGGTTGTTGAAATATTTTCCTGCCACCTTCAGAGCCTTCTCGATATATGGGACTCCGGCGGCGTAGGGATTCTCGCCTGTGACGATAAGTAGATTGTCGAAGGGAGCCAACTGCTTTATTGCCTTGCATTCCTCCTCAATCTGTTCCGGATTGAGGATCACTCGCTCGAAGCGGTTATGACGGTTGAATCCGCAGTAGACGCAGGCATTTGTGCAGGAATTGGTGATGTACATGGGTATATACATCGACATGGTTTTTCCAAAGCGCATCCTTGTCAGGTCGCGGCTACGACGAGCCATCTCCTCAAGATAGGGGGCTGCGGCAGGGGAGACGAGGGCCATGAAATCGTCTATGTTAAGACGTCTCTTGCTTAATGCCTGCTCCACGTCTGCAGAGGTCTTTTCATTAATGGCTTGGGAAATGCTCTCCCAATTATATTTTTTTAATTCTTCAGAAAACATGGTATTGTCAGTCTAAGAAAGATGTCAACGGACTGCTTGCGTCAGCAGAGAAGCGTTTTGCTCCGAGACCTGCGAGATAACCTTCACGCCCGGCCTCTACAGCCTTTGCGAAGGCGATAGCCATTTTCTCAGGATTTTGAGCCACGGCAATGGCGGTGTTCACCAATACGGCATCTGCGCCCAATTCCATAGCCTCGGCTGCATGGGAGGGTGCACCGATTCCGGCATCCACTACAACAGGTACGTTGCTTTGCTCAATGATAATCTGAATCATATCCCGCGTGGTCAGTCCCTTGTTTGTGCCGATTGGTGCACCAAGTGGCATTACGGTTGCGGCTCCTGCCTCCTCCAATCGTTTGCAGAGAACAGGATCAGCCTGCACGTAAGGGAGCAGGATGAATCCCAACTTAGCTAATTCCTCCGTTGCTTTCAGTGTCTCGATTGGGTCGGGGAGAAGATGACGCGGATCAGGATGTATCTCAAGTTTGAGGAAATCAGTCTCGAATGCTTCGCGGGCAAGTTGGGCTGCCAAGATTGCTTCTTCGGCATTGCGAACCCCCGATGTATTTGGAAGAAGCTGAATGTCTGGATTAAGGATATGCTGAAGCATATCATCCTCCTCATTCATAATATCAATTCTTTTCATCGCTACAGTGACCATCTCTGTCCCTGAGGATTCAATCGCACGACGCATCTCCTCGTTGGAGCGGAATTTGCCGGTACCCATAAACAGACGTGATTTAAATTCACGTCCTCCAATTATCAGGTTATCCATTATTTTTTATTTCTTTAAGTATTATTTCTGTTTTCTCTTTGGGTGAGGAGGCATTTAATATGTTGCCCGATACGGCAATTCCTGTCACTCCGCTCCTCATTATATCCCTTATATCCGAATCCTTTATACCTCCGATTGCCACAACAGGAATATCTGACACTTCTCTTAGTTTGGTCATCAGTTCGGTCAGCCCATCGAGACCCAAAACCGGGGCGAGACGTTGCTTGGTAGTAGTGAAGCGGAACGGTCCTATTCCGAGGTAATCGGCACCATCCTTCACCCCATTAATTGCATCTTGGAGATTATTGGCTGTTGCGCCTATGATCTTCTCCGACCCAAGCAATCTCCTTGCCTCTGCCACAGGCATATCGTTCTTGCCGAGATGCACGCCATCAGCATTAAGCAACTCGACAAGTTCCACGCGATCGTCAAGTATGAATTTCGCTCCTGCCTTCCTGCATAATCTTCCAATCTCTTTCCCTGCGGCTATAAACTCATCATCTGAGGCGTTTTTCATTCTGAGTTGGATCCATCTGCATCCTCCTTCGAGAGCGGCTTTCGCTCCCTCCACCTCGTTGAAGCGGGAATTATTATGAGTTATGAATTGAAGCATTGATTTTATCCAGTTTAGTAGTTAATTTTGTAAGATTTCCTCTCTTTACCTCTTCCCATATCACTCCTAACATTGCAGCTCCTCCAAAACCGATTTCGAAAAGTTCAGGCAATCTTTCGGGTGTGACTCCGCCTAAGGCGATTATCCTGCTATCCACCTTCCCTTTCAGATCGTTCAGGCTGAAAGAGGGGAGATAACCGGGTTTTGAAATACTTGGATAGACCGGGCTAAGGAAAAGATAATCTTCTTCCTTGGAGTTATCTATCTCCTCCAAAGAATGACAAGAGCGACTCACAACACCTTTGTATCCTTCGGGCTTGACAGGATTGCGCGAATTGAGATTTATGCCGCATCCATATTCCGATGCGAGAGAGTGGAAATCGTGAAGAGAGAGACGTGGCCGCAGGTCGGCAGGAATCGATTCAATGAGCTTGCGCAGGCTGTCAATTGATTCGCCCGGTTTGCGGATATGCACTCTGTCGAATGCTTCCGAACGGAGCAGGGCTGTAAGATAATTTCCTTCGTTTTCTATGAAATAGGGGAGGGTGAAAGCTATCAGCAAGGGTCTTTTCATCCTCCGCAGACGGCTGAGATGATAAGGATATTATCATTGTCGTGGAGGAAGGTTTTCGACCAATCGGCTCGTTTCACCACACGGTTGTTTAAGGCAGCTGCCATCCCCTTTGCGTTAGGTTTTACTGCTTTGACGGCTTCTTCGAGGGTGATTCCATCCTCGAAAATCCTTTCTTGATTATTGATTAAGATTTTCATTATGCCTTGATTTTTAAATGTACAAAATTTAGATGATTTATTTTACCGAGGGTGCCCAAAAGTGTATAAAGAATATCAAGGCTAATCAAGTCCTTTCGGCGGTACGAACCGCATCAAGTTCTTAGGGTATGATCTCAGCCCCGGTCTTCACCACAGGGCACCCCTCTTGTCAGGCTGAAGCATTTGGAAAGAAAGTATTCCTTTTAGCAAGGTAGCTTTCCTTTTTAAACGTCAGCTCCACAAAGTTAATCTATTTTTTTCGGATTGCAAAAAATATTGGAGTAGTATTTATAAAGAATTCTATAAGGTGGCTTGTGCATGAACGAGCAGGAACTAACGGGAAAAATAATGGCAAGACTCCAAAATGTCGGAATCTTGCCATTTTCAATATTTTAGATTATTATTATCTCTCTCTTAGCGGTCTTATACCCCGCTAAGATTAGATATTTAGTTCATGTGGTTTTCCCACGATCCTTTGGTGTCCACTCCGGTTTCGGCACCGAGTTTTTCAAGAAGTTGAATCTCGTCTGCACTCAGTCTGATCTTCGCAGCTGCGGCCGCCTCCTCTACATGGCGTGGTTTGGTGACGCCGATAATCGGGTACGTACCCTTGTTTATTGCATACGCTATGGCAACCTGAGAAACAGTTGCATTATGGGATTCTCCGATTTCGCGCATTGCTGCAATCAGATTGTCAAGTTTAGGAAGTATAGGATTGTATGTCGCTGCACGTCCGCTACCTTCAGGCATGGGGTTAGCTGTGCCGTACTTACCGCTCAGAGCACCTTGTTCAAGTGTCATATAGGCGAAGAAGTCAATGTCGTTTTCCTTGCAGTAGTCAAGTATGCCGGCTTTTTCCGATGAACGGTAAAGAAGGCTAAAGTGGTTCTGCAC
>JAAVDD010000046.1 GCA_014801985.1 Bacteroides sp.
ATTATGTTTCGGAGTAATGTCTCTGGTCTGCGCACCATTACCGTTATTGAAGACAACTCCTGTTGTCCCTTCGGGAAGATCATAGTAGTAGCAGCCGCAGTCGGCCTTCTCCATCTCCACACCGGGCCAGGTTGTTGGTGTTTCACATCCGAAATAATGGATTTTCACAGAACCCCAGTTTGTCTTGCTGTTGTCATAGTAAACAACGAAGTTACCTGTCGGCTCAATGGGATCATCGCCGCCCATACTCACCTTCTTGGTGAAAGTCGCGCTGCCTGTCTTGACTGTGCCCTCGCTGTTGGTTGCCGACCAGCTAACTGTCACCTGATCGCCGTTCTCCATACCCTCACCGATCTTGAACTGGGCGGTGTTAGAGAAGTTCTGCTCCGCACCGTCGCCGATCTTGTACCAGCTGCTGACTGCGTTCTTGGCTGTGGCTGTAACAGTGATCTCATCCTCTGTGAATACACCGCCGTTGGGTGAGAGCGTCACGGAGGCCTGTGGAACGGTCACAACATTATCTACCTTTTCGGCTGTCGAGCCTCCATCATATTCATAATATACATCCTCAGTGATGCCGGTGATATCGCCGGTCTGTGCACCTCCATTGTTGAAGATTACGCTGACAGACTCCATACCATCGAATGTGAAGGAATAGTATGTGTCATCGCCAAGGTTGTTGGGAGTGCCATCCTTGATCGACTTGCCGGGCCATTCACCGCAGGGATAATTCTCCACGCCGTCTATATCACCCCATGCATAGATGTTACCACCGTTGGGAGCCTTCACATAAACTGTGATAGCTGCATTGGGATCCACTTTCTTATAGGTTACGGAACCGCTCTTCTCGTTTCCATCCTCATCGGTTGCACCCCAGTTAACGGTCACGGAGTCACCATAGTTCATACCCGCGCCGATAGTGAATGTGCCGGTGGAGTTGGAGGGTGAGAGATTCACGCGGGTCTGACCTGTCACCTGATACCAGCCGCTTACTGCGCCATCAGAAAGAGTGGCAGTCACGGTGTAGGTGTCGGTCTTGAATATACCGCCGTTGGGAGAGAATGACACTGCTGCCACGGTCGGGCCTACGGCATCATCATTAGTATAGTAATGTGTAGTACCGGGGTCTGTGAAATGAACATCGCCACCATGATTTACGGGAGTGGTGTCGTAGATGAATTTACCATGTTCGCCCACCTGAAGTTCAGATCTATCCCAGTCTTTCACGAGGACACGGAGCTGACCCTGATTTTTGGGAGCGGAAACAGTGATTGAACCTCCACCCTGATACTGCTTACCGGTAACGATATCCGTGTAAGTACCGGCAGGTACGTTGGTGAATGTCGCACCACCGTTGACAGCTACCAGAGCGTATGAATCTTTATATGCACGCTTGAAAGCCCAACCACCATCGGCGTCACAGCCATCCCAGGTGTACTGACCCTTGCGGAGTGCGGGAACAGCCTGACGGATCTGATTCAAACGGCGTATATGCTGTGCAAGATCGCCGTTAAGGGTTTTGGCTACATTGCCCTGAGCATTACTGAATACACCGAATTCATCACCGGTTTCAAGCGAACCTTCAAGATATTCTCCGAAATAAGCGCGGCCGGAATTCATCAAGGCAAGTTGCAGACCCTCATCAATTCTCACACCGGCTTGGAATTCGACCTCCGATCCATAATAGAGGCAAGGGATTCCGCGGAAGGAGAACATCATGGAAAGATTCTCTGCCCACTGGTCGGTGCCGCCGGAGAAACGAAGAGTCTGGCTCGGACCCGGACCGTAGTCGTGGGAATCAACGTAGACCACGTTCCACGATGCATCATTATAGAATTTGTCGCCCTCTTGGGCTACCCGTACAATATTTCCTACATTGCTGAAATTATGATGCATGGGGAAGTCGATCACTCCGAAACCTGAATTCTGAGAATAATCCGGCTCATGCCATGCGCCGTTTTTCATAAACACATTATCGGAATTATGTTCTGTGCCGGGATCTTTTTCACAGGTCACCATATTTCCTAAAGGAGCAGCCCCTTCCGGCACATTCTGCTGCGCCCACCATGCAGCATCATAGCGTTTCCACTCATTCACCAATGACGGGTCGGATTTCCATGTATAATAATGACTCGACAGTGCATGATCACCATGATATATCACCTGAGAATAAAGCGCACAGCACTCACCGAACATATAGAAAGGTGCGCCACCCAGACGCTTATTCTTATGTTCTTCGCCGAGCGCAATCAATTTTGGAAGAAAACCTGCATTGAATGTCAAAGGGGATATATGACCGGTGGTGTCGATACGGAAACCATCCACACCCATTTCGATGAATTTACCATAGCATTCAACCAGATAGTCTACTACGTCAGGATTCTCTGTATTTAGGTCAACGCAGTCGCCTGCAATCTGACCCCACCAGCGAGTACGGTCGTCCCATCCCCATCCCTGACCTACATGATGCCAATAATTCTTAGAATCGTGGTTCTGGCCATCGGTGTTCTTCAAATATTTGAAGCGTTCACCATATTGGGTTTTGGCTCCCTCATTGGGAAGATCCCAATAAGATTGTCCACCAAGCTTCTCCTCATCAGGAATCATACATGCCGTTATGAGCGACTGATTCTTGATATTCTGGTCGCGGTCGAAAAGATGACAGAGCTTATTCTCTCCAAAATTACCGGTGTGCTGAAGCACGATATCAAGGATAATCTTTATACCCTTTTCATGAGCCGCATCAATTAGATCTTGAAATTTAACATCCTTCTCACATCCCCACTCTTTGCGACTTTCGTAGCGAAGATCGACAGTTGAGAAATCCATGGCATGATATCCATGATAGTCAAAGCCGGAAGCATTCTGCACAATAGGCGTGATCCAGATTGCAGTGAAACCAAGAGCCTTGATATAATCAAGTTTCTTGATAAGCCCTGCAAAGTCGCCGCGCCATACAGGGTCGTTATTCTTAATTTGGTTTTCCTGACCATCCCATGAAAGCACATTATTCATTGGGTCACCGTCGTAGAAACGGGTGGTCATCGCGAAGTAGATTGTTTCATCGCGGAAATCGGTTCGTTGGTTAAGGTAATCACTCTGTGCGTATGTCGCGAAAGGCATAGCCGCACAGCTACCAAGAATCGCCGCTGCAATCCATTTGCTGTAAAGTTGCATATAAGTTAAATTTAGATAAGCCTGCCTCGTTATATTAACGAAGCTATGAAAAACAAAATTTGCGTAAAGTTACCTATTTTAGAGATATTAATTTATATATTTTTATATGTTTAAAAACATACCCCAAAAACATAATTACTTCTAAATTGCATGACTTCAATAATTTATTCTGAAATATTATTTCACTTTTCATAAAGCATAGTCCAATGTCTATTGCATATTGTCAGTTTAGTTTTTAACTTTGCATCGTTAATGAGATAATAGGACGCCATAGAGACCGGGAAATCCGGCACGTTTTAGGTCCATGAAAAACGAGCGTCCGGCTTAACTTTAATACTTATTAAACTAATGAATCATTTACGTAAAATGCTATGCGGAGCCACCATTGCATCATCAGCGATGGCGTCTCTGGCAGCCACATTCGTAGGCGACCGCACGGACTTCCGCGATGAGACGATCTATTTCGCGATGACCACCCGCTTCTACGATGGCGACCCCGACAATAACGTGTATTGCTGGGATGGAGTGAACAACATCAACGACCCGGAATGGCGCGGCGATTTCCAGGGACTCATCGACAAACTCGACTACATCAAGGCCCTCGGTTTCACTGCCGTATGGATCACTCCGGTAGTGGAAAACGGCTCCGGTCTCGACTATCACGGATATCATGCGATGGATTTCGGCAAGATCGACCACCGCTATGTGAAGAAGAGTGCCACAGATGCAGATGCCGACGTAGCTTTCAAGACATTGATCGATGAAGTGCATAAGCGCGACATGAAACTTATCCTCGACATAGTGATCCAGCATACCGGTAACTTCGGCGAGGCAAAGCTCGCTCCGATGTTCAAAAAGGATTATTCAAAAGATCTCGGTGACATCGAGTCTTCCATGATTCCTCTGACAAAGAGCAACGGCGGTGTGCTTCCCGACAACTACACATCACTCCAGCCGGCAGCCCAGTATGCAGCGCGTCTGGACAATATGAAGAATACCGACTTTAAGAATAACGACATACACAATTACTGGCATCATAAGGCATGGTTCGACTGGGACGACCCCTCACGCTGGTGGGGACAGATCGCGGGCGACTGCGTTGACCTCAATACGGAGCATCCCGGAGTGTCGCAGTATATAGTCGACTGTTATTCGCGTCTGATCAAGATGGGTCTCGACGGCTTCCGTATCGATACGGCAGGACATATTCCACGTCTTTCATTCAATAAGAACTTCATTCCTCAGTTTATCGCAGCTTCCGAAACAGAAGAGGCGAAGAAAAACCGTGGCGACAATCCTTTCTTCATGTATGGCGAGGTTTGTGCCAGGTCGATGGAGGTGATCTATCGTGGGGAAAACTACAACTGTTCACCTTGCTATTATACTTGGAAGGAAAGCAAGGATTACGCCTGGGACTATGATCCGGAATCATGGGACAGCGTAGTGGCCGTACCTACCCAGACGGAGGGTTCGCAGGATTACGAGACTGTCAGCGGTCATACCAACTGGGATTCATGTATTCAGTCGGGTAAGGATGACCTTGGTCATTCCTCATCAATACTGAAGAAGAGCTCCAACCATAAGCTCAACGGAAACGATTATCACACCCCCGACCATTCCCAGCATTCAGGCCTCAACGTTATCGACTTTGCAATGCACTGGAACTTCAACAGTGCAAGCGGTGCCTATGGGGTGCACACTCAGGATGACCTCTATAATGATGCCACCTACAATGTGGTCTATGTTGATTCTCATGACTATGCTCCCGACAGCAACTACCGCTTCATGGGAGATCAGGGAACATGGGCGGAAAACCTCTCTTTGATGTTCACTTTCCGTGGCATCCCCTGTCTTTATTATGGTTCGGAGGTTGAGTTTCAGAAAGGAAAGGATATCGACAAGGGTGCTATCCTTGCCCTCAAGGAGACAGGCCGCGCATATTTCGGAGGTTATATCGAAGGAGATGTGAATGTGACGGATTTCGCTGAATACAACGGCGCGACGGGCAACCTCGCCTCCACCCTCTCCTACCCTCTCGCCCTCCATATCCAGCGTCTTAACAAGATTCGTGCCGCAGTTCCGGCCCTGCGCAAGGGTCAGTACAGCACGGATGGCTGTTCGGGTAAAATGGCGTTCAAACGCCGTTACACAGACAGCAAGGTTGATTCCTACGTGCTGGTGACTATATCGGGGGATGCAACATTCTCCGGAGTGCTCAACGGACGCTATGTAGATGCAATCACCGGGGATGTACAGAATGTGACCGACGGCAAACTCACTGCCAAATGTTCCGGCAAGGGTAACCTCCGCGTTTATGTCCTTGACACCGATAAAACTAAGGCTCCCGGAAAGATCGGTGAGGATGGAAAATATCTCTATGCCTCTACTTCCGTGGCCGGAAATTGGGTGGAATGGCCGAATGAAACCATGCCCGATGAGACATGGACCGTCAAGCCCAACGGCAATGGTGGCGGTGGCGGCACTATCACCGAGCCTGATGAGCCGATTGCCCCTTCAATGGCGGAGGGTGAGCAGGCTGTATTCTTCGAAGCTGACAACGGCTGGACCGGCGTGAAGGTCTATGTTTGGAACGACGGTAAAAACTATGCAGGCGCATGGAGCGGAACTGCAATGACATATCTCGGCAACAATATCTATAAGTGGACCTACACAGGCGACGGTAAGATTCCGGAAGGCGCAGGAGTGATATTCAACGCAGGAGGTTCACAGACCAAAGACCTTGAATGGGTCAACGGTGGATATTACAATTCCAACGGTTATGTCAAGACCATTGAGGGCGCGGGCGAGATTCCGGATGATCCCATCGTAGAACCGGATCCCGTTGAGCCCGGCGAGTACACTGTGTATTTCGACAACAGCTCTTCAAACTGGCCTGAAGTGGCAACCTGGATCTGGGATGTAAACAACGGCAATAAGAACTATACCGGTGGAAATTGGCCAGGAAAAGTGATTACTGTGGATTCCGCATCCGGTTATCACAAGTACACATTCTCTGTGACTGATTCCAATCCCAAACTGAAAATAATCTTCAACAATAACAACAATGGGACACAGACTGCCGACCTTGACCTATACAACAACGGTATCTACACTGCTTCAGGTTTCACCGGAGAATATTACGGAGCAACCAATGTGATCGAGACTGTGGATTATTCCGATGTCAAGGTGGGTGTCAGAAACGGTTCGCTCGTGATTGAGACTCCGGAGGCGATGACCGTAGTGATTGTGCGAGTAGACGGCACCATTACCAACGCCACAGTTCAGGCCGGATACACTTCCATCGAACTTCCCAAGGGGGTATATATTGTGGCCGGGAAGAAGGTTATTATCTAAATCGGGATTATGCTTGCTTCGTGTGCATCACGATCCTCGCGAAGGAAAGCATAACCCAATAACCCCATAACCAAACTAAAACATCCATAATTCTTTTTTTGAGATGGCTCGTCGCTTAGCGGCGGGCTGTCTTTTTTTATATCTCTTCCCCTTTACAGGAGGAGATAGTCTACAATACGAAAGGTCTACCTATCCAATTAAAGCTACAAATGGTCTACATACCATAGTTACAAATCTACCACTCTTGACTATCCGAATCCAAAACCCTAACTTTGCAGAGCTGACTAAATAGATTTCCTATCCGGAATTTTGAATATTCCGACGAATTTCAATACCGAAACTTTCTAAATAAATAAATAATAATTCCCATTATGAAGAAAACAATGCTTTTCGCCCTCCTGCTTTCAGGGGGCATCTTCTCATCCTCCGCCATCAGCGTCGGTGATGAAATCGACCTCACCCCGACAATAAAGGGATATGTGGTGAAAGTGAACGGAACCACCTGCCACGTGGAGATCTATGCCAATCCCGACAATAAACCCTCCGGAGATATCGAGATTCCATATCTTTATACTCTTCCCACCTATGACACAGCAGTGCCTGTCAGAATCTCCTCCTATGGTTTCCGAGGCTGTGATATCACTTCGATGAAGGTTGGATCCGGAATCGAATATATAGGTGCGTATGCATTTTCGGGATGTACCAAGCTCACCTCCTTCACTGAAGCACAATCGGGATCGATAGAGGCTGTCGGAGAATATGCTTTCTACCATACCTCCGCTTTAGAGAAGATTTCACTGCCGGGAGTCTACACCGTGAATGAATGGGCTTTCTATATGTCGGGCATAAAGTCGGCGGATTTCACAAATGCTGAATATATCTATGCCGCCGCATTCCATGAGTGTAAGAATCTTGAGACTTTCACAGGGGGAGAGAAACTGAAATATCTGGATAATATCGCCTTCTGTAAGGATGAAAATCTGAAGTATGTGCTCCTCGGCCCCAACTTAACCAACATCGGATCCATGGCCTTTGCGTTCTGTACCTCTCTCAAGGAGGTAGTACTTCCTGAAGGATTAACTTCTTTGGCCCAGAATTCTTTCCAAGGATTGTCGATGGAACGAGTGTTCATACTCACTCCGGATTTCATGACTTTCTGCGACCAAAGCAAAATCCTACGCAACAAGTATCTCAAAGAGATATATTGTCCTTCCGATATGATGAATGATATAAAAGACTATTTAGCCACCGGATCGGAGGAGAACACCCCTGAATCCCTCGCTTCTCAAGCTGAGATACATCCTCTGTCGGATCTTGTGGAGGTGAAACAGGTGAGCGGTGATGATTTCACGATAACTCCAAAGTATGGCGATATATCTGCTATGATGGTGTTCAATCCTGAGACAGGAAGCGAGATACGCGGTAAGGATTATCATTACGAACTATCGGGCGACAAGGTGGGACTTCAGTATCGCGTGGACTGGAAAAACCTTCTCCACTACACCGAGACCCTCGACCGAAGCTCTTCAATTGATGTAGCCGTTTCTACAGCAGAACCAGCGTCTAAGCGTTTCTATAATCTCCAGGGTATAGAGATCAGCAGACCTGAGAAAGGAATCTTCATCGAGGTTGACAACAATGGAAATTCAAAAGTCATAAGATTATAATTTTTCATTAATTTTACAATCCGTATTTTTTCATTAGAGGGAAAGAGGCTACTGTGAAGCAGCCTCTTTCTTCTTATATACGTCTATAACATAAAAAAGGCAGGAACCTTTTAAAGCTCCTGCCCTTCGACGTATTAATGGTTGATTGGTTGAATGTCTTGTTGCTTAGAAGATCACCTTGCTGTCGGAGATGATGTAGATTCCTGCTGCGGGGAGTTCTACCACATTGCGACCTTCCTTAAGGTTAACCTTGCTGATTGCACGGCCGTCGGCGCTGTAGATTGTCACTGTACGGTCGGTGTAAGAGTAAACTGCCAGCACATTGCCTTCCTTAACGATCTTGAGGCCGTTGGCGTCGAACTCTATATTTTCGATGCCAGTCTCAAGCGGCTCTTTCACTCCGGGAAGACCGGTGAGAATCTCAGTCACCTTCACAGGAGAAGTGGCATAAAGCTCGAAGGGATTCACAGTCACTGTGGGCTCCTCTGCGTCAGTATCCACGTTTTCGGGAGTGAAGTAGTAGCAGTTGCCATCGAGGAGGTAAGTATCGGCTGCAGGAAGTTCCTGAGACTTGTAGCTTGCATGGAGAGTGAAGTCCTTGCCCTCTACGCGGATCTCTGCGGGAGTGGCGGCTACGCTGCCCTTGCCTGTTGCGAAGATTGTCTTACCGCTGTTGGAGGTGTAGAAGAATACCGGGGTGTTGGCAGCAATCTTATCCACGCTCTGGAGTTTCTCACCTTCGGGGAGGAGAGTGTAGATTGTGTTGTTCTCTACATACTCTGCATCATCCTCAGCAAGTGTCACTGCGATTTCATTGTTCGTTTCGTCGGTGATGGTCTCAACATCGAAAGGAACCACTATCGGAGTCCAGTCTTTAGTTTCAGCTTCGAGGGAAACTACCGCTCCATCCTCGATTGTGAAGGTATGGGGGATTGCGAGTGCATAACCCTGGATGAAGTTGATATCGCTCTTCACGCTGTAGGCACGACCTTCGCGCTCGATTTCATTACCCTCGGCATCAGTCTCTGTCAAAGTTACCTGAGCTGTGTGGAGATAGTTGGCCTCTGCGGAGGGAACTCCAACACCTTCATCAAGCACCACGATACAGTTGGGGTTCAGACCCTTGAATGCCTTGGAGCTGAGTGAGCCGGCTTTTCTCTTTGCCTTGCCGCGGGCATCGCTCTTAGGATCAGCTGAGGAGGAAAGGAGAGTGATTGTGGTCATATTGTCACATCCGTCGAATGCACCGTCACCGATTGAAGATACACCTGTCAGGATAAGAGTCTCAAGAGAGCTACAGTCTTTGAATGCGCCTTCTGCAATCGAACCTACAGTGGCGGGGATATCCACGCTCTGGAGATTAGAGCAACCGTTGAACATATTCGCGCTGATCTCGGAAACTTCAGGAAGAACCACAGTGGTGAGGTTTTCCATTCCAGCGAATGCGCTTTCGGGAAGATCGCCGGTGAGGTTTGAAAGGTCAAGCTCCTCAAGGTTGGGGAAGCAGTCTTTCATCTGGTCGAAGTCGTCGGATGTCATTTCTCCTTCGAGAGAGATTGAAGTGATGCCGTGTCCCTCTTCAGGTTTGATGGCTGCAAGATCCTCTGCATTAAGAGTAGCGCCCTCGGTGGGAACTGCGAAGATGTCAATGTTCTTACCTGCGTTTACGATAGCCACGTTGTAGAAACCATCCTCGTCTGCTGTGAGCTCTTCGTTTCCAATCATCACGCGAGCCTCAAGGCCATTAGCGTGCTCGGTGGTGAAATCAACTTTGAAGCGAACATCCGAGTTCTCGGCAACGTCGCGGAGCACGGGGTTCAGAGCGTTTGAAGCGTCAAAAGTTCCGCTTGTGTTCTCCTCAGCAGGAACGCTGATCGCGAAGTGAGAAGAGGTGGAGTTGAAGTTCACATCGTGTGTGTAAACCACATCTATCTGATGATTGCCTGCGAGGTCAGCTTTCTTTGCGGGGTTGTAGAATGTCACTGCGATAGTGCCGTCTTCTGCGGGCTGAATCTCATTACCGTTGTCATAGACCTTGTATTTACCCTGAGGATTGATCAGACCAAGCTTCACATCCACAGTCTTGCTCTCTACTGCTACATCGTCGCCGAGGAAGGATGCCAATTTGTTGACTTCTACGCCGTCAGCTTTTACACGAGTCGGATCAAAAGTGATTCCGTAAACAGGATTCTCCGAGAGGATGTTGTAACCGTATGCCACCCAAGGATTTCCATTATTCATATCGCTGTATGCAGTTTTGTACACACTCAGATATTCTTCTGGAACAATCAGTGTAATGCCGGAAGCATTGGGTTTGCCATCTTTCCAGAAACCGAGGTCGTACATCTTTGTTGAGCCGTCGTGTACATTCAGTCCGGAATTCACTCCATTTGCATAGGATCCATAAGGATTGAAGAAGCTTACCACATCTCTGCCATTCACTTTTGAAGGAGCGCAGGGAAGAGTGATGGTGGTGAGTGAGGTGCATCCCTCAAACATTCCGTATCCGAGGCTATATCCATATTTTGGGGAGCCGCTTGCATAGGTGCCAACCACGATCTTTTCTGCTGACAAAGAGGTGGGCAATGTGATCTCCTTGATATTTGAGCAATTTTTGAATGCTCCATTGTCAATGCGAGTCACAGAATTGGGAAGGATGATCTCCTCTACAACCGGCATCACTGATCCTATAGCTGTAGGATTGTAGAAAAGGTTTGCCGGGATGAAGTTGTCAATCTTATCATCGTCGCTGGTCGGAGTGAGCACGTTTGCCACAATCTTCACTCCTGAAAGGTCGAGCTTCTTGATGGTGTTTGCTGCAAATGGCTGACGGAATGCGTTTGAAAGATCCTTGCTGTAAACCTCTCCTACTACCACCACATTTGCTGCCACTGATTCTGATGTCACTGCGCCGGGAAGTTCGCCGGGCTGAACATTGTAAACCACTGCTCCACCAATCTTGGGATCGTAAACATCAGCTTCGAAGTTCATATCCTCCATCGCTACGAAGGTGTAGTTTACCACTGCCTGATTCTTGAGAACCTCCACGCCGTTCACCTTGAGGTCAACACGGTAAGCCGGAGAGTTGGGAGTGATCTTGAGAGTCATGTCGCGACCGCGAACTGCTGTTGAGGTAACACCCGATACTGTCGCATCTTTCACTTCGGCTACATTGATGTTATAGACGGGAGTCATGTTGTTGAGCGCGGGAAGTGCATCTACGATCTCTGCTGACGCACCTTTCACAAGGTTCCAGTTCCTCTTGTTGAAGGAGGTGGCGATGCGGATCTGGTTCCCTTCGCGTACATTTGATTCGTTTACCTTGCAGGTAACATTGAGCTTGTGGTTGTCGCCGGGACCTGCGCTCCAAACATTCACGGGAGAGATAAACTCCTTGATATTGCCGTTCTTGTCAGTGAGGACCGCTCCCCAGTAAGCCTGGTCGTAACCTTTCGGGATATTGAGGGCATTCAGACGGATTGTGAATTCTGATCCGGGAATCACATTGACTGCATCCGTTACCATACCGATCGAACCGTTCTTGTCGGTAAGAGTCCACTGTGATTTGTTGGGATCGGGGGTCATGGGAGCTGTCAGTTCGAAATGTATGATTGTGTTGTCGGCGAGATTCACGTTATAGTTGCCGTCGGCATCCGGAGTGAGACGGGTTGCGTTGGCATAAACGGTCATGTTGTTGTCGTTGTCGGCTATGTGTGAAGCCTTGAAGGATACTGAGCTCCCTTTTTCCATCTTTCCTGTCTGGGCAGATGTCTCAAATTTCACCTCGGAATCTTCCATCACGGCGAAGAGAACTTCATTCTTCACCTCAGGTTTGTCAACGATGATATTCGCGATAGTGTTCCAGTTTTCTGCTTTCTGATAGTTGCTTACGGCACGCTCGCTGGGCACATGGAGCGTAACAAGATTTGTCTTAACGCCTGAAAGCACACACCAGTTGATGAATTCAGCATTCTCGCGTCCTACATAGATGTCGCGGAGCGCTGTGCAGCTTACGAAGATATTATATTCATATTTGCTTACGCTTGCCGGGATTGTGATGCTTGTGATGCCGCTCAAAGCGAAGCAGGCATTGTTGAAGCGATTCACAGAGTTGGGAAGGATCAC
>JAAVDD010000047.1 GCA_014801985.1 Bacteroides sp.
CTCGTTTGCGGTTGCAAAATTACAACACTTTTTCGCCATGCGCAAGTTTTTTGTTCACGACCCTGTCGGTTTTGTCTATTTTTATGTTTTAAAACATTGTTTTTCAAATCAATCAAAATGTGTTAATTTTTGTTTCGTTTTGTTAATTACAGATTCAAACCTTATACCCTCCAATCATCCGAGACTGCTTACAGGCTGAAAAAAGACACGATAATCTCATTCGTCACGAAAAAAGAGACATGTATTTAATCGTTGAGGCAGTATTGGCGAATCGCCAATACTGCCTCATAAAGATATAAATTTCTAATCTCCGTTCTAAAAATTCAGAGATAGCCTCTATTTCAGGATTAACATAGCATCGCCATACGCGCCGAACTTATATTTCTCCTTAACGGCAACATCGTAGGCTTTCATAACCGTGTTATAGCCTCCGAAAGCTGCAACCATCATCAGCATTGTGCTGAGTGGAAGATGGAAATTGGTCACCAGCGAATTGCAAACAGTAAAATCGTATGGAGGGAAAATAAACTTGTTGGTCCATCCGCCGAATGTCATAAGATGACCGTTCATGCAGACAGCAGTGGCAAGGGCGCGCAGTACGGACGTGCCTACAGCACCAACACTCTTACCCTTATCCTTTGCTTCATTAACAATATCCACCAACTGTTCATCGACATACATCTCTTCGCTGTCCATGCGGTGTTTTGTAAGATCCTCTACATCTATCTCCTTAAAATTTCCTCTTCCGCAATGAAGAGTGAGGAATCCGCGTTCCACGCCTTTAATCTCAAGGCGCTTCATAAGCTCGCGGCTGAAATGCAGACCGGCGGCCGGAGCCATCACAGCCCCCTCCTTAGCAGCATAGATGCATTGATAGCGTTCCGCATCCTCAGCCTCGGCCTTACGGGTGATATATTCAGGGAGTGGAGTCTCACCAAGAGCATAAAGTGCATCCTTGAATTCATCGTGTGGCCCGTCATAAAGGAAACGCAGTGTGCGTCCGCGCGACGTCGTGTTATCAATCACCTCGGCCACCATCGATTCATCATCACCAAAATAGAGCTTGTTTCCTATACGAATCTTTCTCGCCGGCTCCACCAGTACATCCCAAAACTTATTCTCCACGCTGAGTTCTCGAAGCAGGAAGACCTCAATGCAAGCACCGGTTTTCTCCTTATTTCCATAAAGGCGTGCAGGAAAGACCTTAGTGTCATTGAAGACCAGAACATCCCCCTCATCGTAATAGTTGATAAGATCTTTAAAGATATGATGGGATATTTCACCTGTGCGGGAATCGACCACCATAAGACGGCATTCGTCTCTGTTTTCCGAAGGATACTGAGCTATGAGCTCTTCGGGAAGTTTAAACTTGAACTGAGATAATTTCATCTATGAAAATATTATGCCCGGACACCATTTTCGGTTAACAGGGGTGTCCTCCTGTATCAATTACTTATCTTGTATCTTATAATCCTCAGGAAATTCCAGAGGATCGTTTTCAATCTTTTTCATTGCATCGTCGATGGAGAGACAATTATTAATCTCGACATCTCCGACGCGAGTGCGACGTAGTCCGATAAGATGCGCCCCCGATCCAAGAGCCTGCCCGATGTCTCGTGCGAGTGCACGGATATATGTGCCCTTGCTGCAGACAATTCGCAGACGTAACACAGGAGCCTCAAAACTCAAGACTTCCAATTCCGATATCTCCAACGGTTTCGCCTTCAGCTCAACCTCCTCCCCTTTTCTGGCAAATTTATATGCCCTCTTTCCGTCGATTTTCACCGCCGAAAAGACAGGTGGTACCTGCATCACGTTTCCTCGGAATTTCGGTAACACTTCTTCCACAGAAGCAAGGGTAATATGCTCCCATGGATATGTAGCATCGATTTCCGTCTCAAGGTCAAAACTTGGAGTAGTCGCACCAAGCCGGAGGTCGGCGATGTATTCCTTACTTCCAGCCTGAAGACGTTCTATTTCACGAGTGGCACGCCCGGTGCATATTATCAACACACCTGTGGCAAGGGGATCAAGAGTCCCTGCATGGCCAACCTTGAATTTCCTTAATTTCAATCGACGCTGTATGGCTCCTCTCAGACGCTTCACTGCATCAAATGAGGTCCAGCCAAGAGGTTTGTCGATACCTATTATTTCTCCACTAATTAAGTCCATAATCCCAATTTACCAGAAAATACACAACAGACCTGCGAAGAGACAGTAGATAGCGAACCATACAAGTTTACCCTTCTTCACAAGGTTTATCATCCATTTGCAAGCGCAAGATCCTACCAAGAAAGCAGCCAGAAAGCCTACAATCATCGGCACGGCACCAACCTCAATGGAAGCTGCTCCCGCGTCTGGCTTTATCATGTCTTTGACACCAAGCAGAGCCTCTCCCAAAATAGGGATTATAACCATTAGGAATGAGAACTGAGCCATCTGATCTCGACGGTCGCCAAGGATGATACCGGTGGCAATCGTAGTGCCTGAACGACTAAGACCGGGAAGAACGGCCACTGCCTGCGCACAACCTATTATAAAAGCATCCACCCATGTTATATCATGGCCTGCAGAAGCCGGGACAACCTGTGCTCCATCTCCAGGATTAGAAAGCTGAAGCCGACGCACAGCTCGTAAATCCGATAAATGAGCGAAAGTCAGCAGGAAGGCTGTGACAAGAAGACATATACCCACAATCCGGAGATTACCTTCGAAAAAGCCCTCTACCAAATCTTTGAAACAGAATCCTACAATCGCTATAGGAATGCAGGAAATGAGAATCTTGCAAACATAATAGAAATCGGCATCTCTTTTGAAAGTGAAGAAACTTACGCAAAGACGCTTGAAAAGCGGCCATAGAATCACAAGCGTGGAGCAAACTGTCGCGGCATGAAGCATCACATCAAACTGAATTGCATTGTCGCCCGATAGGTCCACACCTAAAATCTGGCGAAAAATCTCAAGATGACCGCTTGAGCTTACCGGAAGATACTCCGTAAGACCCTGAATAATGCCGAGGATAAGGGCGTCGATCCATTCCATATTCATCAATCATTTGGAATAAGTCCGGCATTGGAAGAAAAGCTCCGACCGGATTAATTCCGTTTTACCTAATTATATAAAAACCTGTAAAATTATATTCCCTTTTCCATCGGAGTCATGCCTCTGCGTCATGCTTTTCCTCTTTCTTACTCTTCGGAGTATAAATTATAGCAAAAGCCATCAGAAGGAATCCAAGGAAAGCAATGGCCGGCCCGACAACAATACGTCGTGTGCTGAAAATATCAGGATTGAAAGCTGTGGGATTATCGCTTCCTCCGCCACTCATGAGCAAGAAACCGATTACAATCATAGCCACGCATCCGGCCATCATATAGAAATTAATCTTAGTAAACGGACGCTGTTCATCGTCGGTATTCATGGCAGCCTTGGATGCTGTCGAACGGTTTTCCTTTCTGGCATTTTCAAGAGCCGTGCGTGCCGACTCCAATGCGCTTTGTTTCTTTACTGTTGCCATTATTCAATATTTAAAGGAGAAAGTGTTTTTTAAGTAATTGTCTTGAGACGACAAATCCATCAACTGAACAGTTCGTCGTAATCCTTTCCGAGATACTTTGCTGTCGACATCCAGGCGGCCAACGAACAGATTAACATACCTACTAATGTGATGCCACCGGCCACCATACCAAACTCAAGCCAACCGATTGTGTTATTGATCTGAGTAAAACCGGCCTGGGGAGCGAAAGCAAGAGCCAATGCTATAAGGGAAGAGGCGAGTAACCCTGCCACAAGTCCGCACAACATATTGTTGAGCACTACCGGTCGGCGAATGTAACCATTGGTGGCCCCCACAAGCTGCATGGTATGTATTGTGAATCGGCGGGAGTAGATGGTAAGATGCACGGTATTATTGATCAGCACAAAAGATATGACGAGCATCACTATTGCAATCACTCCTAAAAGAGCAGTGAGCCTGGAGACACTACGATTGATGGCCTCTACGGTATCAGTCTCCGGCACTGACACATCAGCCACTCCGGGCATCTGTGCAAGCTCACCTCGTATTTTTGCAATCTGCGATGCCGAGGCGTAATCGGCCTTTACCGTGAAACTGATTTCGGGGCTGAGCGGATTCACTCCGAAAAGTTGTTCAAGATCCTCACCGGTGTCCTTCTTCCATTGAGCCATTGCATCCTCCTTACTGATGAATGCCGTCTGAAGGGCGAAAGGTTTGGATTTAATAGCATCCTCAAGCTGACGCGCCTGTTCATTACTAATGGAATCCTGCATAATTACGCTCAGCTCGATGCGCTCGCGCATACGGCGTGTCTCCTTATCCGCACCAATCCAGACCATAGTGATGATGCCCACAAGAATCAGCACCAGAGTGACGCTGATAATCGTAGTGAAATGAGCCGCTACGTAGGAGATTTTTACCTCTTTATTTTCTTTCATATATCAGTGGGGCTTCACGAACCCTGTTTTTCCGCATGCAAAGATAATACATTACAGCCCCCTTTGTCAATAGCTTGAACGTTTTTTTATTTTCTTTCCACTTTTTTGAGGACTTTTTCAGCGATTTTCCTGTCAAAAATTCGTAAATTTGCAATGCAATGACAGAAAAAGACCAAATATTAAAAGCCGAATACCACACCTTAGGGTGTAAACTTAACTTCTCCGAGACCTCCGCCATCGGTAAAATCCTCTCCGAGCGCGGGATTATGCGCACAGCCAAGGGTGACCGCCCTGATATAGTGGTCATCAACACCTGCTCCGTGACTGAGACTGCCGATAAGAAAGGGCGGCAGTTAATTCGACGGCTGGCCTCGCGATGGCCTGAGGCTGCTATCGTAGTGACCGGCTGCTACGCTCAGCTAAAACCACAGGAAATAATGGAGATTCCGGGAGTCGACATAGTGCTTGGCTCCAATGAGAAACTTCGGGCCGCAGAATTCATAGAGACTTGGCTTGCCGATAAGCAACGAAAAATGGAGGTCACCCCCTTCCGAGATATAACAGAATTCAGACATTCCTGCGAGCGTGGCGACCGAACCCGTTACTTTCTAAAGGTGCAGGATGGCTGCGATTATTTCTGCACATACTGCACTATACCTTTCGCACGCGGACGATCACGTTCAGGCTCAATCGAATCGCTCACAGAAGCAGCACGTACGGTGGCTGCCGAGGGGGGAAAAGAGATTGTTATTACAGGTGTAAATATCGGTGACTTCGGGCGCGATACAGGCGAGAATTTCTTCGACCTCCTCAAAAGCCTCGATGCTGTTGAAGGGATTGAAAGGTATCGAATATCCTCAATCGAACCAAATCTCATCACTGAAGAAATCATCGATTGGATTGCCAATGATTCAAGAGCCTTCATGCCTCATTTCCATATACCGTTGCAGGCAGGCTCCGACATTGTGCTCAAGCTCATGAACCGCCGCTATGACACCACCCTTTTTGAGAGCCGTATCCATAAAATCCGGCAAGCCATCCCCGATGCATTCATCGGTATCGATATAATAGCAGGTGCTCGCGGGGAAAACGACGAGGAATGGAACAACTCCTACACCTTTGTCAAATCACTACCTGTAGACAAGCTTCATGTCTTTCCCTATTCCGAGCGTCCGGGCACAAGTGCCCTTCAGATCGGACACATCGTGAGCCAAGAGGAGAAACATCGCCGCGTAGGGATGCTTACCGAACTTTCCGACCTAAAACTCTCCGACTTCATGCATGAACGTATGGGAAGGGAGTATCAAGTGTTATGGGAACAACCTGCTCCCGGGAATGACCGGATGCATGGATTCACTCCCAATTATCTACGTGTTGTCGCGCCATTGGATGAAGCCCTCGTAAACACCATATCATCCGTGCGACTCATTGCAATCGACGACACCGAACCAGATTCATTCATTGGAGAACTTCTTCCGAATCCTTAATGCTTATGAAGAAATTAGGAGTCATAATCCTTAACTGGAATGGTCTGAAACTACTGAAAGAATTCCTGCCGATCGCCTCCTCATATACCACAGGAGATGAGGTGGAGCTTATTGTGGCCGATAATGGTTCGACCGACAATTCAGTGGAATGGATTCACACCAACCATCCGGAAGTGAGAGTGATAGAATTTAAAGAGAACTATGGTTTTGCCGAAGGATACAACCGTGCTATCCAAGCAGCAGAATATCCATATATCACCCTCCTGAACTCGGATGTAGAAGTTACCCCCGGATGGTGGCTTCCGATTCTTGACTTCATGGAGAGTCATCCCAACGCAGGAGCAGTCCAACCCAAAATATTGTCCTACAATGACCGCTCCCGATTTGAATATGCCGGAGCGTGCGGAGGATTTCTGGATCGCCTTGGCTATCCCTTCTGTCGTGGACGCCTTTTTGAGGCTGTGGAGGAGGACCGGGGGCAATATGACAATTCCAATCCTGAGATAACATGGGCTTCCGGTGCTTGCATGACTGTTAATCGCAGCATATATCTGAAATTAGGGGGGCTTGATCCTCGCTTCTTTGCCCACATGGAGGAGATTGATTTATGCTTCCGGATGCTACTCGATGGGAAAAAGAATTATGTGGTTACATCCTCTCACGTATATCACGTCGGAGGAGCTTCCCTCAATCAAGGGAATCCCCAAAAAACATATCTTAATTTCCGAAATAATCTTCTTCTCCTTCATAAGAACCTGCCCGAAAAAGAGGGAAAGAGAGTATTATTCACACGCCGTCTGGCAGATACTCTTGCTTTCGGGATGTTCATTTTGAAAGGTGATTTCGAGAATGCAAAGGCTGTTATAAAAGCGCATAATGATTTCAAGAAGATGCGGCTTGAATATACGGAACATCCTGAGAAGAACCTGCTCCATTCGCTGCCGGGAGGAGGGATTAGCGCAGTATGGCAGCATTATGTGAAACGCAAAAAAATAATAAATATATGAAGCAACGTCCGCTGATACTTGTCGCAAACGACGACAGCATACATGCCAAAGGAGTGAAGGAACTGATCTCCTGGCTCAACAAATATGGCGATGTTGTGGCCGTATGTCCCGACGCGCCACGCTCAGGCCAGTCAATGGCTATAACCGTGAGCGATCCTCTGCGAATCACTACACTCCCCGATTTCGAAGGAGCTAAGATGTATATGGTGTCGGGCACTCCTGTCGACTGCGTAAAACTTGCCATGCATCATATCCTCGACCGTCGGCCCGACCTCGTGGTTAGCGGTATCAATCATGGTTCAAATGCTTCTGTAAATGAACTCTATTCCGGAACAATGGGAGCTGCCTGCGAGGGTTGCGCTTTCGGCATTCCTTCCATCGGATTCTCACTCACCGACCATTCGCCGGATGCAGATTTTTCCGGTTGTCGTAGTGCGGTGGAGACTATAGTAGCGGGTGTGCTTCGCTTCGGTCTCCCGGAGGGTATATGCCTAAACGTTAACATCCCCAATACTCCTGAGCCTCCAAAGGAGATGCGTATCTGCACTCCATGCCGTGGGCATTGGAATGATGAGTACCGCGAGTATATCGACCCATCGGGCCGAAAGTTCTATCTTCTGTCAGGAGAATTCATTAATGATGAGCCTGATAACGAGATGACCGATCAATGGTGTCTTTCGCATGGAATCATTTCAGTTGTTGCCACATCCGTCAACCGTGACATACCCATTACCGAATCATTCGCCTGGATCAGAACCCTTCCACAAACATATACTGAAGCATAAAAGAGATGCAAATTTCAGAAATAGCCTCACGTCTCTCCGTTTATGTGCCTTTTGAAGTAGAGATTCGCCATCTTCTTACCGATTCGCGATCTCTTGAAAGCCCTTACGACACCCTCTTCTTTGCAATCCCCACCGCCGGCAACGACGGTCATCGTTATATCCCGGAACTGATAGAAAAAGGTGTTAAAAATTTTGTAGTCAACCGGATTCCTGAAGATTATAAAGATAGGGACGGAATCAATTGGATTGTTGTCGATGACACTGTTAAGACACTTCAAATAATTGCTACGCGCTCGTCGGAATATGAGGGTGAGATACTTGCCATAACCGGAAGTCGGGGGAAAACCACTCTCAAGGAGTGGATATTCCAACTTATGGAACCACTTTCGGACATCGCTCGTTCTCCGCGCAGCTATAATTCCCGGATTGGGGTGCCGCTATCTATGTGGGAAATAAAACCTTCCACATCTTTGGCTATAATTGAGGCCGGAATATCCCAAGCCGGAGAAATGGCGGCCTTGGCTGAATGTATCCGGCCAGATACCGTAATCATCACCAATGTCGGGGAAGCCCATGCCGATGGATTCGCCTCCATTAGAGATAAAGCTCTTGAAAAGCTCATACTGGCTGAAGGCCCCGACACAAAGAAAGTCATTTTCTGTGCAGATTCCCCAATAGTGGCCGAAGCTGTGGCTGAAGAGGTGGAAAAGGGGCGCATCGATGTTAACAGACTGCTTTCATGGAGTTCGGAAGGGAAAAACGCAGATCTGAACATCAATGCTATTCCGATAGGGAAAGATGAAATGGAAGTGGAATACAGGTATCATGATAAAAGCGGCAAATTCAAAGCACCGTTTTCCACACAGTCCGATCTGGAGAATGGAATCCATGCGTTGGCATTCATGCTCCTTTCAGGAATAGATGAGGACACCATTGCCCAAAGGTTTTCAAATCTTCATAAAATCGGAACCAGATTGAATGTGACGGAGGGTGTGAACGGATGCTCAGTGGTTCTTGATCAATACACATCCGATTTCTCCTCTCTACGTCCTGCCCTTGATTTTATCCGACGCAGAAAGACTCCGGGACAAAGCATAACGCTCGTGCTAAGTGATCTTCATCATGAAGACCTCTCACCCGACCGTCTTTACAAGGAGATTGCCTGGCTTATCGACCGAGCCGACGTGGACCGATTCATCTGCGTTGGGCCGGCTCTTAAACAACATTCAGAAACTTTCCCCTCCTCCACCCTCTTCTTCGAGAATGCCTCCGACCTTACTTCAATCCTTTCTCCCTCAGATTTTGCCGATGAAGTGGTGCTCGTGAAGGGTTCACCTGAATTTCCGCTTGATTCAGTGGCGGAGATGCTGGAGACACGCAAACATGAGACAGTGTTGGAGGTGAACCTTGATTCTATCATATCCAATTATAATTATTTCCGGGAGGCTCTGCCGAAAGGAGTGGGAATTGTGTGCATGGTGAAAGCCTCCGGATACGGAGCCGGAAGTTACGAGATAGCCAAAACACTTCAGGATTGCGGAGCCGCTTATCTCGCCGTAGCTGTGCTCGACGAAGGCATAGAGTTGCGTCGTCGTGGAATCACTATGCCTATCATGGTGATGAATCCAAAAGTGGTGAATTATAAATCCATGTTCGCCAACCGTCTGGAACCGGAAATATATTCCTTCGGAATGCTTGAGGATGTTATAGTGGAGGCTCGAAAGAATGGAATAAAAGATTATCCGGTGCATATAAAGCTTGATACCGGTATGCACCGTATGGGCTTCATTGAAGAGGAACTCCCGCGCCTTATGGAGATTCTCAATGCCAGCGATGAAGTTACTCCTCGCTCGGTGTTCTCGCATCTTGCCACAGCCGACTGCCCCGATATGAACGACTATACGGAATTGCAACTTTCAAGATTCAGGAAATACACCGACTATATGATTGCGAATTACCCCCAAAGAATATTACGCCATATTCTTAATTCGGCCGGTATTCTTCGATATCCCCAACATCATTACGACATGGCTCGTCTCGGAATAGGTCTTTATGGAGCCAATACACTTCCTCCGGATATGGAACGTCCGCTGGCAGTCGTATCCACACTACGCACGATGATAATCAACATCCGCGACTACGAGCCGGGCGAAACGATTGGATACGGGAGATATGGAAAGATAAAGCGTCGTTCGCGCATCGCCACTATCCCAATCGGATATGCCGATGGAATGAACCGTCATTTTGGAAGAGGGAATGTGTCTGTGCTGGTAAACGGGAAATGGGCACCTACTATCGGGAACATCTGTATGGATGCCTGCATGATCGATGTAACGGGCATCGACTGCATGGTCGGCGATTCAGTTGAGATTTTCGGACGCAATGCATCTCTACAGCGCCTCGCCGACGCACTTGACACCATTCCTTACGAGGTGCTTACTTCGGTATCTCCAAGAGTAAAGCGCGTTTACTACCGCGAATAGGATTCAGACAAGTTTACGGAGCTCTTCAAGACATTGCTCTACTTCATTGTTGGTCTTGAAAAGCGATTCCTTACAGAATTTCAACAGGACAGTGGCACGGGAAGTATATTCGGCCAACCGGTCAATATCACAGTTTTCCGATTCCATTGTCCTGATGATTTTTTCAAGTTCCGCGAGCGCGGAGGAGTATGTGAGTTCTTTTGTATCCATGGCGTTATATATTTTTAAGTAGCTACTTATTCAATTACCGATTCCCGTTCCCCTTTATAGAACTGAGTCACCACCCTGTCGCCACTCTTTAATAAGGATGAATCATAGACTGCTTTGCCATTTTTTCGCGTTATGCTGTATCCTCGACGAAGGGTGTTCTCCGGACTCAGTAACCTTAGCATATCCTCCAACCGCTCCAATTTCATGCGTGGGCGCTCCACAATCCCTTTCAGAATCTCAGTGAGACGCATACGGATCATCTCCACAGTCGCGGTGGATGTGGATAATTTTCTTTCTACGGCCCTTTCCACCCTACGCCTTATCTCCCCCAATGCATTCTCCTGCTTCATTACAGCTGTGTTCACCTTGGCCGGTAGAAGATTCTCTATATTTGAGAGCCGAAGTTTCTCACCCTGCATACGATCAGATACATATCCGGCTATCTCCCTTACTGCATCTTCAGTCTCCCTCCATGCATTTCGACAGCATTCCACCAGGAAATCGGCAACGGCAGTCGGAGTCTTACAACGACGGCAAGCTATCTCATCCAGCACATTGCGGTCGCGCTCATGTCCTATCCCGACAATGACCGGGAGAGGAAATGTAGCAACACGCCGTGCAAGTTCAAGATTATCGAATCCATGCATATCAGTGGTGGAACCTCCTCCGCGTATTATTACGGCACAATCCCAGAAATCAATAGTGGATTCTATGAAATCGAGAGCTGCAGTTACACTGGCAGCCGTACGCTCACCTTGCATGACTGCGGGCACAAGAAGAGGATAGAATTTGAATCCCTCAGGCGAATTATGAAGGTGATCCATGAAGTCGCCAAAACCCGCTGCCCCTTCAGCAGATACCACGGCTATCCGCTGTGGCAGAAGTGGAAAAGGGAGGGAGCGGTTCTGCTCCAATACCCCTTCCTTACGAAGACTCTCAAGTATCTCCCGACGCTGGCGTTCAAGATCCCCAAGAGTATAAGTCGGATCAATATCCGAAATACTGAAGGATAGGCCAAAAACATTATGATGAGTGGCGGATCCGCAGACCATCACTTTCAAACCGGAGCGTATCACGCTCCCCGTGCCGTCAAGAAACTTAGCTTGAAGCAAGCGGTAGGTGTTGCTCCATATCATGGCTCGCATCTTAGCCCTGACTTGGCCGTTGGCTTCATCCTTCTCTATGAGTTCCATATAGCAATGGCCTCCTGCAGAACGCACGTCGCTCAACTCTGCAGTAATCCAGACATCCTGAAGAGATGGATTCATTCGTATTGTATCGCCGAGAATCTGCTGGTAGGCGAAAAGGGTGATGGGATTAGCGTTCATTCTCCCCTATCTCCTTTACCGCTCCTGTGGCCGGATCGAACACTGCATACGACGGTGCTTTCTTATCTGTGAAAAGAGTCGGGGCCAGACCGAAACGTATCCCGAACTGTGCGAAATCGAAATCTTTTTCATATAGTTTCTCTCCTGAGAGAGAAAGTGATATCTTTGCACTTCCTGGAATTACATACATCACTGCATCCTTGGGGAGCTTCTTGGATTCTCCCTTCACATCGACCGGAAGTTCCGGTTCATTGCCGATGGCTACGGATATATAGACGGGATCACCGGAGAGGTCATCCGGCCCTACAAATCCGGCAAAGTCACTCATTCTGAATAGTACGGTGCGACCATCCTCCTCCGGTTTGAATGTATAGGTGCGTGTCACTGTCTCGCTTTCCACACTACCACGGAATGCAGCTGTAATGCTCTGTTCCTGATGTTCAAGTGACGCAAGCATTAGTTCGAGCTGCCGCCCGTCTGTGGGCATAGTCTCTGCGGTGCCTCTGGTAAGCGAAATTTTGGAATCCCTTATCTCCATCAGACTTTCGGCAAGCATCTGGGCCTGTTTGGCGGAAGATTGGGATGCAAGGAAGTCTTCATCCACATATTTCAGATATTCCTGCATATCTATTTTATCAGATGAAGCTTTTTTTGAATTATCTGAAAAACCTTCGGCGGAGCGCGTTAGCATATTATTGCCCGGAAGCTCCACTTCCTTATTGATGGCAAGAAGCATTCCACTGTTATCGACACAAATATAAGTCAACGCACCGGGTTTGAGCTGCATGAGATACTGTTCCTCCTCGTCGGGAACACCGTATGTGCGCATCTTGACATCGGTGACATTCCAAGATTCTGAATCTACTTTCACCACATTGTCAGTTCCGATATATTTCTTGGCATATTGGTAATATTTCCCTGCCTTCTTCACTGTATGTTCGGCCGTAACCTCTATCTCCAACATAGTGTTGGGAAGAGTATAGACCAACCCGTATTCATTATGTTTCTCTGCCGTAAGTAATTTAGTCTGCTGACTCCAGCCTGTGGCCGAAAAAAATAGCAATGACGCCACGGCTATAATAAGTTTCTTCATATTCTCTTATCTATTTCTCCTATTATAATTAGCCGTTTACCCGTGCATCACCATGTGAATGGCTCTTCCGACACGGTCGGAGATATCAGTGGCCATTATTCCAAATTCTCCCAATTCTTCTGCAGCCAGGTCACCGGCCAGACCATGCACATAGACCCCCACCATAGCGGCAATCTCCGGTTCATATCCTTGCGCGAGGAATGCTCCGATGATTCCTGACAACACATCGCCGGAACCGGCGGTTGCCATTCCTGGGTTACCGGTGGAATTAATGGTAACACGCCCCGTGGAAGGACGGACCACCATAGTATAATGACCTTTTAGAACAATCACTATCTTATATCTGCGAGCCATCTCTATGGCTGTCTTCAGACGGTCTTCCGTAGAGTTATGCTCCCCGAATAATCGGTCGAATTCACCTGCATGTGGGGTGATGACAGTGCGTGATGGTGGAAGCATTGTCAGCAGCGCCGGACGCTTGGCTATGCAGTTAAGGGCATCGGCGTCAAGAAGAATCGAATTGGGAACATTCTTCAGCAAGCCTTCAAGGGCGGAGACAGTCTGTTCATGTGCACCCAATCCGGGACCGACAATCACTGCCTGATGCCCATGGTGAAGGGTCATATCTGTGATGAAATGCTCGTTGCGGTCGGGTTCGAACATAACTTCCGGAGCTGCTGTCTGCACAATATTAAGAGCTCCGCGAGGTCCATGGACCGTTGCAAGACCGACACCACTTCTAAGAGCGGCACGCGAAGATAAGACGGATGCCCCCACAAGACCGGTGCTGCCGGCAAAAAAGATTGCGGAACCATAATCGCGCTTGGCGGTGAAGGGGTGACGCATCTTTAGCATAGCGCGTATGTTGCGGTTGTCAACCCAAAAGAAATCTGTCTTGAGTGTCTTTATCGTGGTTTCATCGAGATCGATATCAAGGAGCTTCCATTCGCCGAGTATCTCATAGTTCTCTTCAAAGAAGAAGGATAGTCGGGGAATCTGGAAGGCGAGTGTAAGATCCGCATGTATCATGTCGCGACGATTTGCCTGCGAACTCCAGTCGTTCCATTCTCCGTAGAGACCAGATGGTATATCGATTGATACAACGTATGCACCGGAATCATTGATATATCGGGCCACCATAACGAAGCCTCCCATCATGGGGCCTTTAAGTCCGGATCCGAAGAGCCCATCGAGCACCACATCGCTCTCCCCTAATGCAGGCGGATTAAATTCCTTCGTCACTTCGATAAATTTCAATCCGTCGATGGCAAGGAGTTTCTTTCGCTCCTCATTGCAGTCATGGCTTAGTTTTCCTCCCACGTTAAAGAGATAGACCTCCACATTCTGATAACCCTGTTCAAAAAGGATTCGGGCCACTGCCAGTGCATCGCCACCGTTGTTGCCGGGGCCGGCCATGACCACTATGCGGCGGCTCGGAAGGAAGCGGCTCATCATCTCGACGGCCACTGCCGAGGCGGCCCGCTCCATCAAATCTATTGTGCTTATACCTTGCACCTGACACGTGGCCAAGTCAAGGTCTCGTATAGCTTGCGATGATAATATCTTCATTTCTATCTTGCTTTCCTTAAAAACGCTTCTCCCCTCCCACAGGGAGTTCTTTCAATCGCAGAGAGGTCGTCTCGGCAACATCTTGCGTTATTCTATCCCCAATGTACAAAATTAACAAAAATTCCCGACAATATGGAGCCTTACCATCATTTTTTAAGAAATTTTGCTTTAATAGAATAAAAAGCGGCCGTTTCCATCAGGAAACGACCGCCTTATAATGGATTTTTATATCCTTCAATTATTCTGCCTTGCCGTCAGAACCAAGCACGTTAAGAATCTTATGCTTGTAGAGTTTCTCCATCTCATCGCGTGCCGGGCCGAGGTATTTACGGGGATCGAACTCAGCGGGCTTCTCATTGAAGACCTTACGCACTGCAGCTGTCATAGCGAGACGGCTGTCGGAGTCGATATTGATCTTGCAAACATCCATCTTGGCTGCCTTGCGAAGTTCCTCCTCGGGGATACCGATAGCGTTGGGGAGCTTGCCACCGTTGGAGTTGATGATATCAACATATTCCTGGGGAACTGAAGAAGAACCGTGAAGAACGATAGGGAAGCCGGGGATCTTAGCCTCTACACCCTCAAGCACGTCGAATGCCAAAGGAGGGGGAACAAGACGGCCGGTCTTGGGATCAACTGTGCACTGTTCGGGAGTGAACTTGTAAGCACCGTGAGATGTACCGATAGAGATAGCGAGTGAATCAACACCTGTGCGGGTAACGAAATCAACCACCTCCTCAGGGTCAGTGTAGGTGTGATGGTCAGAGCTTACCTCATCCTCAACACCTGCGAGAACACCAAGCTCACCCTCTACTGTAACGCCATATTTGTGGGCATATTCACATACCTTCTTTGTAAGCTCGACATTCTCTTCGTAAGGAAGATGGCTACCATCGATCATTACAGATGAGAAACCGTTGTCAACACAGTCTTTGCAAAGCTCGAAGCTATCACCGTGATCGAGGTGAAGTACAATCTGGGGATGCTCCCAACCAAGAGACTTGGCATATTCTACAGCACCCTGTGCCATGTAACGGAGAAGGATGGGGTTTGCATAATTACGAGCACCCTTGGATACCTGAAGGATAACGGGAGACTTAGTGTCGGCCGCTGCCTTGATGATAGCCTGAAGCTGCTCCATGTTGTTGAAGTTGAATGCGGGGATAGCGTAGCCGCCATGAACTGCCTTTTCGAACATCTCTTTTGTGTTCACAAGGCCTAAGCTTTTGTAATCTACCATGATTTGCTTTATAATAAATTTGGTGTTTTTTCTATATCTCTGCAAATATAGAAAAATTTCCCCAATGACACAAAATTTTTTCCATATATTACAATTCTTGATTAACTTTGTGACGTTTTAACAACTCCCATTGATTATGAATCTCGTTCCGAAGAAATATATAGTGCCCTTCATTCTCATTACATCCCTTTTTTTCATCTGGGGATTTGCCAGGGCGGTGCTCGATGTACTTAACAAGCATTTTCAGGATATGCTTTCGATTAGCATCACGCAGTCGGCCATGATACAGGCTACGACCTATCTGGGATACTTCCTTATGGCACTCCCGGCAGGAATTATTATAACGCGCGGAGGTTATCGCAGAGGCGTGGTCTTAGGATTATGTCTATTTGCGGTTGGGGCCTTCATGTTCATTCCGGGGGAAAGACTTATGTCGTTTGGTGTGTTTCTTGCCGCTCTCTTTATAATTGGGTGTGGACTGGCGATTCTGGAAACGGCGGCTAATCCATACGCCGCCGAACTGGGGGATCCTGCCACATCTTCGTCGCGCCTCAATCTTGCGCAGTCGCTTAATGGTCTTGGGTGCATCCTTGGGCCTGTCGTGATGGGAGGGTTCCTTTTTTCAGGGAAGGATTCTTCTGTGGCGCTTCCATATTCCATCATGGGGATAGCAGTGGCGGTGGCGGCAGCGGTGTTCTCAAGGGTCTCGCTCCCTGAGATTAAACGTGTGGAGACTGATTCTCAAGAGGAAAGCCTCGGCACGACCATTAAGTCCCTGTGGAAGTCAGGATTGTTCAGAATCGGCATTCTCACTCTATTCTGTTATGAAATTGCGGAGATATCTATAAATTCTCTCTTTATAAATTATGTGCTTTCTGCCGGATGGATGGATAAATCAGCAGCCACTGCACTCCTATCTTTCGGAGCTTTGGGCCTTTTCATGTTGGCAAGGATTGCAGGAAGCTGGGTTATGAGCCGCGTGGCAGCGGTGAAAGTGCTACTGGCATGCGGAATCGGGGCTGCATCAGGAGCCTTACTTGTTTCCCTCAATTTAGGGTGGATATCGGCAGTCGGCCTTTTCGCGTGTTATGCATTCGAGGCCATAATGTTTCCCACGATATTTGCTCTGACTATTTCGGGAGTGAAAGGGAATGTAAAGATTGCCTCCTCCTTCCTTATGATGACCCCGATTGGAGGAGCTGTCGGCACTCTATTGATGGGAATGATTGCCGACAGAATAGATATCTCGACTGCTTTTATAGTTCCGGCGATCGCATATTTCTCAGTGATCGTCTATGCTATGATCCGCAGGAAATAAGTGCTGACACATCTTTTTCAGTGCCATTGAATGGCCCCTTTTGGGCGAGCTTAAGCGAACACATCGCTGCCGCAAAGCGCCCGGCATCATCTATTGAGACTCCCTGTGAACGCTTATAAAGATAGCCGGCCATATATGTATCGCCACACCCTGTCGCATCTACTGCTTCAGCGACGGGATAGGCTGGAATTTCATGAAACATACCTTCAGAATAAATCAGTGAACCACGGTCGCCAAGAGTAAGAAGCACCTCCCCTGCTCCCCACGAAGCCAAAATACGGGCGGCCTCATAAGGATCTGTAGCTCCGGTCAGGGTTTCCATCTCTTTTTCGTTGGCCTTGAGAATGTCTATATAAGGAAGTGCCTCCAGCTTGCGGTCGAAATCCACCGGCTTTACTTTCTCCCCCTCCACTTCACGGAGATAACCTTGTATATCCACTGACACAACACCACGCATGGATAATTCCTTTATCACCTCCACAGAGAAATCATCTGCAAGTAATGTTCCTAAATGATAGATCTCCGCCTCGATTCCCATAAGAGATCCGATGGTAAAGGGATCCGCCTTGGCAAGGACACGCTGACGACGATCGTTCATATCTTCTCCGTAGGCATTCTCGAAAAATACTGTTCGTCGACTTGGCACAACCTCGACATCAATCCCTTCCTTTCTAAGACCGGCTACTACTTGGAGTGCATCTTCGGCTACACCAGTCACGAGCATGAATCGGTCATGCTCAAGGTGTCTCAGAGCCTTAGCGAAATAGTAGGCTGTGCCTCCAGGCATATTCGCCTCGAAACGAGGCGTGATTATTCTGTCGTGGGTGATATGCCCGATGCAGCAGATCCTGTCTCCTTTTTTTATCTTTTTCATTCCGGTCTTATCATTTTAGATTGCAAATTTAAGAATTTTTATTAATTTCGCTGCATGAAATTTCTTCAAAAACGCAGTTTTCTCATTTTCTGGCTAATATTGTCGGCCATATATGCTTTGATATTCATTGGGGTGGAATTTTCCGGTTCGCCTGTCAATGGATTCAAGGGTTTGGCAGCTCTGGCTGCTCAATGGTTTATTGTGAGCGCGTCATCGGCTATGGTGATTGGCCTAATCTCGGTAAACCGATGGATATTCTGTATATTGTTCCCAATTCTGTTCACGGCCTCGGCAATCGCGGCCTATTTCAAAATCACTATGGGACTTTCTCTTACTCCCACCCTCATTGAGTTGACAATGGTAAACGATTGGTCGACATGGGTCACAGTCATATCCTTTCCACTTGTAGCGGCTGCTCTCTTTACCCTCATGATATCTATTTTTATTGCCTGGATAAGATGGAGCAAGGTGGATAACCCACCCAAACCCTGGATTTGGGCAATACTTTTTGCCGTCGGTATAATGATTCCAATAGATGTAGTGGCTCGATTCAAAGCTCCGGTGATTGCCCGAATACCTTATTCTTTCTTTTATTCTTTCAGCGATTGGAGAGAGAATCGAAAGGCGGTGGCCGAAAACCGGACCACATATTACAACATCTCCGCATCAGCACCGGAAGATGCTCCTGATGTAGTATTCATTATCGGGGAATCGCTACGGCCGGACCATCTCTCCATCAATGGGTATCATCGCACCACAACCCCTATGTTGGAAAAAGACAGTGCCGTGGTATCATTTACGCGCGTCACAACCGACTATCTATATACCCATGTCAGTGTTCCCCACATAATGACACGTAATATCCCCGGCAAGGAAGATGCGGCATACGAAGATCAATCATTCATCACTCTTTTCAGAAAGGCCGGCTTCCACACGGCATGGCTGTCTAACCAAGATGAGGTGAGCACCTACGCATATTTCATGCATGAAGGAGACACACTCGTACAATGTAACTCGGCACGCAGTATGTATGGTTACGACAAGTGGACCGATACAGATCTCCTGCCGCATCTCGATAATATCTTATCCGACCCCATGAAAAGGAAACTTACCGTGATGCACACCATTGGGTCTCATTGGTGGTATCCCTCCCATTATCCTGATTCTCTTGCCGTGTTCAAGCCGGAGGTAGACAGCCGTATAGTCAGTGAACTTACAAGAGAACAGATGATAAACTCATACGACAATACGATTCTGGCAACCGACCGGTTCCTGACCTCCGTAATCAAACGCCTTGAACAACGTAATGCCGTGATGATCTTTATCTCGGATCATGGCGAATGTCTCGGTGAAAATGGCAACTATCTTCATGCCGACGATTATCCGGAGCTGCATCCCGTGGCCTGTATGGTATGGACTTCCGATGAATTCAGACGTCGTTATCCTGAAAAGGCCGAAGCACTGAAGAAAAATGCTACACGTGATTTTTCCACATCAGCAATGTTTCATTCCGTACTTGATGCCGCATCGATTTCAACTCCGGTCTTGAACCCCGGTCTTAGTGTTTTTCATAACCCGGATTTTTAAAAAATATAGAAATGACAATCTCAGATCGCCAACACCATATCGGATGGATCGACTATGCAAAGGCATTTGCTATTTACTCCGTGGTGCTTCTCCACACTCATTGTGTAGAGGCTCTTTCCGTAGCAATAAACGGATATGTGATGCCTCTTTTCTTTTTCCTATCCGGATTCCTGTTTTCCCGTGATAGGAATCCTGAATTCATTCCCTTTCTGAAAAAACGTTTCCGCCAGCTGATAATCCCTTATCTCTGGATCAATCTCGTGGCATACATTATATGGGTCACGGTGCTCAGACATTTCGGTAATGATCCCGGTGATGCACTTCAATGGCAAGAACCTTTATGGGGCATATTATTGGGCATCCCTCCTGCTCTCGTTCATGACATCCCCATTTGGTCAATTCTATGTTTCTTTGTTGTAGAAATAATCTTCTATGTAATTCCACCTTTCGGGAAATTTACCGACCTGATTATTGCCGCGTGCGCCTGGATTGTCGCCTCTGTTATCAGCCTCCTCGCCGGGGAAGAGGGAGTGGCGCTTCCCCTTACGATTGCACCAGCCGCCGGTGCATTAGCTTTCTACGCACTCGGTCATTATATCAGTGAAAGAACCATACATCTAAAGTTATTATTCTCGCCCTCACCTGCTGTGCTACTTTTAGGGCTTATCCTCCTTACGGCCGGTCTCTCTTTAAATATACCGACTGCCTTTTTTCTTGGTATTTTAGGCAATCCTATCTATTTTCTCATAGGAGCAATAGGAGGAGTAATAACAGGAGTGCAAATTGCCGGTTGGCTTGACAGGATCTTTCATGACGGCGCTTTAATCCGAATGATTTCACGAGGCACACTAATTATATGTGGTTTTCATCTCCTTGCATTCGCATTCATCAAAGGAGTCATGCTCTTCTGTTTCGAAATCCAACCGCAAGCTCTCGTAGCAAACCTTCCTCGCGGGATTCTCTTCTCTATGGCTGCCACCTTGTTGTGCCTCCCTTTGATATGGATAATTGAACGCTGGTTTAGATTCTTGGTGAGTAAATAGACAAAATAAAGGGATAGTCATCGAATTAGCTTTCTTATCCCCTTCTCTCCAAGAAGCAAGATATAAGCCAGACCAATCGTCGCCACGCAGCAGGTAAGGAAAGCGATGCAGGAAGTTATATTATATCCTTGGCTAAGCGTCACATAAGATTGTATCACCGGGAAATGACAAAGATAAATATTATACGATATATTGTCATGCTTTCCTTCCCATGTTCCCCACTTTCCAATAATCGAAAACCAAATCGCTGCAATCGAAACGGCAAATGGTTGGACTATGATGGCATAATGGAAATCCGGAAGAAACAGAGAAAGAGAGAATAGCAATACCACTACTATCAATAGATACCATTTATATCTAATGAATGTAGGCAACAGATGATAACAGAGAGCTCCTATATAGAAATAACTCATCTGCCCTAAAAACTGACGGCCGAGAATCTGGTAAAGTCCATTCTCTGTAAGGGAATATAAATAAGTGAAGAAAAGCCGGTAACATATAGCAAAAACAACTATACCTGAAAACCATATCACCGGCCTTCCACCAAATCGTCTCAACAGAAAGAAGAATAGGGGTACAGAAAGATAGAGAGCCCACTCCACCTTCATAGTCCATAACGAACCATTCACTGCCGGGATGACACAATTCCCAAAAACTCCCGGAAGTGTCGGTTCCAGAAAATTCATAAATGTAATATTCGCAAACAGATATTTCCAGAATCCGCGGGATGTGAAATACTCCCCTAATGAGAGAGTGGAAAGAGAGGCAAGCGCAAAAGCAGCTAACACTACAATCAAACAATATGCCGGCAACAATCTTCGGGCTCGGGCCTTAACATATCCTTTCATATCGGGCCGCCTATGATAACTTGCGTACATCAGGAAACCACTCAATGCAAAAAAACCTCCGACTGCTTCATAACTTGAGACAGGGAAATACACCTTATTTCCCGTAAGCGAATTGAAATGAGCAAACACCACTGCAAACGCAAGGATATAACGAACCATCCCCATATTATTAGGGAAAGGTATATGATGCAATTGCAGCCTGCCAATTCTAATCTCCATCCTTCTATTATATCCTATTTAATCTATTATGTCCGTTTTAATTCTTATTTTTTAATTCTTTTCCCGGCTTTATTTTTATATTCTCCATCCCTATTTTTCCTATCTTTCTCATCTCCTCCCATCATTCCCTTCATTTTTCGCCCTCTCTTCTTCATCTCCTCTAAACCTCCCTCTTTTTCTTTTTCCATTCCCTTTTACTGTGTATCGTGATGCGCACGAAGTAAACATAATCCCTCCTTATCTTCCCCCGGAATAGAAAAATTTCATATATCACGCAAAATTACATATTCCTTTATAATTTTACAATCAATTTCCAACTTCAGTATGGAAATAGAGGCAAAAAACTTTCATATTTTGGCTATTCCCTAAATTTTAGTTAACTTTACCGCGAATTTACTCTCTTCAACAGCAGAATGAAACCGATTACACATCTTTACAATTATGCTGTCGCCCTCAAAGGCAGGCTCATAATCAAGATAGAACGCATGAAAAAATCAAGTCTTTGGCTGGGAATATCGATGATGTTCCTCGCCTCTTGCTCCACGCCCAAGAACATAACCTACTTTCAGGATCTCCAGAACGGTCAGGAGCTACAACCTCAGAATGTATACGCCATAAAGGTTCGTCCCGGCGACAAACTATCAATAATAGTCAATACGCAGGATCCCACTCTTTCAGCAATGTTTAACCTTGTCCAAAACCAAAGTAGATTAGTGACATCAAGTCAAGGGAAGGGTGCCGGAACCACAATAACCACTGACGGAAAGACCGGTTATTATACTGTAAACTCCAAAGGCGATATAAATTTCCCTGTTCTTGGAGAGGTGCATATTGCCGGAATGAGCAGAGAAGAGGTGGCATCATATCTTGAACGTCAGCTTATATCTCAAGACTTGATAAAAGATCCTATCGTAACTGTAGAGTTTATAAATACGGGAGTGGCGGTATTAGGAGAAGTGGCTCATCCGGGAAGATATGAGTTCAATGAAGATAAAATGACAATATTGGAGGCGCTTTCCTATGCTGGAGATATGAAAAATACCGGTGAGCGTAATAACGTACTCGTTATACGTAAAGAAGACGGGAAAGACAAGGCATACCGAGTGGACTTAACCAATGCCCAAAAAGTGATGGCTTCGCCCGTGTATTATATGCAGCAGGACGATGTAATATATGTGGAACCTAATATGAAAGCCAAGCGTGAAACTACCTCCGCAGGTAACACTGCCTTCTCCCCCTCTTTCTGGATTTCAGTGGGTTCTGTCGGTTTGACAGTTGCTACTTTAATTGTTACTCTTACAAAAAAATAAAAAGCACTCCACTCCATGGATAATCGTTCAGAACAGAAGCTAAATAATACTGAGGTCGCACAAACTACCGGTATTCCTTTCAGTGAGATATTCAAACGCACGCTTTACCATTGGCCTTGGCTACTTCTCTCTATAATCGTATGCTGTGCATTCGGAGTATTGTATCTCATGCGCACTCCTTACACCTATTCTCAATCTGCAATCCTTGTGATAAAAGATAATGAGGAAGGGGGATCAGCCACAAGAGACCTGGCTCAAATAGGTATTTTCCAGAATAATTCAAATTTGCAGAATGAGGTTGCCACATTCAAATCACCCGATATGCTTGAAGAGGTGGTCGAACGATTAAACCTCGAATATAATTATTACATCCCCGGAGTTTTTTATAATAGACTCGCCTATGGTAAGTCACTTCCGGTAACTGTCTCTGTCCCCGGACTCTCTCAGAAAATATCTGCCGAGTTTAAACTCTACGTGGCTCCGAATGGAGATGTGACTGTATCTGATTTTCAAACGCGAGAAAAAAACGAAAAGAAAAACTCTGATAGAGAATATAAGGGTAAACTTAATAAACCCTTCAAGACTTTTATCGGAGAAATGACTGTTACACCTACCCAATTCTACGACAAATCAAAACCCGTGGAATTGAATGTCGAGAAATGGACAAGATTCGGAATGGTGGAATATTTCACCGACCATCTTTCTGTGGAACCTGACGAAGATGGGGGAACAATCATTAAACTAACACTCACAAGTCCTTCTATTGAAAGAGCCGATGATGTGTTGGAAACTTTAGTTAAGGTTTATCGTGAGAATTGGATTGATGAGAAAAACCAGATGGCCATTGCCACCTCTAATTTCATTAATGAACGACTGAATGTAATAGAACAAGAGTTAGGAAACGTGGATTCCGATATCTCTCAATATAAAAGCTCACATCTTCTCCCAAGTGTAGAACAAGCTGCTGATACTTATATGAGAAGAAACCAGGAGCTTTCTGATGAAATCCTTAATCTTTCAAGTGAGCTGCAGATGACGAAGTATCTGCGAGATTACATGACATCCCCGGCTAACTCAAATACAATTCTACCTTCAAATTTAGGGTTGACCAAAGGCAACTATACCAATAGCATAGACGCTTATAATACAAAACTGATTGAGCGCAACAATCTGGCTGCCAAGTCTTCGGAGAAGAATCCATTGGTGGCTACTATGGATGAGGATTTGGCAGGAATGAGAAATGCTATTATTCGCAACATTGACAACTCAATTGTGAATCTGAAGACTCAGATAGCCGACCTTCAGAATGCTCGCGGAGAAACACGTGAGAAAATAGCGACCAACCCTACCCAAGCCAAATACCTTCTTTCTGTAGAACGTCAGCAAAAGGTGAAAGAGAACCTTTATCTATTCTTGCTCCAGAAACGTGAGGACAATGAAATAGAACAGGCTTTTACTGCTCAGAATTTCCGGCTTATCCAACGCCCCGGAGGAAGCGATATACCGGTTTCTCCTAATAAAAAAGCCGTGATGCTCGGAGCTTTCTTTCTGGGTTTAATCATTCCTTTGGTGTATCAATACTTTAAAGTCACCACCGATACAAAAATACATGACAAAAGTGATTGCAAAGCACTCACAATGCCTCTCCTCGGAGAGATTCCACAATATAAAGGAAAATATAATCCTCAGGAAGAAATCCTTGTGCGTCCCGCAAAGAGGGATATCCTCAATGAATCTTTCCGTGTGCTTCGAACAAATATTGATTTTGTAAAACCCGAAAAAGATGGACAGGCTTTTACATTGGCAATAACCTCTATCAATCCGGGATCCGGTAAATCATTTATCGCAATCAATATCGGCACAGCCATTGCCATCAGAAATAACAAAGTGTTGGTGATTGATGCGGACCTCAGACGAGGTTCAAGTTCTGCCTATGTTGGATCTCCGGATAAAGGATTGTCGGATTATCTGGCTGGAAAAACAAGTGACATCCACCAGTTGATTATTCACCCTCAAGGAGAAGATGGACCTGATGTGCTCCCTATCGGAAGCATTCCTCCCAATCCAACCGAGTTGATCGAAAATCCTTTGTTTGGAAATATGATCGAGCAGCTAAAAAGGGAATACGACTATATAATATGCGACTGTCCACCAATCGATATTGTGGCAGATACGCGTATCATAGATAAGTATGTGGATCGAACCATATTTATCATTCGTGCAGGATTACTCGATAAAAATCTCCTTCCTGAAATCGAAAACCTATATATCAATAAGCAATATGCAAATATGGCATATATACTCAATGGCACTTATGGTCATGGAGGTTATGGCAAAGGATACGGATCCTATGGATATGGCAGCTATGGCTACGGGTACGGGTACGGATATGGCAGTAACCCTGATAAGAAGAAAAAGAAACATTCTTGAGTTTTGGATATGCTGACTAAACATATATCCAATCTGTTCAAATCACCGGCCTCCCTATATGTGATATTGAGATATGTCACTTATGGACTCCAGTTTGCTAACTCAATTCTCCTGGTGAACGTACTGGGAGAATTCTCTTATGGTGTATATGGGTTCATAATCATGTTTACACTCTACTTCATATATCTGAATATGGGAGTGAACGATTCCCTGAATGCCGAATACGCTTTGAACAAGGATAATCCCGTCGCCAGAAAAGAATTATGGAACAATGCTCTCAGTATTGTTATATGTTGGTACGGTTTTATTTTAATTCTTTCCATCGTGGGATTACGAATATTTCCCGATGTATTATCGAAATATGAATTCTCATCTTATGGCTACGCATTACTGCTGACATGTATCATCCACAACATCTCCATATTGTATGCCACACTTTATAAGATTTATGGAAAGACATTAAAGGTGAACGTCGAACAGCTGCTTCCTCAGATTGGAATTCTTATTCTCATTATCGGAGGAAAGGATGTGGCTTCCATATCCGCCGTGGTGATGGTCATGCTCGGAGCTAATCTGTTTTCTTTAGTTCTATATCTCATATCCCCCCCGGAGAAATTCACGTTCTCCTTTCAACCCAAAGTGATAGTTATCTTAATCAAAAGAGGCATATCACTGTTGCTGTATAATCTTAGCTTCCAGCTCCTCACAATGTTGGCATTGATGGTGGTCAGCGCATGGTATACGGTGGAACAGATGGGTTGCTATTCTCTCGCAAATAGTATTACGAATGGCGTGTTGATGGCCGGAGGTGCATTCCTGTTTATTTTCTTCCCCAAAATTATCAATAGGATGGGAAATTCTAAGGAAGATGGAAAAAGACTTATTGATAAATTTGAGACCATATATATCATTTTCATTGATTTCGTATCGATAATCTCTATTATATGTGTCTGGATATTAAGTCTGGCATACCCCTCATACGGAACGACATTTGTCAAGATTTACATATTCCTGATTATAGGACGAATTATCAATAATTGTGCAATCGGATTCTCCACATATCTGATTTCTATAAAAAAGGAACGTCTTTTAGTGATATGCGGCATATCAGCCTTAGTCATATCAGCGATAGGCTACGCCTTCATCAAACTCTACGCTTTGCCTATTATTTATGTTCCGCAGATGATAGTGGGAGCTTGCGTGGTGTTTTCTGTGATGACAATCGCTTTCGGTCAAAGATACTTATACGGAAGAGTCGACATAAAACAAATGTTCAGATTTCTTTTAGGGCAAAGCAAATGGGTGATTATTATCACCGGAGGCGTATATGCATTCATATATGACAGCTATATAGTTCTCCTCGCTGGCTTCTTCCTTTATCTGGCATTGAATTATAAAAGACTTTTTTTCTCAATTAAACATGGTTATCGGATTGTCGCAAATAGATCATCCCTTAAGTTCTGAAAAGATACCGTAAATCAGTTTGTGATAATCCCTATGTTCGAAAGTTTAGCCAGAGAGAGTAGTTCAAGAGTATAAAAAGTATAGTGCAATGATGTTAACCAAATCCCAAATCCAGTCACAGTCTTCTGTATTGTTGACTTTTATTGTGCTCGACGCAGTGATTATGGCATTGGGTATATTTTTCCCTATATCGAATTACAACGCTATATTCAACGGAGTGTATAGTGTCTTGTTATTGGCATACCTGCGCAACAACAGCGGATATTGGATATTCAATATCCTTTCCATAATGTTCTTTTATATCTTTTCCAATCCCAAGCTATACGTATTATTCGATGGTTTCACATCTCTATTGGTGACGGGATTACTCATTCTATTCACAACGTATGACTTCACAGGAAGAGATCTAAGAAAGATTCGGCTTATACTCCTATTCTTCTTTATTTTAAATCTGCTTTTATGTATTTCTCCATCATATTACTTCTATCACAAAATAGAAGGCATACGACGCTTCCAAGGCATATTCCGGTCGGCAAACCTTTCTGTCAGTGTGATGACAATTATAGGGGTTGCAATATGGGAAATTGAAAAAAGAATCTCTACTCCTGCTCGGAAGAAAATTCTTTGGCTCAATATTATTGCCCTGGTGATTCTTATGTTTGCAACACGCACACGCACACTGCTGTTCTTATTACCATACTGGGCATATCAATCGTATCATTTCCTTGACCGACGATTGTTCATATTCGTAGTGATTTTAGCCGGTGCTATTTTCGGACAGATCATATATCAATCACTCAGTACCCGCATGAACCTTACCGGTGACCAATCTACTGCAACCCGTGCAAGTATTTACGAGGCATTGATACGTCGAATCCTTAAAAACTATGTAGTGATTCCACATGGTTCTAATGAAGCCTATATTTATATCCAGAAATTTACTAAGAATCCTGAATATTCCTCACACAATGACTTTCTGCGATATATATATGACTGGGGAATATATTTCTTCTTTTTTATTGCTTATATAATCCGGTTGATTAAACGTAATGTAAATTGTAATTTGGAATTCTATCTGATCATAGTGGCTTATACTCCTTTGGCACTTCATAATCTTCTATTCCTTCCCATTGCATGGGTACCGTTCTGTTTGATTCTGAATATTAAGAAAAAAATTTATTAATCTAATTCTTATGCTGCTCGTAATTGCCAGAAAATTTAATGATATATATTACTCCATGTCTCTACCTGAATGGAATTTGGTTAAGGAAAGAAGACTTATTATAATATCCAACGGAATTCCACAGGATGCTTTTCCTCATCAGAATAAATTTGATGACGTCCAATATATTAAATATAACGGAGAGTCTATTAAAAATATCCTGCATGTAATTGCATATTTACAAAAAATACGAATCCCAAAATCAAAAATACTTGTCTTGTCAAATCCTGTATTGGTGGCTAATCAATACATTATAAAGCATTCCAATCCCTCTTCTGTCGTATTCATTGAAGATGGGAGCATGAATTATACTAATTTCTCTCCCTCCAAGAATATTGCAAAGAAACTTTTGCAACTCTCTTTGGGTATTGTGGAATCAAGGGTTTTCAAAAGAATCGGATTCACCTATCTTTTCTATCCTGAAAAGGCAACTTTTTATTTTGGATTAAGGAAAAAGCTTACACTCCGAAAAGAGATTCTACCTGTCAACGATAAATTAAAATTCATTGAAGGGAAAAAAGTGCTTGTAGGACAACCACTATACACCACCGGTTACTTATCTCTGGAAAGATATAACGAGATTGTGAATCAAACCATCCGGCAACTCGGAATAGATTTATATGTGCCACATGCATTTTCCTCCGACAAAGAGGATATACAATGCGAAAAACTTCTTCTTAACGAGTTTAATGTCACTTTGGAAGCCATTGCTGCCTCACATTCATTTGTAATTTATTCATACGGTTCTACAGTGCTTTATTCATGCAAGACAATAAATCCCGAAGTATGTTCTGTTCTACTCACGGTAAAAGATAAGGGCATGGAAAAATTGGATACAAGATTCATTCGCACGTTCTGCAACAAAGTGGTTGAAATCAAATAATTTCCATCTTTATAAGAAATATGATTGATAAGTTTTTAAATTAAAGAGTAGTTATTTGAAATTTTTATTGTAAATTTGTAATGTGAACCACGACGTGTTCCAAGGTGGGTATAAAAAGGTCTGAATCTAAAGTATGATTACCAAAGAATTCATTAGCAAGATACATAACTCCGCGGATAAATATCCCGACTCTATCTTCTCTGAAAAAGGGAAGATGTACACTTGCGTGAATTCATTTGCTTATCACCTTTTCCGTAAACATCCTGAGATATTCACCTCCCTCGATGGCCTCTTTGTCGATGGCATGAGTATGTGCTGGATGATTAAACTCCTTTGGAAACATAACATCCCGCGCTTGAGCTTCGATATGACCGGGATGGCGGTGGATCTTTTTGACCGGCTCAATAATAACGATGAGACAATATACTTCGTGGGTGCTCGTCAGACGGAAATCGAGAATACTATCCGTCAGATTACAATCGCTTACCCACGAATGAACATCAAGGGATTCAGAAACGGTTATTTCGATTCCGAACAGCAACGGAATGATGAAATTCGGAAAATAGTAGACAGTAACCCTGATTTCACCGTAGTGGGCATGGGAATCGTGCTACAGGAGAAATTTGCACTCGACCTGAAAAAGGCCGGCTACAAGGGTATCGTATTCACTTGCGGAGGATTCCTGCATCAGACCACCGAAAACATCAACTACTATCCCGATTGGATAAATAGATATAACCTCCGGGCATTCTACCGTCTCTATAAGGAGAAAGGGCTCTTCAAACGTCTATATTATGTGCTGCTTGAATTCCCTGTCCTCTTCACTTACGATTCTGTTAAAACAAAATTGCTTAATCCCGGTAAGTGATGGCTGAGACTTCCGACCATTCTCCCCAACATTTCTCTCCACGCTCCTATCCTGCTATCTTTGCAGTCCTGATGGTGCTGGTGATGACCGTGCTGGATGGCACAATCGTTAATGTCGCACTCCCGGTCCTGGCTGCTGATTTCAATGTGTCGGATTCCGACACCGTATGGATCGTGACCATATATCAGCTTGTCATAACCATGCTTCTCCTCCCGGTTTCTGCTATCGGCGACCGCGGAAGCTATCGCAAGACTTTCCTTACGGGTACTCTTATCTTTACAGCTGCATCCATCGGATGTGCTCTCTCCCCCTCTTTCGGCTGGGTGCTTGTCGCCAGAGCCTTCCAGGGATTGGGGGCCGCTTGTGTGATGGGGGTCAACATAGCCCTTACAAGGCTTATTTATCCGAAAAAGGTATTGGGAAGAGGGTTGGCATTGAATGCAATGGTGATTGCCATCTCCACGGCTGCCGGTCCGACAATCGCCGGAGCTGTGCTTTCAGCTGCTTCATGGCATTGGCTTTTCCTTATAAATATACCTTTCGGACTGGCGGCTTTCTTTATCGGGAGAGCAAAACTTCCGGCAAATCCACCTAAGGAAAACAAGTCTCAAAAATCTTTCGATTTCCTGAGTGCAGTCGAAAATATGGTGGTGTTCGGATTGCTCTTCTATGGATTGGGAATGTTCTCAAGAAAGGAGAATCCATGGCTTGCCTGTGGATTGCTGTTTATCGGAATTGTCGTAGCCTGGCTTTATGTGCGTCGTCAGCTGCATATCCAGGAACCCATGCTTCCCGTCGATCTCTTTAGAAGTCGCCTCTTCTCTCTGAGCATAATGACTTCCGTCGGTTCCTTTATCGCGCAGAATGTAGCGATGATTTCCCTCCCTTTCCTTTTCCACAACCGATATGGATTTTCGGAAATTCTAACGGGTTTGCTTATGACTCCTTGGTCGCTGGCTACAATGGCTATCTCACCCATCGCCGCGCGGTTTGTGGAGAAACATAATCCTGAACGCACGGCAGCCTGCGGCATGGCAGTGTACGCCTGCGGCATCCTTCTGCTTCTGATGCTCCCTGGTGAGGGCGCCTCTGTCTGGCAGATTGCATGGCGAATGGCACTCTGTGGAATTGGATTCGGAATGTTCCAGACCCCCAATAATATAGTAATGGTGATTGCCACGCCCCTCAGCCGTTCCGGAAGTGCAGGAGGAATGCAGAGCACCGCCCGACTTGTAGGTCAGACTCTGGGAGCCACAATCGTAACACTCGTATTTGCCGTAACAGCCTCCGGAGTCTCCATAGCGGTATGCCTTTATGTGGCGATGTCGTTCGCAATTCTGGCCGGGGCTTTCTCCATCTCCCGAAAATCTTCGTGAGGATTAATTAAACATCTTCTGGAGCTGCACCAGTTTCTTATTAAGAGAATGCTCCTCTTCATCGCCATATTCATTGCTATAGACAAGGAGTTCCTTCAATTCTTTCTTTGTGAGGCGGAATAGGGATCGGTTACCCTGTATCATCCTTTTTTGATAACGGGCCAATACATGGGATTCAGCTTTGGAGAGATCGCCTACCTCCACTTTACCTACCAATGACGGTATATCTTCAGGTTCCCGACGCTTGAACTGAATCTTATATACCCCTCCCTCACCTTTGTAAATATGGATCCAGCCGTGGGCTTTCTTTCGCTCGTATGCATCCTTGGCAAGGGCATATTCTTCATCGAATTGTTTCATTGCCCGTACAAAAGCCTCTTCCGTAGGTTCTGAATAGGGATTGCCCGGTATCATTGCAGCCAGGGCATTGAAACATTTGAGGGTGACAAGCGTATCTTCAGAAGCGGAATGTGCACCCTTCTCTCCGAATTCAATACCTAACATCTCCGATACTCTTCCTAAGCCGGGAATGCTATAGAAATCATAGTCGCGCTCGATGCCGACATAAAGCCAGAAAAGATGCTTGATGTCGATGACGTGCTTCTTGTCGAGTCCACGGATACCGCTTTTCGCGAGGTGGGCTATGTCGCCGCCTGTGGCAAACCCAACTATATAGTCAGCCTCATCGAAGATTGCCTGTATATCTTTGCGGCATTTGGAGAAGGAGGGACAATCCTTCACATCTGAAGGGCTGATATGGTGGATCTCCTCCGATAGAGGCCACTCCCTGATTTCAGCAGGCTTGAAAAATTTATGATAAACCTCTCTGGCATCCTGACTCCATATCGACAGCTCTATGACCTCTTGATTATCGACAAATTCTGCGTCTAAAAACAATATTCTCATTTCACTATTCCTTTCTCAAGATATTCAGCCAAATTCAGTTTCACAGCTTCTCCGGCTTTCTCCACCGCAACCTTGGCCATATCGGCATCCACCATCAGATTTACCAATTGCTCGAAGCTGGTTTTCTTCTTCGGATCCCAACCCAAGCGTTCCTTGGCCTTTGTCGGGTCGCCCCATAGATTGACCACATCGGTCGGACGATAGAAGTCGGGAGATACCTCCACAAGCACCTTCCCGGTCTTGACATCTATACCTTTCTCATTCTCCCCTTCACCCTCAAAGCGAAGCTCAATACCGGCACGACGGAAGGCAAGCATACAGAATTCCCTTACGGAATGCTGTTCTCCTGTGGCTATGACATAATCGTCGGGCTGAGGCTGCTGAAGGATAAGCCACATACATTCCACATAGTCGCGGGCATACCCCCAATCGCGCAGCGAAGAGAGGTTGCCGAGATATAGCTTTTCCTGTTTCCCTTGAGCGATACGGGCTGCAGCAAGGGTGATCTTGCGGGTAACGAAGGTCTCCCCTCTCCTTTCACTCTCATGATTGAAGAGGATTCCGGAACAGCAGTACATTCCATACGCCTCACGGTATTCCTTGACTATCCAGAAACCATAAAGCTTCGCCACTGCGTATGGGGAATAGGGATGGAATGGGGTGTTCTCATTCTGTGGAACTTCCGTCACTTTTCCGTAGAGTTCCGATGTGGATGCCTGATAGATGCGGCAAGTCTCGGTAAGACCGCATAGTCGCACTGCCTCAAGGATGCGGAGCACACCCGTTGCATCTACATTAGCCGTGAATTCAGGACAGTCGAAACTCACCTGAACATGGCTCTGGGCAGCAAGATTATATATCTCGTCGGGCCGTACTTTCGACACCACCTGCATTATCGACATCGAATCCCCCATGTCACCATAATGGAGATGGAAATCTGACTTTCCTTCGAGATGTGCTATGCGTTCACGATAATCCACCGATGAACGACGAATCATACCATGCACCTCATATCCCTTCTCAAGAAGAAATTCTGCAAGAAAACTGCCGTCCTGACCGGTCACTCCCGTTATCAATGCTCTTTTTTTATTGGATTCCATGGGGTATTATCTTTTTATTTACGCAAATTTAACCATTATATGTCAATTACCCAAATATTCACAATTTACATCATCACTATGGAAAGGAGAAAGAATGATAAATGTTAAAAAACTATGTTATAAAACATATTTTCTACAATAATACCAATCTTCTTACGTTAATTAGGAATAAGTTCCCGAAGAGCTAAGAGTAGCCCGGGAACACCACTAAAAACTATTATTATTTATATTTTTTATTATGAAAACAGTTATCAGAAAAATGGTGAAAGCATATTTCACTACATGTGCGCATGTCTATGACAAATGAAAAAAGAAAAAAATTTAGCAAGAACACTTAAGAAGAGATGTGGGGGCGAGTGCCGCCGCATCTTTCTTTTTTTATCCCCTTTCGTCAATTTTATATGATTATATTTGGCATTTTCTACATAAAGGACTATATTTGCATTTTAAGAAACTGCGGATGCCTCCCGCTTCACACTATTCGCCCGAACGGCCGGCATCTTTGAATGGGAAAATTGCAACTCAGATTAGACAATGCAGAAATTCACTAAAATCGTCGCCACCGTTTCCGACAAGAGATGCGAAACGGATTTTATAAAATCGCTCGCTGAAGCAGGCGTTAACGTTGTCAGAATGAATTCGGCTCACCTCGATTACGATGGATTCCGAAAAATCGTGGATAACACCCGTGAGGCCGCCGACTACATAGGCATAATCATGGATACAAAAGGTCCGGAAATCCGTACCACCCCTACTGTTGACGGAAATGAAGTGGTCTATGTCACGGGCGATGTGGTAAATATATACGGAAATCCTGACGGACACACTTCCAAGTCTGAGATATCCCTTAATTACGATAAAATATGTCAGGTGCTCAAGACAGGCCACCGTCTTCTCATCGATGATGGCGAAATGGAGTTTCTCGTCACAGAAGCCAACGGTTCTGTAGTGAAAGCCGTGGCTCAGAACGACGGTCGTCTCGGATCTCGCAAGAGCGTAAACCTCCCCGGAGTCAAGGTAGATCTTCCTGCAGTGACGGAACGTGACAAACGCAATATCGGGTATGCCGTTGAACTGGGTGTGGATTTCATCGCCCACTCTTTCGTTAGATCGGCTGCCGATGTGAAGGAGGTTCAGGATATTCTTGATTCCCTTAGCGCGGACACTAAGATTATCTCCAAGATAGAAAATCAAGAAGGTATCGATAACTTTGACGAAATACTCAATGCCTCATACGGCATCATGGTGGCACGTGGCGACCTCGGTATAGAGGTTCCGGCAGAAAGAATCCCCGGCATACAGGCGATGATGATAAACAAATGCATCACAGCCCATAAGCCTGTCATCGTGGCCACCCAGATGCTTCACTCCATGATAGAGCATCCACGACCCACGCGCGCAGAAATCTCCGATGTGGCCAATGCCGTCTACCAGCGTGCGGATGCAATGATGCTCTCCGGGGAAACGGCATACGGAAAGTATCCCTTAGAGGCAGTGCGGACAATGACAAGCGTCGCCAAGGAAGTGGAATCCTCCCTGCGCCATAAAGTCGACGTGCCTCCCCTTTTGGATGCCAAGATAACCTCTTTCCTGGCTCACGAAGCCGTCATGTCGGAGGCCAAGGTTGGCACCAAAGCCATCTTCACCGATGCCTACCGTGGCGTATCGTCAAGATTCATCGCTTCATTCAGAGGCAGCAATCCGACATTTGCCATTTGCCATAACCACAACGTGCTCCGCTGGCTTGCACTCAGCTACGGCATAACAGCTTATTACGCTCCGGATGCCCATGACTACATACCCGGTCACTCCACAGATACAGTACGTCAGATTGTAAAAGACGGACTCATCGACGAGCACGACAGGATAGCCTACCTCACAGGCACAAAGCGTGGTGCGCGTGCACTCGAAATACTCACTCCCCATGAAATATTTGAGGAAGCAGATAAAAGATATTAAAAAAAATGCTTCAGAGAGAAAAATTTTAATCAAAATATTTGGAAAATTCTCTCAAATGCACTAACTTTGCAAACGCAATGCAAACCAATGTGCATTCAGGTCCTATAGCTCAGTTGGTCAGAGCACCTGACTCATAATCAGGGAGTCCTTGGTTCAAGCCCAAGTGGGACCACAAATTTTAAGAATCTGATTTTAAGCAAGTTAGTGTTTAAAATCA
>JAAVDD010000048.1 GCA_014801985.1 Bacteroides sp.
CGTCAAATCCTAAAAAGTTTTACAAATATTAACAAAAATTTAAGAAAAGATACGATTTAACACAACAGAAGAAAAATTTGTTAAAAATAGTAAAATCCGATGCACATCGAAAAAAGTTCGAGGTTTAAAATAATTTATTGCTCCCCGATAAAATTCAAAAAGCGTGATAAAGAATGACCCGAATACTGAATTTGCAGAGTTCGAATCTATTTTCTAATTTACAGACACGCTCGGTCAAAAAGGGATGATTCACGTGGGAGAGTCCGATACTTCAGAAAACATTAATGGAATCTAATTTTTACCTTTTCAAAAAGTCTTACCGTATATTAATAATTGTTTACATAAATTAATGACAATTAATAATCAATATCGGTGAAATGAGCTTTTTTGTATTAACTTTGCAACTGGAGATGAATCTTAATTAACTAATCTGTATCAGTTTATTAAAAATACTTTACTTAGCGGGATTAAATCCACAGCAGAAAAATGTGGAGGTGAATATGGCATAAGTTTGAGAAAGGCAAGCATGCTGCAGCCCATTAAATTACCATATAGGGAGGTTTTGCCCGATGGAAAGAAAAAAGTATGTTAATCCTTATGATAGTGCCAATAACCCTAAGAAAGTTTATCTAAGGGGAAAATAGCTACGTATAAAATAATAATTGATCTAATAAAAAATGAGAAGATTTATTCTTTCAAGCCTGTTAGTGCTGTCGGGTGTCTCCTCGGTAATGGCAGAGAAGATCTCCCAAACGGAGGCTCTTGAAATAGCAAGAGATTTTCGTTATGCGAAGTCACCTACACGAAGTTCGGATGCACTCATCAATTTTACTTTAGAGGAATACAAGGATGGGGTCTACATTCTCAATTATCCATCCGGGGGATGGATGTTGGTTTCCATGGACGACCGTGTGCCGGAAAAAGTATTGGGGTATTCTTTTGTGGGTCATTTGTCAGCGAACAATATGCCTGTGGGCATATCCGAGATTGTGGATCAGTATGCTCTCGGCATAGTATCCATGGATGAAGAAAATGCTCGTCCCTGTGTAGCTGCAACACGAGGAGAGAAAGAGGTGAAACCTTTGTTAGGTGAGATTAACTGGAATCAGGGGTCACCTTATAATTCATTATTTCCCCTAACGGATAATGAGGAGAAAGCGTTGGCGGGATGTGTAACGGTTGCCGAAGGAATGATAATGTGTTATCATCAGTATCCTACCTCCGGACAAGGTAAGCACTCCTATACTTGGAATGGAAATACTTATTCCGTAAATTTCAGTCAATCTTATTATGATTGGGATTTGATCAAACCCTCCTATGACGGCACAGAAAGTGAGGAATCGATAGAGGCTGTGTCTAAGTTTCTCTATGATATCGCCGTCTCCAATAGCTCTTCTTTCGGCCCTATGACAGGTGCTGTTCTATGGGGTTCCCCTATGGTTGAATTTTTCGATTATGATCCGGGCATCATCATGGTATATCGTAATCGATGCACAAGAGAATACTATGAGACGCTTATGCGTAAGGAACTTGATTCTTCGCGACCGGTGTATATCCAGGCATACAATGAATGGGGTGGAGGTCATGCCTTTGTGTGTGACGGATATAATGAAGAAGGATATTTCCATTATAATATGGGAGGTGGTTCAGGCGGGTATTTCCTGAGCTCTGCTACCGGATGGGATTACAACCCCATGATGATATGTAATATCAAACCTAATGAAGGTGGAGTTCCGGGATTATGGGCCGGTTCTGAAAAAGAATTCTATTGGAAGGAAGGAGACACTCTGAGTTGCCATCTAAGAGGTGACATAACAAGTGCTGTCTATTCTGATCTTGAAGTGGGGTTGGCAGTCGTGAATAAGGCCGATGGAGAGACTACATATTATGTTGTTTCTCAAGATTATGCTTTCTTCGAAGTGCACGATATAGATTTTACCATGGAGTTGCCTGATGGGGAATATACTCTCTATCCTGTCTGTCATATTGTAGGACAGCCTTGGGAGAAGGTATGTTTCCCTGATTATGTTGCTGATCATGTAGACGTTAGCGTGAAGAATGGAGTAAAGAGTTATACTAACTATAACACAGGCGGTCCGTTGGCTGACGGTGTATTCCAAGTTGACGGTGTGTATTACACCATACAAGGAGACGAGGCGTTGGTGAGCTATCGTAATCTTCTGGGCAATTCTTATTCCGGAGATGTGGCGATCCCGGATGAGATAGAATATGAGGGTGTGATATATCCGGTTGCGGGGATTGGTGAGAAAGCCTTTATTGATTCAAGAGTCAATAGTGTCAGCGTCGGCAAAAATGTTCGCTATATTGGAAGCTATGCCTTTAAGGATACAGAGATCGGCAGAATTAAATTTGCTAATGATTCCAAACTTACTGATTTGGCATATCAAGCTTTCGAATCATGTAAACTTGATTTTCTGAGACTTCCATACGGACTCAAGAATATGGAATCCTTGGCCTGTGGTGACTCTCATATCAAGAGATTAGAACTGCCTGAGACCATAGAACGTATGAATGAGCTGGCTGTTGAGAATCCTTACGGAGAAATGACGGATGTAATAGTTCATTGGACTTCCTCTGACATGTTGCCTGATGCTCCGGAGGGTACTTTCTGGGGAAATCTTTCCGATATCACCCTGCATGTCCCGAAGGGGAGTACAGGGATTTATCAGAACAATGTGGCATGGAAGAAGTTCGGCAGGATAGTTGAAGATGCTGCTTCGGAAATAATTGATATTAATTTCGGCAGCGGTAATTCTAAGATTATGGTAAAGGATGGCGGAATCATTTTTGAGTCGCTTGGTGAAGATATCACAGCAACTGTTTATAATGTTCAAGGAATAAAGGTGGCTGAATGTTGTGCCGGAGAAACCATAAGGCCAGGTAAAGGTATATTCTTTGTAGCTATAGATAACCAAATCGTGAAGATTCTCTTGTAGATATAAAGGAAGCTAATAAAGCTTTAATAACATAGGGCGGCCTCCCGGTCGCCCTATGTCGTGTGTCTCAGGAATGAGACTTGTCTATATCGTTAGCTATGAGAATTTCTTTTTTGAGAGTCTTTTTTGGTAGTGTTTCAGGAAGTGTGTCTGAGGCAGATTCCCCTCAGACACACTCTGTGAAACACTACTTTCGAAACCTCTATTTTGTACAAGTTTTTGGGTATTTTAATCTTAACATGTATAGTTTTAGACTATTCTTAAAACTAATACCTTACAGACACTACAATAATAGACTGCAATAACTATACTATCGGTTCAATATGATAGCCTGAGCTTTATCATATTGCAAATCGGGCATCTGTTTACCAACAGGTGCTCCTATGTATGTAGGATCACATACTATAAATTTCCTTCCATTTATTATCATTGCATCCCCTGGAACATCTTCATTAAAACATACAGCTGTAGCTAAATGACCGGGATAATATATTAAAGCTACATCCAGACCAAGAAGATCTCTTACAAGTCGAGAAAAGAGAATTGACCTGTCTTCGCAATCGGCATAAGGATAATAAAGTGTTTCCTCTGAGAAGAAAGCTCTATCATGTCCCCAAACCTTATCATCATACTCATATACCAAGCCAGTCTGCACTAAGTTAAGCAGCCTTTCTGCTGCTTCCAATTTTGTCAGATATCCTATTTCTTTATTTAAAGATGAATAGAAGCACCCTTTTGTTGTCTCAGATAATGGAGTATTGGCATACATTGCCCATCGGGTCATTGGATTGCCATCAATAGCTGAAGTTGGATATTCATTATAGAATTTTATTAGATTCTCCGGCACTTGACTTCCTATCTTAATGTTGCTATATCTTTGAGAAGAAATAGATCTTTCCGATGACATATCGGAACCAAGCAATTGCTCTTTATCAATAATCAGCGACAATGGAGTTTCGCCATCAAAAGATGCATCACAAATCTTAATAGATTTTGAAGCTTCCGTAAAAGGATAAAAATTGGTTCCACCTATTGAATAATAGGATTTATTGTAAATTTGATGCTTACTTCCGTATAAAAGTATAAGATTGTTATTATCTATTCCAAGACGCATTTGATAACCCGACTGGCAATATAGGAATGCTGTTAGAAGTGTGGCACAATTGGAATCTTCACAAAATTGCTTACCAAGCTGATTTAAAAAAAGAAGATAAGCCCAATCACACAGATTATATCTTATACGCGTTTCAAGACAATCTCGAATTGCATTATTCATTTCATCGGTGCATAACTGTTCCCACCCATCAGCTAAAGCAGTGGTGATATTTCCCTCCAATTTCAAATTAGCATATTCCGGAAGTCTTACTTTACATTCTTGTCCATAAAAACTAAATGTAAAATATTTTTCATTCGGAGTAGGTACCTCGCGAATAGGTTCCACCGGTTTAGGTTGAGGATCATTTTTTACCGTCTTTATTTCGATAGGACTCACATCAATAGGATTGTCATTTCCTTTCCCATCATAGGGTTTCGGAGGAATAGGCGTTTCCTCCTTCGGAATAGGAAGCGGGGCTTCTCCATTATACCAAACCCACGCATTCTTTAAAAAATCAATATATTTATGATTGCATTCCTCTCGAAAAGAAGTGAAAGACTCATTGGCTTGTTTCTTGAAAGAATAGTAGCGATCCTCAACTGTTTGCGCATATAAATTTAAATTCTTTCCCCCAATGAATATGAATAAAAGAATAATAATTATTTTTTTCGGGTATGGCATTTTCCTATTATATCCTCAATTATACTTGTGTATGATAAGATTGTAACTTTATCCTTATTATCTCCAAGAAGTTCTTTTAGTCTTTTTGTCTGATTAGCATTAGAAACCAAGATATAAGATATGTCTTCTATCTCAAAAGGTAAAAATACATCCTCTATTAATGCACTTTTTTTATTTTGTTTTTTGTAGTTTTCGTATCCCTTCTCATCTAAGACAGGTTGTACATTTAGATTTTGAAGTATTTGTAAATCCGGAACATATCGAATCTCTTTTTCGTCATAAAATCGATAAGATTTGAAGCCATATTTTATTAGTTCTCCTTCATAGTTTTTTATGTTAGAAAGAAGTCTCCATGCAAGATTTTCAAAGTCAGTCCAATTTTCTAACATTAGTCGTGAGTGATACTGCATGATTTCTTGCAAACATGAAGCCTGTTTGTTAAGGTACCATACAGGTGCAATCCCGTTTTTCGTTGCCCAACTATGTTTAAGTCCAATTGTGTACTTACCATATTTCCCACTATATTTTCCATCTTTATTATTTGTTAAGTACTCCTCTAAATCACTTATCGGGATATTACAAAATGAAATCATAGGAAAAGCACGTTTAACATGCGCGGTATTCCATTGTATAGTCTCCAAACTATAGGAACAAAGGAAGCACTTTGAACTTAAAATAGCTTTTAAACCATTAATATCTGTTTGATGCCATATTATATTAGAACTTAATCCCATTACAATAATTCTGTAAAAATAAGATTATTATACTTATCTTCTCAATAATATCTCATTAAAAAAGGAAAGACCACTTTGAAATTACTGAAATTTAGTTTATTATAAGAAAATTTAGTGCAAATGGATGTGTTTAGTATATCTTTGTTTTTCCATCTGACAAACCATATACAATGTTAAATATGTTTTAGCCCAAGTGCCCACCTTTATAAACATAAGTCAGTACAACCGAATAGTTGAAAATTATACTGAAAACGATATGTGAAATATTCATATATCCCCACCACCTGCTTGAAATGATGTATAGTCAGTTATGTAACCGTCAAGACTGAGGGATCTTATCACCATTCTTGATACTCATAGTTCCAAGTAGTACCATCCGGGACTAGGTCGATAAGCACATATGACAAGTTTAACTGTTTTTCATACTTCAAATGGCTTAAAGACTCTGTTTTTTGTGGCACATCTGAAAATGCGTTAAGTGTCCAGATCTACTGTACCATCTATGCTTATACATTCGCAAGATAATACAGCATAATAAGAAGCTTGAACGAGCAGCATATGAAGGACTCCAAATAATAGAAGCCTTATTGATCCACACCTCGCATTTGGTCGATTTCTTCAACAAAACTAAATCTCAAAATTTCAATGTTCTCTCCGACCTAGAGGGGTCAAATGTATTTAATTTTTAACTAGTTTCCATTCTATTAGACAGTAGTGAATTATTTTGATTAAAAATTATTATTTCAATTTTAAACCTCTCCATATGTCAGATTTATTTGATGGAAAATAGACAGTTGGATTCTGAATAGCCCCTGAATTGTTTAAAGTAGTTTCCTTAACATTTGATTTAACGTAATCAGAGATATCACCCAAGGTTCCTTCACCCTTATATTCTTGAAGATATTTAAGTAAAAAATAAGTAAAGACTCCATGATGTTTCAATGGAAATGGTTGAGCAGTTTCGTCACCTTGACATGCACTAAAGACAATCACATTTCCTCGCGGTTCTGGCATATATGGTTTAATGGATACCCCTCGTAAGTTATTGATATTTTTACCTCCTCTATCAGCACCACTAAAACAAGCATCTATGAATGCTATACAATTTTCTACATTTAACAACGATAATTCATTATAAAGACTAGAAAGGGAATATGCGGTAGTTAGATCATTAGGATTTGCATCTACAGGCAAAATATAACTATCCGACATAGAATAATCTGGCAATCCATGTCCTGAAAAATAGATTATTGCCTTTCTATAATTTGACAGATTAGTCTTACGTTGCAACCAGTTAATACCAGATTTTAATTGAGAGAGTGTTGCATCTTCACAAATCATAATATTTCTTTCCGGAATACCTAATGTGTTTTGACAATAAGATAGTAGCGATTTACCATCATTTTTTGCATATTGCACATTACTTATTTTATCTGACATATATTTCTCATTAGATATAATGAGAACAATTGTTTCTTGATTATTAATTTCGCTTTTAGGGATATGAATATCTACATCTGACTTACCTTCAACTATACCCAAATAATTAAATTGGGCTCGCGCTTTTTCAAGAGAGGAGTATGGAATTTGTGGATTTTGTTCAATATCAATTATTGTCACTAAATTTCCTTTTTGTGCCAAAGCATAGCCGTCTTCAAAATACGATACATTATCATAAACCGGTGGTATTACAAATTCACCTTCCGTGTTAATAAACCCAAATTTGCCATTTAACTTCACATTTGCTATTTTAAATTCAGCGTCGAATCGATCTATATAGTCATATTTAAATGGAATAATTTGAGTTCCTTTCGTATCAAAAACTCCATATTTACCATCCTTACTACATGAAATAAAACCATTAAAAATACTCAAATCATCGTATATTGGAGGTAAAATAATATGAAACTTGTTGTTGATGACTCCAAACTTATTATTCTGTTTAATAATTGATAAACCGTCATCAGAAAATCCCTGCAAAGAATAATCTGATTTAAAAACCACATCCCCGGCTTTATTGATTACCATATCACTATTATTTCGATTCCATAGAATGGCCAAACCATTTCGGAAGGGTATTCGAGGACAATATTCAGATGAGAATCCAAACAAAGTCTTACCTGTTTTATCTATACAAACCCTTTTCCCAGCTTTCATTATGAGTGAACGACCTTCACTGAATTGAGGTACAAAACCTCTATCAGAGGTTGAGGATTGAAATATGAAATCAGTAATGATATTTCCCTTATTATCAATTATTGCTAACTCTTCTTCACCATATTTACCTCTTCTTCCAATATATGCCACCCCCTCTCTGTGCATTGTAGCTATATAATATTGGAGGGGTACGATAACTTTACCTGTAATATCAATATAACCCCATTTATCGTCCTCAGTTCTTACTGCAGCAAGTCCATTGTTAAATGGGAATGCAAATTTATATTTACATGGAATAACCTCAACACCTCGATAATCAATAAAACCATATCCGCGCTTTTCATCATAGACTCTTGCTAAACCATTAGTAAACGTGCCTTCATATGGATAAGGCTCCCCTCCATAGAATTCCTCCACTTCTGTATAAGAATGTGTGTATATAGGAGGGACTATAACTTCTCCCTGAAGATTCATAAATCCATATTTCTTGGTTTTAACATCATCATAGATAAACAACTCTTGCCCATCGTCTAAGTCAATGTGTTTATATGCGAAAACTACAAATACATTGCAAACGGTAAGTATTAATAGAACTATATGTTTCATAGATTTGATATAAGTATTACAATTTCTTTAATTGAAGTATTATAATTTCTTTTAAGCGAAGTAGTCCAGTTAATAAAATCTTCATATGAAGAGTAGATTGGAAAATCTTGAATGGACTTTTTCATTTGCATTTGAGGAAGTATATTATTTGAAAAAATAATATACAAAGTATTTACCTCATTATGGCTCTTGCTGGTTAATTGGTATTCATCAACTTCATTCTTAAAATATGTACTTGCCAATGCTCTTGAGAAAAAGATATATTCTTGGTTGGCATCAACTTTCAAGGGATTTCCATTAGATTTTCGATATGGCAATAATGTATAACTTATTTTATTTGTATTATCCAAAAGATATACATATAAATATCCTGATACTGGAGACCGAAAATATAAATATAGATCATCTCCATTTCTGAATTCAGTTGACTCATATTTTAGAGTTGTGCCATTCCTGAGAGGCTTGGCTATAAACTCTATTTTTGCTTGAGTAATCTCTCTTGCTTTACCTTTTATTGAGCAGGTAACAACCAGAAAATGATCTTCAAATTTCAAATCATACTTTGGCTCACCTATAGTCTCAATCCATTCGCCTTTTACTTCGCTACCACCTGTTGCAAAGAAATGAGAATCTGTCTTTCCATTCTGATTTGTCATCACAGTAGAAGTACTTTGAGAAACCACTGTACCAAATTCATCTGCAATCGCCTGAATTTTGGCTCTCTCCAGTGCATTTCTTTTTGCTTCTTCCACCGACATGGTTTCTGGAGCATAATAGGTATAGGTTGAATACACCTTCGCTGTTCTTTGCGAATAAGAGGTTAGAGTTGCAAATAATAAGATCAGAATACCAAATAGTCGTTTCACAGCTTACCAACCCAGAAGTTCATCAAGTTTATTATGCAATGAATCGCCTCGGTCTTCAAGCTCCTTTTGAACGGCTTTCTTGGCAACCGCCTTTGCCATATCCTGACTATACGCGATGCGCACAAGAACTTCACGATTATTTCCATTCACCTCACGATAAGTCTCGACTACCGGCACCACTCGCCCTATACTTTGGGAGATAAGGTTTTTAGCTGCCATTACACTGCGAGTGATTGAGGCTGCTTCACTTTGATTCATTTGTTCGTTAGCAACTGTATTCTCCACAAGAGCTGTAATTTCTGTCTGAATTTGACCTGAAAGATTTTGCTTAGCAAGTTCGAGAGCTTGCATTTTTGCAGCATCATAATTTCCTCCCACACTCATAGCTTCTGCCATTATGTATTGAGGAAATCCGTCTGCATCAAACTGATATTGCATCATATAGGATTTGTCGAGTTGCTTTTCAAGAGGAAGAGCTCCCGGGGCAGTCTTCCATCCTTCCTTTGCAAGTCGTTTCGCTTCTTTACGAGCAGCCTTGCTTGCCTTCTCATTCAAATCTTTCTTAGAAGCCTTGGCAAGTTCCTGTCTCTCTTTGCGCTGTTCCTTTGTAGTCTGCGCGTAGGAAAAGCTTGATGAAGAAAGCAACATCAATGTCAGGAATCCGTAAATGATTTTTTTCATAACAGGACCGTGATGGTTAGTTTGTGTGTTGGAAGACTCACAGTCCAACTATATACAAAAAAAGCGTGAGAGTCTGTATCTGTTACTCGTCCCGCTTTCTGAGGCTGTGGCATGTGCCCATCACAGTAGAACGAGCAACGCGGAGCCTCACGCTGTATGATATATGACAATAAGAGAATGTATCGCTACACACTCTGACATAGGTATATCATACCCGAAAGGCGCCTATCGTTGCCTCATCCTCGACTGTGATTTCGAAATTGCCACATTTCAGAAAGCCAAGAACAAGCGCTTGATAAACGCTCTTATAATATGTCTGTAACCCCGCCGCGTAAACCCATATCGAGACTCCGTGGGAGATATACGATTGCAAATTTAAGAAATATTTCTTAAATATCAATACTTTCCTATAAAGAACCGTATAATTTGTGATGTATTATATTTTATCCGAAGTTATTTTATGTCGTAAATAACGATGCCCTCACTCCTGCAAAAGATAGTTGGCACTTCTCCCACCCTCTCCGCTATTGCGGAGCATACCCTTGGTGATGAGGTCGGTGATATCTCTTAGAGCTGTGTCTTGGGAGCAGCTGCACATTTTAGCCCATTTGGAAGTGGTCAACTTACCCTCAAAACCATCCCAAAGACGGTTGATGATTTTTCGCTGGCGCTCATTGATATCAACATCCCGAAATCTATCCCAATATGCTGCCTTCTGCAAGGTGCGTTCAATAATGGAGGAGGCTCGCGTTATAGCCTTTTCAAGACAATCGAAAAACCAAAGCAACCATTCTGTTACGTCCAATCCTCCTTTTTGAGTGCGTTCAAGGATATCGTAATATGCTTTCTTATTACGGTTTATCTCAGCTGACATACTATAATATCTTGCTGAATCCACATCAAGACGCGCCAATAGCATATCAGCCAATGTACGGCTTATGCGCCCGTTGCCATCATCAAATGGATGAACAGTTACGAACCAAAGATGTGCCACTCCGGCCATTATAAATGGAGATAGATCAGCATTATTACACCAATCTATCAACCGATCCATTTCAGCCGGGACAGCTGCGGAGGAGGGAGCTTCGTAATGTATCTTTTCATGCCCCAAGGCTCCGGAGACAACTTGCATCGGTTCTTCTCCCTTTCTCCAATCTGCAACCGTGATTCTATGCATACCGCTTCTCCCCATTGGGAAAAGAGCCGCATGCCAGTCAAACAATCTATCGGCGGTGAGAGGGACACGACAATTTCGCACTGCATCAAGCATTACATCCACCAACCCCTCTACATAATGATCCTCTGCCAACATACCGTCATCATCAATACCAAGCCGACGGGCTATACTGCTTCTGACTGAATTCGGATTAAGGACAACACCCTCGATTTCAGATGAACTGATTAATTCTTCTGTCATGGCGGATAGCAAGGAGCGACTTTGATCATTAAAACCGAGCATCGACATTCGGCCAATCAGCAGTCCATGCAAACGGCTTAGCCGGCTCATTGGTTCGAGCAATGCATCGGCATCCCATCTAAATTCCGGCCAATCCTTTCTTTCCCAGATATAAGCACTATGTCGTGGTGTTTGTCTCATACCTGCAAATTTAATACTTTACGGTGATTATCCAAAATATTCACCGCAAATTTGCGGTGAATAATACATTTTTTCTCCGCAATTTAAGAAAAATCATACAGGCTTTCAGAGAAAGAAAAAATAAAGGATGGCCTCCCGGTCATCCTTTATCGTTCGGTCTTGCATGAAGACCTGCTGTATATCGTTAGCTATGAGAATTTCTAAATCCTAATACTTTCCAGAATTAATTGAACCAATAAAACGTGTTGTTGAAATAAAAACCAATAAAACGTGTTTGCTGAAAACCAATTTATCGTATCTGCTGATGTGTTAATTGAGCATAAGTATCATTATTTCTTTTTTCCATCCTATTAGACTTTCTTGTCTACCGGACTCCGGCCCGCACTCCGGCTCAATCGGGAGTCACGCGGAACTTCTGGGTGTATGTCCCGAGCTCAGCGCCTGCGGGGAGGTCGTCGACGGTGGGGACTAATGTGAACACGTACTGTACGTTGTCGGGGAGTATGGAGTTGTCCATCTGGATGATCTCGAAGAACATTCCGAGGGTGTGGGTTCCGTGCTCGAGCTTGCGTGTGTCGAAGCGGCCGTTGTAGGGGGCGAACACCGAGCGGCTGCTCATGCGTGAGTCGATGGCGTACTCAACCTGTGAGATGGACTTGGTGGCTCCGCTTGC
>JAAVDD010000049.1 GCA_014801985.1 Bacteroides sp.
TACAAAAAATCTTGCGAATAAACATCGCAAGATTTTTTTGTTGATAACTTAGGCGGTCTTTTTCGGATGGTTACAGCCGACCTCATAAATTTGGTCGGCTCTTTTCGGATGGTTACAATCAGATTGCCGATCGTATGATACCGCGTTCCGATTTAGTCACGAAATCCACAATCTCACGACGATATTTTGTATCGGGAAGTCTTTCCTCCACGAGCTTGACGGCATTAGTCACATTCAGGTCACTAAGATATATGATTTTATATATATCTGCTATCTGACGAATATCCTCATCACTGAATCCATTACGATGAAGGCCGATGGAATTTAGCCCTACATAGGAGATAGGTTCTCTTGCAGCTTTCACGAAAGGAGGAATATCCTTATTTACCAATGCCCCACCCTGAAGCATGATGTTACGCCCAAGATGACAGAACTGATGCACCAACGAACCGCCGCCGATTACAGCACAATCATCCACTATTACTTCTCCCGCAAACTGCGCGGCATTAGAAACAATCACACGATTTCCTATGCGGCAGTCATGAGCCACATGAACGTAAGCCATAAGCAGGGTGTTCTCTCCTACACGAGTCTCACCCTTCGAGGCAGTGCCACGGTTGATGGTGACACATTCACGTATCGTGGTTCCATTTCCAACGTAAGCAAAAGTCTTCTCTCCACGGAATTTCAAATCCTGAGGGATGGCTGAGATCACTGCACCGGGGAAGATGGTTACTCCCTCCCCGATTCGAGCACCCGGAAATATGGTGACATTACCATGGATCACACAGTTGTCGCCGATCTCCACATCATCATGAATCGTGGTAAAATCCCCTATCTTGACATTATTTCCGATCTTTGCATCGGAATGCACACTATATAGATTTCCCATTACTTACAAATTTTTAATGATCTGAGCCATAAACTCAGCCTCACACACTATCTTCTCTCCAACAAAGGCATAACCCTTGACTACGGCGCAACCTCGGCGAATTTCAGTAGTGAGAGCCACATTGAGAAGAAGGGTGTTACCGGGCACCACCTTCTGACGGAACTTGACATTATCAATCTTCAGGAAGTAGGTGGAATATTTCTCAGGATCCTCAAGATAATTAAGCACAAGCACACCGGCCGCCTGAGCCATTGCCTCCACTTGAAGCACACCGGGCATGACAGGCTCCTGCGGGAAATGACCCTGGAAGAAGGGCTCGTTCACAGTCACATTCTTCACGGCAACGCAATGTTTCTTATCAATCTCGATGATTTTATCGATGAGAAGGAAGGGATAACGATGAGGAAGTAGTTTCTTGATGCCGTTGATGTCGATGAGAGGAGCCACATTCGGATTATACACCGGAGATTGCACTTCAGTATGCTTAACCTCTTTACGCATCATGCGTGTGAACTTATTATTAATGGTATGTCCGGGGCGAATAGCCACTACTCTTCCCTTAATCGGACGGCCGATAAGAGCGAAGTCGCCGATGATATCCATCAATTTATGGCGCGCGGGCTCATTATCCCATACAAGAGGTTTGGGATTGATATAGCCTAAATTCTCGATATTGAGATGAGGCACGTTGACTATATCGCAAATCTCATTTATTTTATCCTGCGATATTTTTTCATCATAGATTACGATGGCATTCTCAAGGTCACCTCCCTTGATAAGGTTGTTCTCAAGAAGCGGCTGGATCTCGCGAACGAATACAAAGGTACGTGCACTTGCAACTTCATTCTTAAACTCAGAAAGGTCGTCGAGAACTGCAAACTGGTTGGGAAGCACCGGGGAATTGTATTCCACCATACACTCCACGCTGAATGAATCATCGGGATAGACAGTGAGCATCGACCCGGTAGCCTCATCCTTAAGCTGGATTTTCTCCTTAATTATATAGAAATCCTTGTCAGCGTTCTGCTCTTTGATTCCGACTGCCTCTATATTTTCGATATAAGGCATCGCACTGCCATCGAGAATAGGGAGTTCCGGGCCATCGACCTCGATAAGGCAATTGTCAATGCCTGAAGCATAAAGGGCTGCCAAGGCATGCTCAACGGTGCTCACCACTACCCCATTCTTTCCGAGTACCGTGCCGCGTGTGGTATCAACCACATTCTCTGCGAGCGCATCGATCACCGGTTCACCCTCCAGATCCACTCTCTTGAATTTATAACCGAAGTTTTCCGGAGCAGACTTGAAGGTAGCCTTGATTTCAAGTCCTGAATGCAATCCTTTACCGGCTACGGTAAATTCGGAATTAAGAGTCAACTGATTCATATATCTTTCTATTTATGTTTTATCTATTTATTGTTGAGACACTATTTATTGAAGAGCTGCTCAAGGCGCTTGATATAGACAAGATTCTTGGCAAACTGACGCGCATCTATGGCCGGGTAGCCTATGATGCGTTTGTGGGAGCCAACACTGTTTGGAATACCGGATTGAGCGCCGATCTCGTTAAAATCTCCGATTTTGATATGTCCTGCAACTCCTACCTGGCCTCCCACCTGATTGTAAGAACCGATTTTTGAGCTGCCGGCAAATCCGGCCTGAGCTGCCACCACATTGCAATGCCCCATCTCCACATTATGCGCCACCTGAATGAGATTATCAAGTTTTGTGCCTTCCCCGATGCGGGTCGATCCAAAAGTGGCACGGTCGATTGTTGTATTGGCTCCTATCTCTACATCATCCTCAATCACTACATTACCAATCTGGGGAATCTTCTCATAAGTGCCGTCGGCTTTGGGTGCAAATCCGAATCCATCTGCTCCTATCACTGCCCCGGAATGTATACGGCAACGTGAACCGATACGACATCCTTCATATATCTTCACGCCGGCACGTATTTCTGTATCGTCACCTATCTCAACATTCTCCCCTATGTAGACCTGAGGATATATCTTCACATTTTTTCCAAGTTTAACACTCTTTCCGATATATGCAAATGCACCAATATAAGTATCAGACGAAACTTCCACTCCCTCGGCAATAAATACGGGCTGCTCGATGCCAACGGGCTTAGGCTTGGCCTCCTGCATTGCTGTCAGGAGGTCAGCAAGCGCAACATATGGATCCGCCACCCGTATAAGGGTGGCGGGGATAGGGTGTTCAGGGATAAAATCGTTACTCACAAGAATCGCTGTCGCTCCTGTGCTGTAGACAAATTGCGCATATTTCGGATTGGCTAAAAAGGTTATATCCCCCTTTTTCGCCTCCTCGATCTTGGCAAATCCGGTGATGACAACCGCATCGTCGCCCTCAATACTCCCTTTGACAAGACTTGCGATAATTGATGGTGTGACTTCCATTGAATGAAGCGTTTTTATGTTTTTCCTGCAAATTTAGTCATTTTTATTGTATTCCCCAATTTAAATCCATTCTTTTTAATAAGGATGACCCTTCATATGATTATGTTACTTCCTTTTATTTCCAACTTTTTATGTTTTGCAGCATACTCCGAAAGAATTTTAAACTCTTTTTTTACGCAGTTAAAGAATATTTACTATCTTTGCATAAAATATCAACCTATAAATTTTAGTGCAATGGAAATTTCACATATCGAGCACATCGGTATCGCAGTGCCCAATCTCGAAGAGGCAATCAAATATTATGAGAATGTCCTCGGACTCAAGTGCTACAAGCAGGAAGTGGTGGAAGACCAAAAGGTGACCACAGCTTTCTTCAAAGTCGGTGACACAAAGATCGAGCTTCTTGAAGCTACTTCACCCGACAGCACAATAGCCAAATTCATCGAAAAGAACGGTGGCCGCGGTGGTATGCACCATCTCGCTTTCTGTGTGGAAGACGGCGTGGCTAATGCTCTCGCTGAGTGTGAGGAGAAAGGTGTGAAACTCATCGACAAGGCTCCTCGTAAGGGTGCCGATGGTCTCCAGATCGCATTCCTTCACCCCAAATCCACTGAAGCAGTGCTGACCGAACTTTGCGAAGATCCTGCAAAGAAATAATAACAATGCATCAATAGCCCTCATCCCGGAATGCGATATGGATAATCCGGAATGAGGGTGATTATATTTTAGCGTATAAAAAACACAGAGGACTGCAAATGCGGACCCACATAAATAAGAGTCTCGTGCCGGTCCTCATCTAACTAACAATAACAATGAGCATACAAGAGGAAAAAATCAGTGAGCTTATCGCCAAGAGAGCAGAAGCCCGTTTAGGTGGCGGCGAAAAAGCTATTATCAAGCAGCATGAGCGCGGCAAATACACTGCGCGCGAGCGTATCGCCATGCTTCTCGACGAAGGCAGCTTCGAGGAACTCGATATGTTTGTAACTCACCGCTGCACAAACTTCGGCATGGAGAAGAAACATCCTCTCGGCGACGGCGTCGTGACCGGTTTCGGTACTATCGACGGACGTCTCGTATATGTTTTCGCTCAGGACTTCACTGTCCTCGGCGGTTCTCTTTCCGAAACTATGGCACAAAAGATCTGCAAGGTGATGGATCTCGCCATGAAGATGGGTGCACCCTGCATCGGTCTTAACGACTCAGGCGGTGCCCGTATTCAGGAAGGTATCAACGCTCTTGGCGGCTATGCAGAGATTTTCCAGCGCAATATCCTTGCATCTGGTGTAATCCCTCAGATTTCCGCTATTCTCGGTCCTTGCGCCGGCGGCGCAGTGTATAGCCCGGCTTTGACCGACTTCACTATCATGACCAAGGGTCTTTCATATATGTTCCTCACCGGTCCATCCGTTGTGAAGACCGTGACGGGTGAAGACGTGACTCAGGAGCAGCTCGGCGGTGCTTCAGTTCACGCTTCAAAGAGTGGTGTGACTCATTTTGCCACTGAGACTGAAGAAGAGGCTCTCCAGCTTATCCGTAAACTCATCAGCTATATCCCCCAGAACAATCTCGAGGAGACTCCGCTTGTTGAGTGCAAGGATCCTATCGACCGTCTTGAGGATAAACTCAATGATATTATCCCCGACAGCCCCAAACGCTCATACGATATGTATGAAGTGATCAGTGCTATCGTCGACGACAGCGAATTCCTTGAAGTGCAGCCCGATTATGCAAAGAACATCATTATCGGTTTCGCACGCATGAACGGTCAGTCGGTCGGCATCGTTGCCAACCAGCCCAAGGTGCTTGCCGGCGTGCTCGACTCCAACGCATCTCGCAAGGCTGCGCGTTTCGTTCGCTTCTGCGACTGCTTCAATATTCCTTTGGTCACTCTCGTTGACGTTCCCGGATTCCTTCCCGGCACAGGTCAGGAATATAATGGTGTGATCCTCCATGGAGCTAAACTTCTTTATGCATACGGTGAGGCTACCGTGCCTAAGGTGACTGTCACTCTCCGTAAGAGCTATGGCGGTTCACATATCGTGATGAGCTGTAAGCAGCTTCGTGGCGACGTGAATTACGCATGGCCCTCTTCTGAGATTGCCGTAATGGGTGCAGAAGGCGCTGTAGGTGTCCTCTATGCCAAGGAAGCCAAGACTCAGGAAAATCCTGCGGAATTCAAGCTCCAGAAGGAAGAGGAATACCGTAACCTCTTTGCCAACCCCTATCAGGCTGCCAAGTTCGGTTATATCGATGATATCATCGAACCTCGCAACACCCGTTTCCGCGTAATCAAGGCCCTCAATATGCTTGCTACCAAAAAGCAGACAAACCCGGCTAAGAAACACGGTAACATCCCCCTCTAACTATATCAAACATAAACAGAATGTTGAAAAAATATTTTTTGACCGCTGTTTTCTCGCTTACGTTGTCCGCATCGGCCCCCGCCTTTGCGGCAACGTTTGTCGAGGGGCAGCAGCAATACACTGAGGTATCCCGGCAGGGCGACCAGACAGAGGTGGAAGGCGACTGGACCGACAGCAAAGAGGTCAACACCGTGCAGGAAAGCAATATCGCACGTAAGATGACCCAGGCAGAGAAGGCTCAGAACGCTGCCGAGAACGACAGCGCAGGCGGTGCTATCACGCTCATAGCAATGTGTATCGTAATTGGTGCACTCGTGGTCCTATCCCTCCTATTCATGATTTTCGGAAAAATATCCTCCCGTTCTCATGCCCGTAAAAAGAAAGAGGCGCATGGAGTGGATGATTCCAATGCCGAAGACCATCACGATGAGAATGACTCAGGCGAAGTAATCGCCGCCATCGCAATGGCTCTTGCCGAGCATTTCGGACAAGGTCACGACATTGAAGATACCATCCTCACCATCAAACGAATGAGAAAAGCATACTCTCCCTGGAACTCTAAGATCTACAATCTCCGTCAACTCCCCGACCGCGGTGCAGCCGCTGTCTCGGTAAGAAGGCCTCTCGGCCCTGCACACAAATAATTGAAACAACAAGATGAAAGAATACAAGTATAAAATCAACGGAATGAAATTCACCGTCGCTGTCGGGGATGTATCCGACAACGAAGTTAAGGTCGAAGTAAATGGTGTGCCCTATAAGGTGGAGCTCGACAAGGCTGCTCCCCAGAAGCCTGCCCTATCCCAGAGCGGAAAGACTGCCGGTATTTCCGGTGCAGTCACAACCAGTACCCCCTCCCCAAAACCGGCAGTAAGCAATATTGCCTCAGCCGTGAAGAGCCCGCTTCCAGGCACTATCATGAGTTTCTCAGTAAAGGTCGGCGATACCGTAAAGGCCGGTCAGACCGTGTGTGTGCTTGAAGCCATGAAAATGGAGAATGATGTGAAGACAGTCAACGCCGGAACAGTTAAGCAGATTCTTGTAAACGTCGGCGATGCTATCCTCGAAGGAACCGATATCATGATTATTGAATAATTCAAGATCCTTCCTCTTTGCATTAACCTTACATTCCCTTAGAATACATTTTTACCATGCTATCTAATATTTTATGCAATTACTCGTTCGGTGAGTTCCTTAAGCAGACAATGGAGTCTTTCTGGCAGTTCACCGGCTTCTATAATTGCGAATGGACTAATCTTGTGATGCTCGCCGTCGGATGCTTCTTCGTCTGGCTGGCTATCAAGAAAAATTTCGAACCTCTTCTTCTGGTGCCTATCGGTTTCGGTATGCTTATCGGAAACATCCCATTCCAACCCGGAATGGAGATCGGTATCTATGAACCGGGGTCAGTGCTGAATATCCTTTATAATGGTGTTGAAAAAGGATGGTATCCTCCACTAATTTTCCTTGGAATCGGAGCGATGACAGACTTCTCTGCACTTCTTGCAAACCCGAAACTCATGATTATCGGAGCTTGCGCACAGTTCGGTATATTCGGTGCATATATGCTTGCCCTCCTTTGTGGTTTCGATCCCCTATCGGCCGGCTGTGTGGCAATCATCGGTGGTGCTGATGGCCCGACTGCAATCTTCACCACATCCAAGCTTAATCCCGCACTCCTCGGTGCGGTGGCAGTGTCGGCCTACTCATACATGGCTCTAATTCCGCTCATCCAGCCGCCTATCATGCGCATCTTCACCACAAAGGAGGAGCGACTGATAAAGATGAAGCCTGCACGTGTAGTGAGCCAGAACGAGAAAATCATTTTCCCGATTGTGGGTCTTATCCTCACCTGCTTTGTAGTCCCCTCAGGCCTTCCACTTCTGGGTATGCTATTCTTCGGAAACCTTCTTCGTGAAAGTGGCGTCACAACCCGACTTGCAAAGACCGCAAGCAACGCAATGACCGATATCGTCACAATCCTTCTCGGTCTTACTGTAGGAGCTTCCACACAGGCCGATAAATTCCTCACTGTCGATACTCTTAAAATTTTCGGACTCGGATTCCTTGCATTCATCATCGCATCATGTGCCGGTGTACTTTCAGTGAAGGTTTTCAACCTATTCCTACGCAAGGATAAACGCATCAACCCGCTGATCGGTAACGCAGGCGTTTCGGCTGTACCTATGGCAGCTCGTATCTCCAACAACATCGGTTTGGAATACGATCCAACAAACTACCTTCTCATGCACGCAATGGGTCCAAATGTAGCAGGTGTAATCGGTTCTGCAGTCGCTGCCGGTGTCCTTCTCAGCTTCCTCGGTTAATCCGATTTCTTTCACAATATTTAATAAAGAGAGCCTCACAAGACTCTCTTTTTTTATTTTATAAAAAAATTATCAAACCTTTTTACATTATCCAATGTTATATTATTGAGTCATTCCACCTCATCGTATCGAGTGCAATGAAAGCACAAAACGTTTGTTTTGGGATTATACAAAAAAAACACACTCTCCTTAATCTCCACTAACGAGTACTTCTTCTTAGTTAGATGGGAAAACACCTTTTAAAGTTATCAAATTTTTCTCAGGTAATGAAGTTTAAAAAACTTTCCTGCTACCTAAATACATAAGAGAAATGATTACGGACGAAGTCATTAAAGAAATATATAAAACCTACGGAAAGCCTCATAAACATCGTGAGGATCTCCAACTTGATTATTTCATCGATCTCCTGAGCGAAAACCATAAGCTCTCGATTGTGGATGATGATGAGATTATCGTGGAGAATCTTGAGGAATTCAATCCCTTTCGCCGATTCCTTATCCGTGGTCTTCACGCCGTGATTGAATTTGATACGTATGTGGCTTTCGTATTTCAGGGACACATTCTTTTCTTCGGTAAAGAGGATCCCTCATTGCAGGTCCACATGCGCCCGGAGCGTAAGAAATCTCTCTGGGACTCAATATTTGGAAATGACGATGATTTTTAAAACAGACTGCTGGATCCTCTCCTCCCCTCTTCTCCACAAAAAATATAAAAGCTTCCTGAGCGCACGCTCAGGAAGCTTTCTCACAAATTAGCCTTCATTTTTTAGAGAGACTACACTACAACACGATCAATTAAGATCCATGATGTCGAAGCCCTCTGATAATTCCTCATCGTTGAATTCTGAAGCCGGGAAGATGTCGATATCATCAAAGTCATCAACCTTCTTCTGAGCTGCAGCTGCATCAACCTTCTTTTCAAATGAATCCATATCGATAAACTGCTTCGGGCCCTTTCCACGCTTCATTGTGCACATAGGATCGGTGAGATGACGTGAGGGGAAGATTTCCTTTAATTCCATGAAGAAACCACGCTGAGTGAGATAGTCAAACTCAAATATCAGTCGCTGACCCTCCTCCTCTATCAGCTCGCTCAACGGTGTGTCCTCCATCAACCATAAGTCTGTGTCGCTCGACGACTGACCCATGTCTTCGAGTGTGATCTCTTCCTCCTTATTCCAGTCTTCATCGCATAGAAAGAAGGAATCAAGCTCATCCTTGGTGAAATCTACGCTCTCAAGAATGGCATTTCTGAATTGAAGAAAAGTGTTCTCTGAATCAATTTCGATTTCTCGCGAAAAGTTGTTAACTTCGTCGCTTACCAATTTGAATCTGTAAACCATATAATTTTTCTCTTTTACTTTCAGTTTTTACGTTGCGAAATTAATTCATTTATCGCTATTATTCAAATATTCTTTATATAATTTTCATTATTTAATTGCCCTTTTTATACTATTATTTAATCATTTTGAATTTTTTCAAAAAAAAGCAGCGATATCCCCCTTTTTCGGGGATACCGCCACTCTTGTAAGCTTTATATGCCAATAATTATTTTTTCAAAAGATCATATTTCTTGAACACCTTCTCTATGGCCTCAAGCGAGCGAGTCACCTGTTCCTTAGTATGAGTAGCCATGAGCGAATAACGTATGAGCGTGTCCTGAGGAGCCACTGCAGGCGTAACCACAGGGTTGACAAACACCCCTTCGTCGAGAAGATCGCGTGTGACATGGAAAGTCTTGTAGTCGTCACGGATGAAGAGAGGGATGATCGGTGTGGATGTATGACCAATCTCACATCCCATGTTGCGGAATGATTCAAGCGCATAGTTGGTGATGGCCCAGAGATGTTCCTGTCGCTCCGGCTCGGCAAGCATAATATCCATAGCTGCATTCGCGGCCGCTGTGGAAGCGGGAGTGATGGAAGCAGTGAATATATAGGAGCGTGAATGGTGACGCAGATAATTGGTGATGACCTTATCCGTAGCGATGAATCCTCCGAGCGACGCGAAAGACTTGGAGAATGTACCCATGATAAGATCCACGTCATCAGTAACCCCGAAATGATTGCAGGTTCCGCGTCCTCCCTTTCCAAACACACCAATGCCGTGAGCCTCATCGACCATTATCTGTGCGTTGTACTGCTTTGCCAGACGGACAATTTCGGGAAGGTTGGCCACGTCTCCCTCCATCGAGAAGACTCCATCCGTAACGATGAGTTTTACCTTGTCGGGATCGCATTTTTTAAGCTGAGCCTCAAGAGAGGCCATATCGTTATGCTTATATTTAAGGTAATTCGAGAAAGAAAGACGACGACCCTCGATAATCGAGGCATGGTCTTGCTCATCAAGAATCACATAATCTTCTCTTCCTGTCAGGGTTGATACTACTCCTAAGTTCACGCCAAAGCCTGTGGAATAAAGCATGGCGTCCTCTTTTCCTACATAGTCGGCAATGCGTGCCTCGAATTCCTTATGGATATCAAGCGTTCCGTTCAGAAACGGAGAGCCTGCCATACCTGTACCATATTTCTTTGTGGCCTCTATGGCAGCCTCCACCACCTTCGGGTGGTTCGTAAGTCCCATATAACTGTTGGATCCGAACATTAGCACTTTCTTGCCGTTCATCATCACTTCTGTGTTCTGTTCACTGCTGATGGGACGGAAATAAGGATAGATTCCGGCAGCCTTGGCTCGCTGGGGAGCATCGTAAGCCGATAGTTTCTCTTGTAAGGGCTTCATATTGTTTTATTGTATTATAGATTGCAAAGTTAACAATTTATTAGTTATTTCCACTAATTTAATCCGCTTTTTTGATGTTTTTCACCTATTTTTGTCAAATTTGTCATTTTTGTCACACTTTTGAATTTGTTTTTTCTTCATAAATTAACCATTAATTCTCAATACATTAACTAAATTTTTCAATAATTTTATTCAAAAAGCGACCCATTTAGCATGTCGTTTGTTTATATTAGTGAGAGCGCAAGATTGAAGCTCCGACATTATTCCGGTCTTCAGCCGGGCGCGAAAAACACAAAAATACGATAGAAAAAACTAAAAACAAAAAACTTTATAAATATCATGGGAAAAATAATTGGTATTGACTTAGGTACAACTAACTCTTGTGTTGCGGTCCTTGAAGGTAAGGATCCTGTTGTAATTCCTAATAACGAAGGCAGAAACACTACACCTTCCGTTGTCGCATTCGTCGACGGCGGCGAAAGAAAAGTCGGTGACCCCGCAAAGCGTCAGGCTGTCACCAATCCTACTCGCACAATCTACTCCATCAAGCGTTTCATGGGTGAGAAATGCGATCAGGTTCAGGATGAAATCAAGCGAGTTCCTTATAAGGTAGTTTGTCAGAATGATATTCCGAAGGTGGATATCGATGGTCGTGACTACACTCCCCAGGAGATCTCTGCAATGATTCTCCAGAAAATGAAAAAGACTGCCGAGGATTATCTCGGTCAGCAGGTGACTGAGGCTATCATCACAGTTCCTGCATACTTCGACGATTCTCAGCGTCAGGCCACAAAGGATGCCGGTGAGATTGCAGGTCTTAAGGTGATGCGTATCATCAACGAGCCTACAGCTGCCGCTCTTGCTTACGGTCTTGACAAATCAGATAAAGAGCAGAAGATCGCCGTATTCGACCTCGGTGGCGGTACATTCGATATCTCTATCCTTGAACTCGGCGACGGCGTGTTTGAAGTGAAATCAACCAATGGTGATACTCACCTCGGTGGTGATGACTTTGATAACGTTATCATTGACTGGCTCGCAGATGAGTTCCAGAAGGAGGAGGGTGTTGATCTCCGTCAGGATCCGATGGCTATGCAGCGTCTTAAGGAAGCTGCCGAGAAGGCTAAGATCGAGCTTTCAAGCTCTACTTCAACTGAAATCAACCTTCCTTATATCACTGCGACAGCTACAGGGCCTAAGCACCTTGTGAAAACCCTTACACGCGCTAAATTCGAGCAGCTTGCTCATAAGCTTATCGATGCAGTGAAGGCTCCGTGTGTGAATGCCCTTAAGGATGCAGGTCTTTCTGCTTCTGAGATTGACGAGGTTATCCTCGTGGGTGGTTCAACCCGTATCCCCGCTATCCAAGAGAAAGTTAAGGAAATCTTCGGTAAGGAACCCAGCAAGGGTGTTAACCCTGATGAGGTTGTTGCAATCGGTGCAGCCATTCAGGGTGGTGTCCTCAGCGGTGATGTGAAGGATGTGCTTCTTCTTGATGTCGTTCCTCTTTCAATCGGTATCGAGACTATGGGTGGCGTGATGACCAAGCTTATCGACGCTAACACCACTATTCCGACCCGTAAGAGCGAGACATTCTCTACTGCAGCCGACAATCAGCCGGAGGTTACAATCCGTGTTCTTCAGGGTGAGCGTCCTATGGCAGCAGATGATAAGCTCCTCGGTGAGTTCAATCTTGGTGGTATCGCACCTGCACCCCGTGGTGTGCCGCAGATTGAGGTTACATTCGAGGTTGATGCCAACGGTATTCTTAACGTAACTGCTAAGGATAAGGCTACCGGTAAGGAGCAGTCTATCCGTATCGAGGCTTCCAGCGGTCTTAGCGATGCTGAGATCCAGCGAATGAGAGATGAGGCTAAGGCAAATGAAGAAGCTGATAAGAAAGCTAAGGAGCGTGCCGACAAGCTCAACCACGCCGACAGCGTTATCTTCCAGACTGAAAAGCAGCTCGCTGAGCTTGGTGATAAGATTCCGGCTGATAAGAAAGCCGCTATCGAATCAGCTATCGAGCGTCTGAAAGAGGTTCACAAGAACCAGCTCGTTGAGGATGTTGACTCAGCAGTGAAGGCCGTAACTGATGCACTCCAGGCAGCATCGCAGGATATCTATAATGCTCAGCAGGCAGCAGGGGCAGGTGCTCAGGCGGCTCCGGAAGAGCCCAAGCATGGCGATGAGAAAGATATCACTGATGTTGACTTCGAGGAAGTGAAGTAAGGTAAGAATTTAATTTAGAATAATTTGTAATAAAAAGGTTGGAAAGTTATAACTTTCCAACCTTTTTTCGTTTATTTGAATATTAGTTCGTATGTTTGCACTCGCAAAGTCAACTGATGGTACCGAGTGCAAACCTACGAACCAATTAAATACTTTTGAATTGAGTGAAAAAATATGGACTTTATGAATCAAATAAACTATCTTGCGTTTTTTTTGCAATAATGCGTCAATGGAAGGTACTAATTTTAATAGTTTTTATTAACTTTGCACTATGAAAGAATCTGAAAACATACAATCTTCCAAAGCCCATGAGAATACGGTAGAATCAGAACCGATGCCTGTTTTTGACGTCGACTTGAGCCGCAGATGGATTTCCGGGATTCCATATGAAGTGGCTTTCTGGAGAAGCTATTACAGCAACAGAAGTTCAAGAAAAGCGCTTATGAGCTGGTCGGAATATGGAAAGGAATGTAAGCTTGATGATTTCGATGTAAAGGCGTTCGTAGATGGTCTTGGAATTGAGGATCCGCTTATTGTCGATGTCGGTTGTGCGTTGAGCTATGTGCTTGGCAATAGAATCGGAGGCAGGCAATATAAACTGGAATATCTTGACCCCTTGGCTCCATACTACAATGACATTCTTGATGATTATTCATTACCCTATCCGCGAATCACATTCGGAATGGGCGAGACTCTTGGTCTGCATTACCGAGAGGGCAGCGTGTCATTGCTGCATATTAGGAATGCGCTTGACCATAGCGTCCGGCCGATGACCGTCGTCTGGCAGGCTTTGATATGTCTGCATATAGGTGGGGTTCTCTATCTCAACCATAAGCCTAATGAGGCGGAACATGAGGCATATCTCGGCTTTCATCAATATAATGTGGATTGCCGGGATGGTCGACTTGTGATTTGGAATAGGGAGGAGCGTATCGATGTGGGAGACGAACTCAATGGATATGCGTCGGTGAAGGTTGTCGGTCACGGATGAAGGCCGGATAATAGGCGTCATTATCAAAACATCCGAAATTCCGTCAGACCATATGGCAGTGAGGGAAAGCCATGTATATGCTTCGGGTATGCTGGAGACGGTTTTGACATATTTCCATTCTGCACCCAATGTAATCAGCTACCAATGGAAACGCGGTGTGTTTTCGTTTGGACACCGGATGATGCGTCTTATTCCGGTAGGTATGGTAAAGCGCATAAAAAGGTTGATCAGTGGTAAAAAGGCCTCTATATAAATATTTTTGATTATAATTGAAGATATCTATAAGGCAGATCCAGCACGCTATGATGCTGGCATGGAATATCGCAGATGCGGACACAGCGGGATTCTTCTTCCGGAAGTATCGCTTGGTTTTTGACATAACTTCGGAGAGACCGCACCGCTTGAGAGAAGTAAGGACATGATGAAGTTTGCGTTCGACCATGGAGTCACTTCATTCGACCTCGCTAACAATTATGGCTCCGGTTACGGCACGGCTGAGGAGACCCTTCAGGCGCTTGTCGATATTGTGAGGATGAGAAAGGCTCTGTATGTAGGTATTTTGCGTTGGCTGGTAGAGGCATCCCGTTTTGCTTTCGACTATCTTAAGCGCCATGATACACCGTGTCTGCTATTTCAAGACCGTCTTAACCTGGTTGACAGAAGATTAGAGCGCGACGAAACGCTCGAATGTCTACGGGAGAACCGGTGTGGTTTCATAGCATTCTCTCCCTTGGCTCAGGGTATACTGACCAACCGTTATCTCAATGGCATTCCGGCAGACTCAAGGGCTATGCAGCAACGCTTCCTTAAGTCTTCTCAGATCAGCGACGATCTTGTAGCGGCATAAGGAAACTTAACCCTATAGCCGAGCGTAGGGGCCAGACACTGGCTCAGATGTCTCTTTCATGGGTGCTGGCGCATCCGGGAATGACATCGGTCATAGTCGGAAGCAGCACAGCTCAGTTGGCCGACTCCCCGAAGGCGGCTCAATCCAAGGATTTCACTGCGGATGAACTCAAAGATTTAGAAGGCTTGGCTGCTTCGGTACAGTTGTGACCAACTCCAGAACATCCTATGCTACCATTGCGGGGGGATGCCGGCGGATCATAGCGCCGACATCCCCCGTCATATAATGCTCCGTCTCAGGCCCCATTTTTTATGAGACGGTAAACTGGGGCAATCCCAAGATACCTATCTCACAGTTTATGGATGCCCTCGGAGAGAAACCTGTCAAGGTGGTTGACGACTTCAATTTCTATTATGCTCCTTACCACGACGACACCGAGCCGATGTTTGTTGTCAACGACAAGCTAAAACGGTGGTATGACAATGTAACCGATGAAATGGGTAATCAATATCGAGACAAATCTTATCATAATTTGCTTAATTCTATATATAGTGTTAACTTTGTAATCTAATTAGAAAAGCATAATATGGATTTCAAAATAGAGGCTACTGCCCCATATACTGCCGCTCGTGCCGGAGAGATCACCACCGATCATGGCAAGATTCCGACTCCGATATTCATGCCCGTCGGCACGGTTGGAAGCGTGAAGGCCGTTCATTTCAAGGAACTACGCGAGGATATAGATGCCAAGATTATCCTCGGTAACACATATCATCTTTATCTACGTCCGGGACTCGACGTGCTCCGAAAAGCCGGAGGACTGCATAAGTTCAATAGCTGGGACCGTCCGATTCTTACGGATTCCGGTGGATTTCAGGTTTTCTCCCTCTCTTCCAACCGCAAACTGAAGGAGGAGGGTGCCTGGTTCCGCTCGCATATCGACGGCAGTAAACATCTCTTCACTCCTGAAAATGTTGTGGATA
>JAAVDD010000050.1 GCA_014801985.1 Bacteroides sp.
CTTTTTCTTCAGCTACACTCATTCCTCCACGCGTGGAGGGCGTTGTTCGCTGACAAAAGAGGTTTACGACCCGTAGGGCCTTCGTCCCTCACGCTACTTGGCTGGTTCAGGATCTCTCCCATTGACCAATATTCCTCACTGCTGCCTCCCGTAGGAGTCTGGTCCGTGTCTCAGTACCAGTGTGGGGGGCCTTCCTCTCAGAACCCCTACGCATCGTCGGCACGGTGGGCCGTCACCCCGCCGTCTGCCTAATGCGCCGCATGCCCATCCCTGTCCGGGATTCCTTTCCTCGCCCCGGGATGCCCCGGGGCGATGTATGGGGGATTAGCCTCCCTTTCGGGAGGTTGTCCCCCTGACAGGGGCAGGTTGCATACGTGTTACTCACCCGTGCGCCACTCGCCGGCGGGAGGAGCAAGCTCCTCCCCCGCTGCCGTTCGACTTGCATGTGTTAGGCCTGCAGCTAGCGTTCATCCTGAGCCAGGATCAAACTCTCCGCTGTTAAGATATATTTGTATATATTCTTTTTTGCTTTGTTGTAGATCCGTGACTTGATATTTAAAAGGAAATGTTTGACGGAATCATGTTCCTTGTCTCTCATTTTCACTGTTTCATCCTCTATTAATAGATTCAGAAACGCTGCTTGTCCTGTAGCAAAATTTCATTGTACTTTTCGCATCCGAGCTTCAAGCGTCATTCTCAGTGAGTGTCGTTGTTTCTCGTTTGCGGTTGCAAAGTTATAACATTTTTTCGCCGTGCGCAAGTTTTTCCATAACATTTTTCAAAAATAATAGTTTTTATCTTTTTATCTTTTTGACATTCAATTCAATCAACAAATGTTAAAATCTCTTTCGATATGTTAAATCAAGATTTTAAAAATGACAGAATTTTCAGAGGAAGTCAAAAAAAGCGTCGAGAAAAGAGTTTCTCGACGCAAAATTAGATAAACATTTTTTCTAAAAAAGGGCCATGCCCTATTAAGTTTTCCCCTTACATCTGGGAATAATCCTTCGCAAGACCTCCGGCGCCCGTCTCTTTATAGAGAGAAGGGAGGTCATGACCGGTCTCGCGCATTACATTTACGAGCTTATCGAAACTGACGCGATGAGTCCCGTCGGAGAAAGAACTATATATATTTGCATCCAAGGCTCTGGCTGCCGCGTATGCGTTACGCTCGATGCAGGGAATCTGGACAAGACCGCATACAGGGTCGCATGTCATTCCAAGATGATGCTCCAATCCCATCTCTGCTGCATATTCAATCTGGGCCGGGGACCCACCGAACAATTGATTTGCGGCTGCGGCAGCCATGGCACATGCCACTCCGACTTCACCCTGACATCCCACCTCCGCTCCGGAGATCGAGGCATTCTGCTTAACGACGTTTCCAACCAGACCGGCAGTGGCCAAAGCTCGCAGTATCCTATCCTCCGGAAGATCGCGGCTTTTCCAGATGTGATAAAGCACGCCCGGCAACACACCGCAAGATCCGCATGTGGGAGCCGTGCATATCACTCCTCCCGAAGCATTCTCCTCGCTTACAGCCAAAGCATAGGCAAAAGTCAGTCCTCTTGACTTCAGATTATCCCTGTATCCGGTGGCCTTTACATAATATTGCGGTGCCTTGCGGCGAAGATTCAATGGTCCGGGGAGGCGACCTTCACGGTTGATACCTCTCTCGACAGCCTCACGCATCGCCTTCCACACCTCCCGGAGATAATCCCATATTTCGGGTCCTTCGCAAGCCTCGACATACTCCCAGTAGCATCTTCCGGTACGCTCACAGTAGTGCATTATGTCGGTAAGGTTATTCAAGGCATATATTTCGGCACTCTCTGTCGAGGCATCCCCTTCGATTTCAATCGCACCGCCTCCGACGCTATAAACCGTCATCTTGAAGAGCGGCATTGCTTCGGAAGAGATATCGGTGGAAGAGAAAGCCTTGAAAGTGACAGCATTGGGGTGCCGTTCCAGAAAGACTTCCGGGAGCCAAGTGATAGTGACGGGCTTTCCTGTCTTATTCAGCACATCAAGTATTGCCTCATCGGTGAGGTGGCCTTTACCTGTGGCTGCGAGAGCGCCATATAACACCACCTCGTAGGCCTGCGTCTCTTCAGGAGCACGGCGCAGAAACTCCTCGGCTGCCTTGCGTGGTCCCATGGTATGGGATGACGACGGCCCCGTGCCTATACGGTATATTTCACGGATAGATTTCATTTTCAGTATTATAAGGTTAAGTTATAGTGTATTTCCCCTCTTCAGCCCTTTCCCTGTTTTATTTCCTGACTGAGAAGCCTTGGTCTACTCCACCCCCGTTTCACTCCAAAGGTAAAGGCGATCGGAAGGGCGCACTTTCTGCGGAACGGGCATAGAGAAGAGTTGACCTTTCTCCACACGATCCACAGGTTTCAGGTCAAAACGCAATTCCTCCACTTTTGTTATGATGGCACCTGTGGTCGGTCCGGTGATTACGATTTCATCGCCTACCTTCAGTTCTCCGGCCTCCATAAAAAACTCCCCTACCCCGATTTTAGAGAAATAACGCATGGCCTTTGCGACATAACGTTTCACGCGGGTAGCCGAGCTTCCATACTTCGCACTCCATTCACCGAGTCGTTCACCAAGATAATATCCATTCCAGAAACCACGGTTGAACACTTTTTTCAAGCGTTCTTCCCATCCGGCAATCCTCTCTTCAGTGAAGTCACCGGCAATAATAGACTCTATAGCCTCCGAATAGCATCTCACTGTCTCATACACATATTCAGGGCCACGCGCGCGCCCCTCAATCTTGAAGACAGTGACGCCGGCATCGATCATCTTATTAAGGAAATGAATAGTTTTCAAATCCTTAGGCGACATTATATATTGATTCTCTATGTCGAGTTCTTCCCCTGTCTCACGATCTCTCACCGTGTATGAACGGCGGCAAATCTGATTGCAGGCACCCCGGTTGGCACTTGAATTCATCTCATGAAGACTCATGTAGCATTTACCACTCACGGCCATACATAATGCACCATGACAGAACATCTCCAGCCCGACTCCTCTTCCCGACGGCCCGCAGATATTCTCCTCCCGGATTACACGGGAAATCTCCGCCACCTGTTCCATATTCAGTTCACGCGCAAGAACCATTACATCGGCAAACTGCGCGTAAAACTTCACTGCGTCGGCATTGCTAACATTCACCTGAGTGGAGATATGCACCTCCTGACCAATCTCACGGGCATAGAGGATTGCAGCCATATCAGCGGCGATGACCGCAGAAATTCCCGACTCCTTGGCACGGCGGATGATTGTGCGCATCGTCTCCATGTCGGAGTCATAGATTACTGTGTTGACTGTGAGATATGTTTTGACACCTCTCTCCGAGCAGAAAGCGGCGATTTCAGCCATATCATCGGCCGTGAAATTAGCACTCGAACGCGAACGCATATTCAAACCTTCGATACCGAAATATACGGCATCCGCGCCCGCCTCCACAGCGGCCGCCAATGATTCCCGACTCCCGACAGGAGCCATTATTTCAAAATCCTTACGGGTCATTTTGCTGAATTTAAAATTACCTCTCACCGAGGTTTTATGGCGAAATAATATGTTACGGCACCGAGCGTGAGGGATCGCCATGCATTTTTAGAGAATCCGCATTCCGAGAGAATTGCGGAAAGATCGTCGCGCTGTGGGGCTGCGGCAATGCTTTCGGGAAGGTATGTATAGGCTCTTGAATCGCCCGATACCATTCGCCCGACAAAAGGGATGATATGCCGGGAATATAGGTTGTAGCCGAATTTAAGCACCGGATTGCGGGGCACCGATAGCTCGATTATGCAAAGAGCCCCACCCGGGCGCAATACCCGGAACATCTCGCTGAGTCCCTGACGCAAGTGTTCGAAGTTGCGCACACCATACGCAACGGTGATCAGATCAAAACTATTGTCGGCAAACTTCATATCAAGGGAATCACCCTGCATGAAGCGAATACGATTTCTCACCTCCTCCGGCTGATTCCTTAATTTCTCCTCTGCAATGTCGAGCATACCCTGAGAGAGATCGAGGCCCGTCACCTTTGCCTTGGGATATATCTCCGAGAGGCGGAAGGCAAGGTCGCCCGTGCCGGTGGCTATATCAAGAATCTCCTTCGGATCAGGGGATATCCGCTTTGCCATCTTCAATGCGCGGTTTCGCCATAGCCGGTGAAGGCCGAAGGTCATTGCCGTGTTCATGAAATCATAAGCCGGGGCTATGGAATCAAACATACGTTCCACCTGTTCCCCCTTGGCTGCTCCTTCGGAGTATGGATTCACAAGCTCGGCCCCGGTCAGGGGATTGTTCTCATTCCCCTTCAATTCATTCTTCTCCTCAATTTCGGTGCTCATCATAATTTCTTGGCAAAGGAACGGCGATGGCGGTGCTGGCGGGTGACGAAATACTCCCACTGACTCTGCACCTTGTTATTGGTCTCCATCTCCGGATTGGATTCAGCATATTTGAATCCATATTTCTGATAATACGGAATGAGGTCGGTGAATAAAAGCGCGTTTACCCCCTTGTTCTGATAATCCGGGGCCACAGCCACGAGAAGGAGATCGACACGGTCGTTTTTCCCTTTAAGTCCTTTCAGAAGATGATACCATCCGAAGGGGAACATCTCTCCCTTTGATTTCTGCAATGCGCGGCTCATAGAAGGCATCGAGATACCCACCCCGACAAGACGGTCTTCCTTATCCACTACCAAGGTGACAAGGTCGAGATTGAGAAGGTCGAGGTAAATGTTGATATAGTATTCAATCTGACGCTCCGTCAGCATCGAATACTGATACAAATCTTTATATGCGTCATTGATGAGATGGAATAGCGCATGGCCATACTCCTTCTTAATACGGCTGCGGCTGGTATATTTCAGCACACGTAGTCCATACTTCTTCTTCACAATCTCGGCAATGCGGCTATATTTTTCCGGGATTTCGTCGGGCACCTCCATCACAAACTCCAGCCAGTCGGACTCCTTGGAATATCCAAGTCGCTCCATGTGCTCCACGTAATAAGGATAGTTGTAGATAGTGGCCATTGTTCCGAGTTCCTCATAACCACCGGTGAGCATACCCTCATGGTCAAGGTCGGTGAATCCGAGGGGGCCAATGATTTTCTTCATACCCTTACCACGTGCCCAGTCTTCCACCGCTTTCATCAAAGCCGCCGATACTTCATGATCATCTATAAAATCGATGAAACCGAAGCGTGCTGTCTTCGAATTCGATTTCTCGTTCACCTGATTGTTGATTATCCCGGCAATTCTGCCGACCGGCTTACCATCACGAAAGGCCATGAAATATTTTGCCTCACAGAAATCGAAAGCCGGGTTTACGTCAGGATTAAGAGTGTCGACATCATCGGATACCAATGGCGGCACATAATAGGGATTCCCCTTATAGAGGTCGATCTGAAACTTTGTGAATTTCTTAAGATTCCCCTTTGTCGGGGCTATTTCCTTTATCTCGATCATGAAAACGGTATTATACGGTTGCTATCTATCCCTTTATCACCAGCCACAGGAGAAGGCATGCCATCAACACTATGAAAGTGCAGATGAAAATGAAAATCTGACCGGAGTTGCGACGCTCCATCGCCAACTGCACGTCGGCAATCGAGCGAAAATGCTCAGGATCCTCCTCACAACGTTTTGCAATTCGTCGCAGACGCGGAAGATTGGTCGGCAGTCGGTCGAGCACTTCATTGAGCACCTTTCCATAGCTTCTTATATCCTCCTTTGTGTCCTGCGCCGAGAGCGACCCCACCTGATCGTAACCCACGTTGATTAGCTTCAGGTTTTCGTTATATTCAGTGAATATAATCATATCGGGGGTGATGGGATCATGCACAATATGATTTTCCTGAATATATTCCATGGCATCAAGGAGTTGTGTCTGAAGGCGATGCACAATCTTGGGAGTGAGACGTTTCTCGTCGATGAGGCGACGAAGGGAATATCCATAAACGTCGTCGGTGATAATTGCCTTCCCCACTCCGGGCACCTCCTCAAAATCATTCACCATCACAATATTGGCATGGGCAAGGTTGTATCGGGTGTCGAATTCCTGCTCCAGCATGGCGATATACTTTGGATCATCGGCATACTCCTTTTTCAAGGCTTTCAGCATCACCCATTTTCCATGCTTGCGCACAGTGTAGACATCATAATATTTCTCCTCCCATTCGGGGAGCAGGGTGAGTTCGGTCCATTTCCCGGAGGGGTCGTCGATCTCAATTAATTTTTCGTTCTTGCTGATATATTCCATCTATTGTTCTGGTTTTCGTTAATTATGAGGGGAGTTTCGAGGCAGCCTGATGCAGATATCAGTCGATGATATCGAAACCGGTGTATTTTCTCAGACACTCAGGAACTACGATACCATCGGGCGTCTGATTGTTTTCAAGAAGCGCGGCCACAATACGCGGTAGGGCAAGAGCGGATCCGTTGAGTGTGTGGCAGAGCTGGTTCTTCTTGTTGGCATCACGGTAGCGACATTTCAGACGGTTGGCCTGATAAGATTCGAAGTTGGACACGGATGAAACCTCCAGCCAGCGTTTCTGCGCAGCCGACCACACCTCGAAATCATAAGTGATTGCAGAAGTGAAGCTCATGTCGCCGCCACACAGACGCAGGATATGCCATGGCAGACCCAGCTTCTCAAGCAATCCCTGAACATGATCCTTCATCTCCTCAAGGGCAGCGTAGGAATTTTCAGGCTTCTCTATTCGGACAATCTCCACTTTGTCGAACTGGTGGAGACGATTCAGACCGCGAACCTCCGCACCATAGCTACCCGCCTCACGACGCCAACATGGAGAATATGCACAATTTTTCTTCGGCAATTCAGCTTCAGGAATAATCACGTCGCGGTATATGTTTGTGACGGGTACTTCGGCTGTGGGGATCAGATAGAGATCATCGACAGTGACATGATACATCTGTCCCTCTTTGTCGGGGAGCTGACCTGTGCCATAGCCTGACGCCTGATTCACCACGAAAGGAGGCTCAACCTCGACGTAACCGGCTTTCCAAGCCTCATCGAGGAAGAATTGTATCAGGGCGCGCTGTAGACGTGCTCCCTTCCCTACATAGAACGGGAATCCTGCACCTGTCACCTTCACGCCGATCTCGAAATCTATGATTCCATATTTCTTCGCCAACTCCCAATGCGGAAGGGCATCTTCAGCAAGTTCAGGCATCTCGCCTCCTGTCTTCACCACCACGTTATCCTCGGCAGTGAGGCCCTCAGGCACTTCGGCACATGGAAGATTAGGGACAGTGAGAAGAAGGTTATCCATCTCTTTCTCGCATTCGGCAAGGCGTTCCTGAAGTCCCTTTGTTGCTCCTTTAATGCGTGCCACCTCAGCCTTAGCCTGCTCAGCCTCATCCTTCTTACCCTCCTTCATCAGGGCGCCGATTGAGGAGGCGAGTTTCTTAAGCTCTGAGGCGTCGGAATCGCATTTCTGCTGCAAACGGCGACGCTCTGCGTCGATTTCCAATATTTCGGTAATTATACCGCGTCCGTCGAAACCTTTGACGGCGAGACGCCGGATCACAAATTCAGGATCGTTTTTTATCGTCTGAAGGGTAAGCATCTTACTTTATTTTGATTTTTCTTTTTTCTTTATCTACCGGGGGATACCGCAAAATTTACTTTTATTTCTCTATTTCTGCGAAATTCCGGCTATGTCGGAGAGTATTCTTTTTAATATTAAAGAGAATTGAGGATATTCTTTACCGTCTCGGAAATGGCACGGCCTTCAGCCTTTCCTGCGAGACGCTTCGAGGCTACGCCCATCACCTTCCCCATGTCGCGGGGGCCCGCAGCTCCGGTCTCGGCAATAATGGCACGAACCTCCGCCTCCAGCTCCTCGGCACTGAGTTGCTTGGGAAGATATTCCTCCAACACGGCAGCTTCAGCAAGCTCGTTGGCAGCCAACTCGGGGCGCTGGTTGTCTTCATATATCTTGGCACTCTCCTTACGCTGCTTCACCATCTTCACCAAAATCTTAGTGGCATTATCGTCGGTTAGCTCGCCGTTGGCGCCCTTTGCAGTCTTGGCCTCAAGAAATTCCTTCTTTGCACCACGCAATGCCTCAAGACGCACTTTATCGCGCGCCAGCATCGCTTTCTTTATATCTTCGCTTATCTGATCAAATAGATTCATAATTCATTCTTTGTTTAATCCGCAAAATTACAGAATTTTTGCCAAATATAAGCATATTTTCTCCATAAATCGGCTCACTGAAGAACTTTATTCCTCCCCCAGCAGCTCTTTTATGGCAGGAATGATTAGTTTGAGGGTGGTATCCGGGTCGAGACGATGCTCTCCGTCGAAATCCTGATAGCGGGAATAATGTTCAAGATATTCATCCTTGCAGTTAACTACCGTATCGCGCGAACCGAAAAATGCCTGCACCTGCGACGGATCGTCAGCGCGTTTCCCTATGATGCCGAATTTAGGATCAAACTGTTTCTCCTCCATAGACTTGAATTTCTTCACGAGCTTGTCGGTCACTTCATAGTCTTTGGCTCCATCTTCGCGAGGGTTATGGAAGGGTTGACGGGTTCCGACTTTCTCTTCCAGATGATTGGAGGTGTGGAAAGAGGGATTGATCAATATTCTCCGGAAACCCCGGAAAAGCTGCGCATACAGGCCGCCGAGGGATGTCCCTATGATAATATCGTCGGGTGAGAGGAATGTGGCGAGCCGCTTTAGCGACTGTATGGCAAGTTCGGGTTGCACGGGGATGTCGGGGGAGACCACTTCCTGCTTCGGCAGAGAGCGCCGCAGACGTTGGGCTGTCGTGGAGCTGCCCGACGACCCCAATCCATGCAGATATACAATCTTTCTTTTATTTCTATCCATAATTTACTAATTTTTATCGGGGCACACCACCATCGGACATAACTCTACGATAACAGAAAAATCATCTCACCTGCGTAGCGAGCGAAATGGCATCTGTAGGATATAGGTAGCGCAGATCTTCGAAAAGAGCCATGAAGTCGGTGGTCTCCCTCGCTAAGATAACAAGATTAATTACTGTCTTGTTGTCGGTGTAGTTATAGTCCATATAGACGTTGCTCAGATGTATCTTGTGGCGGTCGAGCACTTCGATATACTTATCTTCCGTAGTGACTATTTCGGAGAGCTTGATATGCACGATTCTCGATTCGGCGCCATTATGAATCTTATGTTCCCATTTCTCTATTCCGACAAGGATGAGCAATATCAGGAGGGTACAGAAGATTGAAAGTGCGTAAAGGCCCAATCCGACTGCCATTCCAATTGCAGCGATTATCCAGATTCCGGCTGCCGTGGTCAGTCCGCGCACGGAGCCTTTCATCTGGATTATAGCTCCCGCTCCCAAGAAACCGATACCGGATACGACTTGTGCTGCAATACGCCCGGGGTCGCCATTCTTCAATCCCATATACTCCTGGGGGACATATATTGACAGAATCATAGCCAGAGTTGCCCCCATGGCAATAAGCGCGAATGTGCGTACACCCGCAATCTGTCCCTTTCTCTTTCGCTCGGCCCCCACACAGCATCCGAGGATGAGACTGAGCCCAAGCTTGAACATTGAGGAAATAGTGTTGACTTCTATTGCATTTATCTGGTCGATTAGTTCAGTCCAGGTCATATCGGTTCATTTTTCCACAAATTTACAAAAAAATTCTGAAAACAGCCAACGTTCTCCTAAAGCTAAAAGCCGGCAACCCCTGAGGGATCACCGGCCTGGATATAATAGCAAACGTATACAGTGCTTAATCTTAGAGCACACCCTGAGCCATCATGGCACGTGCCACCTTCATGAAGCCTGCCACATTGGCACCCTTCACATAGTTGACGAAGTCTTTTCCTTCCTCCTTGCCATATTTCACACACTGCTCATGGATATTCTTCATGATGCTCTTCAGCTTCTCATCCACCTCTTCCTCGCTCCAGGAGAGCTTCTGTGAGTTCTGGGCCATTTCAAGACCTGACACAGCCACACCTCCGGCGTTAGCAGCCTTTCCGGGGGCATAAAGAATCTCAGCCTCAAGGAATTTCTTGATTGCTTCGGGTGTGGAGGGCATATTTGCACCTTCGCTGACAGCTATTACGCCGTTGTCAAGAAGTGCCTGTGCATCGTCGCCGTCAAGCTCATTCTGAGTTGCAGACGGCATGGCGATATCGCATTTCACGTGTTTCCAGGGACGCTCGCCGGGTAGATACTGAACATCGGGATATTTCTCAGCAACCTCGCTGATACGACCACGATAATAGTTTTTAAGATCGAAGATATAATCGAGCTGCTCTTCTGTGAAGCCTTCAGGCTTGATGATCGAGCCGCCGCTATCACTCATCGATACGACCTTCGCACCAAGTTCGGTAAGTTTACGGGTGGTGTATGTAGCCACGTTACCTGAACCGGAAACAGCCACCTTCTTACCCTTGATGTCGATACCGCGTGTCTCAAGCATATTAAGGAGGAAGTAGCAATTACCGTAACCGGTAGCCTCCGGACGAATCAATGAGCCGCCGAAATCGAGACCTTTACCGGTGAAGGTACCGGTGAACTCACGTGCCATCTTCTTATAGTAACCATACATATAGCCAACTTCACGACCACCTACGCCGATATCACCGGCGGGAACGTCGGTATCAGGACCGATCTGACGCCAAAGCTCGGCAATGAAAGCCTGACAGAAACGCATGATTTCCATGTCGCTCTTCCCACGGGGTGAGAAGTCGGAACCACCCTTGGCACCACCCATTGCAAGAGTGGTAAGGGAGTTTTTGAAAGTCTGCTCGAAAGCAAGGAACTTAAGAATTGACTGATTCACGGATGCGTGGAAACGGATGCCTCCTTTGTAGGGGCCGATAGCGTTGTTGTGCTGGATACGGTAACCCATATTATTCTGGACCTTTCCTTTGTCGTCGACCCAGCTCACGCGGAAAGAGAAGATACGATCGGGAATGCAGAGACGTTCGATAAGATTCTCAGCCTCAAACTGGGGATATTCGTTGTAAACGTCTTCGATTGTGCTTACCACCTCTTCTACTGCCTGAAGATATTCCGGTTCATTGGGAAAACGACGACGGAGATCCGCCATCACTTCTGTTGCTTTCATAAGCCTTTTCTTTTTTTATTTCTTAATCGTTTTTACCTGTATATGTTACAAAATTACAATTTTATTTCGATATATACAACATTTTGCCGACTTTTTATTATTTTATCTTAATTTTTGCTTTTAAACATTACTAAAAAACCCACTAAATAAAGGAGATTTTTACATTGTGCGCAAAACTTTTTCCGGCTGCGAATGTTTAGTAGATATAAAGTAAATTCGTTTCATGATGTTAGGTTAGTTCAAGTAAAGTATTATGGAAAACATTCGAATGCGGCGAGTCGTGAGACCCGCCGCATTCGTCGTTATTTTGTCGGACCGGGCGGACAAATCGGACGAGTCAAACTGGTCAGACGGGTCAGACGGGTCGGACGGGTCAGACTGGTCGGATAGATTCGGTTCTTCAGAGTGTAAATAAAAATAAAAGCCGCAATTCGTTTCTTAAAGAAGAATTGCGGCTTAAATGTTGTCTTACCAAGATTCGAACTTGGACTGAAGGAACCAAAAACCTTAGTGCTACCATTACACCATAAGACAATCTCTATACTTCAGATTTCACCTCCTCCGAGGTTCAAATCTCAAAGCAGTTGCAAATTTACAATATTTTTTTTACTTTTACAATAAATTTTCAAAATTTTCCAAGATTTCCACAATGAAAGGAGCACTTATTATTCTTGCCGTCACCATAATCACCGGCATCATCCTTTATCTCCTCGACCGAAAACACCGAAAACCGATTATAACCGACGGGGACAAGCTATATGAAAATTCTGATGAAACCGATAGCTCAAACACCCCTACCCCACAAGAAGAGGGTGCCGATTCAGGTTCGGGGGAATGCTGCGGATTACATCTTGTCTGCGATAAAGAGCTGACAGCTCTTTCCGAAGACCGTATCCTTTATTACGACGATGAGGAACTTGACCGCTTCATAGGTCGCGAACCTGAGGAATATAATGCCGAAGAGACTGAGGAATTCCGCGATGTTTTGATGACTCTGCTCCCTCAGGATGTTCCGGGATGGGCACGCAGTCTTGATAAGCGTAACATCCGACCGCCTCAGGAGATCCGGGATGAGCTACTGATTATGCTCCGGGACCTGATGTGAGAATAATACCCTCATTCACCTATCCTTGATATCGCTGCATTTCAGAATACGACCCACTCAAATAAGCGTCCGGAATATGATATTCCGGACGCTTTTTGTAAGCCAGTGGTCAGTGATATGTCACATAGCATGCTATGCGATGTTTTTTGAAGCTATGGCATCCCCACTTTTCACTCATTATATTGGTCAATTCATCTACCGACATATTATAAATAAGCTGACTGGAGAGCCGATAAAATGCAAGTTGTTTATTTACTGGGCAAAGATAATTCAAAAAACTCATTTTACCCCCCCGATTGTTAAATTTAGTTAACATTATTAAATTAGTACTAATTTAATACGGAAACATCTTATATAGGAATCTCATAAGTAGCTGTTCAAATTAAACACATACAATATGCGCAGTTATTTGACTCGTCATAGTTTATTTTTAAGGAAACTCGTCGATTTTCAATTTTGAGGGATTTTGCTTACGTGAAGAAGGA
>JAAVDD010000051.1 GCA_014801985.1 Bacteroides sp.
CGCATCGGTTATTGAGTTTTGTTTGGCGACAGCAAAGTAACCGAAAAGGGGCGAATCCTGCAAATGGAATCGCCCCTAATTTTTTACGCCTCAAAAATTTTTATCGGACAGCAATAATTCATAATAAATATGAATCTACTTTGGGGCTTTAGCAAGAAGCCTGAGAAGAAAATTAGATTTATCAGACAAAGGGATGCCATACAATGATGTATAGCATCCCTTTCCATTATATGTAGATATTAGTGTTTGATTGTTTAGATTGCTAAAGAACTTTCTTTCGAAATACGCCCACAATCCCCAAGATTATAAGCACTAGTATTATAAGAAGTGAGTTCCATTCATCTGTTATGATTAAGGCGTATATGGGAAAAGCCAAAAGAATTAATGAAATCACAAGGATTATAATACGAACAGATTTTTTCATACTCAACAGAATGTTTGGATAAGGTATTATAATTCTCTCACATCCGGAAAGTTTTCCGATGGATTGGGGTTATTCCGAGACGGGCGATGGCTTCTCTATGCTCTTTGGTGGGATAACCGGCATTGCGGTTCCATCCATATCCCGGATATTCTTCATTGTAGCGTATCATGAGCTCGTCTCGATGTGTCTTGGCAAGAATGGAGGCGGCAGCGATAGACATATATTTGCCGTCGCCTTTCACCACAGTATGATGCGGAATATCCATGAATGATTCAGGGTCACGGTAAGGGGAGAAACGATTGCCATCCACAAGTATATGCTTCGGTCGTAGGGTCAGGGCATCGAGGGCACGCTGCATACCGGCTATTGATGCCCGCAGGATATTGATACGGTCGATCTCCTCCGGACCGACCATTACCACCGCCCATGCCAGAGCCTCACGTTCGATGATCGGCCGCAGCGCTTCACGACGTTTGGCTGAGAGTTGCTTCGAATCATTCAGCTCCTCACACTCGAATCCCGGCGGCAGAATCACCGCCGCACACGATACCGGGCCACATAGACAACCCCGGCCGGCTTCGTCGCAGCCGGCCTCAGGTATATCCGGATACATATAAGGCAAAAGCATGGCTCGCAATCAGAAACGTCGGCAGGTGATGAGCGTGCGGTCGGTGCGCAGGATAAGCTGCTTGCCATCAACCTTCACCACATCCATCGACACCGGATTAGAGAAAAAGCCATATACTCCCATCACTCTATCCACATCTTCCTGCTTCACGTAAGGGAAATCACATGTGATTTTTGCTCCGCTCTTATCGTATGTCATGTTGGCAGTCAGACGGCTTGCACCTGTAAGCTGCATTATGTGAAGATTAATGGATATATATTCGCGTGTGGAGGGTTCGGACACGCTTCCTGTGGAAGTATCCTCAATGGTCGTGATTTGCCAGAAACCGTCGATTTTACCGTTGTGCGAAACCTTTCGGCAACCCGTTAAGCTCATGAGAACGGAGATGGATACGAGGAAAAGGAGATATTTGAGAAATTTCATCGTTGACGTTTTTAAGAGAAGAAAAAAGAGAAATTATTTCAGAAACCAACCGGTCTTGCTGATTTTGAGAGAAACGCCATAACTGTTTCCGATCAGCGATCCGGCATCCATCCCGAATCCGAGTGCCCCTTCCCAACCTTTCAGTCGTGCGGGTTTCCAGTTCACTTCCGCAAGAAGGTTGAAATTGCTCTTCACATCGGCATATGGACTGCCGTATGTTCCCCATCCTTTGGAATATGAAAGGAGCAGTCGATAACCGAGGGTTTCGGCCGGCTGACCCTTTATGCCGAGATGATGGGCCCACAAGCGGTTGCATTTGAATCCGAGTGTGTGAGGATTATTATATATCGGGGAGATTACAAGAGGATTGCCTATACCCATTCCCCAGTGTTGCCAACCGTTGTAATTATAGTTGTTATAGTAGTTGTCAGATCCCGATACCTGTTCATTGATTTCAGGCGTATGGTCCCAATACACCGGGCCGGTTTGGTCTTTGGTATAAAGGAACTCATACACGGCTTCCGATACCCAGCGGTTTTTCGGAAAATGCGCTTCCACTCCGTAGAGACCATCTTTCCAGGGATAATCAAACGTCATCATCGAATGGTCTTCGAAGAAATGTTCATAATATAGCTTCACGCTCCAATCAGAGGCCGGCTTCCAAGCGAGAGCAAAATTCCATGCCCCCAGCATATTCCCTTCCACATTGACCTGGTCGGAGGTGGGAGTGTCGGATCCTCCTTTCATTGGAATGACGGCCTTCACCCAGTTCTTCCATCCGCGCGGCATCTTGCGGATAAGCACTCCATCCTTATATTGGTCTCCTCCGAACTGAGTTGCCATCTCCATTCCGACCTCGAATTCAAGGGGAAATTCCTTTACATTACCCACGCGGAAGGAGAGGGCTTTGGAATGATAGAGAGTATTGAGTGTGTACTGGCTATTGGGAGCGACCCAGGATTTAATCCATCGGTTATCGGTGAACATTCCGAATGCTCCATATAGTTTGACTCCGAGCCATCCCTTTGTTCCCCAGAAGTCGGCATAGTCGAAGATTCCGATTCTTATCTGCGGAATAGGACGTGCATTTCCTGAAAACATCATGTTTCCCGATCCGAGGTCGGAGTTGCGTATGAATCCGTTCATTTCTTTAGATCCGACCATAAGATTGAGGCAGCGGTATTTGACTTCGCCATATAACTGCTGCACCACGAATACCGATGTGAACCTTGCAGCCACAGCCAGATCTACTCCGGCACCCCATGTGAAGCGACGGGTGGTGTCCATATCATGGAAAGCTCCGAGGCGGAGATAGGCGTTGTTTCGTGTGATGGATGATAGGCCATATTGATTGTTGGCCATCCAGAAGGGAGTGTGCTCACCGGCAGAGAATGTGGCTCCGATTTCGCCATGGTAACGTATAGAATCGTTCCATTCGGCGTATGCGTTGAAAGCCGAGGCAGCCATGATGAAGAGAGCCGTAAGAAGGAGGCGTGGAAGTCTAAGCATACGGATAGGGTGTGTAAGAGTGGTTAATGGAAAAAATTTGAGACCGACGGTCGGAAAAAACGACTGCCGGTCTCGGGGATAGGATGGATTTGGGGAAGTAGTCCATAGGAGAGTCGAACTCCTCTTTAGAGAATGAAAATCTCTCGTCCTAACCGATAGACGAATGGACCGACACAAATCACGGCCGCCGGCCACGCGAGCGCACCATGCGGCGGATTATAAGTTTCTTAGAGTTTGTTGATATGTTTCGCAAGAGCGCTGCAGAGGTTAGCTGCCTTGTTCTTGGAAATGATATTTTTGCGGCCGAGGCGCTGGAGGAGCGCGCTGGTCTTGTTGTATGCTGCAGTAGCTTCAGCCTTGTCAGTCATCTTACGGATGCGACGCACTGCGTTGCGAGCTGTCTTTGCCCAGTAACGGTTCTCAAGTCTTCTTTTCTCCGCCTGGCGAATTCTTTTTAATGACGATTTATGATTTGCCATTTTTAAAAATTACTTTGCTTGTTTTTTGGTTTTATATTGGTAGTCCATAGGAGAGTCGAACTCCTCTTTAGAGAATGAAAATCTCTCGTCCTAACCGATAGACGAATGGACCACAATGCACTGCCCGGAGGCACTTTGCACTGCAAAGGTAAGCATATTTTCCGTAATGACAAAACTTTTATTGAAAATCATCGATATTTTTTATTAATTTTGCAGAAAAGGAGCGATTTTGGGGTATTTTTTTGGTGAAAAGGTCGTTTTTTTATTCTCTAAACCTTCTGTCCCATGACAAACGGAATCGAAATTTATTGCCTTAATGTTTCGGCATATATAAATATAGGCGGGGGGGAGACTCCTGCCGATGTTGCGCGCCGCCTCGGACCGACCCTTGGTCTCACCCCGATTTGTGCGCTTGTGAACAACAAGACGGAGAATCTCGATTTTCCGATTTATTCCCCCAAGCAGATTGAATTTCTCGATGCACGTTCACGTGCCGGAATGGATGTCTATGTGAGGTCGCTCTGTATGATGACCTATAAAGCCGTCACGGAATGTTTCCCCGGATATCGTCTGCGTATCGAGCTCTCCATCGCCAAGGGACATTACTGCCGCCTCTATGATTCAGAGGGAAGGATGGTGAGTGTCGATGAGGAGATGTGTTCGTCAATACGCGGATGCCTTCAGGCCATGGCTGAGGCCGATATTCCGTTTGAGAGGAAGGAGAGACTTACAAAAGATGTGGTAGAGATTTTCCGTTCCCAGGGTCTTGATGACAAAGTGGAACTTCTTGAAAGCGTGAAAGACCTTTACACCACTTATTATCTTCTCGACGGACTCGCCGACAGCTATTACGGGCCGCTCGCCCCTTCAACGGGCCATATATGTGTATTCGATGTGGTGGCGGCCAAAGAGGGCTTCCTTCTCATGGGTCCGGATTCCGGAAATCCTGACATGATGCAGAAACCGATATCCCAACCGAAATTATATAAGGCATTCCAGAATTATCTCGACTTCAACCGCGTCATAGGAGTTTCGAATGTAGGTGAGCTCAACCGGGCAATAGAGGAACGCCGTGCCGCCGACCTTATAAATGTGGCCGAGGCAATGCATGATAAGCATCTCGGACGCATCAGCGATGAGATTGCTGCCCGACGTGAAAAAGGAGAGGCCGGGATAGTTTTGCTGGCCGGTCCTTCATCTTCCGGAAAGACCACCACTTGCAAGCGTCTTGCCATACAGCTCATGACCAACTGCATAGTGCCTAAGATGATTTCTCTTGACGATTATTTCGTGAATCGGGAGGTCACTCCGCGCGACGAGACCGGCGACTACGATTATGAACATCTGCACGCACTTGATCTGGAACAGTTCAATAAAGACCTTCAGGCCCTGCTTCGTGGAGAGGAGATCAATCTTCCGACTTATAGTTTCGAATATGGGTGCCGCATAGAGAAGTCGCGACCTCTGCGCCTTGATTCCAACGACGTGCTCCTAATCGAGGGTATCCACGGATTGAATCCGGAGCTGACAGCTTCCATCGATCCTAAAAACATATATAAGGTCTATGTCTCTGCGCTCACCACCCTGCGCATCGACGACCATAACTGGATATCCACATCCGACAACCGTCTGCTGCGCCGCATCGTGCGCGATTACAAGTATCGCCATACTTCGGCACTCGATACCATACGCCGCTGGCCGAGTGTGCGCCGCGGAGAAGAGAAATGGATATTCCCTTTCCAGGAGAATGCGGATGCAATGTTCAATTCCTCACTCATCTTTGAGATAGGAGTTATGAAGGATTATGCGGAACCGCTGTTGCGCGATGTACCTCATTCTGAAAGGGAATATGCCCAGGCATACCGTCTGCTGCGTTTCCTCCATTATTTTGAGCCGGTACCCGCCGACCAGGTACCCACCACCTCCCTCCTACGTGAATTTTTGGGCGGATCTTCGTTTAAGTATTAAAATAGACAACAGTGAAGGAATTTACAGACCAGGATATAGAGAAAATCGAAAATCTCATAGAGGAGCATAACGAGGAGGCTATCATACGAGAGCTTGCCGACCTTCACCCTGCCGACATTGCAGAACTTTTCCAGAGCCTCAATCTCCGGCAGGCGGAATGGGTGTTCAATCTTATAGAGAATAATAAGGATCAGCAGGCCGAGGTGCTGATGGAGCTGGATGAGGAAGACCGTAAGAAGCTCCTTGAAGGGATGAACCCTGAGCAGATCTCACATTTCATCGACCTCCTTGACACCGACGATGCCGTAGACCTTATCCAGGAACTGGATGAGGAAGACCGCGAGGAGGTGATTCAAAATATCGAGGATATGGAGCAGGCCGGCGATATCGTCGACCTCCTACAATATGATAAGGACACTGCCGGCGGTCTGATGGGCACAGAGTTCATAAAGGTGAATGAAAATCTCTCGATGCCAGACTGCCTGAAGGAGATGCGCCGTCAGGCCGAAGATCTTGACGATATATATTATGTCTACGTCGTCGACGATGACGATCGTCTGAAAGGGGTGCTTCCTCTGAAGAAGATGATCACTCATCCCTCGGTATCGAAGATCAAGCATGTAATGGAGACCGATCCTGTGTCGGTGAAGGCGGATATGCCTATAGATGAAGTGGCGATCGACTTTGAGAAATACGACCTTGTGGCGATGCCGGTAATCGACAGTATCGGACGCCTCGTGGGACAGATTACGGTCGACGACGTGATGGATGAGGTGCGCGAGCAGAGCGAACGCGACTATCAGCTTGCTTCGGGTATCTCCTCCGATATCGATGCCGACGACTCTATATGGGCGCAGACCAAGGCCCGACTCCCGTGGCTCCTTATCGGTATCATCGGAGGATTGGTGAATTCCGTTATCCTTGGAGGATTCGAGGCTCAGCTGGCTGCCGTGACCGCTCTTGCTTTCTTCATTCCCCTTATCGGTGGTACGGGAGGTAACGTCGGAGTGCAGGCTTCCGCAATCGTGGTGCAAGGTCTTGCCAACGGCCGACTTGAATTGAATGAATTTTGGTCTCAGATATGGAAAGGGTTGAGGATAGCCTTGATTAATGCGATAGTCATATCGGCAGTGGTATTGGGATATACTATGCTCACTCAACCGGGAGACTATGCCTTGAGTTTTGCAGTATCGGCCTCGCTGTTTTGCGTGGTGATTTTCGCGACTGTATTCGGTACACTCGTGCCTCTCACTCTGGAGAAACTGAAGGTCAACCCTGCCTTGGCCACAGGCCCCTTCATCCAGATCACCAATGATGTGGTCGGTCTCCTCATATATGTAGGTATGGCTGTATGGATGCTCAAGATATTCCCCCATTAAGATAGTCTAACGAATCGACCGCATATAGATTAGAAGCTAAGTTTTAAATCACTTATTGATGGCAAAGATAGCAGAGACCCCTCTGATGACACAATATGCCGAGATGAAGAAGAAGCATCCTGATGCAATACTTCTTTTTCGTGTAGGCGATTTCTATGAGACATTCTCCGAAGATGCAATAGCAGCTTCGGAGATTTTAGGCATTACCCTCACCCGACGTGCCAACGGGAAGGCTGCATACGTCGAACTTGCAGGCTTTCCCCATCATGCGCTCGACACTTATCTTCCCAAGCTCGTCAGAGCCGGCAAGAGAGTGGCGATCTGCGAACAGCTGGAGGATCCGAAGCTCACCAAAAAACTCGTGAAGCGCGGGATCACCGAGCTTGTCACCCCCGGAGTGAACCTTAACGACAATTCTCTTTCCTCACGTGAAAACAATTATCTTTCCGGAGTCCATATAAGCAAGAAAGGGGTGGGAGTGGCTTTCCTCGATCTCTCCACCGGTGAATTTCTCTGCGCACAAGGGGAACCGGAATATGTAGACAAACTTTTAGGAAACATCTCTCCCAAGGAGATGCTGCGTATGCACGGCACACGCGCTTTCTGCGAAGAGAATTTCAGCTATCGCTGTGCAACCTTCGAACTTGACGACTGGGTCTATACCACTGATGCTGCTGAGACCCGTCTGATACGCCAATTCGGTACGTCGGGATTGAAGGGTTTCGGGCTCGACGGAATGCCTGAAGCGGTGATAGCCGCCGGCTCGTTGCTGCATTATCTCGACATAACCCAACATACCGATATATCCCATATCACCACCCTGGGGCGTATCGACCGGGATTTATATATGCACCTCGATAAATTCACAGTGCGCAATCTTGAGCTTCTTTATCCTTTGTCGGAAGGTGGTATATCGTTGCTGTCGGTGATCGATAAGACATTGACACCGATGGGAGCACGTCTGCTGCGGAAATGGCTCTCTTTTCCGCTCCTGAATATAGAGGAGATACGCAAGCGTCAGGATGGGGCAGAGTATTTTTTCCGTGATCCGGAATGCCGCGAGAGAGTGGAGGATGCCTTGCGCGGTATAGGAGACCTTGAACGTCTGGGTGCCAAGGTCTCGGCGAGGAGAATCACCCCCCGCGACTTCCTGCGTTTGCGCGATGCCTTGGAAGGGTGTGCGCTGATAAAACAGACCCTTGAGGATTGTGACAGCCAGACATTGAAAGAGCTGGCTGCATCAATGGCCGATACTTCGCAATTGAGCCTTACGATAGGGAAGGTGATAAGCGATGACGCGCCTGCCGTGGCTGGACGTCCGGGGGCTATTAGCTGGGGAGTGGATGTGGAACTCGACGAACTACGTTCGCTCCATGCCCATAGCCGAGAGGCTCTTAATGAGATACGCGACCGAGAGAGTGAGGCCACCGGCATCCCTTCGCTCAAGATAGCATTCAATAATGTGTTCGGATATTATATAGAGGTGCGCAACACGCACAAGGATAAAGTTCCCTCCGATTGGATCCGAAAGCAGACTCTCGTGAGTGCAGAACGTTACATCACTCCCGAACTTAAGGAATATGAGGATAAGATTATGGGTGCGGAGGAGAAGATAGCTGCCATAGAGAACCGTCTTTTCAACGAGTTGGTGGAGGGTACGTCAAGATATATCCGCGACATACAGAGCAATGCCTCTGCCGCTGCCCATATCGATTGTCTATACTCATTTGCTGCGGCTGCGGAACTTTATGGATATGTGCGTCCGGATGTTAACGATTCGATGCGGCTTGTGATACGCGAGGGGCGGCATCCGGTGATTGAACGTCGTCTGCCGGCAGGAGAACCTTATATCTCCAATAGTGTGGAGCTTGATTCCGACGGCCAGCAGATAATGATGATCACCGGCCCCAACATGAGTGGTAAGTCGGCGTTGCTCCGTCAGACCGCCCTGATAACGCTCATGGCCCAGATCGGATCTTTTGTCCCTGCTGAAGGGGCTGCAATAGGGATTGTCGACAAGATATTCACCCGCGTTGGCGCGAGCGACAATATCTCCTCAGGTGAATCCACATTCATGGTGGAGATGAATGAGGCTGCCGCAATCATGAACAATATGAGTGCGCGGTCGCTTATACTATTTGATGAGCTTGGCCGCGGAACGTCGACTTACGATGGCATTTCCATAGCTTGGGCCATAGTGGAACATATACATGAGAACGGGCGTTTCCGTCCAAAGACACTCTTCGCCACCCATTATCACGAGCTCAACGAGATGGAACGTAGTTTCAAACGTGTGGCAAATTTCAATGTCTCGGTGAAGGAGGTAGGTGGAAAGGTGGTATTCATGCGTAAGCTGGAGCGTGGCGGTTCGGCTCATAGTTTCGGAATCCATGTGGCCAAACTGGCCGGTATGCCACCTTCGATTGTGAAACGGTCGAACCAGGTACTTGCTCGTCTGGAATCTGCCGACAAAGGTGGAGAGGATACTCCTGCCAAGAAGAGGACTGCCAAAAAGATGAAGGAGATAGGGACACCGCAGCAAGGTGTGCAGCTTTCATTCTTCCAGCTCGATGACCCTATGCTGTCGCAGATACGCGACCGCCTGTTAGGACTCGACATCGATAACCTCACCCCGATGCAGGCTTTAAACACGCTCCATGATCTCAAATCCCTCCTTACAGGGAAATAGATCATGATTTATCGTTAAATCACCCATATAAATCTCAAATCAAATTGAAAATAAAGCAATGGCAAAAGATCAGACTATATTATTTCATTCCACCATCTTCGGGCCTATCCATAGTCGGAGGCTTGGGGTGTCGTTAGGGGTTAATCTCATGCCTTCCGATGGGAAGGTGTGTTCCTTCGACTGTATCTATTGCGAGGCCGGATATAATGCTCAGGGCGCCGGAAAATCAGGCTTGCCGAGTCGCGATCAGGTAAGAGAGGATTTGGAGAAGAAGTTATCCGAGATGCACTCCAAGGGTGAACCTCTCGATGTCATAACCTTCTCCGGGAATGGCGAACCGACACTGCATCCTGATTTCGCCGGAGTGATTGATGATACTTTGGCCCTGCGCGATCGTTTCTATCCGGAGGCCAAGGTGTCGGTGCTGACCAACTCCACCCGTATTTTTGATTCCTCTGTTGCAGAGGCGTTGAAAAAAGTCGATAACAATATCCTTAAACTTGACTCCGCCATCAATCCTACGATGAGGCTTATAGATGCTCCGGCATCTAAGGATTTCACTGTGGAGAAGGTGGTTGATGCCTTGAAGCAATTTAAGGGGACCGGAGTGATTCAGACCATGCTTCTGCGCGGCGAGCATAATGGTCAAACAGTGGACAATACCACTCCTGAGGAGGTGGATGCGCTGATTGAAGCATATAAGGCGATTTCTCCAAGGGAAGTGATGCTTTATAGCCTTGACCGTTCCACACCGGAGGAGCGACTGAAGAAAGTTGAGAAAGAGGAGTTGGATCGGATTGCCGACAAGGTGCGTGAGGCCGGGATAAGTGTAGTAAGTTATTGATATCGCCATCCGGCCGACAAATTAGGAATTAGGAATTGGGAATAAGGAATATTATTTTTCATAACCTCATAACCCTCAAACATACAAAATGATTTTTCCTGAAAGTCTTCATAAAGGAGATCGCGTAGCCATTATCTCCCCCTCCTCACCTGTAAAGGAGGAATTTATAGATGGCGCCGTGGATTTCCTTGCTTCCGAAGGATATGTCCCTGTGGTGATGTGTCATGCCAAGGGGCCTGCGAGCGGTAGTTACGCCGCCACAGTCGAAGATCGTCTTGACGACCTCCTTGCAGCCTGGGGAGATCCTTCGATACGAGCAATCCTTTGTTCACGTGGCGGTTACGGAGCAGTGCATCTGCTTCCCAAGATAAATCCTGATCTGTTGCGAAGTGATCCGAAATGGCTGATAGGATATTCCGATATATCCGCGCTCCATGCTTTGCTTATGAATGCCGGTATCGCTTCCATCCATGCCCCTATGGCAAAGCATCTCACTGAGGAGGACTCCGAAGATTATGCCATAAAAGCCTTAATGAGGATTTTGCGTGGTGATTTTCCGATAGAATATACCCTCTCACCACATCCCTACAATCTCCTGGGGGAAGCCGAAGGTATTCTTGCAGGAGGTAATCTTGCTGTGCTCAACGGTTTATTCGGAACAAATTTTGACATCCTTCAGGAAGGGACAATCCTTTTCATAGAGGATATTTCGGAAGCGATCTATGCCGTGGAACGGATGCTCTATCATATCCTGCTCTCTGGAGGCTTTGATAAGGTCAACGGTATCATCGTGGGTAGATTTACAGAGTATCGTGCCGACAGGAATTTTGAACGGATGGAGGATATGATTTCCGACTTTCTGCAAAGAGAGGGTCTTGCCGGCATACCTGTGGCATTTGATTTCCCGGTGGGGCACGTAAAAGAGAATCTTCCTCTTGTGGAGGGATCGAGAGCCCATCTGATAGTGGAGGATGCGGGTGTAAGATTATTGATGGAGACCGGGGAGTTATGAATCAGGAATTAATTCAAAATTATTAAACTATGGCAAAGCAGGAATATATTGATAAAAACCGTGCATGGCTTGCCGCCAAAGCACAGGAAGCGGGTGTAAAAGCTCTTGACAAGGGGATATATTATAAGGAGATAAAGAAAGGTAAAGGAGGAGCCACCCCCAATCGTGGCAGTGTAGTCACAGCTCATTATGTAGGGAAGACCATCAACGGCAAGACCTTCGACAGCAGCCGCGGAGGGGTTGCACCTGCTTTCCGTCTGCGCGACCTCATACCGGGATGGATAATAGCCTTGCAGCAGATGCACGTCGGCGACCGTTGGGAGCTTTACATTCCAGCCGAGCAAGCATACGGCAAGATCAATCAGCCCGGTATCCCCGGAGGATCCACCCTCATTTTCGATATCGAATTGATGGGGATAGCGTAATTCTCATGTGATAGCATAAAGATATTAGTTTTAATATCTTTTGCAAATCAACAGATTATAATTATCTTTGTTACGAAATAAAAAATGCGATGACACAAATTGTAGTAACATTGGATAAGGATGCCGACAGCAAATTGCTTTGTAAGATGATCGAGAATATGAAAGGGGTTCTAAAAGCATCTATAAAAAGGGAAACCAAAGATAAAAAGGAGGATTGGTAGGATAAATTACATAGCATAAAAGATGCTATTGATCCTTCTCTTATTGATATGAATGACGAAAGAACAAGGTATATAATGGGGAAATGAAAAAGTTAGATTTTAAATAAATTACTGTCCGATGAAATGATAAAGATACTCATTTCATCGGACAGCAATTTATTTATTAGAATCTTATCCCAATCTTCTTTCTATCCATTCTGCTTGGTCAAATTCGGGGAGGTCGAGCTTGCGGGTGAGATAGCCTATGGGAGAGAGGGTGTAGGCCATGTAGCAACCCATAGTGACGCGGGTGGCAGCTTCATATATTGATGCGCCCTTCTTGACTTTTATGTTCTGAAATGATTATGGTTGGATTTGTCGATTGGGCAATTCGATCTTAGATACATCCTCTTTTTACTTTCCCATCAACTGTTTAAGCCTATCCGGAGATAAGTATTCTCCATTTAATTTTCTATGAAGCATGGAATGGCAGTTGGAACATACGGGGATAAGATCTTTAATTGGATCCGTGAGTCGCTCTTTGCCTTCCGAGTTGGAGATGAAAGATGTGTGATGAACTTCCACATAACCTTTCCCTAATTCGCCATATGCCTCTTCGAAATCAAATCCACACACATAGCATTTGCATCCTTTTGCCTTGATACATTCCTCACGCGCTGCCAGACTCCTTTCATATCTCTTATGTATGAGCATTTTCATAGTTCCCTCTTGGAAAAGCTTTTGTGCAGATTCGCTTTCAACGGTAGCTTCATCAATGTTTTTCAACACCATATCTGAAATGGCATTGTTGCATTTGAAGTTTGCCATTGCTTTGGAGCTGAAACCCAATTCCAATAGATTTTTGCGTGCAAATTCCGGATTATTGGGATCAAGATATGCCAAGGGCTCAAGTCTGCAATAATACTTCACAGGCTTTAATGTGGTATCGTGTGAGCCAAGACGATATTTATTATTGTCTATCTGCTCGTGAGGGATGTCGAGTTTGGTCACTTCCAGAAGATGGGTCAGACGCGCCACGGAACCTGTGGCATAGATCAAGACACGATCCCCGACTTCTAATCTGTTAGTCTGTCGCCAATCGACATAGTCGAGATCACGGAGAGATCCGTCAAGATCAAATTTCTTGTTGTTCCAGAGAAAGATCCAGTAAGTCATAAAGAAATCTTTTAAATAATTTTTAAATCTGATGCAAAGTTAGGAAATCTAAAGTGACATAAAAGGATTTTGAAAAAAATTTGAAGATTTTATTGTATGATGGGCATTAGGAAAGTTTGACATAGAATTGAATAGACTTTTTATTAGTAACGAGATATGCCAATAAAAGATTTTAAAAATCGATTAAATCGCGACTTTTTATTTTAAATTTTTGTAAATCAAAATCTATTGTGTACTTTTGTAGTAAAGTAGTATCTGCAGGATATGATAGAAGAAATAGAAGTGAAGAATTTTGGTCCGATTTCGGGACTAAATATAAATAATTTAGGCAAGATAAATCTTTTAATCGGTCCTAACCGTTCAGGAAAGACTATGTTGCTTAAAGCTTTATATTGTGCACAACGAACCATAGAATTGACAGGCAGAGGAAAGAATCCCCGATCTGGAAAGGAAATACTTGCTGATAAACTTTACTGGACCTTTCAGGTAGAAAAAATCGGGAAATTGGTTCGTAAACCGGAATCAGGTGCCCTGTCTTTCGAAATGAAAGAAACCAACGGTTCTATTTTTTCATATAGCTTTGGGGCTGATACAGAAAGCAAGATTATAAAATTTGAAAACAATTCTCGTCCACGAACCACGAATTCTATTTTTATTCCGGCAAAAGAAGTGCTATCCTTATTGGATGTAATTAAAATATGGAGGGAGGTAAGGATGGAGTTCGGTTTTGATGAGACCTACTACGATCTTGCAACAGCTCTGACACCCCCTACTCAAGGAAAAATATCCAAGACATTTATAGAGGTGAGAAATAGATTAGAGTCGGTTCTTGGAGGACGTGTAGTTTATTCAAAAGAAAAAAAGACATGGCAATATATTCAGGGGAAGAATACATTTGATATTAATCTAACCTCTGAGGGAACAAAAAAGATTGCCATCTTTGATACCTTGATATCTAATCATTTCCTGACGAAAGATTCAATTGTATTCATTGATGAGCCGGAATCAGGACTTCATCCTGATTTATTGGTTGAATTGCTTGCTATTATAGGGGAATTGGCAAAATATGGTATGCAATTCTTTATTGCAAGCCATTCCTATTTTGTGATCAAGAAACTCTATATGTTGGCTCATTCTATGGATATGTCAATTCCTGTGATCTCTTTCGACTTCGATGGGGGAGCCGCCGTAAGCGATCTTAAAGATGGTATGCCGGAGAATCCTATTATAGCCCAATCTGTGAAACTATATGAAGAGGAGCTTGCGTTATGATTCGATTGAAAGAGTCGGGGATGATATTTGAATTTGACGATAACAACTGTTATTGCATAGAAAAAGATCCGCTTGTGGAGAAATCCAACTGCGCGAGTACATCGAATAATAAGGGTTGTGAATGCGTAAGCTTTATTAATGGGTATCATTGCTTTATAGAAGCTAAATCTTCTGCTCCACGAGGTCGTATTGGGAATGTGGAAGATGTGCGTCTGGACGGTAAACCCTTACCTCACAATTGGGAGATATACGACAATTACCAGCATTTTTTGCGGGATATTTCTAAGAAATTTATAGACTCTTTCTTTATTCTTCGTTCATTGGTAGAAGGAGTGCATGGGGAAGAGCGTTATAGGGATGTTATGCTTAAGGATAAAAATATTAAGTATAATGCTATCAGATTTATTCTGATCATTAACTTCCCAATTAATATCAGTAAGATGTTGGATAAACAGGGATTGGCAAGCCTTCAGGAGGCATTAAAGAATGAAATGCGTCCGTTTTTGAATGTATGGAGAATCCCTGATACCTCTATTAAGGTTGTCCTACCGGGAGATGCCTCTAAAATCCTGAATATTCCGGTTATACAGGAATAAATCTTATTTAAATCTATCCTTATCCCTGATGGATTTTTTTCTTAAGGAAGCTTCAAAGGCGGAGGTGAGATCCACTCCGGTCTGATTGGCAAGACATACTACTGCCCAGAGGATATCGGCGAGCTCTTCGGCGATATCCTCTTTGCTATTCGGTGATACAGGAATAAGGTCCACTTCAGTTTGATACAGCCTCATTAGCAGATTTTATTGGATGGACTAAAACTGAGGAGGCTCTTGAACTGAGAATCTTTGAACTTTTGTGAGTGAGATATGCGGCTTACTCACCATCCCTTACTTGTCAAGGATTTAAAAGTAATTATTTTTGCAATTTAAAATTAATGACTAACTTTGCCGTGTCGAAGAGAGCTTCGATATAAACATAATAACGAAAGTGTCTTACTGAGTCTTTACGGTTGAAGTCTGCAAATTTCATAATGGGGAATGGATTAAGTAGGCACTCTCGCGTCATAGGTCTATGGCGTGGGAGTAAGCCTGTCTTTTTATTTTCCCGGGTTATGCAGACACCCTACCGGATAAGAGGAATGGGATTACTTCCACGTTTTTTCATTAATTTAAGATCCTATACCTATGAAAGAGGAACAATTCAGACGATGGCTTCAGAATGCCGGCTATCAGGATAAGGTGGTGCAGTCGCGCATTGCTAATGTAAGAAAGATTGAGGAGACCTATCCTGATCTTGATTCAAGAATAAAAGATGGTACGATAGCCAATCTTATGAGCGCATTCACTTATAATGCATCTGATCGTAAGAACAATAGGGAACCATTGCATAAAATCCGAATCGAAGGAGATAAATATAACGGTACAGCCACATATAAGAGTGCGCTTAGCCTATACATTTCTTTCTCTCATGAAACGGAAGACTCAACTTCAGAGTCTAAATCATCACAAGACATAGAGACAGAATCGGAAGAACCAGCCTCCGCCAAGGATGAGATCTACAAGATAAAGAATTTCAGGGAATGGATGTGCCGTATCGATGGCAAATCCAAGGGCACTGCCGCCTGCTACCTGTCAAGCCTTAATTACATCAATGAAAGATGGAAATTAACTAAGAATAATAATAGAATTCTTGATGCCATCTCCGGCTATCTGTATGAAGATAATGCTGTCTCGGCGTTGAAACTCATTGACGCAATAGATGAGGTGATTACTCACAAAATGACGGCGGATGAAGTTTCTATGGCTGATTCAAAAAGACTTAATGATGTCCGGTCTGCCATAAGAAAGTATCGGCAATTCCTGGAGGAGGAGATGGAGGATATCCCCGATGAAGATGAATTCGATGAGGCCGATTTGGAAACGTCATTGGATGCCGGCGATGATATGGCTAATGCCGCAGCAAGCTCTACAATAGTGTATCCATATTCAGAGATAGAGAAGAATTTCTGTTTCCGGTTGATGACGCAGAACCGCATGAGCAATAATAAGGATATCTTTTATCCTATCGGCATTATCAGAAAACTTTTCCGCTATAGCCAGAGGAATGCTCGCCTTGTTGGCTTGGAAAATGATGACTACGAATGGCTCAAACAATGGATAAAAGATTACGTTTCTGAAATCGGGGTCATTACAAGCAGTGGAACATATCCGTTAGGTCAATTCCCAAGCCTCTTGGTCAACCCGTCGGATAGAAGCGTAGCGGTGGTAGTAAATGAGGCGACAGGCACTCATTGCTTTGTATATACTGAACGGGAAGACGCCAATGGGACTGCCCTTCCCATGACTGCTGAAAATCTTAAAGGGATTCATATCGACCACACTCCCAACATGGCAACGGTTCTGTCTGAACAAAAAGATAATCTTCCCGCCTTGGATACTCTGTCTAAGAGAATACGAGATGTGGCCAAGAAATATAGTATCAACATAAAGCCGAGGAATTTCGGGAAGATCAGTAAAAAGCTCTTTGATGAGTCCGAACTGGTGGAGAATGAACTGCTGCCGCTCATTCCTGCTCTTAAGGAAGAACTGGATCTGCTGAAAAATAAATGCGAGCTTAAACTCATGCAGGCCAAATATAATCTGGCTAAAAAGTAAGAAAGCAGGAATGAGGGGTTGTCTAAATGGATTATCAGAGGATAGCGGATGCCCGTCAAGAAATTCATAGCATTTTGCTTGGAAATATTGTAACTTTGCCAGCGTAATCTAAATTGTAGAGATATGAAGAATGCCACCGATAACCTCCATGTATCCTCTTCTGAGGATTTTGTTTACGATACCGAAGGTTTCCTCAACTGGTGTGTGAATATTCAGGGTAAATCTTTGAATACAGGCAAATCTTACCTCTCGTTGATTCGCAGCGCTGTCACATCGCAGTTCGACCTTGAAATGGATAATCCGTTCCAAAATCTTCAGAACGCTTTTAAAAATCTCAGGCGCGGGAATGAAAAATCTTTCGACCGTCTTGAATTTGAATTCGAGGCATTGAAGGGGTATAAAGAAGGTATTGAAAAGTATGGGGATATATTAATCACTGAAGAGGGTGAGATCAAGGATGCTCCGACCGAAACGTGGATTTCTGCTTTGCGGATGTATCTGAGATTTATCCGTTCAAAAATCGATCGCCTACGCCAGCTGAACGGATTTCCCCTGACAATCTCCGACGACAAGGAGATGTTTCTGGATCTTCCGTTATCCAAGGAGTTCCGCCAGTATCTGCAAAGACTGGGTAAAGGATATACCACGTCGTCCATCGACAGTATATTCTGCCGCTTGCGCCGCCTTTACAATCTTTTCCTCCGGCGCAGACTGAAAGTCGATGTGATGCCCGACCTCGAGAAATACATAGACGAGGGACATTCCTTGAAACCCTTCCTCCAGCTTGTGGAATCGGAAATCAATTATGAGAACGGAAGTTGGCTTGCTCCCGAGCTGACTTCCGAAGATTTCACAAGAGGGAAGGCTGCCTTCTCTCTATACCGGGAATTTATAGAGGATTATTCCCTAAATCCGGAGAAATATCATTCAGAGAGATATACAACTGATAAAAAATAAAAACCATGAATACAGAATCAAAGAAAGTTCTCCTGTTGGGTATAGGCGACACTGGTTTGGAAGTAGCGCAAATATTAGAGCGGAATGAAGTACACGGACTTAATATGTGCGAAATCAAGGAAGAGTCCGAACTCAAACTGCTTAGCAGAAGCGGAATGAGGGAAGCTGAATTGATAATTCTTGTTGCCGAACCGGGTGGTGAGAAAGAGAATTCATTGGCTATTAAGGCATCAAGACTGGCAAAGGATCAGTGTAAAGTGGCTATTGCCATTCTTACGACTCCATGCCTGTCTGAAGGAGAGAAAGCCGTGATGAGAGCATTGGAGACAGCCCAAGAAATCGGGAAGATAGTGGATTCATTACTCGTCATCAATGATTCATTACTCGTCATCAATAAGGAGACTTTTAATACTCTGCCCGAAAATGGATGTTCATTCGCTGACTTGATTAATTCTCTTGTATCTGTTGAGGATACAATTGCAGATGGTATTCTAAATATGATGTCTCTTATATCTGAGGAGGGTGCAATTAATATAAATTTGGATGATTTGAAAACCACCCTTGCACATAGCGGTACTTTCACGGTTGAGTCAGGGTTCGGTGTAGGAGAGAATAGGATAGGGCTCGCTATAGAGAATGCCCTGTCATCACCTTTAATGAAGAAAAGCGATGTTTATTCTTCCCGAAAAGCTCTGATAAAAGTTCTCGCTCCGAAGATTTCTCCTATTACCATGGAAGAGATGCAGAGTGTGTCAAAGTTTACTGAGGAATTTTCTCCTAATGCGGATATAAAATGGGGAATGGGAGAGGCTGATGATGACGATATTGTATCAGTTATTATTCTTGTCTCGGGATTTGATGTGAAATTGGCATAATAATCCAATTCTTATGTTAGGAGCGATTGCAGGCTCAATTGCAGCTTGTATCTATCCGATTCCTGAAAGTATTGCCGAGGAATGTGAGAAAAGGCTCCCTCCTGATCTACTAAAGATTATGGAGGATTTTGAGAAATATATAGATAACAAAAATTTAGAAAGTCATATATGAATTTTGAAGAATTTAAAAAGCAGGCATTGAATCCTGAATATCCCGAAAATGAATGCATCTATAGGGTGGATGTGTTATCGGTAGAAGACCCGCTAAAAGATATATTTGAAGAGAGTTACTTTAAGGTTGTGGTGTCGCAAAGATTCCTTTATCTTGACAAAGAGGCGGCAGAGATGAAAGTGAAACAGATTGGGACCGCCAATTCTCATAATACATCAGTTTTTGCAATATATCTATATGAATTGCCTATAGGTAAGGATGTGGTAAATAATCAGTTCCAAAGAGTATGGAGCTATAATCGTTTCGGGTGTCTGATAAGTCAATCCTATGCGACTGAGGTGATAGATGACATTGACCATCCTTCAGCAAAATATAAGGGAAGAGGCAAAGAGTCTATTGAATGTAAGCCGGGAGAAATTGTTGAAGTTTACGATAGAAAGAATGGGTGCATAGTTCGTGGGATTGTGGCTAATTCTCCCCTCACAATTGAGGAATGTTGGAAAAAATTCAAATTTGAGGAAAAGAAATGTATAGCAGAAGGGCTTCCTGCTGAAAGTGCGAACGAAAACTATGGGGTATATGCATTAGATGATAGTTATTTAGTGTTGCTAACCCGGCGTTTACATTCCTCCTTGACTCCGAGAAGTTGGGATGTGTTTCCGGTTGCCTTTCCCTTACCTCACAGGTTAAGAGAGGAGTTGTATCAGGAATATGAAGAATATAGTTCTGAACAGAACGAAGAGAAGGACATGGGGAACTGTAGTTTTCAGGAACTTATGGATATGTTATAGTTTGATACAACCACTAACTTCCGATGAGGTGTTGGCACTTCAGTATTTCGGGATGGATAATTCCGAAATACTGAGGCTGCACCTCGATAAATTTGAGAATTGCTGGCAGTCGAATTTCCGGTTTTGACTTCGGTAAATGCAGGTAACAATGCGCTAATTACTCAATTATCCTCTTCCTCCGGGAAGCCCTTGGCAAGTCCTATCAGGTTATGTACACCATGATTTGGGAGGTAGTAATATCAGAGCTGAATAGACGCTATCGGTTATGTAGATTTATACATTAACATAGGGCGGCCTCCCGGTCGCCCTATGTCGTGTGTCTCAGAAATGAGACTTGTCTATATCGTTAGCTATGAAATTTCTTTTTTGTTCCCTCCGTGGGGAGGGGTGAATCTCTTTTCAGAATTAATTGAAAACCAATGTAGAATTAATTGTCGAAATATATAAAAGTGTTTTGAAAACCAATTGTATAACCATTTTGCGATTACTGTCTTGCCTGTAGTGTAAACCGATTATCGCTGTGTTTTAGGCGGTTAAGCTAAGTATTGTATATCCTTGTATTTCTGTTCATCAGTTTTTGTCTGCCGGGTTCCGGATCAGTCCGGAGTAACGCGGAACTTCTGGGTGTATGTACCGAGCTCTGCGCCTGCGGGGAGATCGTCGACGGTGGGGACTACGGTGAACACGTACTGTACGTTGTCGGGGAGTACGGAGTTGTCCATCTGTATGATCTCGAAGAACATTCCGAGGGTGTGTGTGCCGTGCTC
>JAAVDD010000052.1 GCA_014801985.1 Bacteroides sp.
CTCGTTTGCGGTTGCAAAATTACAACACTTTTTCGCCATGCGCAAGTTTTTTGTTCACGACCCTGTCGGTTTTGTCTATTTTTATGTTTTAAAACATTGTTTTTCAAATCAATCAAAATATGTTAATTTTTGTTTCGTTTTGTTAATAATAAAATTTTAAGCTTCCTATATTCCGTCCTAAGTGGTGAAAAAAGTAGATGAAAAACCATTAATGCCAATTGAATAAAAGAAGGATAAGCATATAGTTCTTTGAGGAGATCAATCTCGAATGCGTCCCATTTTATCTTAGGATTTTCAAAAGAGGCCGACCGGGGATTTCAAGGATATATACTCCTTCGGGCAGATTGAGCAATGAAATGCTTTCACCTCTTCCCGACCCTATATATGCTCCACTAATAGAAAATAGCCTCCACTTAGCAACACCGTTCCATTCATATTCTTCTGGTCCCGTCTTGCGGAAATCGGAAATGGTTTCATTCATACCCACCACTGAACTCACATCTATCGGAAGGAAATCAAGATATTCCGTCGATAAATCCTTTCCGAGCACACTATACTGAATAAGCACATCCATTCGTGTTGGCTCCGGATTATAAATGGCCGAACTCCAAACATTTTCCTCCCCTCTAATAGCATCGACCCCTCCAATCATCACATTCTTAATCTCAACCTCCTCCAACTCAGGAGCCACCCGTATGCGTCCCCCGGATGAAAGTATCTGAATGGAGAACATTTCCAATGGATGCTCACAATATTCCTTATAAGCCCCTGCTGCATATGCGGGCACATACAACTCACGCCATTCATCAGAAGGGAGGAAAGATGATAGGGCTGAAATATAAAGCGCGACATTTGAATACTTGGAATAATCCCCCTCCACCGACTGCGCCAGCAGCCGCTTATTGTCAACTATTAACTTGCACTCTGGATTCTCGAAACCGAACCGACCGGAAAGAATTAACCGATTAGACGCATCGGATATATAGATTAGATTAAGGTCGGGAGTATCAAAGAAAGCCCCCTCAGCTATACTTTGAAGATTTTCAGAATCAAATTCAATCACAGCAGTCCCCTTGAAAGCGTCTGTTCCAATTTTCTGCGCCTTACTCTGCATATAGACCTCCTTCAACCTCCTACAATCACGGAAACAGCCTGGCGGCACCTCCAATACAGAGGGAGTCCATATCATAGTCATAAGTCCGGAACCGGCAAAAACATCCTCTGCCCCATCTTCAAAACGCTCTATATAAAGAACAGGGAAGGAATGAAATTCCTTGCATCCTTCAAAAGCACGGCTGCCTACAATAGATAACTTCGTAGGGATTGCCGATAGTTTGAACAGCTTAAGAGATTCACACCCTTTGAACGCCTCCTCGCCAATCGATATTCGAGAGATTGGCTTTCCCGCAGATAACGTATCCATTGCAATGCAATTATAGAAAGCACGGCGTCCTATTTCAAAAATCTCGTTGCCGTCTTGGCTGCCAGGGATATTAATTCTCTTAAAATTTGCACAATTTTCAAAGGCGCATTGGCCGATACCGGTTTTTAGGCCGGGGAGTTTTACAGTCTCAATCCGAGAGTTCTGAAATGCTCTTTCGGGAATATAGTCAATTCTTTCTCCAAATTCCATATTCTTCACATCCGAATAGCAGAACGCACCTTCTGCAATCTCTTCCACATCGGCAGGGAACGTTATCGTATACCATGATGCGCCGGGACAATATGATACCAGCTTATATCCTCCCCCCGTTCCATGATCCAATTTTATATAAATGGCGCCATCAATACTACGTTCACGATCATAGATTTCTGACTGCGAAGCGCCTATAAGCTTAATAGAGGCATTCCCCGCCTGCCAACAAGGTGCAAGAGTCGTTTTCGGGGAAAGATAAAGAGTTGAGAGGGAACGATTAGCCGCGAACGCCCCTTCAAGAACAGTGGCGATATATGGGTGTACGGTCCAACCACGGTCAGTACGTGCTGAAGGATAACGCAGTAGATTGATATAGCCGGAGGATGTTTCCAGCAAAAGACCATCCGTAGAACTAAACCATCTATTTTTCTCTGCCACAGCATAACTCTCTATGGATTCACACCCAAAGAATTCGTTATACCCTATTTTTCGTATATTCTCTCCAATCGTTACGGAGGTAATTTCAGGATAATCTTGAAACACAGGACAGGAAGCAGTTTCATTCCCACCAGCGTCGTGCCCGATGCCGACCACCTTAATTTCCATCCCATCAATAGCTACGACCGCAGGAATGCAAATATCACCTTTCGGAACATATCCATCGGCTAATCCTATCAGCCAGGCATCCTTTGCATCCTCTCCAAGATTATCCATTATTTCATAGCGAAACTCACCGACCGTATGGATATCGGCCGCCACCATTGACTCACATTCCCCACTGAAGAGAGCACCGCCCATTGCAAGGGCGAGAAAGAAATCACGCGCAGTAAACTTCATAACATTTTCATATTTATACTTCTGCGCAAAAGTAATGGTTTAAGGTGTGAACCTCTGTTTTTCACGCTCTACAATTTCTCTACATTTTCATAAATCATTCATTATAACTGAATTAATTTTTATTCCGCCAGTAGTGACATTAATATGAAATCCATATTCTCTTCCGGCGTTATCCCCATCTGCTGGCGAAGACGCCAACGCGCCTGACTCACGGATTCGATCTTTATATTCATCACGCGAGCTATATGTCGTGAATCCATTCCCATTGCAATATAGGAGGCCAGCCGAACTGATTTTTTAGTAACCTTCGGAAACCGTTCCTTAAGACGTTTCTCGAAGTCAGGGCCCAATTCTCTAAACAGCCTTGCAAATTCCTCACTCTCTTTCCAAGCAGCTGCCTCTACTCGCAAAGAAGCCATCATTTTATCCGCCACCCCTCGTTGAATCTTATTCTCCCTAACAAGCAGAATAAGCCTTTGCTCAATACCCTCTATCATCCGATTTCGCTCCTCCACAAGAAGATTAGCGGCCAAAGTGGCCTGCTGTGATCGACGCAATTCATTCTCCCTTTTCTCAGCGCTCCTCCTGGTTTTATCCAATCGGAATTTCAATACGAGCACTATCGACAAGGCTGCAATCACCAGCATGGCAATGGCTGTCAAGAATCTTTCGCGCTGGAGCATCCGGCTTTGCGTATCCTTCTCCTCAAGCAAGGAAATGCGGCGCGACATATCGGCAGCAGCCACTTCCTCCCGCTGCATATTGCTAATGTTTTCTTCTGCTTCGGCAGCATAATGGTTCCAATGCTCTGTGGCTTCCCTACTCATTCCGCCGGCCGAAAGATAATCAGCAAGGACACGGCGCATGAATAGTCTATGGTCGGCTTGTTCCTCCAAGTCCATATTCTCCCTCACAATTGCCGCAAGTCTATCTTCCGACTCATCTGTCAAACTCCTCCCCTCTTTCATCTTTATCATCAGAAGGACAGCAGCCAAAAATCCACGAAGCTCCGAAGTTGACCCACTTTGGCATTCCCTATCCCATACATTAAGGAGCGATACCGTGTCGCCCGACATAATCCACAGATTGCAGTCGATGATATTTCTCACTTCAGCCGGTATCGCTGCTTCACCATCCTTCATTTCCTTTAATAAGGCCACGGCCTTCCCTCTCTCTCCAATTTGTTCGAAGGCTCTAACGGCCGTAAGCCGATTACTTATACGGGCAAGCCCCATTCCGGCTTCCGCGCGCCTCCCTAATGTTGAGAATATTGAATCGGAAAGCATGGCATAGTCTAAAGCACGATGATGAAGGTCGGCCTCCACCATTATCCATGCCAGTGTGCTCAACGTTCCTGCTCGAAGCGCGGGGGCATCTTTTTCTTTGAAAAATTTCTCGTCGGCAATAAGATTGCGATAAATCTCCAACCGGTCGGGCATTTCGGAATAATCGACAAGGCTCCACCGGAACCGTCCGAGATCGTAAGGATATCTTGCTGAATCAGTCAGAGCGATAGCCTCTTCAATTTTAGCTCTTCCACGCTCCTCCTTACCCAACCTCAATAGAAGTCGCCCCTCCCAGAACCGACACCGTGCGTTGAAAGGAGGAAAAGAGGAGTAGCTACGCGTGGCAGCAAGAAATTTTTTCGTCGGTTCCACCAAAGAATCGGGAGGGAGAGGAGACTGATAGGCATATTCCAGCTCGGTGGTGACAGAATCCACCTCAGGATTGCCCGAAGGAATCCAACCGAAGGAATCGGCCGGAGCATGACTACAGGCCGCAAGCCATATTGATAAAACAAGAAATAAAATGACACGCATCATAGAGAACCCGCAGAGAGAAACAAAAAAGGCCGGCTACCCAAGCCGACCTTAAATTTTAACTTTTTTAGAAAACGGATTAACGATAGTCCTTAAGAATCTCGCGAAGCTTCTGACGGGTGAAGAAGATACGGCTTTTCACCGTTCCGAGAGGCATATTAAGCTTCTGGGAAATCTCCTCATATTTATACCCGGCCACATGCATGGAGAAGGGCTTTCGGTAATCGGCGGGAAATTTGGCGATAATCGCCGAAATTTCGCCAACAGCGTAGGCACCATCAGGTGCGCTCAACCCTGAATCCTGGCATAAGTTGACGTGATAAAGGTTTTCGGTGCTATCGACCACTGTGTTTTCACGAACACTCTTGCGATAGTTGTTGATGAAGATATTACGCATGATGGTCAGCATCCAACCCTTGAGGTTGGTGTTCTCAACAAACTTTTCCTCGTTGTTAAGAGCCTTCAACGTAGTATCCTGCACCAGATCCTGCGCCTCCTCCTTATTCATCGTCAGCTTCAGAGCGAAAGAAAGAAGATTGCTCTGCATTCCGATTACAGAGTTTTCAAATTTACTTGAATTGCTCATCGAAGTTAAAATTAGGGAGTGATTAAAAGTTAAAGTTAAAACAAAAAGTAGAAATTCCAGATGTCCCTGAACTATCTGAACCTTCTTGGTTAGCTTATTTCCGTTATTCTGAAATAGGGCTAAAAATCAAGCATTAGACGTTTTGTCTTTACTAAGGCAATTCTTCTGATTCTCAATTTCACCGTAAAGTTACAATTTTTTTCTGAGATTACAATATTTATCGAAGTTTTTTTACAAAAATCTTTATTTATCTTTCAATTGTGAAATATTTTCCAGAGTCTCCACTTTCACGAGCTCTATTCGAGTGGTTGACATCTTGAGGATAGTGAACCGCATACCGGATATCTCCACTACATCCCCTTGTTTGGGGAGAGCCTGAAGATTTTCTATGATATACCCGGCCAAGGTGTGATACTCCTCGCTCTCTTTAATATCGAGGCCGAAATCTTCATTCACCACAGAAATTTCCACTCGTCCGGGGAATTCAAACACTCCTTCCGAAATCTCACGTCCCATGATTCGGTTCTTATCATGTTCATCCTCGATTTCACCGAAAATCTCCTCCACAAGATCTTCGAGCGTAACCAGTCCGGCAGTCCCGCCAAATTCATCAATGACAATCACAAGACTCTTCTTTTCCTGAAGCATTCGCGACATCATCTTATTGGCAAGCATGGTCTCCGGAGTGAAGATCACAGGCTTTATTCGTGCGCGCCAGTCGGTAGAGGTGTTGAAAAGTTCCGAAACATGGATATAACCCTCCACGTCGTCTATGTCCTCTTTATAAACCACCACTTTCGACAGACCCGTGGCTATGAATACCCTAAGAAGCTGCTCACGGGTGGTTCCCTCGATGGGTACAGCCGTGATTTCATTTCTCGGTGTCATACATTTCGAAATCGGCGTATCCTTGAAATCGATTGCACGACGGAAAATCTTCACTTCATTTTCCACAGCCTCCTTATCGTCACTTTCCGATATCGATTTATGTATGTAGTCGTCGAGCTCCTCCATTGTCAGACGGTTGGAATCATCCTTTTCCCCTCCGAGACCGAAGAGTTTCATCAAGCCGTTGGAGATAGCCGACACAAACCAAGAGACAGGATATAGACATAGATAGATCAGATAAAGAGGAAGCGCCACGAGGCGAATCATGAAATTGGGATTGATGCGGAATGTGCTCTTGGGCATGAACTCTCCTCCGATTAGAATTATACCGGTGGAAAGGACTGTGTTGCAAATCAGCACCAACGCCTCGTTATGATTAAACCAAACCTCAAAGGTGGGGTTAACAATCGCCGAGAAGGCGATACCATATATCACGAGAACCACATTATTTCCTACAAGAAGAGTGGAGATAAACATATCCTCATGGCGCGAGAAGCCACCGATAATCCTGTCGATCATACCTCCGCGGGCGGCATCGATCTCTCTTCTCACCTTACTCGACTGGACGAAAGCGATCTCACTCCCGGAAAAGAGCCCGGAAAGAATCACCGCCGCCACAGCTATTATGATTGCCAAAGTTATATCCATATTACAATGCGTCTAAAATCAAAGCTCCACCGTGTCGGTAGCCACCGGGGTTACGGTCACCGTGGCCTGAGGATCCTCTCCTCCCGACTGCGGAGAGGATGCCGCCGGAGGTTCCTTGAGATCATCCTTATTCACGGGGAAGATACCCATCGGTTTCACCACACGGTATTCCGTGAGCTTATCGTTGCTAATGAATCCTATTCCTTCAAGCACATGGGTCGCAGTCTCTATATGAATGAAGGAATCACTGTAGATCTTGTTGCTCTTCTGATCCCAGAAAAGCTCGGCACTCTGGAACAAGTCTTTCGGAGCCTTGGTAAGCTCCACTCGCCCCATGAGTTTCCATAGCTTACGGTCTTTGAAATATCGGGCAGAGTCAGCTGCTACCGTGGAGATGACATTAAATGCCCGGTCATATTTCTGCAGATAGAGTCCTTCCGGAAAAATCCAATAAGGGGTGTCTATCTGGTCGTAGACTTTCCATAGAGGGGCAACTATCTTATATTGTATCACCCCCGAATCGCTAATCAGCGTGGAGATGTTCTTGGTGGTCATAGTGGCCATCTTATCCGGATTGAGCCCGGCGGCCACATCCACCTTCCTCTCCTCCTTGCAGCCTGTGCCGACGAGAAGCAGCGCAAAGAGAAGCAACAGCAGGATTCTCGAAAATCTCATCATGGCATATCGGGGATTATCAAATCAAGAGAGTTTTTTTAAACCTATCAACGAATCTTGCGCTGCCAGAACCATACCTCATTGAAGTTGACTCCAAGCGTGATGTTGAAATAATTCTCCTTGACAAGATGAGCCGGATGCGCACCGCGGTTCTTCCATTCGAAACCTAGGTTTATCATGGTCTTACCCTCATATGTCGGGAAACCGAAACCGCAAGTGACGCTCATATCCCGTAGGCGGTTGCCATTGATATTCAGGTAATCGTTGGCATAATACGCACCGAGGCGATATGTCATGCGCTGGAAATAATTTCCTCTGATCTTAGGGATAAACTCCGCGCCGACAGCATAGCGCGTGCGGTCGTAGAATGACATTCCCGGACTCAACACCTCCTTCACATCGGAAGGATTGCGTCCCTCAAGCACACGATCATCATAGATAGCGGAGTAAGGGGCCTTCGACCATTGTTGCCAAGTAATGTCGGCTTCCACCATCAGACGATAGCTCTTTTCGTATGTATAGTTCACACCCGCGCCAATCGAGTTGGGCGTGTAGTATTTATCCTTGAGCTTCATATATCCGAGCGTATCGGGACGCTGGTCCTGCACCATTTCCTGGGCAGTGACCCACGTGTTGCCGCGCATACTCTTCTTCGGGGAGTATGTCAGGCCGACGACGAGCTTATTGAAGCGGTTCCAACGGGCCGTGTACTGTGCACCGATGTTTATATTCCAGTCGCGCACCTGGATCACGTGCTCATACTTTGCCTGAGCACCCGTCTGGGTGGTGGTGAATACATCCCCCACGATGTTTCCGAAATCATAGCTGACATTGAAACCCAGCGACACACCTTTCAGCTCACCGGCCCAACCGAGATAGAGCTGATTGATACCTCCGGAGCCTTGATTGGACAGAGTTCCGTGTGCAATCTCATTTCCAAATGCATATCCCACCGAGGTGTAGGGAAGAAGGCCGAATGAGCCGCCCATATGCTTTCCGATAGGGAATTGCATTGTAAGGTAATCAACTCCTCCACCGATTGTATTCTCCACCGCTCCATTCTCAGAACTGCGTAGGAAAGATATATCGGCACCCAAGTCAAAAAGGAATGTCAGGGAGTCGATTACGGCGTATGAAGCCGGGTTCATCACATTAATCTGCCGCCCCGAATTCATGGCATACCCCACGCTACCCATCTGTCGCTGCATGGAAGTGGCATGATCGGAGAGTATACCGTATCCATACATCGAATAGGGAGACGTTTGGTTTTGCGCCGAGACGGCGGACACGGTTGCCAAAGCAGCCATTATCAGTTTGATTCTCTTCATCTGTTGTAGTTATAAATACTCACCAATCCGAGGCCCACGAGATCATGGTCGATGCTGCATTCCAGTCCTCTCTCTTCCAGAAGGGGTTTTAGGAAATCGGCATCCCCGCCCGTCATGACAAGCTTGATATCCTTATATTTATTTTTCACATCCGCATATCCGGCCGCAATCTCAGCCACAAGTCCACGCACCGCACCGCAGCGGATGGCGGTCTCCGTGTCATGTCCCCATTCAGGGAGCTCTCCATCGGGGCGCACACGCGGCAACTTGGCAGTGAAAGCATTGAGCGAGCGGAACCTTAACCGGAGACCCGGCGAAATATTTCCGCCTAAGAATTTACCATCGGCCACGACATCTGCCGTGACAGCGGTCCCGGCATCCACCACGAAAGCATTTCCGGCATATCTCTGCATCACACCCGCAGCAGCGGCTATACGGTCGACTCCTAAAGTGGTTGGAGTAGAATAGACGATTTCAAATGGCAACGGGGTAAGATTAGTGAGTTGGAGCACCGGAATATCCAATTCCGCACGAAGGCGCCCTCCGAATTGCTCATCCCTACCCCCCACACTGCAGAATACAGCGCCATCGGCTTCCTGTTCCCTGGCAAGGGAAACGAGGGCATCAGGATCATCATTATCCACCACCTTCGTCGCCAACGGAGAATAACCGTCAAACACCGTGCCCTTGGCTGCCGTGTTCCCTATATCGACCGTAAAAATTCTGCTCATGACTCTCTCAGTTCTTATCCTCCTGCTCCTTCTTCATCCTTGCTGCAATCATCCATGAAGCAATCACCTGGATAATCGCACCGGCAAGCGTGAACATAATAGTGTCGCGCATCACCACCAGCGAGAATCCCACATTGGGGAAGCGAGCGGCATTATAGAACCAGAAGAAGGCACCCACCAGGAATGCGAATCCGGCCCACATCTCCATTCTGCGCAGACGCTTGAGACGCAGGCTATCACCGGGGGCATTGACATTAACCATACGCGCTACGGCATAAATCAGAGCTCCCGCGGCATATACATATTTGAAAACAGTGAGCAATGTCTCGCTCCCTATGTTGGCGAAAGGAGCCACCAGACCGGCACAAAGCAAGACAAGACCCACAAGGGAGAGGTTGTCCATCAGTCGGCGGCGTTTCTCTATTTTTGTCATCTTTCCTTAATATATTATAGTCAGTCTCGGCGGATCAGATACACATCCTCCGAATTTTTCTGCATGTGGTATTCCTCGCGGGCGATATGCTCAAGTTCCTCGGTGCCGGTGAGCAATGACTCGCGGCGCGCTCGATAGAAGGCGGCAGAATCCTGACATTGCTTTATCTCCGTCTGGAGTTCGTTGATCTGCTGCTGATATTCCATATTAAGCTTATAGCTGGTGTCCTCATTAAAAAAGAGAATCACAACCACAAGTCCGAGAAGAAGCACCAACGCTATGTGAGAGCGACGGCGCACCCAGAAATTCATCTTTTTAAGTTTTCCGCTCATCTATCCTGCCCTTAATTTTGGCGAAACCCGGTTAAGCGGGCTTCCTTATATTATATACGAGGCCCGGAGGCCGATTATTACTTGACTGCAAAATTAGCGATAATCCCACCCACTACCAAAAAATTTAAAAAAATTTCAATAATTCATGATAACTTTTCCATTTGGGTTGTTATAATATCAGAAAGCGGACAGAAAGAAACCATAAAACCGCTTTTAGAAAACCAATTGTTGAAATAAACCAAATGTTCCACCATAAAAAACACAATGTCATGGCTGATTCCACAACTTTTAAACAGAGATTATTAGGACTGCAAAGCAATCTTTTTAGTTTCGCATATCAGCTCACCACCAACAAGGAGGCAGCGCAGGATCTTGTTCAGGACACCACTCTCAAGGTGCTTGATAATGAGACTAAGTATGTTGACAATGTGAACTTCAAAGGATGGGTGTTCACCATCATGAGGAACATTTTCATCAATAATTACCGTCGTCAGGTGCGTAGTGCCACAGTGGTAGACACCACCGAAGACCTTTATCACCTCAACCTCTCGCAGGAATCCGGGCTCACCACTCCCGAAGGTTCTTTCGCAGCCCGCGAGATTTCGGAGGCTATTAATGATTTCGCTCCCGAATACAAGCAGCCTTTCACAATGTATGTGGCCGGCTACAAATACAGCGAGATCGCTGAGAAGATGGGGCTCCCGTTGGGAACCGTGAAGAGCCGTATATTCTTCGCTCGCAAGCGCCTCCAGACTCTTCTCAAAGACTACAGATAATTATAGAATATCAATAGGATTGCTCAAATTTACCCGCCTCGCTCATCAAGGCATATAGAAATTACTGATTATAGAATGAAGCGCCCCCCTGAAGGCGCTTTTTTCTTTATAATTACCAATTATCCCCAACCGACTCCCTATGGTGACAATCACATATATACATCACTCCTGCTTTTTTGTGAATAGTCCGGAATGCCGGATTCTATTTGATTTCTGGAAAGATCCAGGCGCCCGCTTATCCGACATTGTGGAAGAAGACAAGGAGAAGCCCCTCTATATCATGGTCTCACACTCTCACAAGGATCACTATAATCCGGATATATTCAAATGGGCTGAAAAAAGAGACAATATCCGGTTCATCCTTAGTAAAGACACTGCAAAGCGCGCACGCCATTTCTTCTCCCCTACCTCCACTCACCGCGGCCCACATATCGACCCCTCAATGCTGACCGTAATGGAGGAGGGCGACATATATACCGACGATTTCCTGACCATACGTGCATTCGGCTCCACCGATGTCGGAAATTCCTACCTTGTAGAGACCGCCGGCCTGCGCTTTTTCCATGCCGGCGACCTTAATGCCTGGATATGGAAGGATGAGTCGACGGAAAAGGAAGTGACGGAAGCAATCGATCTCTTCCGCCTGAAAATTGATCCGATAAAGTATCTTCTTTCTAAAGAGGGGGAAGAGGAGGCAATCGATGTGGCAATGTTTCCCGTGGATTCAAGAATCGGAACAGAATATTGGACCGGCGCCAAGATCTTCCTCGAAGAGTTGCCTGTGCGATTTTTTCTCCCTATGCATTTCGGACTTGGAGATAAGGAGGAACAGGCCCTCCGCACGATGGATGCCATCTGCTTCGGGGAATATGCCAATCCCGATTACCCTACTGTATTTGTCGGCCCCCTTCAGCATTTCGGTGAGTTGGGAATCCCATCGCCCGGCTCCTCAAGGCGAAAAACAGAAAGACAGCCCTGCGATATTTCCTCGGATGGGATAGAGTTATAAAGTTTTTTTACTAATTTTGCAAAACAAAGAAAGATTATGATAACAGCTTCAGCAAAAAAACGCGAGAACATTGCGGAATATCTATTATATATGTGGCAAATAGAGGATTTGATTCGTGCTTACGGACTTGACCTCGACCGCATTGATAAGGAGATAATCGAACGCCATTCAGGACTTTCCGACCAACAGAAGAAGGAGATGCATGAATGGTATGAATCCCTCATCGACATGATGCGCCGTGAGGGAGTGGAGAAATCGGGGCATATTCAGCTAAATAAGAATGTGCTTATCGACCTCAACAATCTTCATGCACGTCTGCTGAAGAATCCTAAATTCGCTCAATATGCAGCCGAATTTTATAATACACTCCCATATATAGTGGAGATACGTGCAAAGGCCGGCGACAATAAAAAGGATGAGCTTGAATCATGTTTCGATGCCCTCTATGGAATACTGATGCTCCGACTCCAGGGTAAGGAGATTTCAAAAGATACCCTTGAGGCCACTCAGCAGATATCACGCTTCCTTGCATTGCTGGCTAAATACTACAAGCAAGACTATAACAACGAGCTTGACCTCGAAGAGGATTGACTCCCCCACCAGGAGAAAGGCTTATAATGGATTTGAGAATAAAAAAGATACTGATATAACATGAAGATACTTGTAACCGGCTCACACGGGCAGCTTGGAAACTGTCTGCGTAAAACTTTTTCAACCGACCCGGAACTTGAAGTGGTCTACACAGACGTGGAAGATCTCGACATCACGGATCGTGAGGAAGTGGAACATCTGATCCGCGAGAACAATTTCGATTTCATCGTGAACTGCGCTGCCTATACAGCCGTGGATCGCGCTGAAACCGACGACCTGAAGGCCCAAGCCATCAACACCGTAGCCGTGGGCAATCTCGCTCAGGCCGCCGCTCGACATAGAGTAAAGGTGATTCATATATCCACCGACTATGTGTTCAACGGCGAGAATTTCCGCCCTTACGAGGAGAACGACGAGCCTTATCCCCGCAGCATCTACGGACGCACAAAGCTTGAAGGCGAAGGTATCCTCACCTCCTTCTGCCAAGATGCACTCATCATCCGAACTGCATGGCTATACTCTGAATTCGGAGCCAATTTCGTGAAAACAATGCTCCGCCTCGCTTCAGAGCGCGACAGCATCAATGTCGTGGCCGATCAGATCGGTTCGCCAACTTATGCCGGCGACCTTGCAGAAGCTGTCCACCATATCATCCGACATAAGAGATGGCTCCCCGGAATATACCATTTCACCAACGAAGGGGTGGCTTCATGGTTTGATTTCACAAAGGCTATCTTCGAGATTGCAGGAAAGAAGACAAACGTGAATCCCATACCCACATCGCAGTATCCCACTCCTGCCAAGCGCCCCCTATATTCGGTGCTTAGCAAGATGAAGATCAAGAACACCTACGGAGTCAACATCCCCTATTGGCGCGACTCGCTTAAGAAATGCCTCGCCATTCTGGGGGAATAATACCAGTAAACCATAGAAATGTCAGAAGAGCTGAATAAAGAGATTGCGCGCAGGCGCACATTCGCCATCATCTCACACCCGGATGCCGGTAAGACCACCCTCACCGAGAAGCTGCTACTTTTCGGTGGGGCTATTCATGTGGCCGGTGCCGTGAAGAGCAATAAGATAAAGAAGACCGCCACATCCGACTGGATGGAGATAGAGAAACAGAGAGGTATATCGGTGGCAACTTCTGTGATGGGATTCAATTACGGCGACTATAAGATTAATATCCTCGACACTCCCGGTCACCAGGACTTCGCCGAAGATACCTTCCGCACGCTTACGGCAGTGGATTCGGTAATCATCGTGGTCGATGCCGCCAAGGGTGTGGAGACTCAGACACGTCGTCTGATGGAGGTGTGCCGTATGCGTAACACCCCGGTCATAATATTTGTCAACAAGATGGACCGTGAAGGTCGCGACCCCTTTGATATTCTTGACGAGCTTGAAAAGGAACTCCAGATCAATGTGCGCCCCTTGTCATGGCCGATCAATATGGGTGAACGCTTCAAGGGTGTATATAATATCTATGAACAGGGACTTGATCTTTTCACTCCCTCCAAACAGACCATAAGCGAGCGTATCGAGATTGCAGACGTTTCCTCTCCGGAGGTAGATGAACTTGTGGGAGAGGAGGATGCGGCAAAGCTGCGTGAAGATCTTGAATTAATAGAGGGTGTATATCCTGAATTTGACACCGAGGAATATCTTGCAGGCAACACTGCCCCTGTTTTCTTCGGGTCTGCCCTCAATACTTTCGGCGTGAAGGAGCTTCTCGACTGCTTCGTGAAGATTGCCCCGGCCCCGCGTCCCATAGAGGCCGTGGAGCGCGAGGTGAAACCCGAAGAGGAGGGCTTCACCGGTTTCGTGTTCAAGATCCATGCCAATATGGATCCCAATCATCGCTCATGCATCGCCTTCGTGAAGATTTGTTCAGGGAAATTCGAACGCAATGTCAACTACCGCCACGTGCGTAATGATAAGATGATGCGTTTCGCGGCCCCTACTGCTTTCATGGCTCAGAAAAAGAATATCGTGGATGAAGCTTACCCCGGAGATATAGTGGGTATACCTGACACGGGTAACTTCAAGATTGGCGACACACTGACTTCCGGCGAGGTGCTTCACTTCAAGGGTCTCCCCTCTTTCTCGCCTGAAATGTTCAAATATATCGAGAACGCCGACCCGATGAAGCAGAAACAGCTCGACAAGGGTATCAACCAGTTGATGGATGAAGGTGTGGCCCAGATGTTCACTAATTCATTCAACGGTCGTAAGATCATTGGCACCGTAGGTCAGCTTCAGTTTGAGGTAATCCAGTATCGTCTGCTCCATGAGTATGGTGCCCAATGCCGCTGGGAGCCTATATCGCTTTACAAGGCATGCTGGATTGAGAGCGACGACGAAGAGGCATTGGCCGCTTTCAAGAAGCGTAAACATCAGTTTATGGCTGTCGATAAGGAGGGGCGCGATGTCTTTCTAGCTGATAGCAACTATGTGCTTCAGATGGCCCGGAATGATTTCCCGAAAATCAAATTCCACTTTTCGAGCGAATTTTAAAGAGGGATATTTGCACGTTTATATTAACATAAAACTAAAGAATGTTAAAAAGAGGCGGATGATTAAACCATTCGCCTCTTTTAATTGTCATAAAGGTGGTAATTGTCGCAGACATTGCCGATAAAATAATAAAACAATGCTATCGCGACAAAAACGGAGCAGAGGTCGAGGCCTTGCTCCGTTTTTCTTTTTAGACTATTCCAAGTTAAACTTTATTGAATGAACTCTTAGATTAACACGGGTCCCTTGCTGGAAAGACGATTATCAAAGAATAAAGAGAAATATACGGGCACATAGGTTATTTTTCCTAATTTCTCCACAACTCCACTATTTGAAAGTACAAATCCCTCTTTTATACCATATTCTTCATTTGAGACAAACCGAGACACCGCCACATGACGCTTATAGTCTTTTCCCGACTTCACTTCCAAAGGCACCACTGAAAGCGAATCAAAATCATCATATAAAAAATCCACCTCTCCTCGCGTACGATTATCATAATAGAAAAGATGATTGTCGTTAGCCGCTAATTGACATGCCACTGCTGTTTCATATACCGAGCCTAAATTGATTCCGCTTTCTGTGTTTAGAACCGGCATTGGGTTCGACCTATATAACATAGCAGTCAATAATCCAGGATCATTTAAATATAGTTTGATAAGGGCTTTATGTTCTGTTTCAGCAAGCGGGAAGCGTGGATTTGATATAGCCGATACGGAAAGTGCTATTCCTGAACTAATCAGATATTCTATTTCTTCCTCATAATCCGAACTCCTTTTACCGAGCTTATTCTCAATATCCTTAAATACCACCCTCTTTTTCTTATTCTCCATATTAGAGGGGATAAGGTTATATAATCTCCCGATTTTTAAAGAATGTTTATTGTCATACTTAGCCGCATCAATCTTATACAGCTCCATTATAGTTTCCTGAATCGCTCTCACCTGATTTAAATCACGGGTCTCAAGAAATTTGTTGACAGCTTCAGGCAATCCACCGACCAATAGATAACGTTTATATAGATCCATTACACGGGCGTGTATACCCTCAGGAACACTACGTCTCTCTTCAAAACACTTACGCAAACCATCTATGGCATCCTTCCCGAAATCATTTGCCATCAGAAATTCCTCAAAATCGAGAGGATACATATTCATTATATCAATACTTCCCAAGGGCACGGAAGAAGATTTCTTTAATGTCACCCCCAATAGAGAACCGCTCGCCACATATCTATAACGACCCCCCTCGCGCAGAAATTTCAAAAGAGTGAGCAATTGAGGATATTCCTGAATTTCATCCAAGAAAATAAGGGTATCGGATGCATCTCCTAATTTTTGTGAAGTATACGCACTGAGTGCAAAATAAAAATCCTCAGTAGTTTTTACCGAGTCGAATACACGCGGACCTTCTGAATCCTCTATAAGGTTAATCTCGACTACATTCTTATAGTATTTATGAGCACTATGTCGGATTATAAACGACTTTCCAATCTGACGAGCACCTGTCACCACTAACACCTTATCTCCTTCTCTTTGGAGATAATCAGAAATTTCTTTTTCTATCTTTCTATATAACATATATTTATCTTCATAATTAACATTTTTCAATCCCGAAATAAGCGCAATTTATACACTTTTCAACCCCAAATTAGGTTGTTTTTATACACTTTTCAACCCAATTTCTGCCCATAAAATTACATTTTTCAATCCAATTCTCCAAATTAATTGCTATTAAAATGAAAAACGGAGCAGAGGTCGAGGCCTTGCTCCGTTTTTCATTTTAATCACATATCTACCGATTATTTCAAGAAAAAGCAGTAAATTTACATCATGAACTCGATGAAAGATAAAATTAAAAAATCCTTACTTAAGGCCAAAGAATGGTTGGAAGGACTTGGATTCCGAACCGGATTAATGGTAGGAGTGGTATGCTTGCTATGTTATGTTATATCATTTGCCCAAATGGCCCTCCCTATTTCCGTCGGACTCAAAGGGATTCTATGGGTGATCTTCTTCGGTCTCGCCAAAGCTTCCCAATACACCGCCCTCCTTATCCTTGGCAAGGAGGGGGTCAGACGTCTGCGTAGAATGTTGAAAAAAAAGGAAGTCCGGGATACGGAAGTGGAATGAAAACAGGGAGCAAGCAGATGGCTTGCTCCCTGTTTTCATTCTTTATCTCTATCACTTTATTTCTTTACGTCATACCCTTGATCTTTCAGATAGTCAAGGATACGATAGTCGAGCACGTGACGATAGTAGTCGAGGATATGACCCACCCAATCGTTGGTAGTGGTGTCTCCGGATCTGGTACGGTTGTATTCCTTCACAACCTCGTCATATTTCTCAAGCTCATCGACCATTGCTTCACGATCCTGCTGGTAACAATTCTTATGCACCATCACTGAAAGCGGTTTCTTGGGTTTCAGATCAGGATGCTCACGGGGAACACCGATGGCGAGTCCGCATACCACAAACACACCCTTCGGAAGTTTCAGCAACTCAGCGACCTTAGCCGGATCCACAGTGCGGAGATAGCCGATGCAATTACTGCCGAGTCCCAGGGATTCAGCAGCCACCACCGCACTCATCATAGCCAATGAAGCGTCGATTGTTCCCAAGAGCACACCATCCATTGTATCCTCCAGCCGAGGCCATTCGATTCCCTTACGTTCAGCAAGAGCCTTTATCTGATTGAAATCGGAAAGGAACACAAGGAAGCGGTTGCAGGTCTTTATCTGCTTCTGGCCTGTAAGCTCATAAAGCTGTTCCTTAAGGGCCTGATCGCTGATATCAATCACTGAATACTGCTGTCCGTTATAGGAATTAGGACAATTGCGGATAGCCTCAAAAATAAATTCCATCTGCTCGTCGCTTATCGCCTCGCGTTCATATCGACGCACGCTGGTGCGCTCGAGCAATGACTGTCTTACATCTAACATATCTATAATTCAATAATTTGGGTTATATTTCACATCCATATCCCGACAATTCTCAGCAGCCGGGAGGAGTAAAAGTAAAAAAGAGCCGGAGCTGTTGCCTTCCGACTCTTCTATAAAGTCCACATCAAAGTATTGTGACGAAACTCCGACTGACAGGATTTGAGGACTTGCAAATCTTTGTAATCCGCCTGCGACATAGTCAACACCCCGAAGGATGTGGGGCCCGCCATCAACTTACAAGTTAGTCTCGGTATTCGTTATAATTTGATGAGTTTCCCAATTTTCTTTGATGTGGTAAAACTATCATCTCCTGTTTTTACAACGCAAAGATAACTCATAGAGTTTAATCTTGCAAGAGTTGGCCGAAATTTTAACATTAAAAGTTATCGACATGATGTCAACAACATCAAAGAGGAATAATCTCCCTCTCGGTAACGGCCATATAGGGTTCTACTCTTCAAAGAATTTATTTAAGAAGCAACATTGTCCGAACACCATATTCTTGATTGCCTTATTATAGACCTTTACCGGGAATTGCTCTGCAAGCAATGCCTTCTCGAGCTTTTCAATCTCTTCAACTGAAAGGAAAATATTCCCTTTAGGAAACTTGAATCTCACGCTTTCAATTTTACCGTCAGGGCTACATACAAAGATACAATTTATCCTCTGTAGCTTATTGGCCTCAATTTTTTTCATTCCCAATACCCTTTTAACAGTATTAGCATAGACTGAATTCGGAAGCACCTCATAGTCTTCTCCCAAAATCGCTTCATTTCTGACACTTTTCCTGTTCACATTATACGCTACCCCACGCTCATAATCGAGCATATAGGTATTCTCCACACCTTTCTTTTTTATTTCCTCCGCCTTTACATTTGTCATACCTATCAAGCTTAACAGCATGACAATAGGAATCAAAACTAATCTTACCTTTTTCATATGTTCTATATTTTTAGAGTGAATCATACACAAATCCTATGTACTCTGGTCCGAGAGTGTATAATATCTCCTTGTCATATGCAGAATTTCTCTTCTTAAATAATTCCATCATTTGATAATATCCCAACATTTGTTGGAATTTATCAAAATACAATTTCAAACCTAATACTCTTTCCTCACTTGGAAATACATTAACTCCCCCTACCTCACTCCAGCATAATTCCTCTATCCATTCTTGATATTCCTCTACATTATCCGTTCCAGCCCCTGATGCATACACACCACCCCCTACATAAAAAATCAAATCCCTGGTTAGACTCGCCTCAAATTCTATATTCGGCTTGCCCTTATCTGTATATTGCTCTATTCCTCCTGCATATACTCTGTCTTGCCCAGCATGGAGCAATTCTTCTATGTATGGCATTTCCTTATTACCAGGCGTATCTTTAACTGCAATGGTATTATAAACGGGACTATAGCTTGCTGCAATCTCCATCTTTTTCTGATATATTCTTGCTATTGGTTGTTCACTTATAACGGCTATTAAACAATTATACCATCTTTTATAATAAGTTCCTATCGATTGTAAACAGCTCCTTAAATCTTCTGTGTTCTCTTCATCCAAATCTATTTGAAGAAACATCCGTTGCATTAACATTGAACCCACATAGGGATTAGGAGGAAGGGTATCCACCGACCTCGTACTTTTCTCATATTCCAACTCCAATATATCCTCCTCACTTGAACAGGAAGCAAGAGTGAGGAGGGCAATCAGCATCATGAAAAACGTTTTGCGCATAATTCCAGTCTTTTTTCTTATCTATTGAACGTATATTCTCATGTTATATGATAGGCGACCATTTCCATTCTGCAACCATTCATATTACATCTGCGCAAATTTACATATTAAATTATTTTTTTGCAAACTTTATGACCACAAATTTACTATTTTTATATCATTTGTCAAATTTCAAGTTCTTTCTGCAAGATTCTTACATTATATGCTCCCCTTTTCTTATTCGTAACTATTGCTTACTTATTTTTATATATTACTGTCGTACATTTGCACGGATTATTGATTCTGTATAGTTTTATATAACAATATCAGGATAAATGAGCATGGAATAAGGCAGAATTGCTGTAGGCAAAAACCATAGCGGACGATACGCCCCCATGCTTTTACATCTGACCCAATAAAGGATTTTCATTACCTTCCGGGATTTGCTTACAAAAATGTAGACATCACCGTTGGCTGTATCCAGGCCAACATACCTTACCTGTCCGATCAGACAATTCACACCCATGCGCATATCAGTCGGTTGCTGCGCCATTACTAACCGGCCGCTTTCATTCAAATTAAACATACCGTTTTTGTTTGCAAAGTTCGCAATCTAAATCAGTATGTGGTAGTCTGCTTTTTTCGGATGGTTACCCTACATAATTCGATGCACCGCAAATCTTAATGTAACCATCCGAAAAAGACCGACTATGTCATGGCGTTTTTGATGTGTATTTTTGCACTCAAAAACGCCATGTTCAATTTGAATGAAGGAAATCGTATTGTTATGTCCCGGAATCCGA
>JAAVDD010000053.1 GCA_014801985.1 Bacteroides sp.
AGGTCGTAGATGCAGATGAAGGCATCCGATACCGATTCGGGAAGATAACAGCGGATTTCAGTCACATCCTTGAATGGGTTCGGACGGTTCTGCATCAGTACAACTGATTCCTCTGCGTCCAGGTCGCTGACGGAGGCTGCACCTTTTACCTTGCGACCAGCCCCTGTATCGGAAAGGGTGGCTATTGTCTTCTCCTGGTCGGCCACCTTTGCGCTAAGAGCCTTGTAGGCATCCACAAGCAGGGGGATGAATCCCTGATAGTCTACAGACAACATCCCCTCCTCATCCTCGTAAACGAGGTCGGGGAATATCTCGCGCACCTCCTGCGCTATGAAACCGAAACTGCGACGGTCGTTTTCGGGGGAGGCCACCGATGCATTCTGGATTTCGGCTGTCTCCTTTCCCAAGTTGAGGTCAAGGTTATAACTTACAGGAGTAAGGTCGTTGAGCATGTCGCCCATGCTTTCGAGAGACTCCACATTCTTCTTGTAGCGTGCATCGGAAGTGGTGAGATAGGAGGTGGCTTTCACGGTGGCGGAGAAGGTGAAGACCCCTTCGCTGGTGGTTGACCGGGGGGAGGTATAGGAGAAAACCGTGCCGTTGGAGGCAACATATTTTAGTCCCCCCATGCCTGTGAGGGTCATGGTGCCGTAAGGAACGGTTATGCTTTTCGTGAACTTATCCTCGCTAATCATGACATCCTTTCGTCCTCCGAAAGTCAATGAGCCGCCGGAATAGTTGGGTCTGGTCGGGCCCAGGATGGAGATGGTGGAGGTGGTGTCTGAGATTTGCACCGTCCCTCCCCCTATGACCACGGCATCGGTGGAGGCAGACGACGGTGAAAGGGAGGGCTGAAGCGGCATGCCTGACCAGTCGCCTAACTGAATATGTCCGTTGGAAAGAACGCGGAGCTGCGCGTTGGCTCCGAATGTGAGGGCGAGAACGCCGGCGAAGGAAAATAAAATTTTCTTCATAATGATAAAATCAGTTTAGTGGGTTATACATTTATTATTTATTATTCCATCCACACGTATGCAGTGTAAATATACTCGTCCGTGGTGAAGCACACCTCATATTCGCCATGAAGGGAGAAGAGGGTTTGGGTAAACTCCGGGGCGGAATCGAAGGAGGCCAACGGGAACCCGTCATAACCGTTGATGTCATATGAAAGTATCTCCGATTCGTCAACCCCTTCGATCATCACCCATCCGCCGCCAATGTGTGCGGTGAGTTTCCTTGAAGGTTTACGCTCGCCTTTGGGAGGTAGTTCAGGCTTTTTATTGTTATTAAGAGATGGTGATACTTGGACAAGTACAGTTGGATTAAAATCTGACATCCCTCCATTTGAAGGTTCCTGCGCCATGCCTGAATACATAGAGAGGGTCAGAGCACCGGTCAAAATTAGATGTTTCATAGGCATTACGTTTTAAGAAATTTTGAGCACAAAATTATTAAGTTTTCTTCCTATTCTCAGAGTAAAAAACTACGGAAAAACTACGGAAATTAAATTTCCGTAGTTTTTCCGTAGTTTTTTACTCATTATCTTTCAATAAGTTATTACTATATGTAATATTTTACATCAATCTGATAAATTTATCTATCATCTTCACTTCCCTTTTTTCACCAAACATTTTTTTTGCAATTGATGTACGCCGTGAACCAATAGTGCTTTGGGTTTTTCCGAGCAAATCTGCGATGTCCTTTAACCTGAAACCACATTTGATCAATAAAGCTGTCTGCTCCTCCTGAACAGAAAGTTTCCCGGCTGACAAAAGTCGGAGTCGTTCCATAAAATCAGGAAATGCTTCGCGCACCATACTCTCTATGTCCTGCCATAGCTCCTTATTGTTCTCTATGCCTTTTTCATTTTTTATGCAGTCTATAAGCCTAAGATATGTGGGGGATTTAAGGATAGAATCAGGAATGGGATTCTTGCCTTCGCCAATACTTTTTTCATATATACACATTAATTCCTTCATAAGTTTCTCCCCGTTCTCATTTGAATTATGAGAGTCATTATTCATTTCCAATTTCTTTGAAGACTCCTCATTCCTTAAATTCCATATCCCGGATATGATCTTAAAAAAACGAATTTTGGACCGCTCCTTTTTTAAATAATACAAGGCAAAGGCTAATCCCAGACCTAGTGCTACCACGCCGGTTGCCAGCAGCCAGATTTTCAGCTCATCGTAACTCTGCTCTGCCGACTGCCGTGCACGGTCGTGTACGGAATAGTTATACATTGAATTCTGGATCAAGGCTGCTGTTTCCATATTCTCATCCACAAACTTCTCCAGGATATCATCATATCTGCACAAGTACTCTGCCACCGTGTCATGAGTGAGACGGCCTCTGAGAGGATCAGACAAAAGTATCTCGTAACCATATTTCTTGTTAAGGGAATCAGGGCTGTGGATCAGAGCGTGGGCATACATATATGCAGTGTCCAAAGATCCGACACTCAGGTATGCCCTTGCCGCAACCGGCATCACAAAGTTCCTGTCCATCTCCGATACATCACTTATTGTTGAACGCATTATATTCAGAGCTGCTGTTGTGTCCCCGCACGAGAGGGATACATAGCCAATCCGAAACATATTTATAGCATATTCCGAGGGATATTTACCCTTGCTGAGATCACAAGCACGAATGAAATAGCCGCGAGCCTTTTTATAGTCTTTCAAGCGATCTGATATGTCTCCTGCAAGCTCCAAATTATAGACCTGAATCAGTGTGTCATCTAAGGTCTCACCTATTTCAAGGCATTCCTCAACATACCGCAGAGCCTGATCGTGAACCCTCAGCTGGGACAGCAGTCTTCCGGTCTGGCTCAGCACGCGACGTTTCAGGCGCAGCTCAGATGGATTGTCGCCAAGACGATCCAGCGCTCCCTCAAAATGTTCAAGAGCCACGGGATAGACACCCATGTCGCTGTAGATGCGGCCGCCGTAGTAAAGCACCTCAGGAAGCACCTCCCTATAGCGGGAGGAGAAGTAATCTTTCACCGTGAGGTAGAGTGAATCGGAGGTATGGCTAATATAGCCTTTGTCGGAAGCTTTGATCATGAGGAAGGATCTGTAATGGCGCTCCCCTTCCGACAGCCCCCTTTCGGGAATCGCACGGAGGGTATCGAGCATCTCAACCGCCCTCTCCTGAGGCAGCTCCGAGTCGGCAAGCACCTCCTCTGCACGCCGCAGACGTGGATCCTCCCTGTACGAGCCGCTGCATCCGGCAGCCAGCAGCAGGCACAGCAGGAGAGAGACAAGCAGGAAAGCTTGTCGCGGATGACTGAAACGATGATTCCGGAAGATAAACAGCATGGATAAACAACCTGATCTTTTCTATAAAGGATTAGGGCAACAAAGGTACTAATTTTATTTCGTTTATCCAAATAAAAAGCCCTCATGAGCTTCCACGCCTTTCTCTAAAAATTGACAGGAGGACAGGAGAACAGGAGGGACAGGAGAATCCTAACTGCAATTATAATTTGCGGCAAAGCGGGAATGGAAGATAAACTAAAATGTCATGCTCCAATGGATATGAAGCATGACATTGTTTCTTTTTTCCGTAGGTGGGCGATTATAGCGCATCGGGGTTTACATCTGAATAGGGAGCATCTGAATCGAGCTGTTCGTATCCTGCGCGGACTTCGAGCTGTCGCTTCAGGTCGGTCTTCACTTTCTCAAATTCCACGTGAGTGAGTTCGGGATAGGCATCCGGGTCGGAGCATTCCTCCACAGAGGTGCTGTCGTAGAAATTGATCGGCTCACCCGCAAACTCCTTGCTGAGGTATTTTTTCAATTCCTCTTCATATTGTTTCAACTGTGCACCGGTAGCACGATATTTCTTTGAATCGCCTAAGCTGACAATATAAGTTTTTGTGTCTTCCATAACCATGTTGTTTGTTTTGATATCTTTATCTATATTAACATTCCGAGATTATGAAAGGTTTATTTTTTTGGAGTGTACAGGGGGTATTGGATTTATTGGAACTATCGGAACTATCGGAGTGGGGTTATAAACTATAACCCGACAACCACTCTGACGGGACGCATTCCCGGTCCGGAGACTATATAGAGTCCTGCCGGGAGCAGGAATATCTCACCGTCGCTCACCTCCTCCGGAGCAGCCACAATTCTTCCTGTATAGTCGGAAATCATCAATCCTTTCCTGCACTCCCCTTCGTTGTCGTTCTCACAACGGACCATGAATCCACCCGGCAAAAGGAGGATGCGCAAAGGCGACTCGCGAAGAATATCATCCACTCCGCTTCCGGGAGCTATGTAGATAGTGTTGCTCTGTTCCGACATTATTCCCAGACGCGAATAATTCACGTAATAGCTCTCCCCTATCTGCGGATCGCGGTCGGTGAATGAATAGGAGGTCTCCTCCGTTTCGAAGCTCTCACTCTCTTCGTTTCCATCGATGGTGCGCACACGGGTCACGACATAATAATCGGCAATTCCCGGAGCCTCGCTCCATCGGGCCGTGTATCCTGTATCGGTCAGGTCGGTGGGTTGATAAGCGGTGAGCACTCCCATATCGGGACGATCCAAAGCCTCTCCGATCAAAGTGACGGCGATGCTTGCATCGATTCCGCCATCGTAGAGCGTCACCTTCGCCTCATGCTTTCCGACGGCCGTCGGAGCATAGGTAATCCCCAGGAGATAACCCTGGTTCTGATTCATCGTTGCGGCAGGGATTGAGGAGGTCTCGGCAGTGAAGAGGCCCCGATTGGAGCCTGAAGCCACTATACGCACCGATAGAGGTTCCGTGAGGTTGCTTCCCGATATCTGAAGGATGCGTGTCACTGTCTCCCCTACCGCCGTCTGGCCGAAGTCAAGACTCTCGCCGTTGACCGGTTGGGTGATTACAGGATCGCCCGTTATGGGAGGCGTGGGATCGCTCCCCTCCTGATCGGAAAGATAGAATGTCTCAGAGGTGCGGGTTCCCCAGATATACTCGGCAAGCTCAGGGAAATCGACAAAGGGATTCCGGTTGCCCTGATACTGTTCCACCACATTGTTGCGGTCGATCTCCTTCTGGCTCACAGGGTCATGGCGCGCCCAGTCGAGAAGCATATTGAATGCCCAGTCGCGGAGTGTGGGGTAATCATTTTTCTGGAACATATAGTTTATGATCCAATTGATGTCGTCGTAGACAGTGGCCATATAGAAGAATGCCCTGGCAAAGTCTCCCTTATATTCATCCCCCGGCTCAAAGACGTAGGCCGCCCCTCCGCCGAATCCGGAACGGACCGTGCCCACCTTCGTCACTCCGTTGTTGAAATTTGCAGCCTCCACAGGTCCGAGCGGATAATTCAGCTTTGCCTGATTGGCCGCCCCATCGGAAGGGTATAGGTTCCACATATCGGAATAGGCCGGAGTGTATTCCACGCTGCCGTCCTGCTTCCACCAGGATTTCGGCACGCTGTGCTCACGTTGCATCTTGTTGGCAGAGAAGCTCTGCTTCCCGGTCTGTCCGTCGTGGATGAGGTAGATGGCATCGGAATACATATCCCACCAGCGTTTCATGCCGTCGTAAAGCTCAGGATATACATCTGAATATTGCCAATAATTCGGAAGGTCGGAATAGATGAGGACAGCATGGGAGGTGACGCATTGCTTTGCAGCCACCTTCAATTCGCGTTGGCGCTTGCCATCCATCATCTTATAGTAATCCGGCTGGAATCCGGCGAAAGCCGCCATAGAGGATAGAGCCAGAGATAATGTGAGTATGGATTTTTTCATAAGTCGGTCAGTGTTTTGTGGCAGGGGGCGAAGCTTCAGCCCCGCCCCCCGTTATTACAGATTCTTTAAATCATCAATCGAGTATCTTATATTCGGAAACCTCCTTCACGGCGCGGACACCGAAATATTTGGTGAGGTTACCCTTCAGCATCACCTTCTTCCCGAATATGGAAGGATTCTTTCCGATGGAAATATTGTCGCGGACAGTGGTTCCGCTCTTCAAACCCACAGGGATGGAGTTGGAGGCATCGGCAGAGCCGGGAGCCACATCGGAAAGTATGCAGTTGGTTCCGTTGGTGTAGTTGGTGGATTCCTCTGTCGGGGGATTGTTTCCGAACACGGCCTCCGACCAATACTGGTTGGGACAATATCCTACCACGTAACCTGTGACCCATATATCGTTGGCGTCAGTGGTGCTCTCCATGATAGCCGCCACGTTGTACGGGCTGCTTTCTGATCCGTTACCGGAAGCCACACCGGGGGTCGGGGTATCGGGCACGACAGGATTGTCGCCGCCACCGCCTACAATCTCATATTCGGTGACATTCTTAATACCTCGACGACCGAAATATTTAGTCAGCTCACCCTTCACCTTAACCTTCTGACCATAGATGGCGGGATTCTTAGAAATCGCAAGGACTGAACGGACAGAGGAGTTCAGGCCCACGGGAATGGCATTGTCGGCAGATGCCTCTCCGGCAGGTTTGGAGGAGAGCACAAGATTGGTTCCGTTGGTGTAGTTGGTGGATCCCTCTGTGGGTGTATCGCCGAATACAGCCTCATCGAATTTCATGTCGGGAACATATCCTACGACGTAACCTTCAACCCATGCCTCGGCCGCATCATCGGTGGAAGCAATGATCTGCTCTACGGTATATGGTGATTCCTGTGTGCCATTGCCTGAAGAGGGAGGAGTGACGGGAGTGTCGCCGCCGATCTCCACACCGTCAATCTCGAAGCTATCGGTAGCGCCTGTGCCCTGCACGCCGGGAAGACCGAGATAAGAGGATAGCGTACCGCATACGAGTATCGACTTCTTATATACTGCCGGATTATCGGCAAGGTTGCCATACTGACGGATTGCCGAACCCTGAGGAAGGGCCACGGCCATACATTCCTTCCAATCGGTGGTGTTGGCAGTGGGGGCAATCACGAGGTTATTATCCATCTCCGCCTCGTCGCCGAAAATGATGTCGGCATTGGATGTCACGGTGGAGACACCGGCCTTCACCGAGCCGACGATATATCCCTTCACCCAGCCGTTGCGGCTCTGATTCTGGATTTCGGATGCCTCAGCGATTGAATATGGATCCTCTTTCTGGCCTTTCTCATTGAAGTCTACATCATCCAGGGAGCGGATGAGGAGCTGCCAGCCGTTGACGGAGCCGTCGGTGGTGGCATAGCTGGGATCGGAGGCATAATAGGAAAGGATACCACGCACGGTTCCTGTGCCCTCAGGGAGTATGTCGCTGTAGAAAGTGGCATAGCCGGAGGTGCGGACAGTCAGTTTAGAGGAATTGCCGGTCTGCGTGATATAACGGTTCACCGACTCCTGATAGGGAGCGTAGGGAAGTTCGCCGCCACCATCGAACTGCACGTTACGAAATTCCACAAGCTGTCCCTGAAGGTTATAGAAATCCTCACCGGGGCTTGAAGGGAGCTGGTCGATGCTCTCCACAATACAATACATATTAGCGGCCGGTTTTGTCTCCTGCGGAGTGACATAGGTCACATCAATGTCGGGGGTGCCGTTAAGCTCCACATGCTGCTGGAATATGCTGAAGTCCACACGCCCCATGGAGGGATCGCCATAGTTATCTTCATTGAGCCAGCCAATCTGGAGGAGGTAATTGTACTTACCAACCCAGAGACCCGTGAGATCCACCACAATCTCCTGTCCGAGATGGTAGTAATCATATAGACCTGCACGACGGATAGCGAAAGTCATTGCCGATGTCTCATCCTGTATGCAGAGGGTCTGATAGATATTTCCTGTGGCATCGGAGGAGATGACACGCCCCTTCACGATGTAAGGGGTCTTCGAATCCTCATCCTTGTAGGGGCAGAGCTGCATATTCTCCTCTGCGAATATATCCTTGAATTCAGCTATGGTGGTGTTGGCCTTATTCTTAGCCACAGGCACCACCAGCCCCGGATCGTCAAAGCTGTTCTGACACGCTGTCAACCCTCCCAAGGGAAGGAGAGCGAGGATTGTCCGGATCAAATATTTTGCTTTCATCTTTTTCTGAATGTTAAATTACTTGGAATATACCCCGGCAAGTGAAATCTTGTCGATCTCCCATGTTCCGGAGAGAGTGGATGTGGAGGTGTAGCGGAAACCCACCTCTATTTTCTTACCTGCAAAATCATCAAGCACGATGTAGCCGGAATTGGAGAATGTCCAAGAGTTTCCTGCCGGTGGATAAGGCATCTCCACCTGTGTCCACTCCGTAGAACCTGCCTCGCGCACGAGCGTTGAGGTCATCTGGGAGAAGTTTGCGGAGTTGGTGAAATAGTTACCTGCCTGATGAACCATCATGCGAATCTGTGTATAATCCGAGAGGTCGAACACAGGGGATACGGCCACCGCATCACAGACCACTGCGCCCGGAGCCTTACCACCGGTGGCGACCAGACCATACTGCGAACTCTGTTTCCATGTCTCGAAGCCGCTCTGCGACGGATCGCCCTGATTGAATGTGAATCCCTCCATACCTTTTGTGAGATCAATGCTTAGGAATTCACGTGCACCGGAGGGAAGCACCATATTGGGATCGGGTTCCTTTCCTTCATCGCCCCATACATAATCGCTCACGCTGCGCACTCCATACTGTCCGCAGTATTTTATCCCGACCGTTCCGAATACGGTCACCTGCGTGCCGAGGTTTTCGGGATGATCCATAAGATTGAGTGCCTTTCTGACATCTCCGCTGGGGAGCTGGACAGTGGCTATATTGTCGGGATTGCGCTCTTCGGGATCAGAGGCGATGAGGATGTTGGTGTTCACCGTTGCAGGGAGAGTGAAGTCGGCAGCCAAAGCGAGGTTTGAATTGCTTATATCCACGTTGACCCACCCTATGATATATCCCGTGACCCATGCTTCGGATCTGTCGTAGCCGAATTCATCATGAGGCACAGTTCCGAGTGCGGCCTGATATGCGGCCATCGGGGAATTCCATTGTCCGTCGCCGAGGGAGGCCTCGCCCAAACCGGCGGGCTTATTGATGGGAGGAAGAGCCTGGTCGCCGGTGCAGGCGGTGAAGCTCAAAAGCGCCAATGCCCCCATTAATATGCTTTTTATATATTTCATTGGTTTTTCTTTTTAATTGGAATTATTGGAATTATTGGAGTTATCGGAATTATTGGAATCATTAGACTTACCGGACCGATAGAACTCACCAATCCCTTAGTATCTCATCCTGACATTTAGAATCTGACACCGACATTGAAGAATACGCGGATACCCTGTGCGTATGCCACCTTGTTGGCATATTTGGTTGTGGTGTAGTTGGTGTAGTCAAACTTACCATCCTGCCATCCGCGCATCTGGATGTTGCGGTTGTTGAGAAGGTTGTTGACCGAAAGGTTGAAGTTGAGAGAACCCCAACGCATATAAAGCACCTTGCCTATCGATAGATTCATCACGAAAGCATTCTTGAGCTTATCCTGTGCGATGATCTCCTTGCGGCGCTGGTCATATTCCTCTTCGCTCTGGCATATCTTCCAGAGTCCGGGCATCTCTTCGTGGCGAGCGAATGAGAGGTCGTAATAGTTATCGGCAAGATAGTTGGCGTTGATTTCGAAGAACCACTGCTTGATGTTATAGTTCACCGCAAGGCTATATGCCTGTTGCGGAGCGCATCCTATGAAGTAGTTCTTGAGATATACGCGGCGGTAGACATCCTCTTCGGAACCGTTGTCGTAGTTGCGCACACCCATCGGGTTGTTCTTATACTGATAACGGGAATATGTTGCTGCAGCGCGTGCGCTGAGACCTGTCATGATCTTATACTCCATACCGATCTCGACACCCTTATATTCCGTCTCCACATCGGAGATGTTATAGTTCATGAAGCTCTTGAGGTCATAATCGTAGAAGCCGGTGTGCTTCATGGCATCCCAGATATGGGTATAGAAACCGGTGACAGAACCACGGAAATTCTTGTAGTTCCACACATATGCAATGTCGCCGGAGAGGAAACGCTCTGATTTCAGACCGGGGACTGCATCATCCTTTGTGCGGGGTGAAACGTAAGCGTCGTAGGGACGCGGTGCGCGTGTGCCGTAGGATGCGTGTGCCACGAAATAGTTACGTCCGTTGAGCTTGTATGTAGCGCCAGCCTTGATTGAGGCGTTGTCGAAGGTGTGACGCTCGCCTGCGCCGTATGAGTTTTCAGGAGCACGTCCGTTCTGCATATTACCATGACGGAGGAAGTTGACATAGTTGATTTCACCGCCATAGTTCACGTTCCAATGTGCTGTGACAATCTGGTTCTGGAGCCATGCGCGGACCATCAGGTGACGGATATTATAGTCATATCCGAACACGTCGCCCTCTGTTACGAGTCGGTTGGGGTTGCGCATATCGTTCTGGAGCTTGTCGGTGGATCCGCCGAAATCACGCTCGGAATATGTGTCGACATCACGCCAGTATTCACCTCCGAGGAGATCGCCCACGGTCTTGAAGTAATGGGCATCGCTGTAGTTCACGCTGAGGCCGCCCTGAAGAGTCATGGCGTCGGTGAGACGATGGTTGATGTAGGAATTGAACATCCACTGCATCGTATTGGTGTGGTTATATTCAAGGATGGTGGTCGACTGCCCTTTGTATTCGGGGTTGCGGTCGAAGTTTTCGCGATTGAGCAGATTGCTCTGGTAGATTGCATCCCAGTCAATCTGACGTATGCTTTCATCATTGCGCCAGAGGTCTACGAGCTGGTTATACTGGTCGAGCTGCGCATCATAGACTTCAGTTCCGGGATCTGCGGTTGGAAGCCAATATGAGGGGAGCTTACTGTAATAATCGGGCGCGGGATTCTGTCCGTAGTAGTTCAGACGGCTCTGTGCATAGGCATTGTGTCGGAAACCGATGGCGGTGTTAAGCACAGTTCCCTGCTTTGGTTTGAAAATCCAGTTGAGGGTTGCAGCGGGATCAAAGCTCTTCACCACTCTGGAGGAGCGTTTCTTGCCGTTGAAGTAACCCCATGAATTATTATACAGGTTGGAGCCGACAAGATCGTAAGCCTCCTGCACGGAGGTTCCGGGAGTGGCACGTTCAGTGGGCGCGCCCCATGTGGAGAGGTTAATCGAATGGCGGTCGTTGAAGATCTTCTGTAGACTCAGCGCATAGCCTATGGAGTTGTAGAATGTGCCTTCTATCACTCCCTCGTTTGCATATCTTCCGATAACGGAGGCCGAGAAAGCCCAGCCGGAGCGCGAAAGACCAGTGCTATACTGCAACATTGCTCGGAGCATATAATTTGAGTTGGTATAGCTTAGATTTCCACGGAAACCGGGAGCATATTCGGAGGCGTATGTGGTGTTGTTGGTCGAGCCGCCGATATTGCCGATACCATAAGCCGCTGCCTCGCTGCCGATGCTCACGCTCTTTGATCGGAAAGCGGAAGAGGTCATGCCTCCCAGACTGCCGTAGCTGAATGAACCGCGCATGGGGTCGTTGAACTCGATACCGTTGATATAGGCAGTGTTCCAAGTATTGTCAAGTCCACGCTGCTTGTAATAAACGGCAGAGAAATTATAATTCGACATCTGATAGAAGATATCGTCGTTTGCACCCTGGATAGTACCGATATTCTGGGTCATTCCGTCGTCGTCGGCTATCTGCTCTTCGTCGAATATGAATTCGTCGGAGTTGAGGAAGGCGCCGTCGTATCCCGACTCAGCCATTCGTATCTCCCCGATGTTCTTTATCAGACCATCGACAAGCTCGACGTCGATGAATACATCCTCATACCCGAATGCCACAACCTGGAGCATGTCTGGTCCGGGAGCGGCTTTTGAGATGGAGAACGTACCGTCGGTGGTGGTGGTCACGAATATCGCTTGGTCGCGCAGCAGGATATTAGCGTCGTAGATTGGCTTCCCGCTCATCGCATCGACCACTGTGCCCTTGAGTCCGGTGGCCGCCACTCCGGGCAGCGTCAGACACAGAAGCATCAAAAGGAATAGTTTTGCTCGCATTTCGATGTTATGAAGGTTTGAAAAGTTGGATTGTTTTCGGGTTAACGCTCACGCTTGAGATAGATTATTGTGGGGAGATGGTCGGAATATCCGTCGAGCCATACCCCTCCTGAGAAGGTGCGCTTAGGGTATCCCTTGTATTGTCCGTCGCTCTGAAGGAGGAAAGGCTTGTTGAACACATTGGCCTGAATATATTCCAGTCCCCCTTTGTTTTTAACCAGATTTCCGTTGATTATGATCTGGTCGAACAGATCCCAGCCGCCACGATAGATGTATGATCCGATACCTTGGTCGAGCATCCCCCAGAACGGGTTGTAGAATCCATGGTCGGAGATGTCGGTGCTGTTTCTCTTGGCTCCGAGAGTCTCGGCCACGCTCTTGTTGTGAGGATCATCGTTAAGGTCGCCCATCACAATTATTCCGACGTTAGGGTCGATCTGATAGAGGGAGTCGGCGATCTGCTTGGTGAGTGATGCGGCCGCTTCGCGCAGCCAGCTGCTCTCCTTCTCCCCTCCCCTGCGTGAGGGCCAATGGTTCACGATCACTGCCACGCGACTACCTCCGAGAAGCCCGAATACACACATCTGGTCGCGGGTCTTGAAATTGGGAAGCTCCGGCACCACCAGACGATGGTTGGTAACGTTGATGGGATGGAAGAAGCGTGGATTATAAAGAAGGCCCACGTCGACACCACGAGCATCGGGGCTGTCGTGATGCACCACCTGGAGATTCCAGTTCTTGATGGCATCGGCAGCCACAAGGTCGTCAAGCACTGAACGGTTCTCAATCTCACTCACTCCGATGATGGCAGGCCCCATAGGGGTGTTTTCGGTTTTCATCTGCGAGATGGCGTATGAGAGATTCTTAATCTTCGACCAATATTTATTGCCGTCCCAGCGGTTCTTCCCTTCGGGGGAGAATTCGAGGTCATACTTGCCGTTGTTGTTGATTGTGTCGAAGAGATTCTCAAGATTGTAGAAAGCCACTCCGAAAACGTTGTAGCGTTTCTCATCAGTCTGCGCCTTTGGCTGTGCATAAGCGCAGAACGTCGCTGACGCTCCTGCGAGGAGCATCAACGACGCTTTAAGTAAATCTTTAATTTTCATAGTCGGGTTTGTTTCATTTTCTCAGGTAGCGGAAGGGATTTAGAAATATTTCACCTCTTTACCTTCCAACGCGCTCAGCAGGCTGTTGGCCAGAGAGCTGGCTCCAATGCGGAAGAGATCATGGTTGAGCCATTCCTCTCCGAGGACTTCCTTTACGATGGTGTAGTAGGCCACGGCCTCTTCCGGAGTGCGTATGCCTCCGGCTGCCTTGAAGCCAACCTTCCTTCCGGAGATGGCGAAATATTCCTTTATACATTCACACATCACGTAGGCTGCCTCAAGGCTTGCGCCCTGATATATTTTTCCTGTGGATGTCTTGATGAAGTCGGCCTCGCTGTACATTGAAAGGATGGATGCCTTCTTGATGTTTTCGGCAGTCTTGAGCGCTCCGGTTTCGAGAATCACCTTCAGTTTGGCGTGCTTGGCCGTATGCTTGAGCTCGATCAATTCGTCGCACAGTTCCTCGTAATCTTCATCGAGGAATAGGCCGAGATTAAGCACGATGTCCACCTCATTCGCACCTGCTTCGCAGGCAAGAGCCACATCTGCCACCTTAACAGCCTGGAATGTCTGGCTTGAAGGGAATCCGGCAGCCACTACAGCCACGTCTACCCCCTCCACTTCGAGATGAGTGCTCACCACGTCGGCGAAATTGCTATAGACGCAGATGGCAGCGACATTCTTATACTGCGGATAATCATTGTCGAAATCGTTGACACGTTCAGTGAAGCGTGCCACGCTGCGCACGCTATCCTCGGTGCTGAGAGTGGTCAGATCGATTGAGCTGAACAAGAATTTAAGCACCTCCGGGGTCATGTTTTCGGGGGCTTTCTCCAATATTTTCTTCACGGCATCCGCCACGGCCGCATCATCGGCGATGACTTTGCTGGATGCAATTGCTTCCTGATATCTATCCATATATCTTAGTTTTTTGTTTTTCCGGTATCGTCTAAATATCTGTGTTTCTACTGAAGCGCACAGGAAATATTCCTCCGCGCTTCAATTTGCAAATATACCTATTTATTCTAACAATTGAAAATTTAATTTTAGTTTCGCTTGCGAATATTAAAAGTGAATAAGATATCAGGGATTGGAAAATGTGTTTTCCTCTTCTGAATAGATTTCACTATTATGAGATAACCCTCACTTCGTTAGGGTAACGATGGGAATATTGGGAGTGTGAGTAAGAAAGATATGAAGAGGAGAAAGGAGGATATTATTCATTTTTTCAATCCGGGACGAGATTTGTCACCGGAGACGACGCGACCCGGATTCTGAGCTATGAACTGAGCCCAACTGCCGGGGCCTTTTGGAAGTTTCGGTTTTCCCGTCTCATAGAAATGTGTCAGGGCTGCCGCCAGGGCATCGGTGGCATCGAGGAGCTTTGGCATATTCTCCTCGGGGATATGCAGCATCCTTTTCAACATCTCGGCCACCTGTTCCTTGGAGGCGGATCCGCGTCCGGTCACAGCCTGCTTGATGGAAAGGGGGGCATATTCCGCTATGGGGATATCCTTCACAAGTGCCGCCGCCATAGCCACACCTTGCGCACGTCCCAATTTCAGCATGGACTGCACATTCTTGCCAAAGAAAGGAGCCTCAATCGCCATCTCATCCGGGAGATATTGCGTCACAAGCCCTGAGACACGCTCATAGATGCGATGGAGGCGCTTGTAATGGCTCTCGAACTTGCTCAGCTCGATTACGCCCATCACAATCACCTCCGGTGTCTTGCCATTGATGCCGAGCACTCCGTATCCCATCACGTTTGTGCCGGGGTCGATCCCCATTATTATCCTTTTATAATCCTTGATATCCGCCATTACACTACTTCAAAAAGCGAAGTGAAGACCATACCCTCCGGGCCAAATTTTTCATCGAATGCAGCAGCAAGCGGATTGAATGCGCGTTCTGCCCATATCTTGGCAGTTGTCTCGGAGGGAAATTCCACCTGAAAGGCTACACTCGCGGCATCTGCGTGGAGATGACTCACTCCTCCGGCCTCGCGCATTGCCGAGACACGGGGATTACAACCCTCACCCATACCTGCATTCCCGCTTTCCAGACGACCTATCTTTTCCTTGAGCCATAGAATCAAATCATTCTCAAGATCTTTTCTTACCATAAAGGTGGCATTATGTATAATCATAAGCAGCTACTTAGCAATATTATTTAAGAACAAAGGGCCGAAGCCAGATAGAGATATAATAAAAAACGGCCCGCTTCATGAAGCTTGCCGCCAAAACAAAATTATGAAAAACATGATTTCAAGTCCGGTCGGACCTTTTAGAGCCTCTTGTCGGATTCGAACCAACGACCCCGAGATTACAAATCACGTGCTCTGGCCAACTGAGCTAAAGAGGCAAACGGGCGAGCGACCTACATCGCACCGCTACAACCCGCTACCCTTGCTTCGGTCAAGACCTGGGGGATTCACGGGGAGCAAGTCGTGCAGGACTCACCCGGGTACAAAATTACTAATTATTTTCTATTCCGCCAAATTTTTCCACAACAATCTTATCAATGATTGCATGATTTGTCTGGATATTCATATTCTCATCTTCGGGTAAGTAGATGATGCCCAATGTATGAGATCCCTTCCCGAGAGGAAGCACGACGCTGTTGCTCATGCCCCAGTCGTTCCAGTTGGCAACCCCGCGATGAGGCATAACGACTGTCCCGGCTTTGGATCCGTCAAGGGTTAGAGTCCGGATTGCAGCCTTGTTTTCTGTGTTTACCGGTCCGTTTCCGTTGGCATAGCGCACGGATATGGAATAAACACCATCTTCCGGGATCTCTACCACTGCCTCTACAGGAGCCGAATTCATATCAATCTCCACAAACTTCCCTTTCGAGGCGCCGCTCAAATCTTCCTGCGGCCTATAGGATAGTTCAGGAGAACTGAGGGTGGTGGTGTAGCTGGAGTCTGCAAAATAGATATCTTCTTTTTTGCGGTTGCTGCGCGGTTCTGAAGCAAAGCTCTGTGTTCCGTCGCCGGCCACACCGATAACCTGCCATTCTCCCTCTTCCAATGCAGGATAGGAGGTCTCACGGGTCTCCGCTACCACCTTACCGTCGCGGAGCACAAGATATTTGGAAATGTATTCAATCGGGTTCCACTGCAGATAGTTGGGGAAGGCAGACTTATCTTTGGCTATGTCGGCATTGAAGGTGAGCCATGCGATAGGCGTCAGAGGAGCCTTACGGTTTCCGGCATGATTCACAGCCATCTTCGCGATAGGCTCATTATCCATATCCACCACAATCTTGCACTCCCCTTTCAGTTTCGATGCAGGAATCACGGCCAAAGGATCAATCTCCTTGCCATTGAGAGTCATCTTCTTCACCCTTGAGCCGAAGCCATTGACCGTTATGTCGAGCTTCGCACCGCGATAGCTCACATTGTCGAGCGAGCGCGTGCCGCCAAGTGTTTCCGGAACAAAAGGAGCGATCCTAAGTCCGTTCTCCTCGAAATTGATACCGAAGAGGATACGCATTGTTATACCCAAGTTGCCGGATAGCGACCAGAGCATATTGGAAGAGTTAAGCTCAGTGAAGTAATCACCGTTGTCAAGGTTAAAGTTCTCCTTGTTGGTAGCAAAAAGGGCTGCCGGGCGGAACACCGCGCCAATGCCTTCGAGGGTGCCCTCCTCATTTCCAGCCTTTGCCTGAGCAATGGTCCAGTAAGATCCCACGAAAGGCCATAACGCATTGTTATGATAATTGGGCATATCAGGGATTTGCGGCCAGAAGATGGCTGGGCCATAAGGGGTCTGCGGGGCGTTCTCAGAAATAGATTTCTGATGTTCCAGAGGAGCTATATCATAAAGAATTGCCAGGGCAGCGCCCAATGTCTCATGGCGAGGATTGAGGATCTTGTTATCGCGCCCGTATGTGTACATTCCGTAATATCCCTTGTCGTCCATCCAGAATTTCTTGTCGATTGCTGCGGCCAGGGCCTTCGCCTTGGCTGCAAACTTCTCAGCCTCCTTCTTCTTTCCGAGAGCGGAAGCCATCTTGGAAGTGGCCTCAATTGCAGCAGCATACATCACATTTGTGCCCATCGCCTCGCTCTGAGAAATGTCGGCAGTCTGCATCCAGCGCGGGTAGCTCTGCTCGCGCCAGTCAATGAAAGAAGTTTCCCCTTTCACAAGCCCGTGCGGGCTCATCACCGTCTTCTCATCCTTTTCAAGGGAACGGACCGCAATAGGATATACCGTTTCAAGCCATTTGCGATCTCCTGTGACCTTATAGATCTCGTATGCGGCAAGCACCCATACCATACGGTCGGTGGAGATAGGCCATGCTCCGCCGGAACCGGTATCCTGAATTATCTGGCCACTCTTGTTCACCTTTTTCATTAGCGAAATCATCGAGGCCTCCGGCTGGAGAGCAGCCATCGAAAGGATGATGGAATAGCTAACATCGCGGGTCCACACGCCGGCCCATTCTTTTCCGGTGCGGAGTGTGGTATCCGGTTCCACGGCGTTGACCATCTCATCAAGGCCCATGTTGAAAATGGCCTGGTGAAGCATATTCTCTGTTGTGAGAACGGGATATTTCGTCAAGTCGTTCTTACGCTTCCAGGTCTGTTCCACGGGCATGAAGTATCCGGGACGACCCTTATAGGTGGAACGAATCTCCTCCGGGCTCTCGGCCCAGGCCTTGAATTCATTCTGATAGATGGTGTCGCCGGCCCAGCGGTATGCGTCGGTCTCAACGATTGTGCGCTCTCCGCCGGCAGCCATCATTGCAGCCGCTCCTCCGGCCATTGCCGTCATAAGGAGAGATATTCTCTTATTATTCATTTTGCAGATTGTAAGATTAGAGGATTTATCAGGTTATTTCTTTCTTTTTCCTTTCCCTTTCTGAGATTTCCCCTTCTGTGAACGAGGTTCGTGACGCTTGCCGGGCTTGCGTTCCTCAAGAGGTTTGTTGGGGTTTCCGGTGTCGGAGATAAGCGCGAAGTCGAGTTGCTTGCGTTCAAGGTCGGCACGTGCCACCTGCACCTTCACCTGATCGCCAAGGGTATATTTATTACCATGACGACGCCCCACAAGACAATAGTTCTTCTCATCGAGGTCATAGTAGTCATCGGCAAGATCGCGTATGGGCACAAGTCCCTCACACATATTATCGACAAGCTCGACGTAGAAGCCCCATTCAGTGACTCCGGAGATTACACCGTCGTAGACTTCTCCGAGGCGATCGCGCATGAACTCCACCTGCTTATAGCGGATGCTGGAGCGTTCGGCATTGGCGGCGAGCTGTTCCATGTCGGAGGAGTGCTTGCATTCCTCTTCAAGTTTATTCACATCGACGCTGCGGCCTCCGTCGGCATATCTGGCAAGCAGACGGTGGACCATCATGTCAGGGTAGCGACGGATCGGAGAGGTGAAATGGGTGTAATAATCCATCGCCAGACCATAGTGGCCGATATTTTCAGTGGTGTAGACAGCCTTTGCCATTGAGCGTATGGCGAGAATCGAAAGCATACTCTCCTCACCTTTCCCCTTTACATCACGCAGCAGACGGTTGACACTCTTATTGATCTCCTTTGCCTTGCCGTCGGTGGCAATCTTATATCCGAATCGGGAGGCTATAAGCGAGAGATTGCTCAGTTTCTCGGAATCCGGGTTATCATGGACACGATATACGAAGCTCTTGGCTTTCTTCCCTTTCCCAACCTTTCCTATGGCCTCGGCCACGGTGAGGTTGGCGAGAAGCATGAACTCCTCTATGAGCTTGTTTGCATCCTTGGATTCCTTGAAATATACGCTGACAGGCTTTCCATCCTTGTCAATTTCAAACCTTACCTCCGCCCGATCAAATTCCAGGGCACCGGCATCATAGCGTTTGCGTCGCAGCTGCTTAGCCATATCGTTGAGCACTTTCAGCTCGCGCGCATAATCACCCTCCCCTTTCTCTATTATCTCCTGTGCCTCCTCGTAGGTGAATCGGCGGTTACTCTCGATCACGGTGCGCCCGATACGGCTGTTGACCACATTGGCCTTCGAGTCGAGTTCGAAGATTGCGGAGAAGGTGAGTTTCTCCTCGTTAGGACGCAGGGAGCATATACCATTAGAGAGACGCTCCGGGAGCATCGGTATCGTGCGGTCGACGAGATAAACGCTTGTGGCTCTCTGCTTGGCTTCCTTCTCGATTATGCTGTTGGGTTTCACATAGTGGGTCACATCGGCGATATGCACACCCACCTCCCAGTTACCGTTGGCAAGCTGGCGGATGGAGAGGGCATCATCGAAGTCTTTTGCGTCGCGCGGGTCAATGGTGAAGGTGGTCACCTGTCGGAAGTCCTCACGCTTGGCCACCTCCTCCGGAGTGATTCCGGCATCGATATGCTCTGCAGCCTTCTCTACGTTTGCAGGATATTTATATGGAAGTCCGTATTCTGCGAGGATAGCATGCATCTCTGTGGTGTTGTCGCCCTTCTTACCGAGGATATCTATCACTTCGCCACGTGGGTTCATCTCATCATCACGCCATTGAGTGATACGTGCCACTGCCTTGTCTCCATCCTTACCACCCTTCAGCTTACCCTTCGGAATGATAATGTCGGCGGCAAGGAATTTGGAATCGGTCACGAGCGATGCATAGTTCTTATCTATCTTGAGCGTACCGATGAATGTCTGGTCTTTTGCCTCAAGGATTTCCAGTACCTTAGCCTCCGGAGCATTGCCACGGAGTGCGGCAGAAACCATCACGCGCACCTTGTCGCCGTTGAGGGCGTGCATGGAGTTACGCTCAGCCACGTTTATCTGCTGGTCTTCTATGATAACGGCATTCTTGCCGTTGCTGCGGCGAACAAAGTATCCTACATTCTCAGTGCCGAGATTACCCTTCGCCTTATATTTACCAAGCTCCACCTCGGTGATTACATCGCCGGCAGTGAGTTCATCGAGGAGATTGATCACATCCATGCGGTTGGCGGGATTAGTCGCACCTATACCGAAAGCGATCTGCTTGTAATTAAAACTCTGTTTATTCTGTTTCTGTAGAAATTCAAGTATCAGATCCTGAAGTTCCTTTTTCTTTAATCGTTTGTTGGTTGTCTTTGCCATTTCTGTCATATACATTAGCCCCGCCATCCCGGCGGGATGAAGAGATAGGATTTATTTTTACATTTTTATAGGAGGCAACAGCCCGATATAATTCAAATATCGTGCCATTCCCCTCTAAGTATATAATTATAACACAAAAATAGCAAAAAATATCAAAATCTTCATCTAACTATTCATCATACCACCACATTATTCTTCCATAATCCATAAAAATATGCAAGAGAGAGATGCCGCATACGACATCTCCCTCTTACAATTTAAGACTAATTGATAAGTTTATTCAGTAAACTCATATACAAACTTAGTGTTGGCATCCTTTTCAATATTGGAAGGCGGATTCTTAATATCAAATTCAGGCCATACTTTAATTTCAGTCATATTTTCATTATATGAGAACATGCCATATCTAACGTCGGGATTCATTTTACTAATGTCAATACGACTGAGACCGGTCATATAAACGTTTGCATATCCTAATATTTTAGTTTTACCCCATTCAAAATAAGTAAGAGCCGGCACATCAAATAAGTTAAGATTGTATAGATTCGGTAAATCAGATGCCATGATCACACTTTTTAGTTCAGGGATGCTATAGCAATGCATTTCATGGATTACAGAACAGTCAGATACATCCAACGAGGGAATATGAGTATTCTCTACACGCAATTCATCAAGATTTACACACCCTTTAAGATCCGGGGCTTGTGTGAGCTGTGTATCATTTACAGCAAGATATGTGAGCTGTGTGCAACCGGATGTATTAATCTCACTGATTTTTGTATATCCCAAATTTAGCTCTTCCAATGTACTTTTCACTGGCTGGGCATCAAATTCCGTCACTGCGGTATACATTAGATATACCTTGCCAAGTTTGTTACATCCATCAAGATTTACCTTAACTAACTCAGTGTTGAAAGTAGCAACAAAATTGAATAGATTTGTACAGCCACTAAGATTTAATTCAGTAAGCTGATTGGTCGAACATACCAAAGAATTTAACTTCGGAAGATTCTCTACATTAAGGGAGGTAAGTTCATTCTGTGCACAATTGATTTCCTCTATATCAGCAAATCGAGAGAAATCAAGAGTAGCGTATCCAAGAGACTCAACATTAATGAATGCCATAGAATCCGGGAGAATGGATAGATCAAACTGTTTAAGCTGTGTACTTCCGATATTAAATGCACGCAACTTCTTTGGATTCCCCAATTCAAGTGTCTTCAGAAATTCACAACGATTGAGAGAGAGCACCTGGAGATCCTTCAACATTGACACATCAATAGATTGGGCTTTTGTATAATCTCCATATAATGCCTGTAAGGAGGTAAGATATTCAATCCCCTTAAAATTAAACACTTCAGGAGAGTTAAGCTCCAATGCGCCATTATAGGCGGCTGCTTCCACATTAGTTAGGACATCAGATCCATTAGCTACTTGCACCTTGATAGCGTCACGCAATGCTGAATCAGGTATATATTCTTCGGTTAGAATATTAAAAGCCTCTACCGGGGCAGATTCTACAAATCTGACTTCGCTGATTTCCTCTGTAGAAATTGTTGTTGTACTGCCATTTTTCAAGAGAATCTCCATGTTATAAGACTGTGCTGAGGCTCCCATTACAGTTGCGAATGCAATAACAGATGGAATTAATTTCTTCATATTATTATATTTTTATGTATCTATTGGGAAATTTTATTTCAGTTCGTATTTAAGAGAATATGTTCCTGCACTGATAATAATGGTTTTCTCGTTTAGCCGATATAAGTCAAGAGTTGCAGCTCCTTCCGAGTCGGTTGCAGTTTGAGCAAGTAACCTGCCATTAAGCCCATATATTCTAATTCCCATTTCAGGTTCAAAGTCGATAAAGCAGGCAATACCATCACGTATAGTACATTTTGGTGTTTTGGTTACTTTTTCAATATCACCAGAAGGTATTGTCTCAAAGAAAGAGAATGTTTTCACATCCTTCATTTGCCATGTCATTGTCCCGTCAACCGCTTCCACAGAAAGTATGTTGTCGTTGGTCTTTACAATTGGGAAGTCGGAAAGCTGGAAGAACACCGGGTCGCCTTCATTAGGTGTAATCCCTAAGTAACATATTCCTGCCATCGCTACGTTTGCAGTTAATGCAAAAACGATCAATAGGAAGATGTACAGTCGTTTAAGATTGATTATTTTCATACACTATTAATTTGGATAATTAACATTTCATTAGACGTGTTTAAAGAATACATGGTGTTACCTGTATTAGCATATTGACTCCTCATACTTTCTAAAAGCAGACGATAGAGCCGATGCCGTTACCGGTTTCAATATGAACTCAATCATGTTCAATCCGGAGAGGGATTGCCTTATATCTTTATTGTCGGAAATCAGAATCAGAGGATGTGAAATCCTTGATTGCCTGATTTTGCTTACGGCATTTTCTCCAGCTGATTCCATATCCATTATTATCAGATCTACGTCTTGGTTGTTTGCCATATGGATGCAGTCTTCCATAGCCTCCACGGTGGCAGTGCATTCGGTATGCGGACATAAACCGGCTATGGAATTCTTTATATCCGTAGCTATGAAATAGGAATCTTCAAGGATTATATATTTAAGGGATGATGCCATATCAGTTTTGTTTTACATAAACAAAATTAATATGGCATATCCGGGAAGACAAGCAAAAACGGGGGAAGCGGTAAACCAACAGGTGGAAACGGTATATTAATCGGGGGAATTTATCTGCTTAGATCCAAGCTCACTTATGTGTATGTCCAAGCCATTCAAGAAATGTATCGCGCCGGGCGGCGCTGATCACTTCTGTTTTGGAGTGTTCCGAAGCTTCAAGAGTTACATTGAGACGTCCCTTAAAATATTTGGAAACGTTCTTTATAGCATCAATGGATGCAAGAATCGAGCGGGAGATCTGAAAAAATCTGTTTGGATCTAAAACAGCGGCTATTTCTCCGATTGATGAGAAGTCGCTTATAAGAGATTTCCCGTTCTTGCAGATTATGTAAACATATCTGTCCTCAGCCTCAAACCATGCTATCTCCTCATCCTGCACAAATGTGTAGTTTTGTCCGTTGCTCACCAAGAGGCGTGTGCGCAGCTTTGGAGCCTCTTTTTCAGATTTGGCTGCTTTTATTGGAGCCGCTCCCTGAGAGTGAGATTCAAATTTCTTCAATGCCCTTTCAAGATCGCTATCCTGAAGAGGCTTAAGGAGATAATCCACGCTGTTCACTTTAAATGCGCGGATTGCATATTCATCATAGGCGGTTGTAAATATTATGGGAGTGTCAATCTCAACGCTGCGGAAAATTTCAAAGCAGTTTCCATCGTCAAGCTCTATGTCCATGAATATTAGCTGAAGGTCAGGACGGCCACTGAAATAGTCGATGCAATCCTCTATGGTTTCGGCAGTGAACACGCATTCGTAATCGGGACGCAACTTGAAAATTGCATTCTGAAGGTTTATGCGAGCGAATTTCTCATTCTCTATGATGGCATATTTTTTCATTTTCCAGCAGTTAAGTCGGTAAATTATAATAAAGGCACATAAGCGGTGAAGGTTTCACCATCATTATCTATATGGAATGTCTGCCCATAGGCAGAATAGAGCTCTTTAAGGTATTCAAGCCCGAAGCCGCCCGGAACAACCGTATGAGAAAGGTTGATGGGATTAGAGACTGTGATTTCAGTTTCCTTGACATGAATGTTGATATTCATAGGCTTCTTAGCGGATATTATGTTATGTTTGGTTACATTCTCGATCAGCAATTGCAATGTGAATGGAACAAGCTGCCTGCCCTCAGGCAGATCTCCGATGATAGAGATTTTCAGCTTATCGGAATATCGCATATCAAGCACCGATATATATGAGCTAAGGAATTCAAATTCCTCTTTTACATCCACCCTGTCAATGTTATGTTTTGCCAGGATATAACGATACATGCTGGCCAGGGAATAGATGAAGCTTTTGCTTTGAGCCTGATCAATTGAGACCAATGAGTGAAGCAAATTAAGGGAGTTAAACAGGAAGTGAGGATTCACCTGAGCTTTAAGAGAGTCATAGCGATATTGCAGAGCCTTACGCCGTGCATCTTCGGTCTCCTCCCTGGAACGGACAAGATTTTTGAAGTAATACACCAGCTCGATTCCCATGAGAATTATAATGTCATTCAGAATAGATCCTGCCCAATCAATATTAATACCAGTTCCCTTATGGATAATTCCATATACAGCTACATACAAGCCATTGACTACGCTTACAGCTACCATTGACATTGCAAAGTCAATTACTATTTTCAAAGTAAGATTTGAGATTCTAATGAGACGAAATACAATCAGGAGATTTAATAAGAATACTAACAATATAGGAGGGAAGTTATAAGCTATACCCTCAAACATATCATATAAGTCTGTATAAGGGAATACATTCCCAAATCTTACGGCATTATAAAAAGTCTGAAACCATGCATAATAGAGAACTACAGCAAGAGTCCATCTCAACCATATAAATATTTTACAGTGTTTCATGGTGTCAAGGAGTTAGATTTGAGTGTTTTAAAGTTGAGAAAGATGTGGGGGATTTAACAATAGGCCTCCTTACTAAAGGATTAAAGGCGCGATAAAATTACAAAATTCTTACTAAAACTGCAAACCTTGAAGAGAATGGGAATTTACAGGACATGTCTGCGTTAAAAATTCAACATAAATTTTTATGTTTATTCAAGTACATATTGAAGTCGTTGTTTAAACTTATTTACGAATGTTAATATGAAATTGTTTTACCTTCTTTTATCAACCCTTGCGGATCTTTTCGGCTCCTTTTGTCTCTCTCAGCCGCAGACAATTGAAAATCGACGAGTTTCAACCTTTATAAAAAGGATGAGTCTAAATCAGCTCAAAATTGAAAATCTGCGAGTTTCCAAATATAGAAGATGACGAGCCAAATCTCTTGCAATTGTTAATAAAAAATAAGTTTAAACAACTTCATTTCTACATAGGAAATTTTTATTGTATATTTGTAAAAATATTAAAGTCATGGCACCGCAGAAATCCCTTAGATATCCGATAGGAATACAGACCTTCTCTGACATCATAGAGGAAGGTTACGCATATGTTGACAAGACAGGTTACATCCCTACTCTTGTCGAGCATGGGAAATATATCTTCCTGAGCCGTCCGCGCCGGTTAGGGAAGAGCCTCCTGCTTTCAACTCTTGAAGCTTATTTCGAGGGAAGGCGCGAGCTTTTCAAGGGATTGGCACTTGACAGAATGGATGTGGAGATAGATTTCTTCACGTATCTGCTGCCGATATATGCTCCGGAAACGGGCGAGTGCAGTATAGGAGTAAAAATTAAGGGATAGTAAAATCTTTTGCATCAACAAACCACTTAACGAGATATTTATTTAAATTAGCAAGTCAGAAGAAATGGAAGAACAGGATGTAAGGTGGCTGCAACGTTTCCAGAATTATCGCAAAGCATTGAAACGACTTGAGGAAGCCATTGCAATAATAACTATAAACGAAGACTCAGAAAATATTGATCTCCTTAAAGAAGGGTTGATTCAACGCTTCGAGTTCACCCATGAATTGGCATGGAAAGTGATGAAGGACTACATAGAGTACCAAGGTCCCTCCGAAATCCGGGGTTCCAGAGATGCATTCCGCAAGGCCCTTTCAATCGGCATTATTGACAATCCACTTTGGATTAACTCTATTCAGACAAGGAATCTTACCTCACATACATACGATGATGAGATTACCAATCTTACCCTACACACCATCATTACTGAATATTACCCCCTGATGAAAGATTTTGAAACTGCCATGGCAAAGATCGTAGAGGATGAAGCTATCTGAAACTTTAGGATTGAAAGAGAGCGAATTGGACGAAATCGTAAATACATTGGCATCGTTTGAAAACGTTGAGCGAGCTATTGTTTACGGTTCTCGGGCGAAAGGGAATTACAAGCCCTTCTCCGACGTTGACCTCACGCTTTACGGGAGGGAGCTGACTCAAATGGATATCCTTCATATTGCCGACAGATTCGAAGATTCCTACCTTCCCTATATGTTCGATATTTCCGATTTTAGCAAACTGACCAATCCCGACCTGATCGATCACATAAAACGTCGCGGCATAACAATTTTTGAAAAGCTGGAAATATAACGGAATCATACATAGCTATGCCTTCCTCCCAAGAAATAGTTGACGCCGAAATAGGTCATCAGAACGGTCAGGAAGGCAAATAGAAGATAGATGTAAAGCCATCGGCCACGAATGCGCACACACATCGGCACAATGTAGGCTATAAATGTTATCAAAGCCCATGTTTCCTTGGGATCCCAACTCCAATATGAACCCCACGCATCTTTAGCCCATATGGAACCTGTTATGATTCCGGCTGCCAAGAAGCCTACACCGGGATAAAGCATCGTCATGCAGGAGGAACGCAACCTGTCTCCTCCCATACCTAAAGCACCGGGAATAGCGATCACAAATGTCAATGCCAGAAGAGCGTATGAGATCATCACCAAAGTGACGTGAATGGATAGCCATGGGGATTGAAGCGCCGGCATAAGCGGAGTCAAAACAGGATTCTCGCCTATAAGCCATGACACTAACGCCACACATCCCCAAAAAAGCATGGCAATGCTCAGCACACCCATGCTATCCACTCTTCTTTCACCTTTTTTCACCGATAAAAACATGAAAAGGAGGGTCAGACCTGTGCCTGCCAATACCGTAAAACTAAGCGTCTCCCCTGTATTGGAAAGCGGAATGCGTCGGGCAAGAATCCATTCAAGAGTGAAGTTTGCAATGGAGAAAAGAAAGGATAGGGAGAGTATCACACCCACCACCCGACGAAATAGTGGATGCACCACACGTCCTGAAGAAGCATCATAAATATATATCGTCCCCGCCAATAGAGCCGCAGAGAAAAGCAATATGAATATTATCTTCAAGAAAGGGATACGATTATATAGCAATTCAAGGGAGATTCTCCATTCAGGCAATCTGACCCCATCTTTCTTTATTATCAAATCCCCGGAGATGATCCCCAATAGAATGCCGGCCTTCTCATCGAGTTCTTCCACCGCGCGCCAATCCTTACCCCTCGCATTCTCATACAGCTTCTCGACACGATAACTCCCATCAGACTCGAAAAGCGAAGAGAGGGATACATACCTCCTCTTCGCTCCTAACTTCTCGCGCAGTCCTTTATCCTTTATCAGGATTATATGCTCATCCTTCCATTCCAAGGGATAAAGCCTGATGGAGGCCACCACCTGTTCAGCCGATAATCCACGATACTCTGCACGCCCATACACCTTCTTCAAGAAATCACGACTTAGCGTGTTGAATGTGACAGGAGTACGGTCGTAAATCACTGTCTCGCGTCCGAGGCTGTCGGCTTCGCTTCGCGTGATTCCCGCTATGCGCGAAGCCTCAGCCCCGGAAACTACCGACACAAACACACAAAGAAAAAGGAGCAGTCTTACTTTTACCCAATTTTCAGAAATCCTCATAACTGCTCTCAATTGCTTTCATGGCCATACATTCCATCTCCACCAGCCAACCCGGACGGCACACAGGAGCCAGAAGTATAACGTAAGGAATATCCGGGAAACGCTCCGCGAACATCTCGCTCACCACCCCGTAATCGGCAGGGTCTCGCAGATAGACAAGTATCTGCCCCACATTCTCCCAACCGCATTCCGCCTCGCGGAGAAGTGCCTCCACGTTAGTCCACATCCTTTCGGTCTGATGACGTATATCTCCTTCCCACACCACGCGGCCACGATTGTCAATGCTCGCCGTGCCTGAGATGAAGAGATGACGGCGGTCGCCGTAGTCGATACTTGTGGCGCGCTCGAAAGCCACACCATATTCACATGTTGGGTTAAGATATTCCGGGGCGTTGATCTGACGCATCTGCCCCTCCTTTAATCCTCGCACGGAATAGCTGTCCATCTGCACGGCCACGCTCTTATCGGCATGGCGTCCCCCTATTCCGGTGCTTGCTATGAATCGCGTCCGGGGAGTGAGTCCGAATTCTTCAAAAGCACTGTTCCGGCCTTCCACCACACCTGAATAATTCACATCCACATTTTGCACGAATAACCATGTGCGCACGCAGCTATCGAGAAGATTTCCGCCATATTCGCGAAGACGCAGCTCGGTGGTAGAGAATATATCGTAGGTTGATGCGTATGGCCCTATTCCCGGGCGGCTTGCCCCGGCCTCCATCAAATGAAGATAATTTCCACGGGCCATGGCATAGCATCCGTCGGGCTGACGCTCCGGCGAGGCATCTTCAATGAGCCATATCCAAAGCGCCACCTTCGTCAGATTGAGAGGAGCCTGTTCCACCACCGAGACGGCACAATCCGAGTCCGGGAGGAGCGAGGCTTGATTAGCTGAATCGCTCAGAAACCAACGTTTGAACACGGGACGCATCCTATCTCCCACCTCTTCATAGAGCCTTGAGGTCTGAGCCTCTATCTCCCCCAACTGTCCGGCAAAAGAGAGCCGGGAATCATCCACCGTTATTATCGCATGAACCTCACGGCCACCGCCGCGGGCTGTCAATTCTTTCTTCTGTATCATTTTTCTGCTCCTTTCTCTATCCATTTCTCTATGAATCCGCTCTGCTCCGAAGGAAGCAGATTGGAATGGTTGAAACTCCATCCGGCCGAGGCATCTGTGGCGACGGCCTCCCAAAGGGTGGAACGTCGGGGCTCATCCGGTGCCACCCGCATCATACCCTCCACCACATTGGAAGGGACATTGACCAACATCGCCCAGGCCTTCTCACGGTTGAGGTCGAGTCCGGCGGCGGCATGGGATGTGCCCCCATGACATTGCAGACAGGTGGTGGCAAATATGCGGTCGGCTATTATACCGAATGCCGAAACATCCACATCGCCAACGTCAAAACGCAGCGTCTCCCCTCCGGCTTGATCATTGACCTGCATAGTGGCCAACGTCAGCACACGCTTACGCAGCGTATTGACCACGCATAGCTCCACAGTCCCCTGCGTTACGGTCACATTGGAAAGCTCCGTTTCTCCTGATCCGACTTCCACCCCCTTCGAGATCTCTGCAAAGTCGTCGCCTTCTTCGAAGACGGCAAGCACGAGGGAATATCCGGAGCCATATTCGGCACTCCCTTTAAGATCTCCGGTCATCACTACATTATAGCCCGCCCCCGTGCCGTCGCTTTCGGAAGGATATATCTTCCCTTCATCGCATCCTCCAAGAAGAGCACAGCCAAGAAGCAAGGCGATATATTTACTCGTTCTCATCTCATGGAGATTTAGAAAGTGTATTGAATCTGAACAGTGGCGTTATGGGTGGCGAGTCCGAGATCATCGTTGTCGCGGTCGAGCTGAGTGGCGTGACCGGTGCGCCCCATATAGCGGTACATCCCCTGAAGTTTAAGATTCACACCCTTGAAATAATAATTGACCCCGATAGCCGGCATATTGAGGAGTCCACCCTTGTCAAGGCCGTTACGGTCGAAGAAATCATATCTAAGGGCACCCTGCACGCGGTCGGTAATGAAATAACCTCCCTGCACATATCCACCCATATAATTAAAGCTCTCATCTATCTTCTGCCTCTTTGTGAAGCCTACATGCATGAAATATGCTTCGCCAGCGAGATAGAGTCTCTTATGCATCCAAGCGGCCTCAATACCGGCTCGGAAATCGTTGGTGCTCTCATTCTCACTCTCTACATTCATCGAAGCCGAGACGCCGACAAGCAGACGATCAAGGTCGAGCTGGCGTGGATTTCCTTGTGTGGCAGGAATCACTCCCCAGGGCTGGAATGTGAAACGCGCAGCATAAAGGAGCGAGGGGATGTGCCAATCGTCGGAGAAAGTCTTGGTGGCGAGATTCACGTTGGAACCTGTGCCGTTGAATATTCCGGCCTGATAACCCCATTTACCTTTCACAAGGCCGTGAAATTCCACACCGAGATCGAAACCTGTCATCATCGATGGAGTCACGGCATTGAGCGAATGAGGCATGATTACGGAAGCTGTCAGCGAAACAGGCAGCGTGGGGAAAAGAGTCTCTCCCAAGGTTGTGAGGGTGGCGTGGGTGAAGGGGGTCTTGAACTTTCCGACCCTTACCCCGAATGCATCTGTCACCTTCATGTCTGCCCATGCCTGCTGAAGGATTCCGGCACCCGATGCGGCTGCATTGATGGAGAGGTTGTAGGTGATGAAACCGAAAGCACGCCCGGTGAAACCCAAGACGGCGTATGGGATAGAGAAACCGGAGTTGTGCACATGATCTTGATTATAGGCCGGATCGAGACCCTCACTGTCATACCAGTTGAAATCTGCTGCCGTCTGCACCATCAGATAGGGTTTGAACTCGAATTTTCCATCCTTGCTCTCCCAAACGAAGCCCTTTCTTCCGGCAAAGGAGACAACACCGTTCTCTGTATCTGCGTCATACTGTGCCGAGGCTCCGAAAGCCGAGGCTGCAATAAGGATTGCTGTAATTATCTTTTTCATGTTGTGAGTTATAGCGATTCAAGGAATCTTATGAGAGCGTCGCGGTCGCTCTTCTTCATGTTTTTGAAAAGGTTCTTGGAAGCCTCACCCTCTCCACCGTGCCACATTATGGCCTCCGTAAAATTACGGGCACGGCCATCGTGAAGGAAGTATGTATGTCCGTTCACTTTCTCCTGTAAACCTATACCCCAGAGAGGAGTGGTGCGCCATTCATTACCCATTGCGAGCCCCGACTGGTAATTATCGTTCAGACCGACACCCATTATCTCCGATCCCATGTCGTGGAGGAGGAAATCACTGTAAGGATGAATGGTCTGTCCGCCGAGCCAAGGGATACGGGTTCCGTTGAGAAGAGTGGAGCCGGTGGAGCGCGTATGGAGCGTGGTGACATGGCATAGCTGGCACTTGGCCTCATAGAACTTCTGCTCACCCAGCTTCACCTGCGGATCGTTGACATCCCGGCGTGCCGGAACTCCAAGACACTGCATATAGAGATCCACATTCTCCATATCTTCCGTCGATACGTCGAGCTGATCGTAAAGCAATCCCATCATGGAACCCTGTGTCATCTGATGCTGTCCCTGGCATATCTCTTCAGGATAGCGGCTGTTGGTGACTCCCATGTCGCTTGAGAAACCCAACTCAACCGTCAAGTCGGCATGTTGCGCCTTATTGCCTGAGAGTCCGAGACACGTGATTCCACGTTCCGTCACATAGTTACAGCGACCCGATATTCCATATTCCGGATAATTGCTTTTTCTGGCAAGCGCCTCTATTTCATTGGGATCGAGTGCCATTATCTGTCCCATTCCTACGTGTCGCAAAGGGATGCGGACAGTGCAGAAGAGATCCTCGGCCGGGATATCGTCAAGATACCAGTCTGTGATTTTATAATTAGGCTTGGCAAGCTCGTAGGTCTCGCCGTCGGGGAAAGAGAAGGTCTGATAATCCCAATCTACGCTGAACTTCCCTTCAGGTTCGACACCATAGATCGCCTGGTCATGAATCACACGACCGTAGCCCTGGAAGAAGGCACCGTTCTTGCGTGTCACATACACCAAAGCGGATGAAAATCCATAAGGGCCAGATCCATGATCGGCCCATCCGGCAGGCTTCGTGCGCCCTGCATTGCTATGGCAGCTTCCACAGGAATAACCGGCATAGACCGGGCCGAGACCTCCTCCATATCCATTTGAGCTGGTGCGCATATCGTCGTAGAGCTTGTCGCCACGGTTGAACCGCGAGGCGTAAGTGCCGCTCACCCAATCGGCGGGACTGTCATAGCTCTTCGAGGAGTTCATGAAAATGGAGGCTGTTCCGGCCGACATCTCATATCCTGCCGGCACCTCCACATCAAGCACATCCATGCCCTCCCCCTCGCATGAAGCAAGGAAGAGGGCAGCGAATAGCGTTATTGCAATCGAAAATCTGTTCATTGTGCTGTCTTACGCGGTTTTCCATCTTTAAAGAGCAGGAATTCCAGGGTGTGGAACCCACGGATATTCTGAGCTGCCTCCACAGAATCATCGTCATCACCTTCGTTCCATTCAAGGTCGCTGAAGTTGCCGCTCTTGAGATGGTTCACGATTGCATCCTGATCGAGAGGCCAGCTATCCATATTGGGGTCAAGGCCAAGCGCATCAACAGGGCCGAAAAGGAATGCCTCGCTGCGCTCCCAAGGTTCACGAGCCGATAGCCATGCCTCGCACGCAGTCTCGAAAGCGGCATCAGTGCGATTGGAAGATAGATTCTTCACGGCTGTAGCCAACGCAGCAGCACGTTCTTTCAGCTGGGAATAGGTGGGAAGCACCACTGCATCAACATAATTACCAACAATCTCTCCGAGCACAGAATCATAGCTTGAGGGAAGATCAGCGAAGAAAGGCTTCAGCTTGCGCGAAAGCACCTGCTCAAGGTCGGCGCAGGCATCCATAGCCGTGCGAGCCTCGGAAGAGTTGATGTTGTTGCGGAAAGGCTGCGGGATTGCAAGAATTGAGGCGGCAGCCGTATTGATTGCATCGCGCACTGTCTTGTCGAGAGTCGGATCAAGACTGTTCACGAGAGCCGCCATAGAATTTTCATTTACTGTTCCGTCGAGACTTCCAAAATAGGAATTACGCACGGAATAGATGTTATTTGTATAATCCTCACGTGAGTGCCAGCTATACCATGACTCCACGGCATAAAGAGCCTCTTCGAGACGGTTGTTCTGATAGAGGTCGTAAGGATCACCTATCTTGGCCTCGCCTACTTCATTTGCGATATCGGCACATCCATCGATGATCTCTTCGATGCAGTTGAGGAAGCTGGTATAACCGAAACCGTTGCCGGCACGGAATGCAGAAGCGTATGAAGCACCTCCCTCGTAAGATTCAGTCCATGAACTGTAAAGGTCTGATGCATCTCTTGAAAGGAGCTCGGCCACCTTCATGGAATAGTTATGCCATGCATTGGCGTTGTTGCTGCTATAATCCAGGTTCTTGGAATCAACCACATTAACCGGGTTCTGAACCTCAGAGGGTTCATTTTTGTCATCGCTGCACGACTGGAAAGAGACGCAGCCGGCTAAGAGCAACCCTGAAAGGAGGGCGCCCTTCATGAAATCTTTTTTAATCATATCGGAAGTTTTATTTTTGTTTTATCTGAGGCACAGCCGCTACCGGAGAGGGCTTCGCGACTGCCGGAATCTATTTCTTGAAGAACCAACCTATGTAGGCCACCCCTATCGAAAATTCATTCTCGCTATTGTAGGAGCCACGGCCAAAGACTTGAGATGTACCTATCTGACGATTGGAATAATCTGCCTTCACCACAAGGTTCGGAAGGGCAAACCAGTCGGCACCTACCATCCATTTACTCACCTCCAGACGGCGGTCGGGAGTATATGGCTTCTCCACCGATTTCTGGGGGTTGAAATATTCATATCTTGCGTAAGGCATTATCTTTGGAGCTCTTTTCCAACCGAATATGTTGCGTATGTCAAATCCGATTTCCGCACCATAACTGAGCGTGTTTTTAGCCACAGGCGTCAGTCGGCTATAAGGTGATGCCCCCGGAAGGCGGTTGTTGCGCTCGTTGACTGCCCGGCTGTTGCCTAAATGACCATAGACGATATCAGCACGTGCAGTGAGGTATTTGCAGATATACTGCGCATCCCATGTGAAGATCTCCACAGGTATGCGGCCGTAGGAGGAATATGTCTGTGATTTATCTGAATTGGCTCCTGTATTGGGGCAGTAATAGAATGATACGCCTGTGCGGAGACCCGGCACTCCCCTCCAATCGATACGTCCCACGTATGCCGGGGATGTGAAATTATCAGTTTCAAAGAAGCCCTGTTTTCCTGAGGCCACCCATGTGTCGCGGTCGAAACCATTGGCGTTTAGACCGGCAACAATCATCGCTTCATAATCGAATATGGCGCGACCACGGCCGAATGTACCGAAGAAGGTCAGTCCCGTTTCATGCCATGTGGAGGGCATCAATCCGGTCTGACTTTCCGGACGTATGGTGCCGAAGAAATTTATCGGTTCGTGGTGGGCATTGGTAAGACCTACAGGGAGCACCTGATGACCCACCCGGACATTGAATTCAGGAATGATGAGGCGAGTGACGTGAAGCTGTTCGAGAGCCACCTCTCCCCCTTTTTCGATTTCAGTCTCATATTCCCCGTTCTCATTATTCTCCAGTTCGACAGCCATTCCCGTACCTCCGGCCTCAAACTCGATCTCCGCTCCTAAAATCCACTTAGGAGTGAATTTATAATCGAAGCCTAAGGTGAAGCGTGGGATGGCGACTGTGGCGCGGTGTTCCTTTGTGGAACCCTCTGCCTGAAAACGGTTTATGCCATAATCTTTGAAAGAAGCCACTATTTCGGCGTAGCTACCAAAGCGGAATTTCCGGTAACCGGCAGTGTCGGCGAGTTCCTGAGCACCTGCCTGCATAGAGCTGAAGGCGAGTGCAAGAAGCGCAGCGATGCGGAATTTCCGGATTTTTGTAAAGCGATATGGGGTCATTTCTGATGTTGTTTTTACGATTGCAAAATTACAATCGCCTACGTAGCACCACAATCGCATAATGTCGGTAAAATATAGTATGAGGGATACCTAAATATGATTAAATATGATTAAATATGATTAGGAGGAATACTTCTTAGTCGTTTTTGGGAATATATTTGCACCTATCCTGACCACATAATATATAGAAATCGGCTTGTTCCGGGCACAGGATGAAACAAGCCGATTATTTAAATATACTTCTATAAAACCAAGATGATTATTTAAGATTTCTTCCGAAATCTTGTACCAAAAGGGTTAGTATTCGAGTTTATACAACTCTATCCAGAACATGGAACATCCTATTATTGCCAAATCATCCTATCATAATTTTTGGTCATTGTATTATTTTTAAGTAGCTGCTAAGAATTAATGAACAGATAAAACGAAGTTATTTTTGTGTAGCTTTTGCCGCAGAAGGAAGGAGCATACTTTCGTATGCGACTGAATGATAAGGTAAAAGCTACCAATTGAAAATCGACGAGTTTCCTTTAAAAAGAATAATGACGAGTCAAAAAGAACGAGTTTTAGCGTTCAAGATTCTTTCATTTACTTGGTGAATCATATATCGATTAATTTTTAGTAGCTACTTAAATTTCATAAATTTTGGATTCTTAAAGCAGTATTCGGCTGTGAAGAATCCTTGATCTTCGTCTTTGTGGCGCGTAGGGCTCCACATCTTGTTGAAACGGTCAGGATCTGAGGTGTCGGAAAACATTCCAAGCTCGTCATCATAACCTTTCAGTATCTCTATTTCCTGTGCCGGCATATAGCTCTGCGCCAAAAGCACTCCTTCACCTCGATATAGATTCAGAGAGTCGTCGGGAACAATCATGTCAACCACAATCACGGCATGACCCGGAAACCCCGGCTGCACTATGATGGTTCCAACATTCATTTCCGATCTTGAGATTTCCTGAAGCTCTCCGGCAAGGGAGGCGGTCCCGGCATATTCAAACACCTTAAGCAAGTATTCACGGAAAGTCGGGTAGCTGAAATCCTCTGCAGTCTCTTTCCGGTACCAGCTCGTATGATTTCCCTCGGTCTTGATTCTATACCCCTGTGCCCACTTGATATAGTCGCAACAGAAACCATTGGTGAAATTGAAATGTATTTTGTCAAACTGACGTGTCTTATACAGATACTCGGCCCTGAGCCTTATGATGGCATCGGCACATTGCTGCAGATTGGCAGGATCGATGTCCATATCAATGACTGAAGTCGATACCTTTCTATTTTTCTCGGAGCCATCATATAGATGAGTGAGGTAGCCTTCCGGTTTCAAAGGTAGATTCTGAAGATATTCTTCAAAGGACCCCGGCTCAGTCTGAACCCGGTGGAATCCATCGGGAACCTCATATCTCGTTTTTACTGTATTTCCGGGCTTGAACGGAGATTTAAATGGAGAGGAAATGCCTGTTTGTTCCTTGGATTTATCTTTATCATTGCATGACATCAAAAAATTTGAAAAAGAAGCAATAGAAAACAAGATGACTAATAGGGATGCAAATCTTTTCTTCATAAAAATGTTTCAATAGATACTCTATAATCACAAGTCAATTAAGCTAATTTTGTTATGGTGGCAAATATCACCATAACCTATAACAAACAATAGCTTCCAAAAGTTTTTGCTGAAAAGCAAAAAATCCCAGGTTCACAACCTGAGATTTTTTCACAATCAATAATGATATATCCTTGCTTCGCTAAATCAGAAGAACTGACCGGAATATGCCACTCCGAGCGAGAGCATCGGGATTCCTTTTCCGCCGGGAAGGAAGGTGTGGGAATATTCGGCTTTGACCACAACCTTGTCGATGGGGAAATAATTGAGTCCCGCGCCGACACGCTGCCGATGACCCCAGTCGTAGCCAAGGAAGGAATCACTCTGCTCGAAGGGTTGCCAATAGTCATAGCGACCGAAAAGATATAGTTTCTGGCCACTCTCACGGATTGATCCGAGGTTGAACATATCGTAGCCTCCCTCAAACCATGCTGCAAAGGCCGATTTGGCACCACTGGTATGTTCGTTGACTCCTTCGACACGTCCGGAACTGTTGATATTCTTTGAATATCGTCCCCATGAACCATTGCCGCGCAGAATCCAGCTGTAATCGTCGTAAAGGAAATCGAATGATAGAAACCCTACATTCCCCTTTATCTTCTGGAGAAGGCCGTTGTGGAAGGCGAGACGGTTATTGTAGCTCACACCATAGTAACCGCTCAGACTTAACCGAAGGCCTTCAATGGAATTATTATCTACACGCCCGACAACTGCCAGATCATGTCCGCGGCTGAAATCGAAACTTTCCCCCGTTGCGCCGAGAGCCAGCCATTCATCCTCGCTGAAGAGGGATGTGTTGATGCCCGGGATAAGGATGGCCTCGTAATCCCATGATCCGGCGGAGCCATAGAATGAGAGGCCGGCCTGATGCCAGTCGCAGGGGAGGATGTCATCTTCATCCGAGGGCCGGTTGACGGTGAAAAATTCCAATGGATCGTCGTGGGCATTAACGGCTCCGACAGGGAGAGTGAGATAACCGGCCCGCAAGCCCGCTTCGGGACGGAACAGCTTCTCAATCCAGAACTGGTCGATGGAGACGTTCTTGCAATTCTCAAACTGCACATCTGTCTCCACACCCCATCCCTTGCCAAGATTCACACCGAGCATAAGCACGATGCGGGGAATATCGAGGCTCCCATGACCGCGGCTATCCTCATAAAGCGCATCGGCATATGAAACTCTTGTGGTAGAGAAATTGTAATTGTATGCTGCTTCTCCATACCCTCCCAAGTGGACACGCGACAATGCCGACACTTTCTCGCGGATCGTGTCGAGATCTTCGGGCGTAACCGGTTTCGGGACGGTGTGAGCCTCCAATGAAGAGGAACAAATGGCGGCTAAAGCAAGAGCAACGCCGATGGACTTTTTTTTAATCATAGTTATTTAGTTTTTTCAAGGCTTTTCTCATCGGCAATATGGTTAGCTATGACCACGGCCTTCGAGATATGGTCGCAGATATATTCCGAGGGGATGAGGCGGTCAATATGAGCGTTATGGAGATCGTGACGCACATTCTCACGCACTCCCGAAAGCACTATCACGATGCCCTCCCGATGTGAGGACTCAATCAGGAGCTCAAGGTTATGGATACCTGTGGAGTCGATGAACGGCACCTTACGCATGCGGATGATGCGCACAAGGGGAAGGTCGGTCAATGAGTGGCGCACCACCTCGTCGAATTTCGTGGCGGCTCCGAAGAAGAATGGACCGTCGATCTCATAGACAGCCACTCCGGGATGGAGGTCAAGCACTTCATGCTGTGTCATGTCGCTATCTGCGGCAGCATCAAGCTGCTCTCCATATACGCGAACAGCGGTGTTTTCCGTTACACGGCGCAGGAAGAGCACCACTGCGAGGAGAAGTCCAATCTCAATGGCTATCGTAAGATCGAAGATGACGGTGAGGAGGAAGGTTATCAGGAGCACTGAGACGTCGCCCTTGGGGTTATTGACCATCCCGACTACCGTGCGCCAACCGCTCATGTTATAGCTGACCATTATCAGCACGGCGGCAAGGCAAGCCATAGGGACAAGGTTGATTAGCGGCATGGCAAAGAGAAAAACGAGGAGAAGCACTATGGAATGAATCACACCTGCCACGGGAGTCTTTCCTCCGTTGGTGATATTGGTCATCGTGCGGGCGATTGCTCCGGTCACGGGTATACCTCCGAAGATGGGAACCACCATGTTAGCTATTCCCTGACCAATAAGCTCGGTGTTGCTGTTGGTGCGGTCGCCCGTGCGACCGTCGGCCACAGTCGCGCTCAGGAGCGATTCTATGGCTCCGAGCATGGCGATGGTGAAGGCCGAGGGGAGGAGAAGGTTGATTGATTCCATGCTGAGACCGATGGAATTGGCGTGAGGGAGATGATTATCGAGATTTCCGAAACGGTCGCCGATGGTCTGTATTCCCTCGATTCCGGCAAATTCACGGAGGAGCCATACACCTAATGACACCACCACGATTGCGAGTAATGCTCCGGGGAGCCGCTTGGAGATCATCGGGGTTACAATTATCACTGCCAGCGATACAAGGCCGACAATGAGCGTGGGGAGGTCGATGGTGTTGAAATTTCGGATGTAGACACCCCATTTACCAAGGAAATCACCTGGCATCTTCTCTGTGATGGAGAGTCCGAAGAAGTCGGGCATCTGTGTAGAGAAGATTGTGAGGGCGATACCGGCAGTGAAGCCGACCACGATGGGATAGGGAATGAACTTTATGACTGTTCCGAGCTTGAAGAAGCCCATCAGCAGCAGAATGCATCCGGCCATGAATGTAGCGATGGCGAGCCCGGAGAGTCCGTAAAGCTGGATAATGTTGTAGATGATTACAATGAACGCACCGGTTGGGCCTCCGATCTGCACGGAGTTTCCACCGCACGCCGATACGATGAAACCGCCTATAACAGCGGTGATGAGTCCGACTGTGGGGCTGACACCGCTGGCTATGGCAAATGCAATTGCCAGAGGAAGAGCCACAATTCCCACTACGATACCTGCAACGCAATCGTTGCGGAATTTCTCCGCTGAATAGTTCTTGAAGGCGGAGATGATTGCCGGATGAAAGTCCGGCTTCGCTAAAAGCCTCATAATTGTCTTTAGTTAGTTTCGTTTTAGCTTGAGGCTGCTTGCGGGCGATGTCGCTACATCCACTCCCGATGCAACCTCTCTTTTTTACCTGTATTATATCTTTTTACCTTTTTACGCTGCAAAATTACAAAAAACCTTTCATCTGACAAAAAAGAGAGGCCGACTCTTGATTGAGCCGACCTCTTCACCGATTTATTAACCTAATTATTATGAAGAATTAGCGGAAGATCTGCTTAGACACCTTGTCGCCGCGAACGACGATGAAGACACCATTGGAAGGATTCTCTACGCGCACACCCTGAAGAGTGAAATACTGAGGCTCAACCTCTGCTTCATCCACTGAGGGGAGCTCTACGGCAGTAGGAATACCTATCTTACCGATGCGGGCAGGAGCGTAAGTGATCACATCCTCATCCTCTTTCTCTTTGCTTGAAGAGGGATCCTGAGAATATGATCCGTTTACGTTGTCAAAGTAGCAAGGATCGTAGGGAGTTCCGCCCACAGGGCTTGTACCATATTTATCGAGATACATGAAACCTATACCCTGATTGCGGATATGATCGGCAGTTATACCCAGGGATGAAAGCGGAAGCTTGAACTCATAGAATGTATGGGCATCGTCGTCGATTTCACTGCGGAGATCAACGAAACCGGTATTGCCCTTGAGAAGCTCAGGATCGTATGAAAAATCGCTCTGACCCCACACATGGTCGATTGAAGGATGAAGACCGTCGGTATAACCCCAGAAACCTGCGGGCAGCTCTTTGCAGTATGCTGCATCATAGGAAGCGTGTCCGTCGGGAGTAGCGAGGAAGAGACCGGGGACACCTACACCGGGCTTGGTGGAGCACATTATCACTGCATCCACGCCGTTGGCGAACTTGGCACCCTCTGCCTGATCGTTCCAGATCGGACCTGTGCCATTGATATAGCCGTCAAAGCTCTTGTTCGGATCGAGGTCAAATGCCAATACCATGTGGCCATCCATGTTGTAGGGTTTGGACTCACCCGGCTGCTTGCCTTCGCCATAGAGATCCCATACAGTGTAGACAAACTGGATACCGAGGTAAAGGTTATCGTTGTCGTATGCAGCGTAAATAGCGTATGAGTCAACTATAGGACGCTCGTGAACACCCTTGAATGCCTGGCAGACATCGCGTGCCACACCCTGTGCGATGAGGTCTTCGGGACCCCAGTTGGAGAATGCATTGGTGGCAGGATGGCCGGTCATGTTGACAGTCTTGAAGGTACCTACCTGACCGTTGGGGTTAACCTTATAGTAATCTGTGATAAGGTTGTCACCGGAAGGTGTAGGAGTCGGAGTAGGAGTCGGGGTGCTGCTCTTGGTGTAAGTGAATGTCTGAGCGTTCTGTGCGCCGTCGGCAGTCACTGCAAGAGTCTTGATCGTGGTGGTCGCGCTCAAAGCGATAGGAGCGGAATACTTGGTTGAAGATGTTGTGGCTGCAGAGCCGTCGAGAGTGTAGTAGATATCGGCTGCAGGGCTTACGGTCAGAGTCACACTGAGATTGTCGGTGAACGATGTGCCGCTTGCAGGGCTTGCTGTAACTACAGGTTTAACAGGCTGGGGATCACCACTTTCAGTGTAAGTACCATCAGCATGATAAGTGGCTTTATTCACGAAGACGAGGTCTTTTCCGCCTGCTCGGTCAAAATCGTCATGAGATCCCCAGCTGATGATAATGTTTGTCGGCACTGATTTACCTTCGGGGAGAACCCAATAATACTTACCATCTTTCTGAGTCATGGGATCTCCAGGCCATACTCCGCTGGCAGTACAGTTGACATCATTTGCACCCCATGCCCATACAGCAACATCAGATTTGGACATATCATCGAAGTAGATATAGTATTCCTCATCGGGTGTGGGATCGGGAGTAGGATCCGGATCGGGGGTAGGATCAGTAGCACCGATGAATGTCACGGCAGTGGATGTTGCGCCGTTGTTATCCATTACAAATGCACCTGTATAATCAAGGTCTATTGTCTTATCCGCATCACCATTAGTAACGAATATTACATTCTCAGTGCCGGCAGGAACCTTGAATACTTTGTAGGTATTACCATCGGAACCCTTGGCAGTCTCCATAGTCTCACCAGGCCATTCCGGAGCTTTCACGCCTGTACCCCAATAATAGACCTTTTCAAGATTACCACTGTAAGCAAGGTTATAGTCGCCGGTGATAGTCAAAGTGCCGGGGGTGGGAGTGGGATCCGGAGTCGGGTCGGGAGTTGGATCCGGAGTGTCACCTGCATTGACCACAGTCAGCGTCATTGCAGAAGGATTGAATGTGAAATCGTATGTTCCGGCTGCTATTGTCCATGAAAGACATCCTGAAGCATCCACACCGTTGGCATATTTCACAACAGTGGCGGGAGTACCGAGGGTGATAGCGGCGCCTTCTGTGGCTGCACCGTAACGATTGGCTACCATGTTGAGTTCATCCCAGGTAGCTCCAAGAGCGTCAGTGATATTGAAATAGCAAGTGGTCTCACCTGTTGCGGCAGTGAGTTTGACACCATTTGCCACATATTTGCCGTCGGTCAATGTCATGGCTGCACCGGAAGTGGTGGTCCACTGATGACCATCTATATTTCCGAGAATATACATATCTCCTGAGGGGACGGGATCCGGAGTCGGGTCGGGAGTTGGATCAGGTGTGGGGGTAGGAGTAATACCATCGGCATAGATAACCGCAATACCGCTCGAACCAACATTACCGGAGATAGTAGAGGCAGTTACAGTGAAGGTGCCGCCTGACACGCGGTCGGTATATGTGCCGGCAGGACAATAGCCGCCACCGTTTGTCACAGAAACATTACCGCTACCCTTCATGACAATTACAGCACCGCCATCTTTACGTGTCACGCAGAATGTATTTCCGTTGGCCTCACACCAGTCGGCTTTTCCAACCATTGTGTTACGGAACTTGTTCACCTCCGAGATATGCTTCGAAGTAAAGGCTGTTGAACCTTTACCTACCTTGATATTGTCGAAGCCCTTTGCATTCGGACGTGAAAGATAAAGCGCGGTGGCTTCGTTACGGCATGCGTATGCGGCGTAAGCGCGGTCGATAACGCTCTGGTCGACGTTCTGGCTCCATTCATCATTTGAATATGTGTCGTGGCTTTCGCCCCAATACACCACCTTATCCCCCAGACCATAGTTCACGGCCCAGGAACCGCCGTAACCGCCCGGAATACCGCCATTGGATTTAGCCGCGTAGTTGGAATACTCATTGTCGGTGACCGACATATACTTGCCATATTCCTTAATGACACCGGCATCAGGTCCGGGGTTGTCGAGGATCTCGCCATAATGCCATACGCCGGAAACAGACGTAACAGTTGACCAGAAATCGCAACCTTCAGAGGGGAGACCGATATGTTTTGCGGCATCCCAGCGGATACCCTTTACACCCAAAGATTTCAATTTTTCAACATATGCCTTTCCACGCGAGCATACATCGGAATGTTCGGAATTGACATCTCCGTAATCACCAAGCTGTCCATGAGTGATGGAGTAACGGTTTCCGTAGTTGATGCCTCCCTCCCAGCGTACACGGTTGTTAGAATCCCACCACGTGTCGTGATAGCCGGCAGTCTTGTCAACGTGGTTTGCCACCACATCGACGATAACCTTAATTCCATACTCAGCAGCTGCAGCACAAAGATCCTTCAGATCCTGCTCAGAGCAGTAGCTCGATGCCTTGAAAGCAAGGTCATAGGGACGGTAAAGGTCGTGCCAAGGGGAGCCGGTTTTTACATCGCCACGCTGCAGGGGGGAGAGCTGCACAGATCCGAAACCTGCGGCAGCAATCTGCGGGAGAGCAGCCTTAACCTCACTTGCAGGCCAGTTGAAGCAGTGAAGAATGTTTCCTTGCTGGATTCCTGAGGGCAGACCGTAATCGGCACCCAAGACACTCGGAGCAGCAAACATTCCAAACATCAAACTGTAAAGAATTTTTTTCTTCATGAGTAAAATTATGATTTAGTTAAGCATTAATATGATTTCATGACTTGATTAATGATATGGCTTCTTCCTCTGATTCATCTTCTGAAAAGAGACTGCCATCTGCTTAAATGCGAGATTATATTTTCATATTAGGCACAAACTTGCATTTATGTCTTCACATGATGCTATTTGGGGCAAAGTTACAAAATTATTATGATTATTGGATTTAAAAATAATATGTTTTACAACATATAATGAGAACCGGAGGAATCAGAGGGAATTTGAGGGATCAGAAGAATTGGAGATACCGGAGGAATTGGAAGGATTATTCTGATTGTTCAAATATTCCGGATGGAAATGGCCGAAGATAATTTCTCCTTTTGCTTTCCCCACTGCGTCCTGAATCTCTTCGATTCCGGCCTCCTTAAGCCTCTTCACACTCTTGAAATGTTTCATTAGCGCGGCTGCAGTGACGGGACCTACGCCTGGGATGGAATCGAGCGCACTCACCACCTGCCCCTTCGATCGGCGGTTGCGGTGATGGGTGATGCCGAAACGGTGGGCCTCATCTCGGAGAGCCTGAATCACGCGCAGGCTCGGTGATTTCTTGTCGATATAGAGAGGCAGGGAATCGCCGGGAAAATAGATTTCCTCAAGACGTTTCGCAATACCTACGAGCGCAACCTCTCCTCTTATCCCCATTTCATCGAATGCCTCGACAGCGGCGCTGAGCTGGCCTTTTCCTCCATCGACCACTACCAGTTGCGGCAGAGACTCACCTTCGGCCATCATGCGCGTATAACGGCGATGAAGGATCTCCTTCATGGATGCGAAGTCGTTGGCGCCGATCACGGTCTTGATATTGAAATGGCGGTAGTCGCGCTTGCAGGGTTTGCCGTTGCGGAACACCACGCAGCTTGCCACAGGGTTCGTGCCTTGTATATTCGAGTTATCGAAACATTCAATATGCCTCGGCTCTACATTGAGCCGGAAATCGGATTTCATCTGCGCCATCAGTTTTTCCACACTCCTCTCCGGATTCATCTTCTCGGCAGCTTTCTCCACATCCTTCATATATTGCTGTGCGTTCTTCATTCCGACATCGAGCACCTTCTTCTTGGCTCCCTTCTTGGGCACTGTGAAGGTGACCCCCTCGAATTCCACATCGGGAAGGAAAGGCACAATGACCTCCTTGAAATCCCGGTCGAAGCGCGACTTCACTTCCGACATAGCCATGGAAAGAATCTCTTCGGGAGTGGTCTCATTCTTGTGGCGACGATATTCGAGGTTGAGGCTTTGCGTCACGGCTCCACGATGGAGATGCATGAAGTTGACGAAAGCCCGGGCTTCATTCTCCACGTAAGCGAACATATCGGCATCATCTGCATTCGACTCCCCTATCACGCTCTTTGCATTGTAACTCCTGACAGCCTCATATTTCTCCTTGACGGCCTGCGCCTCCTCAAATTTCCAATTCTCAGCCAACTCATTCATTTCGGTCAAAAGAGCGCGTTCAAGCTCTACGGTCTCTCCATTCAGAATCTGCCGCACGCGCGCGATATACTTTCCATAGTCTTCAGGATTGATGAGACCACGGCATGGCCCGGCACATTTCTTAATATGGAAATCGAGGCAGAGAGAGTATTTTCCTCTGGCTATGCTTTTCTCGTCGAGGGCATGGCGACAACTCCGCAGCGGATATGTCTCGCGGATAAGATCGAGGACCACCTTGGCGGAATGCTGGTTGCTATAGGGGCCGTAGTATTTTGCAGGGAGCCCCTTCTCGCGAGTCATGAACACACGGGGATACAGTTCTTTGGTAACAACTATCCAGGGATATGACTTATCATCTTTAAGAAGCACATTGTAGCGGGGCTGATACTCCTTTATCATCGCGTTTTCCAGATGGAGGGCATCCTCCTCTGTGGCGACGACAATGAAGCGCAAGTCGACGATATTGCGCACGAGTAGATTTGTGCGTATCACATCGTGGTGGCGGTTGAAATAGGAAGAGACCCTACGCTTGAGCCGCTTCGCCTTCCCGACGTATATCACATTCCCATGACGGTCGATATACATATATACTCCCGGAGAATCCGGAAGATTCAATATTTTCTCCCGGAGCTGTTTTCCGGGACGATTGTTCCGGAGATCATCCTGAGTGCGATCGGGGGTGATTTCGATGCCGAAACCACCCATTTCATCGATGTTGCGTCCCCATCCTGTGAGCAGGTCCTCCACTTCCCGGCGTCCCTCCTCGCGGAGCGCATCAGCTTTTTCGACCGCATTCTCCCCCATCATCTCATCCATTTTTTCCATTTTCAGTTCAGATTTTTCTTATCAGAATTTGAGCAGCGATGTCACCTCACAATCTTTCGGGAGTGCTTCGCGGCCATTGAGACCTTCAAGTTCGACGATAAAATTGATATAGATTTTTTTCGGATTCATCGACTTTACAAGATCGTAGCAGGCGCGCATTGTGCCTCCCGTGGCGAGGAGGTCATCGTGAAGCACCACCACATCTTCCGATGAAATCGCATCGCTATGCAGCTCGATTGTATCCACGCCATATTCCTTTGCATACGCCTTCTTCACAGTCACGGCAGGGAGCTTTCCGGGCTTACGCGCCGGCACAAAACCGCAGCCCAATTCGTAGGCAAGGATGGAGCCACCGATGAAACCGCGCGATTCTATCCCCACTACCTTAGTCACGCCCTTATCTCTGTAAAGGTCGGCAAGGAGACGGCTCATATCCTGGAGAGCTTCTCCATTTTTGATGAGAGTGGTGAGGTCGCGGAACATTACACCCTTCGACGGGAAGTCGGGAACACACCGTATGGATTCTTTCAATTCCTCTATTGTCATAGCTTATTAAATTTATTATGGTTTAAGTTTTCTTTCTTAAAATTTACTTTCAGACCCTATCTGTAAACTCCCCTTTTCCAAAAGTTTAGCCTTTAATTGTTCCACGTGGAACATAGAATTTACTTTAACTTTTGAAGAAGGACTATAAGAGGAATCGGAGGAATAGGGATTGTCGGATTAGTCAGACCTGTCGGACCTGTCGGACAGGTCTGACTAATCCGACAACTCCGGCTACCGATTCAGCAGTAGGAGCAGCACATTGATATCTGAAGGAGATACTCCGGGGATACGTGATGCCTGCCCGATGGTGGCAGGGCGAATCCGGTCGAGTTTCTGACGCGCTTCGGTGGAGAGAGCGTTGATCTCAGCATAGTCGAAATTCTCAGGAATCTTGACATATTCGAGACGCATCTGCTTCTCGGCAAGGTCGCGCTCGCGGGAGATATATCCTTCATATTTTATAAGGATCTCGGCAGCCTCTACGATCTCCTTTCTTCTCCCCTCCTCCACATCATCTATGCGTGATGAGAGTCGAGGGATAAGCTCCTTCAGTATCTCAAAATTCAATTGAGGCCGCTTCAGCAATTCAATCAGACGGAGCGAGGCAGTCAAAGGCGCAGTGCCTAATTCCTCAAACCGACGGTTGATTTTTTCAGTGGCCTTGACAAGAAATCCACGGCAGAATTCTATCAGGGAATCGCGCTGTGCTTTCTTCGTCTGCATTGCATCGAGACGTTCCGGAGTGGCCAGTCCTATGGCATATCCTATCGGAGTTAGTCGCATATCGGCATCATCCTGACGCAGGAGTATACGATATTCGGCACGCGAGGTGAACATACGGTATGGCTCATCGACACCTTTAGTGACAAGGTCGTCGATAAGCACTCCGATATATGCCTCATTCCTTTTCAAGATCACTGGCGCCAGCCCCTTGCTTCTTCTGGCGGCATTGATTCCGGCCATCAAACCTTGGGCGGCGGCTTCTTCATAGCCGGTGGTGCCATTCACCTGCCCGGCGAAATATAGACCGCGGATGAGCTTGGTCTGCAGATCATGGGTGAGCTGTGTAGGCTCGAAATAATCATACTCTATTGCATAACCGGGACGATAGAACTGCACGTCGCGCAGGGCAGGAACCTCGGATAAGGCGTCGACCTGAACCTTCCATGGAAGCGAGCTTGAGAAGCCGTTGATATAATATTCTTCGGTGGTCTCCCCTTCCGGTTCGAGGAAAAGCTGATGACTCTCCTTGTCGGCGAATGTCACAATCTTTGTCTCGATGCTCGGACAATATCGGGGGCCGATACTTTGAATCTGTCCGTTATACAAGGGTGAATCGGCAAGGTTATCGTGAAGTATCCGATGCGTCTCCGGATTGGTATGCACAATCCAGCAAGGGCGTTGACGGAGCGTGCGTTTCACTCCCGGAAGAAATGAGAACTTATATTCGGGAGTGTCATCGCCATCCTGACGCTGGGCAAGAGAGAAGTCGATAGTGCGTCCATCGATTCGTGCCGGTGTACCGGTCTTCATACGTCCGACTTCAAATCCCATCTGCTTAAGCTGATCGGAAAGACCCTTCGATGAATCCTCCGCTATTCGTCCTCCTTCAATCTGCGTGCGTCCGAAGTGCATGAGGCCATTAAGGAATGTGCCGGCAGTGAGCACAACCTGACGGGCCTTGAAATGGAAGCCAAGGGCTGTCTCCACTCCGGTAACTTCGGGCAACTCCCCTTCCGCAGAATCGATATCAAGCCGAACCACGGTATCCTGGAATATGGAGAGATTGGGAGTTGCATCAAGAATCTCGCGCCATTTGTCGATATACTTTGCGCGGTCGCTCTGCACGCGCGGTGACCATACGGCCGGACCTTTTGAGCGGTTGAGCATCCTGAATTGTATGGCGGTTGTATCGGCCACGATTCCCATCTCTCCTCCGAGGGCATCGATCTCACGAACAATCTGCCCTTTCGCAATTCCACCGACAGCAGGATTACAGGACATCTGTGCCACGCGGTTCATATCTTTTGTGATCAAAAGTGTGGAGCAACCGAGACGGGCGGCAGCTACTGCCGCTTCGCATCCGGCATGTCCGGCACCAATCACAATAACATCAAAATCAAATTTCATCTGTTCATCTTTAAATTTCAGATTTCCCCATCTCCTGCCAGAAACGGAGGGCACGGTTTTCGGCCTTCTCCATAATCTCTCTTTCTCCGGGGCCTTTGTCGTTGATGCCGCAGAGATGAAGGACTCCATGGATAATCACCCTCAGCAATTCCTGCATATAACTAACGTTCAAACCCTCGGCGTTAGTACGGACAGTATCAAGGGAAATAACCATGTCCCCTCCTACCCTACCACGCCGTGTGTAGTCGAAAGTTATGATGTCGGTGAAATAGTCATGATTCAGAAATTTCCTATTCGTATCGAGGATGTATTGGTCATCGCAGAAACAGTAGGTGAGATTTCCCACTTCGTATCCGTGATCCTTGGCTACCATCTCAACCCAGCTCTCAATCTTTGAAAAATCAAGAGCAGGCATCTCAACATTTTCTGTAAAAAATTCCAACATAATTAGGCAATATTTTAGACCATCAAAATACAATCTGCAATATTTTGCATAATTGTGGATTCTTTGGTAATTCACACAAATTTAGTAAAAAAAATTCAAAATATAGCATTCTATTTCGTTGAAATTACGACCTCTGTAAATAAACCTTATAAAATATTGGAATATAAGATGTTAATTTAAAAATATCGCTTTTCTAAGCGTCTGAGAATCGAATAAACAGAATTTTGCGGGCAATCACGCGCGTTTATAGAATTTTCAAAGCTTAGACGATACCCTTCTTACCCTATTTTCCCTCCTCATTCCCCCATTTCTATAAAAGATAAAATAAAAAGGAAATATTTTGGACATGTCATTTGAATGCACTAACTTTGCGCAAAATAATGCGAAACTAATTATGAGATAATTATTGGACATGAATCGGTTAACAAGTGTTATGATATGCGGGATCTTTGCTCATGCTGCTACTGCCCAGATCAATGTGTCGGGGACGGTAGTAGACAATGAAACCAATGAGCCATTGGCCGGAGCTTCAGTGATTGTCAAGGGAACAGATGGGAAAATCAAGACATACACTACTTCCAAAACCGATGGATGTTTTTCAATGTCGCTTCCATCCATATCCGGTTGTCGATTGGAGATATCGATGATGAGTTTCGCAAAAAAATCCATCCCTCTTGACAGCGTTACATTTCCAATAGTGGTTGAGTTGGAACAAGGAACTACCCTATTGAAGGAGGTGACTGTCAAGGCTGACCGAATAAGGGAGCAGGGAGATACCATCACATATCATGTAGGAAGTTTTGCGCAGGGACAGGATCGTTCAATTGGCGATGTGCTCAAACGTATGCCCGGCCTAAATGTCGAGAGTTCAGGAAAAATACAGTATCAGGGGGAGGATATAAACAAGTTCTATATCGAAGGAACTGATCTTCTTGGCGGCAAATATGGCCTTGCCACCAATGGTATAAGCCATGAAGATGTCGGGAGTATAGAGGTTATGGAAAACCATCAGCCGATGCAGGTATTATCCGGCATCTCCTTCTCCGACAAGGCAGCCATAAATCTTAAACTTAAGAATAAAGTGAAAGCCACATGGACCCTCCACGGTGATGCCGGAGGTGGCTATTCATGGCAACCCCAAGGTGGAATATGGAGTGGAGAGCTGTTCGTGATGGCGGTGATGCCGGGATTCCAGAATATCACGACATTCAAGACCAACAACATAGGGGAAGAGCTATCGTCGCAATCCACTGATTTCTTCAGCTCAGGCCGTGGTACAAATTTGAGCCGATATATCAGCATCTCACTCCCGGAAGTCCCGGATCTCAGCCGAAAACGGACACTCTTCAATCGTTCGGCACTTATATCCACCAATTCCCTATGGAAATCAAGAGGCGGTGAGTTCAAGGCTCAGATTGATTATTCATTCAATAGGGTGATAGCCGATGCTGAAAACATTACCACATATTTTCTTGATGACGGGACTCAAATCGTGACGGAGAGCTGCAATGGAGCGGATAAATCTAACTCGCTGTCGGGCAAGTTTATATATGAGCTAAACCAAAAGACTGCATTCATCAACAACACACTGACAACCGATATTGACTGGGATGATGTGACTCTTGGTGTTAGCGGTTCCTTACAGAATGAGCAATCCGCATCGCTTCCCGACTATTATGTAGGCAACGATTTCAAGCTCATAAAGCGATTCAAGGGGAAACATCTCGTCACATTCAAGAGCGTGAACGAATGGGAATCCATGCCTCAGAGTCTTTCTGTAATGACGAATGAAAACCTTATGCACCAGCATATCAAAGATCACGCCCTCCACACGAATGAGAGTGCAGCTTACACCTTCTCAGTAAAGGGACTCTCAATCAGTCTGGAGGGAGGAATCAAGGGATATTTCCGCACACTCAATACCGTACTGCCGGATATACCGGAATCAATCGGGGAGACAACAAACGTTCTGAACACAAATTATTTCATGGTGTATGCCATTCCAAAGTTTGAATATTGGATGAGACGCATCAACTTCACTCTCAATGCTCCGATAAGTTTCACTCACTACACATTCAACAAGGCCATCGCGAACCGTAACGAGGTGTATTTTTCCCCCTCAATAGGTATGAACTGGAAACCCAACAACCACTTCTCGCTGGGGATAAGAGGGGGCACAGGACGCTCACCGATGAATCTAAGCCTCATCCAACCCGGATATGTGATGACGAACTATCGTTCTTTCCATCGCGGGGTGGATGATTTCTATAACTCCACATCGCAGAATGTGTCTGCCAACGTTGCGTATAAACATACACGGAGTGGACTGTTTGCCAATGCCTTTGTAATGCAGTCGTGGAGCCACAATCCATATACTTTGGCCCAGCAGCTTTATGGCGATTACGTGGTCTATTCCTACTCCTCTGCAAAGAGCAATGGAGAGACGCTAATAGCAAACGGCAGCATCGGCAAAACCCTTGATTTCATACGCGGAAGCACAAATATCAATGGCTCCTACTCCCGGCATGAATCTCATCTGTTGTCTCAGAGTCAGGAAGTCTACTCTGTCGGTGCTTCATGGTCGGTCGGTGCCAAGATTAATAGTGCTCCACTCCGTTGGTTCAGTTTTGATTACCGCTTCTTATGGGTATCAAGCAGATTGGAGATGAACGCCATGAATGCCCCTTGGTTGGGAAGCATTGAAAATGAGTTACTTCTCAATATAAGGCCACTTAAAAAATGGGAATGGCACATCAGCGGCGAACATTACAGCAACGAACTGAACGCCGGTAACTTCAAAAATGTGTTTCTCCTTGACACGAAGGTTATCTACAAGCCCATAAGAGGGCTGGAATTGGCGGTGTCACTTTCCAACATCTTCAATCAAAAGATATACAATTATATGACGTACAATCAGCTCAACTCCTTTGAAAGTCGGCGTTGGCTGCGTGGACGCGATTTATTAATATCAATATCCCTAAAAAAATGAAAAGATTAGTTGCATCAATCATCGTATGTTTTGTGACAATCACAATGTTTTCCCAGAACATAGCAGACATCGAGGTTAGTTACACGGCGCTTTCTCCCAATTTTAAAAATGGAGAAGTTGACGTTCAGAACCACTACATACTGCTCAGCAACCCAAGAGAATCAAAGTTCTTTTCACCTATAACCGAATATATCGACTCTTTGAACTCAACCCCCGACGGGGCTGCAAAATTAAATGAAATGATGCGTGCGGCAGTCCGTGAAGGGAATTTCGATGATATGCCCGGTAAGGACGGAACTTACTATATTGTGAAGTCCTCGCAACCCCGGTCCTTGACATATTATGATTCTGTCGGATTTGACCAATACTATTATGAAGAGACCCCTGAAGATTGGTCATGGACAATAACAGACTCAACAAAAGAGATCCTGGGATATGAATGTTTCCTGGCAACCACAGATTATCATGGTCGGGAATGGTGTGCTTGGTTCGCTCCCGACATTCCTGTCTCCAATGGGCCCTGGAAACTCGACGGACTACCCGGACTGATACTTGAGGCATCGGCGTCGGATGGTGAATATAGTTTTGTTGCCAATGGAATACAGAATTCTTCAAAGCCGATAGGAATTGTTTATCTTGCAGACAAATATGAGAAAACCGACAGAAAAAGTTTCTTAAAATTCAAACGTGCATTTATCGATAATCCCATAGGAAGTATCAATGTGCAAATGGGGAGTGATATATCATTATCTGACGTCTCTAATCTATCCATATTCGCCTCCTCCGAAGTGGTAGACTTCATTGAAACCGATTATCACTGAATTATTATTCTATCACAAAGATAAGTACGGATATGGATAAAACAATCTGTATCCGTAATTTTTCCATAATAAATTATACCCCCTGTATCAAATTAAATTACTAACTTTGCACCCGGATTCAATGATGTATGTAGTACATTGCTTATCCACACCCATCCAACCTCCATAACTATGCGTTCCCTTGCTTTAATCCTCCCCTCTCTCCTCTCACTCTCTGCACACGCTCAAGATTCCATCCCAACCAACGATAAGTACGGGATAAGGGTGGAACGGGGAGTGGCATCAGCCCGGAATGCAGCACAGGACTCAACTATGACAACAGATCTGAACGAGGTTGTGGTGGAATCAAAGACAGCCTCTCTGAGTGTACACGGAGCTTCCTACATACCCTCAGCAAGACAAAAGAATATAGCATCCGACGGATATTCGCTGCTGCTGCACATGGCAATCCCACAGCTTAATGTCAATCCCGCTTCCGACGCCGTGACAACCACCACAGGTAAAAATGTTTCAATATTCATTGACTTCGTGAAAGCCTCCGCAGAAGACGTGCAGGGGATGCTGACAACCGATGTCAAGAGGGTGGAATATCTCGTTTTTCCCAAAGACCCAAGATTCCACGGGGCTGAGTTTGTCATAAACTTCATAATGCAGAAGTATGAGTGGGGCGGCTATACGAAGCTTACTGCATCAGGGTGCATCGAGGAGACCCAGATTGGAGGAAGACTGTATTCTAAAATGAAATATAAGAGAATGACCTTTGACTTATCGGCAGCCGACAGCTTCTCATCAAACTCCAGAATAGGAACCGATATGACGGAAGTCTTCACCCTGGACAATCCGCAATATGGGTCAGAGCAAGAAATAATCCGCCAAAACCACACCCTATCATCCAAGAGGAAATCGAATGTGGGGAATGTATCTTTCCGTTCCCTCTATTCTTCTGATAACCTTACCCTTTCGAACACCGTATCTTATGTCGGAAGCAGGATGCCTAAGAACGATTCAGAGTCGGAGGTTTCATACATAGACAATATCCTCCCCTATTCAAACACGGAAGTAAAATCGTCAGGCGACAACGATGGTTTCAGGTATGATTTGCTATGCGACCTAATAATGAATGAGAAGCTTTCCATGAGCATCATGGGAGAATATGAGTTCGGCCATAACATGGCGAGAAACTTACGCCTCTCCGACGGACTCGACATCACAAACAATGCCACCGAACGTTCGCATCATGCCTCTCTGACCGATTGGCTTTTATGGACCCCCAACCAACATAACAACCTTTCCCCTTTCATATATGTGGCTTTACGCAGGATCGGTGTTGATTACACCGGAGACAGCCCTTCGAAACAGCAATATAACCTTCAGGCATACAGTGTAGGAGCAAGGTATATGCACGTAAGGGATAACTGGAATATCGGCGGGATGTTTAACTGGGGACTGGTGAAAACAGATATGACTGGTTCCCGGACCACTGAGAATTATCCGCAGGGCAGCATATTCGGCAGTTACTCCCCTACCGACAGGCATAGGATAGAAGTATCCTGGGGAATAACAATGGAGACACCGGAGACATATCAGAAAAGCCCTGTTCTCCTTAGACAGGACGAGATAATATGGTATGCCGGAAATCCGGAACTAAAGAGCTATTACCGACAGCTTGCAAATCTTGCCTATGCTTGGATTCCCAACAACAGGTGGCAGATGTCGCTCTCCGGAAACTATTATCGGGCGAACAATCGGATTGCGACACTGTATATCCCTGATATGCAAGAGGGTTATCTCTTACGAAAATATGAAAATAACGGCTCTTACAGCATGGGTAGGATTTCCGGAAGCGTTACAATGAAACTCTGTGGCGGCCGTCTTGTTGCGAATGTCTCTCCGGAAGTCAGTTTCTATCACCTCACGGGAGAATATGCCTCTTCATTATCGGATTTCAGTGGGTCGGCACAATTGACATGGTATTTCGGTGAGTTTTACCTTATGGGTTGGTATTCAGCTCCATCCAAGACAATTGGAGAGGGAAACAGTATGCGTATCAAGTATCCTTCCCAATATCAGTTGCAATTCGGCTGGGCACATGGTCCCTGGAGGGCAAGGATTATGGCCTGCAACGTGTTCAATTCGGATTGGAAGACAACGCAGAATGTATTATCAACACAGTATTACCGACAGGATATACAACGGTTCGGATATGGATACCACAGAAGTCTGGATATTCAGTTATCCTACACCTTCGGATATGGAAAGAAGATTTCTCACGAGGAGAATATTTCGGATGTAGAACGGGCTGAGAGCGCAATATTAAGATAAAAATAATGATTGTCCAGAACAATTTTCTTCCTGCCGCGTTATAATAGATGAAAAGTAAATCGTTTCATGATGTTAGGTTAGTTTAGTAAAGTATTATGGAAAACATGCGAATGCGGCGAGTCGTGAGATCCGCCGCATTCGCATTATAAAATAAGTAAGTAGCTGTTCAAATTAAACCGCTACTATATTTAACCAAATTAATAAGCTGCTCCCATACAATCTGCTTGTTCTTTTTGGTGCTTTTGCTTCCGTTCATCAGTCGCATGGCCCGCCATGCTCCTTCTTCACGTAAGCAAAATCTCTCAAAATTGAAAATCGACGAGTTTCCTTAAAAATAAACTATGACGAGTCAAATAACTGCGCATATTGTATGTGTTTAATTTGAACAGCTACTTAATCTAAAAATAAGATAATATGATAATGTTGATTTGTTTGACAGCGATATTTTCGCTTCTCTTGCTACTTACATCTGTGTTCAAGACCGGCAAGAGTACAAAAGACTGGCTGCGAATCATCATCGCTGTGCTGGTGATGTTGATCGGTGTGCGGCTGTGTGTGGATATATTCCGCCTTGCTTGGGCGATAGCCTTAGTCATTATGGCTGTGTACCTGGCCCTTCTACTCTACGCTGCTCTCTGGATTGATAAGAAAATCAGGGATCGTGATAATCAAAATCTTGAGTAAAAGAAACAATAGGTCTTCTACGGGAGTGAAACAAAGTTTCTGAAATAAATACTTCCTGCCTGAGTTCCCAAAGTTTTCCGACGATACTTTTCTCATAGAACAATTTTCTTCCTACGATACTGTCTCAAAAAGTGTGTCTGAGTAAAGCAAAAAGAGGCCGACATTTGCATGTCAGCCCCAAACTCTGTAATTTAGGAGTGACGAAACAACTAAATTATCAGATATGCAGTTTACAAAGGTACAAATTTCTGAGCTCATGCGAAAGCATGCGGAGAAAGAAAATGGTCTACACGACCTAATGGAAATCATGCTTGAGAGCATGATGGTTGCGGAACGTGGTGAGTTCCTGCGAAGTAGCCCGGGCAATAAGGGTAATGGCTATCGCCCCGGCTCCACCTACGGCCAAGGCCGGAAGCCGGAGTTCCGTATTCCCCGTGACCGGTATGGCAATTTCCATCCTCAGATCCTGGCGATCCTGCGTGATCAGGAAGAGGAGTGTGACCGACTGGCAGGGGTGCTCTATACCAAGGGACTGACTCAGGAGCAGGTCAGCGATGTCTTCGCGCAGCTGTATGGACAGCACTACTCGAAATCCAGCATCAGCCGTATGGTGGAGTGTGTCAGGACTCAGGTCAACGAGTGGCTTGAACGTGGGCTGGAGAGCTATTATCCGGTTCTGTTCGTTGACTGCGTGCACATCAAGATCCACCGTAAGCGCTCGGTATCC
>JAAVDD010000054.1 GCA_014801985.1 Bacteroides sp.
CAGTTTATCTCGGTACATCTCAAACCTCTGCCGGTTGTGTATGTTGTTTACCAGAGGCTTGTCATATTCATCCACCAATATCACAACCCCTTTCCCTGTGGTTTCATACATTCTCCGTATCAGACCGGCAAATCTGATGGAATGATCTTGCTGGGATGGTTGCAACCCATATTCCCTCTCTCTGGTCGATAGAAAATCCTCTATAAGAATATCTAAGTTATTCTCTTCCTTATATTGCTGGTTATTAAGGTCAAGATACAATACGGGGTGAGGCTCCCAATTCCAATCGGCAGAATCTATATAGAGACCCTTGAACAGTTCCCTCTTCCCTTCGAAGAAGCATTTCAATGTGGAGAGGAAAAGGCTTTTTCCGAAACGTCGTGGACGGCCTAAGAAATAGTATTTTGAACCTGTCAGTAATTTTTCAATATAACAGGTTTTGTCTACATAGATGAAGTTCTCTGTGCGAAGTCTTACAAACGATTGCTGACCAATCGGATATTTCACCATTCTCTTCTCCATATCGCATCTTTTTTGCAAAGATAACTGATTTATCCTAAAGAAACAATGATAATGGCGTAGGATGGTCATATCATCCTACGCCATTATCATTGAAATATCTATTTTGATTGCTTATTTCGCGGCTTTCGATTCGCAGTAGACGCAGCGGTAGATTCCGCTTCCGTCGGTGGCCGGACGGAAGAGACGATCCACATTCTCCATGTTGGAGATGCAGCGACGGTTGGAGCAGTGATGCTCGTTAACTATCGTTCCCTCCGGTATGAGCTGCTGCTTGTCGTCTCCTTCCTCTGCCCATTTAAGGAGCTTGAGGATAAGAGCCATTCTCACGAATTTACCATTTTCCACCTGACGGAAATAGGCGGCGCGCGGGTCGGCGTCAACGTCTACCGTGATTTCGTTCACACGTGGAAGCGGGTGAAGGATACGGAGTTCGGGCTTGGCATCAATGAGCTTCTCAGGAGTGAGGATAAAGGCGTCTTTTACGCGGTCGAATTCATCCTCGTCAAGGAAACGTTCTTTCTGCACACGGGTCATGTAGAGCACGTCAAGTTCCGGCATCACCTCCTCCATGGTTTTAACCTCACGGTAGGGAATGCCATACTTCTCGCATACCTCATATTTCATGTAATCCGGGAGACGGAGTTCGTCGGGAGCGATAAGGATAACCTCTACCCCCTTATATCTGGCAAGAGCCTTGATAAGGGAATGCACGGTGCGTCCGAATCGGAGATCGCCGCAGAAGCCGATTTTGATATTATCGAAGCGTCCTATCTCACGTTTGATGGTGAGAAGGTCGGTCAGAGTCTGAGTCGGATGGCTGTGAGAGCCATCGCCGGCATTAATAACCGGAATCCCTGCGTTCATTGCCGATACGAGGGCTGCACCCTCCTCGAAATGACGCATGGCGATGATGTCGGCGAAGCAGGAAATCACCTTTGTGGTGTCGGCCACGGTCTCCCCTTTCGATGCAGATGTGCTCTGGGCATCGGTAAAACCTAACACGTTGCCTCCCAGTTCCATCATAGCTGCAGTGAAGCTGAGGCGCGTACGTGTGGAGGGCTCGTAGAATAGGGTTGCCAATTTCTTCCCTTTGCAAGCCTCGCTATATTTCTCGCGGTTTTCGATGATGTCGAGAGCAAGGTCGATCACTTCGTCAAGCTCTTCGCGGCTAAGGTCGGTCGGATCTATTATATGTCTCATTGTTTTCCTGATTTAGAAAAAGGTCGTTTTCAGTCTTAGCCGTTGATCCAGGACTCGTCGGAGGGATTATTACGGAATTTCTTGAGGCGGTCAATATCGCTCTCCTTTATTCTACCCTCTTCTGCAGCCACTTCCACAAGCGTATCGAAATTGGAAAGAGAATGATTTTCCACATTTGCAGCCTTCAGACGGTCAAGTCCTTTCTGCATACCGTATGTGAAGATGCTGACTACGCCAAGTACATCTGCGCCGGCTTCACGAAGTGCTTCTACCACGTCGATGCAGCTTCCTCCGGTCGAGATGAGGTCTTCAATCACCACTACTTTTGTACCCGGTTCAAGTTTACCCTCGATACGGTTGTTGCGGCCATGATCCTTGGCGCTACCACGAACGTATCCCATCGGCATATCGAGAATCCATGCAGCTATTGCAGCGTGTGCGATTCCGGCGGTGCTTGTTCCCATCAGGGCTTCGGCCTCCGGATAAAGATCCTTAACAGTCTTTGCAATCGCTTCCTCCACAATCTTACGCTGTTTGGGTGCACTGAGGATTAGACGGTTGTCGCAATAAATCGGGCTTTTGATACCGCTGGCCCAAGTGAAGGGTTCATCGGGACGAAGGAACACTGCTCCTATTTCAAGCAGAGCTTTTGCTATCTCTTTTTCCATTGTTATTGTTGTGTTTGAATGACAGTAATTTTTTTCAGACAGGTCTGACCATTCCGGGTCATTTCCCCAAGAAACCTTTCACGCATTTGCGATATGCCTCCACCGGATCCTCTGCGGCTGTGATGGGGCGTCCCACCACGATATAGTCCGATCCGATTTCGCGGGCACGTTCTGGAGTGGTGATTCTGACCTGATCATCTTTGCCTGAATCGGCGAAGCGGATACCGGGTGTAACGGTCATGAATTCGTTTCCACAGGCTTCTTTCACGATACCTGCCTCAAGCGGAGAGCATACCACTCCGTCGAGTCCTGCTTCCTTGGCGTTCTGTGCATATTTGATGATGGTGTCGCCGATGGAGGCATCGATGAGAAGCTGCTCGCGCATAGCCTGTTCGGAGGTGCTGGTGAGCTGCGTCACGGCAATCAGCAGCGGACGAGTCCCGTCGGGACGAGTCAGACCTTCGATGGCAGCGCGCATCATCTCAACTGTTCCGGCTGCATGTACGTTGGTCATATCGACGTCAAGGTCTGAAAGCACTCTCATGGCTTTCTTCACCGTGTTGGGGATGTCGTGAAGCTTGAGGTCGAGGAAAATCTTATGGCCGCGGCGCTTGATCTCTTTCACGATATCATTGCCGGCAGCATAGTAAAGTTCCATGCCTATCTTAACGAATGGCTTTTCCTCTTTAAATTTATCAAGAAATTCCAGTGTGGCTTCCTTTGATGAGAAGTCGCAGGCGATTATTACATCTTTTGCGTTCATATTCTTTTTATTAGTTTGTGATTGACGGGGCTAATCCTGTTAAATTCCAATCAATCAGTCTTTCTTATATAAATCTTCGATAATTCTTTTGCATGCGTATGGGTCGCGCAGGGTAGCAGCTCCCACCTCCACGGCAGTGGCTCCGGCAAGAAGCATCTCCTTCACGTCGGATGCTGAGGATACTCCTCCGCAGCCGATGATGGGCACGTCAACCGCGTGACTCACTTGCCATACCATCCGCAGAGCCACCGGGAAGATGGCAGGCCCTGAGAACCCACCCATAACGTTGGCTATTACCGGTTTACCTGTCTTGAGATCAATGCGCATACCCAGCATAGTGTTGATAAGGCAGAGCCCATCAGCACCTGCTTCAACTGCAGCCTTTGCAATTGACACGATGTCGGTCACATTGGGGGTGAGTTTCACATATAGAGGCTTTGTGATTACTTTCTTGACAGCCTTCACCACTTCAGCCACGCTTTCGGGCTGTGTGCCAAAACTCATACCGCCGCCATGAACATTGGGACAGCTCACGTTAAGCTCGATTATCTCTACCTGCTCCTCCTTGTCGATCAGACGGCAGCATTCCACATATTCCTCTATTGCAAAGCCGCTTATGTTGGCAATGATGGGCTTGTGGAAGACGGCACGCATCTTCGGCAGCTCCTCGCTGATCACTTTATGTATACCCGGATTCTGGAGACCAACGGAGTTGATCATTCCGCCCTCGCATTCCGCCACTCGTGGTAGAGGATTGCCGAAACGCGGATGAAGTGTGGTTCCCTTGAAAGAGATGGATCCGAGGATGTTGATATCATAATATTCCGCCATTCCATAGCCGAATCCGAAGCATCCGCTGGCCGGAATCACGGGGTTGTCAAGACGCACGCCACTGATCTCCACGCTCCAGTCGCCGCTGCGTTCACGTTCTCTTATCTCTGTTATTTCCATATCAGTTCATCTTTTGAGAATACGGGGCCATCCTTGCATATCCGTTTGGCCGAGTCTTTTGTCTCTATGCTGCAACACACGCAGGCACCGAATCCGCAGCCCATCCTTGATTCGAGGCTGACCTCACCAGGGAAATCCAATGATGTGCAGACGGCACGCAGCATCGGGGTCGGCCCGCAGGCGTAGAAATAGTCGGGTGAAAAGGGGAGAGCGGCTATCGCATCGGTTACGAATCCTTTCACACCCTCCGAACCGTCGACGGTGCAGATAATGGCGTCAATACCTATCTCCTTGAAATCCTCTTTCATAGCTACATCGGCAGAAGTGTTGAAACCCAAGATTACGGTTGGCTTCACTCCGCGTGCCTGAAGCTTACGAGCCAGATTCAATAGGGGAGCACAACCGATGCCGCCGCCAAGAAGCACGGGGCGTTCAGTGGGATAACCCTCATTGAAACCGTTGCCTAAGCCGGTGAGTGTATTGATTGCTGTGCCGGGAGCCATTTCCGACATCTCCTTTGTGCCCGTACCGACCACATCGTATAGGAGCGTCAGTTCCCCCTCCTTGTAATCACTCACCGAAATCGGGCGCCGTAGATATTTACCTTCAATTAGAAGGTTGACGAATTGGCCGGCACAGGTGATTTCGCCTGTGTCGCCGCTGAGTCTCATGCGCCATGTCTTATGCGTGAGGCGTTCGTTGGAGACCACTGTATATACAGTCTCTATATTTCTATATTTATTCATTTTCTTATCAACTGCTTAGATCTCAGTTTTGAGGATTTTCCCGTAAAGTTCCATTCCCTTGAAAGGTGTGGCCTTGCCCAAAGTCTTGAAAGTTGCCGGGTCGACGGTGAAACTTTCAGAGAAATCTACGGTCACTTTTCCCGGATCCCCTTCGATACCGAAAATTCGACGGGGATTTGTACTCATAATTTCCACGAGTTTATCTAAGGATATAATTCCGGGACGCACAAGAGTGGTATAGACAGCTGCCAGAGCAGTCTCCAGCCCTACCACACCCATTGCGCTTTTTTCGAGTCCTCGGCTCTTTTCTTCAGCGGAATGAGGGGCATGGTCGGTAGCGATGCATTCGATGGTGCCATCGACTATCCCTTCTATCAGTGCATCGCGGTCGCGTGCGGAGCGGATAGGGGGATTCATCTTGAATCGGCCATCTTCCTGCAGGTCTTCATCGCAGAAAGCGAGATAGTGGGGACCGGTTTCGCAAGTCACCTCTATTCCGGCACGTCGTGCGTCGCGGATTAACGCCACACTCTCGGCTGTGGATATATGGCAGATATGCAGGCGGCATCCTGTCTCGGCGGCAAGACGGATATTGCGTTCAATCTCGCGCCATTCACTCTCGGAGCATATTCCTCTATGGCCATGTCGGCGTGCATATTCACCATCATGGATATAGCCTCCGCGGAGAAGGTCGTTCACTTCACAGTGGGCCGCGAGAATTTTGCCGGTCGGGGCTATACCCTTCATTGCGCGTCGCATCACCTCTTCATCCTGCACTCCGCTGCCGTCATCGGAAAATCCGGCTACGTAAGGGGCAAGTGCCTCGTAATCCACAAGTTCATGCCCCAGACGCTGGCGTGTGATGGTGGCGTAAGGAATCACCTTCACCACCGCATCGCGGCGGATAATCTCCAGCTGGCGCTCAAGATTTTCCATTGAGTCGGGAGCCGGCTTGAGGTTAGGCATCGTGCACACTGCAGTGAAGCCACCGGCGAGGGCGGCTTCCGAACCTGTCTTTATTGTTTCCTTATATGAAAAACCGGGCTCACGGAAGTGCACATGCACATCCGCAAGGCCCGGAAGCTCTTTTATATTTCTTTCTTCCATAAAATAAATGGCGATTTTTGCAAAGATACAAAAAATCACTGACATTCCACGAAAATTCTATATAAGAAAAAAGTTTTCATCCCGAATCTGCACTTAAGTTGAGGTTTTGACATCATGAAGAGAGGGGAGAGCCAGATCCACGGTGAATGTTCCCGGAGTGCGGTCGAAGGAGAGGTTATATGCCTCTCCGAAGAGGAGTTGCAAGCGTCGCTGCGTATTGGCTATCCCTAATCCTCCTGACTTTTTTCTGGAATTGGACTCCTCAGGTTCCACTTCTGAGCATGAATTGCGGCAGATAAATCTCACCCCCTTGTCCGTGGGGCGGAATTCTATCTCTATCTTCCTCTCCTTCCCGACAGAACGAGAATGTTTCACGGCATTCTCCACGAACGGGATAAGCATGAGAGGTGGAATGGAAAAGGGGAGAATGGCATCAGGACAACATATCTCCACTTCCAGGGCTCTACCGGATGATTTTTCAAGCGTAAGGTAGTTCCTGATAAATTTAACCTCCTCTCCGATAGTGGTTTCATCCCGTGAGGTGTCGGCTATGATGTAGTCAAGCAATTCTTCGAGGCTCATAAGCGTGCGTGCAGCTTCCTCAGGGTCGTCATATCCGAGAATGGCGATGTTATTTAGGAAATTGAATAGGGTATGGGGGTTGATTTGATGTTGTAGGGTGGCAAACTCTATCTCGGCTGTGCGGGCCTCCAGACGGCTGAGGCGCCATTTGCCGAGGATATTGCTTCTGAGCAGTACTATTGCCGCTGAACCGGCCATAAGAAGAAAGAATGTCATCATATTACCGGCCACGGCGAACGGCACGATATAACATGGCATCTTTATCCCGAAAGGGTTATGGGGAGGTCCGAAGGCCAAAGAGACGGCATTAAGGGCTATAAAGGCGGTAAATGATATTGAAAGTAGCAAGACCGCATATAATCTATGACGATTCTTTTTAAGAAAAAAGGGGAATATGAGGAAGATATTGGCATAGATGAGTCCGCTCACTATGCAGAAGAAGGTGAGGCTATATTGAATATGGAAGGAGTCGATGTAGATTTCATCGGGATAGTCGAACATAAGACCGAAACAAATGACGGCTATCACTCCCAACATCATTATATGGCGTAGCGGTCTCCATTTTCTTTCGCTTATGAAGGCGGAGGTCCGTGAGGATTCCGCTTCCCAATGTCGGTCAGGGAGGGAATTTCCTTTATCCATCTTCTCGGTTTTGTGGTATAGGTTGCGTCGAAGATAATCGGAAATGTCAAGTATCTGGTCGTTTGCGAGGTCGGGATCATTCTTCAGGGTGGCGCGCGCCTCCTTTAGCATTGCCTTGATTTCCGGCATTCTTATACGGCGGCGCAGACTTTCGGTCTTCTCCTCTATTTCCCTACTGTATTCTTTTTCGTAACGGTTCTGTTCTTGATGATAATCATAGAATCTCCAGAGGAAAAAGCCGGCCATTGTCAAGGCTGAGAGCATACTGGAGGAGACTGTGGAAAGAAGCAGTAAAGGGGAATGGGGATTCTTGAGATAATGGGGGAGATGGTAGTAGGAGGTGAAATAATGTCCGATATATAGAGCCACGATATCCACCAGATAGCACAATGCCCATACATAAAGCGCAAACGACAGATAGCGTCCCTTTATGAATAAACGGGGATAGAGTATCTTCATCACCAACGTCATGGCCCCCACAATCAACAATGCGTAAGGCAAGATGAGCCATAACACAATATTCCCCGGATCGACCGGAGTGGTCATATATATCATGCAGATGGGCCCTGTGGCCACCAGCATTCCATAAAGCACAAAAAACAGATATTTGATTCCCTTCGATTTCAAGACTATTTCGATTGATATGATTTTATTATGAAACGTGGTATCGGCGTTAGTTATTTCCCGATTCGGAGCGCTGTGGTCTTAAAAAATCCCTTTGGGATGGAGATTTATTTGCGTATAAGCGAATATATGAGTAACTTTGCATTCCGAAAGCTTAGAAGGTCGATGGATAGACTGCCAGTATGGTATTGTCAGAGTTGGTTCGCCGCCTTGTAAACTGTCGGCCTCTTGGCTCTTCAGAATCCCGAACAGATTGATTACCGGGCTGATAAATTAATCCAAGATGCAAAAAAGAAGAAAAGCTTTCCTCACTCTTGAGGACGGTACCGTTTTCGAAGGCCTCTCTTTCGGCTACGAAAAACCATGTGCCGGAGAGGTGGTGTTCAACACTGCCATGACCGGTTATCCGGAAAGTCTTACCGACCCCTCCTATGAGGGTCAGATTCTCGTTACCACTTACCCTATCCTCGGAAATTATGGTGTCCCTTCTGCCGATAAGAAGACAGAGGCTAATGTGAGCGATTATTTCGAGTCGTCGCGCATACACTGCGAAGCCATAATATGTCAGGACTACAGCTGGACCCCCTCTCATTGGCAGGCTACACGCTCCCTTTCCGAATGGCTGAAGGATGAAAAGATACCCGGTATCTATGGCATCGACACCCGCGCCCTCACAAAGCTTCTGCGTGAGAAAGGCTCCATGCTTGGCAAAATCACCTTTGAGGATGGAGAGGATATAGAATTCCATGACCCTAACAAGGAAAACCTCATCGACCGGGTATCCACAAAGGAGGTGCTCGAATTCGGAGAGGGGGAGAAGAGAGTGGTGCTCGTGGATTGCGGAACTAAATACAACATCATCCGTTGTCTCACTCGCCGTGGAGTGCGTGTAACCCTTGTACCCTGGGATTATGACTTCACCACTATTCCCTACGACGGCCTTTTCATCAGCAATGGTCCCGGTTCGCCGGAGTTTGCCGAGAAAACCGTTGAGAATATCCGCAAGGCTTTTGAGATAGGGAAGCCTATCTGCGGAATCTGCATGGGCAACCAGCTCCTCAGCAAGGCCGCCGGCGCTAAAGTCTATAAACTTAAGTATGGACACCGCAGCCATAACCAACCGGTGCGTCTTGCCGGAACAGAAAAATGCTACATCACTTCCCAGAACCACGGATACGCAGTGGATAACACTACCATCCCCGCCGACTGGGAACCACATTTTATCAATATGAACGACCGGACAAACGAAGGGATACGTCATAAGACCAAGCCTTTCTTCTCTGCGCAGTTCCATCCCGAGGCCTCCAGCGGCCCGAAGGATACTGAGTTCATTTTTGATGAATTCATTAGCTTGCTATGACTTTTAAGGCTCTGAGGCTTATAGGCTTCCGGGCCTCTTTTTCATCTATCCGGCTTTTGGCCCCACTCTTTTTAATTTGGAAATCAATTAGCAATGAAAGATATAAAGAAAGTTCTTTTCTTAGGTTCCGGCGCGCTCAAGATTGGTGAGGCCGGAGAGTTCGATTATTCCGGTTCGCAGGCACTGAAGGCCATGAAGGAGGAAAATATCGAGACCGTGCTCATCAATCCCAATATCGCCACAGTGCAGACTTCCGACGGATTCGCCGATAAGATCTACTTCCTCCCCATCACTCCCTATTTCGTGGAGAAGGTGATAGAGAAGGAACGCCCCGATGGCATATTCCTTGCCTTCGGCGGACAGACAGCCCTTAACTGCGGAGTGAAGCTCTATGAAAGCGGAATCCTGGAGAAACATAATGTGCGGGTGCTTGGGACTCCCGTCCGTGCAATCATGGATACCGAAGACCGTGAGCTCTTTGTGAAGAAACTCGATGAAATCGACGTGAAGACCATCAAGAGCGAGGCGGTAAGCTCTGTGGAGGATGCAATCGTGGCAGCCGACCGTCTCGGATATCCTGTGATTGTACGTGCCGCATACGCCCTCGGAGGGCTCGGATCGGGATTCTGCGACAATCGTGGGGAACTTATTAAACTCGTGGAGCAGGCTCTTTCATTCTCTCCCCAGGTGTTGGTGGAGAAATCCCTGAAAGGATGGAAAGAGGTGGAGTATGAGGTGGTGCGCGACCGTTTCGACAATTGCATCACTGTCTGCAACATGGAGAATTTCGACCCTCTCGGCATCCATACCGGCGAGAGTATCGTAGTGGCTCCTTCCCAGACTCTCTCAAATGAAGACTATCACATGCTCCGTAAATTGGCTATAAAGATTATACGCCATATCGGAATAATAGGGGAGTGTAACGTTCAGTATGCCTTCGACCCCAAGTCGATGGACTATCGTGTGATTGAGGTAAATGCACGTCTGTCGCGTTCTTCCGCTCTGGCTTCGAAAGCCACCGGTTATCCTCTGGCTTTCGTGGCTGCCAAGCTCGGTCTCGGTTATGGTCTTTTCGATCTCAAAAATAATGTGACAAAGTCCACTTCCGCTTTCTTCGAGCCTGCACTCGACTATATAGTGTGCAAGATTCCTCGTTGGGACCTTGGAAAATTCCGTGGTGTACGCCGCGAGATCGGTTCCTCGATGAAATCTGTGGGTGAGGTTATGGCGATAGGGCGCACATTCGAGGAGGTGATTCAGAAAGGCCTCCGTATGATCGGCCAGGGTATGCATGGATTCGTGGAGAACAAGCTGCCTGAAATCTCCGATATCGATAAGGCTCTTAAGGAACCGACCGACAAGCGTATCTTCGTGATAGAACAGGCTTTCCGCAAGGGCTATACTATCGACCGAATCCATGAGCTGACAAAAATCGATAAATGGTTCCTTCAGAAACTGAGGGTGATTCACGAGACCTCATGTGAGCTTGAAGGCTACGATTCGCTCGACCAGTTGTCTGACGACCTTATCCGCACTGCCAAGCAGCAGGGTTTCTCCGATTTTCAGATTGGTCGCGCCATCTATGGCGACCGCATGAAGGAGGATGGAGAGCAGCTCACCGACCTTATCCGCGCCCGTCGTCTGGCATCGGGTATCACTCCGGTGGTCAAACAGATAGATACATTGGCTGCTGAATATCCCGCACAGACCAATTACCTCTATCTTACATATAACGGCACTGAAAATGATGTCAACTATCTCGGCGACCATCGTTCGGTGGTGGTTCTCGGTTCGGGTGCCTATCGCATCGGCTCCTCCGTGGAGTTCGACTGGTGTGGTGTAAATGCGCTTATGACTGTAGCTGAGCAGGGTTATCGTCCGGTGATGATAAACTATAATCCGGAGACCGTATCGACCGACTATGATATGTGTGAGCGTCTATATTTTGATGAACTGACATTTGAGCGCGTAATGGATATTCTTCAGCTCGAGGCGCCACACGGAGTGATTCTCTCCACAGGCGGTCAGATTCCTAATAACCTTGCCGTGCGTCTCGATGCCAACGGGGTTCGCATCCTCGGCACACAGGCTGTGGATATAGACTCTGCCGAAGACCGTAACAAGTTCTCTTCTTTATGCGATTCTCTGGATATCGACCAGCCCCGTTGGCGCGAGTTGACTTCGATGGAGGATATCGATGAGTTTGTGGCGGAGGTAGGTTTCCCGGTGCTTGTGCGTCCCTCTTACGTGCTTTCCGGTGCGGCTATGAATGTATGTTCCAATGAAGAGGAGTTGACACGCTTCCTCAAACTTGCCGCCAACGTCTCGAAGAAGCATCCCGTGGTGGTGTCTGAGTTCATCCAGCAGGCCAAGGAGATAGAATTTGATGCAGTGGCTCAGAAGGGCGAGATCAAGCTTTATGCCATCTCGGAGCATATTGAGTTTGCCGGAGTCCATTCCGGGGATGCCACAATCCAGTTTCCGCCCCAGAAATTATATATAGAGACCATCCGCAGAATCAAGAAAGTGGCTGCCAAGATCGCCAAGGCCCTTCACATATCGGGTCCATTCAATATTCAGTTCCTTGCCAAGGACAACGATGTGAAGGTGATTGAATGTAACCTACGTGCCTCACGTTCCTTCCCATTTGTATCCAAGGTGTCGAAGCAGAATTTCATCAATGCGGCCACACGTGTCATGCTTGGGCTCCCGGTGGATAAACCTGCAAAATCAGCCTTTGAGCTTGATTATGTAGGAATAAAGGCATCGCAGTTCTCCTTCTCCCGTCTGCAGGGTGCCGACCCTGTGCTTGGTGTCGACATGGCATCGACAGGCGAAGTAGGGTGTATCGGCGACGATACTGCCGAAGCTATCCTCAAATCAATGCTTTCCGTAGGTTATCGTATTCCGCGTAAGGGTATTCTTTTCTCTTCCGGCAACGCCCATCAGAAAGTTGCGCTTCTTGAGGCAGCCCGTATGCTCCATAAGAAGGGGTATGTGATCTATGCCACGGAGGGCACACAGCGCTTCTTAGCCGAAAATGCAATCCCGGCCATAACTGTATATTGGCCGAGTGATACTCGCCGTCCACAGGCCCTTGAATTGCTCCATAACAAGGAGATTGACATGGTGGTGAATATCCCGAAGAATCTTACCGCAACCGAGATCAGCAACGGTTATAAGATTCGTCGTGCGGCAGTGGATCTGAATATACCTTTGCTCACTAACTCTCGTCTTGCCTCTGCCTTCATAAAGGCATTCTGCGAGCTTTCAATCGACGACATAAAGATCAAGAGCTGGGACGAGTATAGGTAATTGATAGGAAAAGACATAAGATTAATTTATAACACGAATGCGGCGGGTCTCACGACTCGCCGCATTCGCGTGTTTTCCATAATACTTTACTAAACTAACCTAACATCATGAAACGATTTACTTTTCATCTATTATAACGCGGTAGGAAGGGTAGTGTTTCACAGAGTGTGTCTGAGGGCAGTCTGCCTCAGAAGTGACGAGCAAAGTTAATTAAAAATTTTTTAATTTATCTCATAAACATAAATTTTGTGTTGTAGCCAGCCGAGGAAACGGGTTCTGTTTAGGAGTAAACCGTCAGTAACATGGCTATGCCCATACTGATGACCAAAAGTCATCCGGAGTCGTCATTGTTGACGGCTCCTTCTGTTATCAGGAAAGCTCCCCGGCTGAGAAAACCTGTTTCCGTCAGTCAGGAAACAGAGTCTTGTCAGCAGTGATGTTGGGAAGCAACCGGTCGAAGGCCTTGTGCTCCATTGCCACGCTTCCCATCAGAGTGAGCACTGATTCCTCATTCGGCATTGCTGTCCTCATTCTGGTTACACGACGGAAGTCCCGGTTCAGCCGCTCAATCCAGTTTGTCGTGTATATCATTGACTGAATCTGTGGGGCGTAGTTCAGATATGTCATGTAGGCCTTGTAATCGGCATTGTTACGCATCAGCTTGAACGAACGGTAATCCTTACCCCATCGGTCACACATCTCCTGCCATCTGCGCCATGCCATCTCAACGGTATAGTCCCGCTGTCCGGTACGGAATACATCGCGCAGATCGGCCGCGAGCGCCCCCTTGTCCCCATGATTGACCTTGGCGAACAGGTTGCGTTTCAGGTGTGTGACGCAACGCTGCAAGGCGCCCTGCGGGAACTTTTGTCCGACCACCGAGTCAAGTCCCTTGATGCCGTCCGCGACAAGCAGGCCGATTTTTTCAATACCTCTATCCTTGAGAGTATCAAAAATATCACTCCAGCCTGTTGCGCTCTCGGTCGGCATGTTGAAGATACCCAATACCTCCCTGCGGCCCTCTTCCGTCACGGCGAGTGCCACGTAAAATGCTTCGGTGGATACCGAGCGCTTACGGTGGATCTTGATGTGCACGCAGTCAACGAACAGAACCGGATAATAGCTCTCCAGCCCACGTTCAAGCCACTCGTTGACCTGAGTCCTGACACACTCCACCA
>JAAVDD010000055.1 GCA_014801985.1 Bacteroides sp.
CGTAATTGTTATTTTCGCCAATTATAGGTCGATGCTCTTGCGATTATAGAGCTTGAACACCAAAGCTCTGCATGCTTACTTATCGCTTCTACACGCTGTCAAAGCCAGTCAGCCCCGATAAGTCTAACCACGCTTTCGTGGAATAGTCTGCAAATTTAATCATTTATTTTGTAATCTCCAAATTTTGGAGATATTAATTCAAAAAATAATTTAATACCAAACCAACACTCTGATTAAAATGTTAATAATATTATACGTTTCTTAGTCTTAATTAATGATTTATTTCTTTGAAACTTTTATTTAATTTTCACTATTTTGATTCTGAATCGGCCACTCCCCTCTCTACACGGATTCAGGAATCGTAATTCTTAATCTTTATTACTATGGAAATACTCCATTGGATTGTACAGACTCTCCGCGACAATCCGGCAATAGCCATTTTCCTTACTTTGGGTATAGGCTTCTGGATTGGCAAACTGAAGTACAAGACCTTCTCCTTAGGCACCGTTACTTCTGTACTTCTCGTTGGTGTGCTGATGGGACAACTCAATATCGGGGTCCCCGGTCCGCTTAAACAGGTATTCTTTCTTCTCTTCCTATTTGCAATCGGTTATAGTGTAGGACCTCAATTCTTTGCCTCTTTACGCGGTTCCGGATTAAAACAGGTGTTTTTTGCAGTTGTAATGTGCGTGATTGTGCTCGCAACCACCATTGGAGCTGCAAAGTTATTCCATTACAACGCAGGCGAGGCAGCCGGACTATTTGCCGGTGCTCAGACGGTCTCAGCAGTGATCGGCGTGGCCGATGATACAATTCAGACCCTCGGTGCTTCCGCTGCGGATAAAAAGGCATGGACCGATATTGTGCCTGTTGCATACGCAGTTACATATCTATTCGGAACCATCGGATCCGCATGGATCCTCGGCACACTCGGCCCCATGATGCTGGGTGGACTCAAGAAGGTGCGCCAGCAGACAGAAGATCTTGAACGCAGTATGAATCAGGATCCTTCGGCATCAGATCCGGCTCTTGTAAACGCATGGCATCCGGTGGTGTATCGTGCATATAAAGCTGAAAATACCATATTCGACACTCCCAAAAGTGTTAAGGAGATTGAGGAATATCTATCTTCAAAAGGAGAACGGCTTTTTGTGGAGCGTGTACGTTCAGGTGGCTCTGTCACCACTCATCCAAAACCTGACTTGACCATATCCAAAGGGGATGAAATAGTACTTTCCGGCCGCACTGAATTTATCGTGAAGGATGAATCCTTGATAGGATCCGAACTTTCCGATGCCCAACTCCTATCTTTCCCTGTGGAGGAAATACCTGTAATGGTTGCTTCCAAGAGAGTTATCGGCACCACTGTAGCCGACTTCCGAAACGATCCCAAATCTCATGGAGTGATGATCGGATCAATCAAGCGTGCAGGTCAGCAGATTCCGGTTCTTGCCAGTACACGTCTTGAACGTGGGGATATACTAACATTAAGCGGCCCTGTGGCAGATGTAAACTCCATTGCCGCATATATCGGTTATGCAGACAAACCTACCACTGCTTCCGACATGGTGTTCATTGGTTTGGGAATAGCCATAGGTGCTCTGATTGGAGCCATTGCAATTCATGTCGGAGGCATTCCCATCAGTCTATCCACGAGCGGCGGTGCACTAATTGCCGGTCTTGTATTAGGGTGGCTGCGGTCGAAGCATCCCACATTCGGATACATCCCGGATTCAGCTGTATGGATTTTCAATAATGTCGGTCTTAATATGTTCATCGCAGTGATAGGTATATCTGCCGGACCAACTTTTGTTTCTGGTCTGCAGCAGGTAGGATGGCAATTGCTTGTAGCGGGAGCCTTAGCCACCACTATTCCGCTTATTCTCGGAATATGGATCGGCGATAAGGTTTTCAAATTCCATCCGGCAATCAATCTTGGATGCGTGGCAGGTAGCCGTGTCACCACCGCAGCTCTCGGTGCCATACAGGATTCTCTCCAATCCACCGTCCCGGCCATGGGTTACACCATTACGTATGCAATCGGCAACACTCTTCTTATATTGTGTGGACTTGTGATGGTCTTCGTTTGTTAAAAATTTTATAAAAAAATACTATGATGAATCAAGCGCTTAGAAAAAAAGAACAGGAACTCTCAAAAATGAGTCCGTTTGAAATAAAGAATGAGCTTATTAAGCTCGCAAAAAGAGACGCCCGGAAATCCACCGATCAATTCTTGAATGCCGGCCGCGGCAATCCGGATTGGATCGCTACCGCTCCCCGTCAGGCTTTTTTCCTACTCGGCCAATGGGCTCTTCAGGAATGTGAACGCACCTTCAAAGATGAACCGGGCATAGCCGGAATTCCGGCAAGCGAGGGTTCGATGGATAGACTCCGTCATTTCCTTATGGTCAATTCCACCCTTCCCGGTGCACTTTTACTTCACGAAGCAATCGAATACTGTCTAAACGAACTTAAACTCGATCCCGATTCCCTCGCATATGAATGGGCTGAAGGAATCATCGGTGATGAATACCCCACCCCGGTCCGTATGCTTGAGATGTCGGAGGAGATCGTAAAGGCATATTTGGCCAAGGAAATGGGGAATAATGCTCCCGGATTGGGTAAAGAGTATGATCTGTTCGCCACAGAAGGTGGTACGGCAGCAATGTGCTATATCTTTGATTCCCTTCAGGCCAACCATCTTGTCAATGCACACGACAAGATTGCACTTATGACCCCCATCTTCACACCCTACCTTGAAATTCCGGAACTTGACCGCTACGAATTTGAAGTGGTGAATATCAATGCAAGCGAGATGGATGAGGAGGGATATCATCTTTGGCAGTATCCTGATTCAGAACTTGAGAAGCTGAAGGATCCGGAGGTCAAGCTTCTTTGTCTCGTCAATCCCTCCAATCCACCATCCTATAAGCTCTCCGACAAATGTATGAAGAAGATTGTGGATATTGTCAAGAATGACAATCCTAATCTTATGATTGTTACGGATGATGTTTATGGCACCTTTGCCAAGGATTTCCGCTCACTGATGTATGAACTCCCGCAGAATACCCTCTGCGTTTATTCATTCTCTAAATATTTCGGTGCAACCGGTTGGCGACTTGCAGTTATTGCTCTTGCAAAAGAGAACATCTTCGACCGCCTCATTTCCGAGCAGCCTGAGATTCAGCAAAGAGATCTCTTCCATCGATATCGTTCCCTGACTCCCAAACCTGAGGGAATCCCCTTCATAGACCGTCTTGTGGCCGATTCCCGATCAGTGGCACTAAACCACACCGCAGGACTCTCCACACCTCAACAGATTCAAATGGTGATGTTTGCCCTCATGTGTCTCGTTGACAAGGAGGACACCTATAAGAAGAAGATGCAGGAGATGATTCACGAACGTCTTGATGCTCTATGGGCATCGGCCGGAATGAAACTTGTGCAAGATGAGGACAGAGTTGGTTACTATTCGGAAATCGACATTATGGTCTGGGGTAAGAAACGTTACGGCGAGGAATTCTGCGAATGGCTCAAAGAAAACTATCAGCCTCTCGATATCGTGCTTCGTCTTGCTTCAGAAACCTCCGTCGTTCTTCTCAACGGAAGTGGCTTTGCCGGTCCCGAATGGTCTATACGTGCTTCTCTGGCAAATCTCACAAAGGAGGACTATGAAGTGATCGGAAAAGCCATAAACACAATTATGGAAGGATATAATCAGGAATTCCAAGCTTCAAAAGAAAAATAAGGAAAGTATAGAAATGAAATATAATGGCACCTGTTTCTGCATTGCGGAAACAGGTGCCATTTATCTATATCGGTGCTTTTTTGATTTCGATTTCAACGGCTTTTCATCATATCTTTCAATGCCCGGGCCAACTGATCAGGACAACTTGTCGGCTTAGTCTTGCAGCGTATCCCCTCCACTCTTGCAATCACCTCCTCTGGAGTCATTCCCTTTACCAATGCACCCAAGCCTTGCAAATTCCCATTGCAGCCACCGGTGAAGCGCACCTCGTCTATCACTTCACGCCCATTCTCTTCCTTTGTTTCAATCTCTATTGCAGTGGAACATGTTCCCTGCGTCTGATACTCATACTTCATATCTTTTCTCAAATTTTATTTTATAATTCAGATATATCTCCTATCGGAATGCAAAGGTAATGATTTTCCTGAACGCAAAAAAGCGGAGCAGCTTTAAAGCGCTCCGCTTTTTTACCTTAAAGAATCGAAAAATCAATTCTTAAGGCTATCACGTTTTGCATCGCTCACTTTATCGAGCCAATACACCTTTTTAAGGTCATGGTCGGTAACAGTATCCATTGATACGCCTTTTTCAGGTCTTTTGTCGTTCTTAGCCAGCATCTTCCTTTTGGCTCGGTGATGAAGCCTGGGGGCACCGGTTTCAGCAGAATAAAGCTCTATTACATATTCCACGCTGTCGCTCCCCTCCTTAATGGGACATTCACTGAAGAGATAGTTCACCGTACCGGCCGAACCCTCAATTCTTCTCTTCCCATGAAGGATTCTTTCAGGGTCTTTTCTAAGATCGCCACCCTTTCTATAGACGGCCAGACGATAGGAACCGCCATCGGAAATCTCTTTCCCTGAGACTGCCAAAGCCATAGAATCTGCATCAATACGATAGAGAGTTCCCTCTTCTACATCTTCCATCACCCATTCGGGCAACCAACCCGAACGAAGCCGTGCCGGGAGGGATTCCTTTTCCTTCTTTATCAAAGAATCCTTAAGGATCTTCTCCTTGGCCGAGACATAGTTGACTTCGTAGACATCACCATCAATCCAGATATACTGTCCATCTCTTACAGTCCAGCCTCTCCATCCAGCCTCACTCCATTCTTTAGGAGCCGATTGAGCCACCACTTTTCTCAGTGAATCATCTACCAACACCGGATAGTAGGCCTTCATCTCCTCCTCATCGGCAATGTCGCGCAGAGGATATGGACGTTCAAGAGGATAATTGACATGAGAAGAAAATGTCACGCTATCGTCCGTGGCCACCGCTTTCACGATATCGGTCACATCCACGGGCAGAGAATCCATGGCTGCGGAGTCCTGCTCTGTGCCCGTGGCGCTCGTTCGGCTTCCGCAGCCGCAGAATATGGTGCCTGCGGCGATAAAGCTAATTAATGTTATATAGATGATTCGCATAGTAGTTTCGTTACTGAGTTTTTTAAGCTTACATTTAGATTAGCTTCAATCGGACCACCGAGAGTAGCCATCCTGAAAGGGTTGGATAAAGCTCCAAGCATCAGACGCACCGGAGAGAAGACAGATGCAAAGAGACTGTTAGCCTCATCTCCCATCTCTTGGTTTTGGCTTTCCGCTTCCGCCATAAGAGTAGTGTCCTGTTCGGTCTCGACTTCTATTATCTCCTTATCATTTTCATCAATAAAGAGAGCCTCAAACTCCTCGATCCTCCTTTTCTTTAATCCGGATAGAGTTTTCCCCTTATAACGGGAGTGAGCCAGATAGTTGGACTTGATGTCGCGGTTGCCGCTCTTGAGCTTCTTCACAACCGATGATTTTAACGTGGCGCCTGAGCCGATATTGTATGCCAGGACACCCAAAAGCAGAGAGTCTTTTCCAAATTCTCTGAATACGGCGCAATTTTTCAATAGATCTTTTCGAAGCAACGCCTCAGCCTCTTTCTCCGACATAGTCTTCGATCGGCTGAATTTCTCCCCCGGCATCACCAGATGCCCGTAGCCTACCAAAGGCCAATGCTTGGGCGAGTGCAGACCTTCATATTTTTTTATTATCCGCACCGCCTGCTCAAAAGAGGAGACGTTCTCGACTTGCCTCTCCGCTGTCTTCCCTGCATTCCCGTAGCCCGGGAGACAAGTGAGTAATGGCAGCGCAAAAGCAAGCAGAACTAATAACAATGTTGATAACTTTTTCATCTCTATTAAAACATTTTGCAAGCCCGGAGGGTTCGCTTGCGTTGAAATTCAGGATGTTAATCATCCTTAATAAATCTACGGAAATGTTTCCATCCCTCCGCCCTAAATACAATCCTTAAATATCTTGAAAATATTTTTATAGCTCTTTATTGCAATCTAAATATTTTTTTAATAATTTTGGGCTTATCTTTCATTTTTTCATTATGGCTGTAAACTACGATGTAATTATCAAAGAGCGTGCCGAAAAAGTTTTTCGTGCCGTCGCTCCCCGTGTATCAGAGGCCGATCTCCTCAGAATCCGCCAGGCCTTCGAGCTTGCCAGAGAAGCACATGCCCCTCAGAAACGAAAGACCGGTGAACCCTATATTCTGCATCCGATAGCAGTAGCCGATATTTGCGCCCGGGAGCTTAACCTTGATGCCAATTCCATCATTGCCGCTTTCCTCCACGATGTGGTGGAAGACACGCCATATACCATCGACGATATAAAATCGCGTTTCGGAGACGACGTTGCGTTTCTGGTGAGAGTAGTCACCAAGCAGAAGAAAGATAAGTATGCCGTCTCAAAGCAAGTCGACAATTATCGTCAGATGCTCAATTCCGTGCAATACGACATCCGCGCCCTGCTTGTAAAGCTTGCCGACCGTCTGCACAATATGCGCACCCTATCCTCCATGCGACCCGACAAGCAGATGAAGATTGCCGGTGAAACCGACTATTTTTATGCCCCGCTTGCCAATCGTCTCGGACTTTATCATGTCAAGACCGAACTTGAGAACCTTTCTCTTCGTTTCCGATGTCCTCACGAATATGCGGAAATCGATTCCCTCATCTCCATGGACCGTAACAGCAATGCAGCCCAATTGATGAAATTCACCGATGAGATACGCCGGCTACTTGCCGAACACAACATCGAGGCTCAAGTTTCAGTCGATTATCGCCGCCCTTACAGTCTCTACCGTAAGATGCAGAAATATGGCGACGACTTCAATCATCTGAAATACCGTCATTTCATTGAGATTGTCTTTCCCAATCCCACCGACGGAACTTCAGAAAAGGAGATGACGCTCCGCATCTACGCCATTCTCACCGATCGCTTCAAAGAGAAACCGGGAGGGATCTCCAATTATATCGATTCCCCGAAGGAAAACGGTTATCAAAGTTTCCACCTCAAACTAATGGCCGATTTCGGTCGCTGGCAGGAAGTCCATATTTCAAGCGAACGAATGGCACGCGATTCGAGGGTAGGATGCACGGCTGAGGATGATTCGGAAAGCAGTGTCAGAAAATGGATCGACAAATTCCGCAATGTGCTCCGTGACATAGCGCAGCAAGGTCAGGACGGCACCAACTTCATCGAAAATGTTGTCACCTCTTTCTATAACGACGATATAATGACATTCACTCCAAACGGCAAGCCTATTGTGCTACCGCAGAAAGCCACTGTCATTGACTTCGCCTTTGAGGTTCACACGCATCTCGGCCTCCATGCCCAGTATGCACGCATCAACAATCAGCTTTCATCAATAAAGACTCAGCTCCATCGAGGAGATGTGGTCACTGTTTTCGACTCCCCATCTTCGCATCCTGAACCGGAATGGCTCAAACATGCCGTGACCTATAAGGCCCGAAAAAATATCAACCAATGGCTTTCTCAACAGCCAAAGGAGGAGTTTCATCGTTGCTCCATCTGCAACCCCATCCCAGGGGAGGAGGTGATCGGTTTCAGAGGGAAGGATGGTGAAATCACTCTTCATAAGCGTAATTGCCATGAGGCCATCCGTCTCGCTTCCCAACAGGGCGACAGCATCGTCTCTGTAGATTACAAAGAAGGTAAGACCTTATATCCCGTCACTGTCGAGATTCGTGCAGTCGACCGCTATCATCTTTTCATCGATATCGTCGACTGCGTTTCCAACACCTGCAACCTCTCCATCGACTCCATTCACACCGATACTGTTGATTCAATCGTGACTTGCCGCATTTCATTCGGTGTCCATTCCTACGATGAACTTCAACGAATCATTACCCATATCACTGCCATTCCCGGCGTTGATGAGGTAAAGAGATTCAAGAATTAGCACGCCAACGATCGTAAGTCGGAAGATTGCAACCTATGAAGTTGCCTAATACAGTTCCGAGCCATGCCCCGATCATCCCCTCTTTGGGGAAAATGCTATAGTATGCAATATCGGCCACACAGTGTGGGAAACCACATATAACGAAAGTCGGGATACCTAACAAAAGAGGTATCCACTTCCCCTCACGTGCAAATTTCACCGACATTGTCATTATGAATCCACATCCGATTGCAGGAAGCAGGCATCCTAAAAACCCTCGGTTCACTCGGACTTCCACAAGTTTTGAGGCTGCCTCTTCAAGATTCATATCCACACCAAGCCATGTTGCAAGATATGTTCCGGCAATATTCAGAAGCAGCATTGGCACAAGCCATGCCAATTCCTTCCAGTTGCTGAAGAAGCCGGCCTTTCCTGTATAGAGAGGCCATTTGGAATATATAATTCCTGAAAGCCCGAAAGCAAACAGCGCAGCCCCTATATAGAGTCCTCCTTTAAGAAAACAGAGGGCCGCAATTCCTATGGCAAAACCTGACAATATTGAATCGACGTATTTCTTCATTTCGGGGTGGTTTAGCGTATTACTTAAGAAAACACACCGCAAAATTACAAAAATTTTCCTTATTATCAGCAATTTTTTATGTTATAAAACATATTTATAAAGCATTTTACTCCTGTTTTTGTTCATTTCTGTACCCTTTATTGCATCTTTCCTTAGTTAATAAAAGTTAATCATCGTTTAATCCGTTAAACTCTTCCTCCACTTTAAGTGTCATTACTATGAAAAATGGCTCAACTGCCTTTTTCAAAGGAAATTTCGATATTAATATAAACTTGAAAAAATGAAAAAGACTATTCTTGGTATATCTTTCATGCTGATGGCCGCTTTCGCCGGTTCGGCATCTGCCCAGACTTCAGAAAACGCTTCATGTGCTAATCCTGAAAACTGCAATAAGGAGCAGTGTGATCAGAAAAAATGCGATAAGAAGGATTGTAAAAAGGAGAGAACCAGTACATTTGATTGCAAGATGCCGCCCCGCGACAATGGTGGGAAACATGGTGTCTTTCCCGGTCAGGAACTTCAGGTTTCTCCTTTCAAGGGATTAAATCTTTCCGACGAGCAGAAAACAAAGGTACAGGATCTTCAGAATGCAATGGAGGCTTCCAAGCATGAATTGAAGGAAAAGGCAAAGGCTGAAGGCAACGTGCAGGGTAAACGCGCCGAAATGCAGGCTGCGGCAAAAGAGCTTCGCGTGAAATATCTTGAAGATCTAAAGAAAATTCTCTCACCTGAACAATATACTGAGTTCCTTCAGAATTTTTACGTGAACCAGAGTCAGCCAAATCCCTTCCAGGCCGGTGCACGTAAAATCGACCGTAAAATGCAGGTTGAAAAAAGAATTGGTGAAAAGCAATTCGATAAAGATAAGAAGATAGTTTCTAAAGAAGCAAAGGAATTAGAAAAGAGCGTCGAGAAAGACGTTAAGAAAATGGAGAAAAAGGCTGAAAAGACCGCAGAATAAATCATTCAGCCTTGGTCTCGGGGATAGGTTTTGGAATGCTGCCGATTAAAAATCGGTGGCATTCTTTTTTTTTATCGAAATAATAATTAACTTTGTCGCCGAAAACTTGTGGAACCGGGGTGAAATTCCCCGACAGTCCCGCTACGGTAATAGTCCGACCCTCTGTTTTCAATATTAATATATAGACTTAAATATTAATATATATTTAATTTTCACGAGGATGAAAAGAATTGTGCCGTTTTTCATTTTTTTCTATTCTGCCGCCTGTCTTGGCGCAGGCAACTCCCCTATTTACAATGAAAACGATTCTGTAGAGACTCCGGCGGAATCCCTTCCTGATCTTGAAGTGTTGTCGCAGAAAGAGTCCAAAACCATCTCTTCTGCCTCCCCTTTTCATATCGTTGATGCAAAAAAAATAACCGAGACAGGAATCACTGACATCTCTGATGCCGTGAAACGTCTTCCCGGTGTCAACCTCCGCGATTATGGTGGCGCCGGAGGATTGAAAACAGTCTCAGTGCGTGGTCTCGGAGCGCAGCATACCGGCGTTTCCTACGATGGTGTCCCTCTCTCCGACCTTCGAAGCGGAGAGATCGACCTTTCAAGATATTCTCTAAACAGCGTATCTTCTCTTACCCTTTCGGCCGGAGATAATGACGACATCTTCACCCCGGCCCGAAATATCTCCTCAGCCTCCACACTCGCCATATCTACCTTGAAGAATCCCGACCTTTGGGATAAATCTCTGGAATTGGACGCAAGGATGAAATTCGGTTCATTCGGACTATATAACCCTTTTCTACGTGCAGGTTATTCAAATGGATCGAATCTGTCGGTGTCGGTATTAGGGGAATTTTTTCATGCCAAGAACAACTATCCCTTCACTCTTTTCAACGGCGACCACACCACCAAGGAACGCCGTTCCAACTCGCAGATGAATTCCGTGCATACGGAAGCTAACCTTCTTTTCACCCCTACCGAAGGATCCTCGCTCACGGCAAAAATCTATTATTATGATAATTCCCGTCAATTGCCGGGACCTGTGATCTATTACGCCCCAAGTTCGAATGAGCATCTCCACGACCGAAATTTCTTCGCTCAAGCTCGATATAAATCCAAGCTTTCCTCTATATTCTCCCTGATGGGATTGGCTAAGTTTAATTGGGCGGCTTCAAGGTATCAGGATGTCGATGGCATTTATCCCGACGGGAAACTTGACCAGAATTATATCCAACGCGAGGGATATGCATCGGCAGCCCTTCTTTGTACCCCCCTTGCCGGATGGGGATTCGATTATTCTGCCGATTGGTTTTATAATAATCTCTCTTCCAATCTCCCCTCCGACCGTCATCCATATCGAAACTCGGTGCTGCAATCCCTATCGGCGAAATACTCGTCCGACAGGTTTTCAGCCACTGCCAAGCTCCTTTATTCCATATTTATGGATCGCGCGGAGGGATATATTCTCAATAACCAGCCAGTGGATGCCACTAATAATAACGCGAGACGGCTCTCCCCTTCTGTAGCTGTATCTGTCCGACCTGTGATCTCTTTCCCCTTCTATCTCAGGGCCTCTTATAAAAATATTTTCAGAATGCCGACATTCA